>JANYDF010000051.1 GCA_025359905.1 Rhodospirillales bacterium
TCGGCTATCGTTGAACGCAGCTTCACCAGCGTATCGACGATCCGGCACTTGTTTCTGGCCGATGCCAGCAGGGGCGCTGATCGGAAGATGGCGGCGCGACAATATCAGGATGTCATGCGACACTCAATCCGAGGCAGTAACAATCTATGTGGCAAAATTGGTCAGATTTTCAAGGGTTTATCGGAGCGATCTTAACTTATGTCACCATTTCTGCCGGTGCAATTGGATTTATTGGGGCTATCACACTGTGGCTTTTCAAGCTCTTCGGTGAAAAATGGATGGCAGCAAGATTTGACGAAAGACTAGCCGCGTATAAGCATGCCCAGCAGGCGGAACTGGAGAAATTAAAATTTGAAATTAACAAATTAATGGACAGAACGGTCAAGTTACATCAAAAAGAATTCGAGGTTATACCAGAAGCATGGGGTTTACTGAATGATGCTTTCAACATTGTGCGTCCAGTAGCACTGGGACTTGCGTTTTCTCCAAATGTAAATATGATGCTTCCTGGGCAATTCGAATATTTTCTAGAGCAAATCCCGTTAGCTGCGTGGCAGAAGGACGAGCTTAGAAATGCGCCTGACAAGACGATGTATTATTGTGATGCCATTGTGTGGCATGATTTTAACAGGGCGCAAGATTCCTGCGGTCAATTTCATATCTATCTGACTAAGAATGGCATATTCATCCCGGCAGAGCTAATGGCGAAATTCTCTGCACTCGACGATCTCCTTTCGGAAGTTGTGGGAGAGCGTCGATTTTCGTTGCGATACGCCGAAATCGCACAGAAGTTCGAGAAAGGAGTGATATTGCACGAGACTGGTCCAGAATTACTTAGATCTCTTGGACAAAATGTACAGAGTCGCCTTTGGAGTGTTGCCAATGCTGGAAGCGGTTTGGAATAGAAACCTTCCCTTCACCATATTTTCTCGGAAATTATTGCAGAAATCCGCTGGATCGGGTTCCCAGCTGAGATGTCCTGTGATTCAAGTCGGGATGTGGACCGAACGGCGCCGTGGCAGGATGGCCGAGACTGCCTGCGAGACCAAGCGGTGTCCGTCTGTTCCGACCAACGAGGAGTGGGGGCGATCAAGCCGCTGACACCCAAAACCAGGCGGCGCGGCCGCCCGCGCGGGGTGAACCAGCGTGAGATGATCACTGTCCTGCGTTACGTCGTCCGCGATTATTATCAATGCCTTGACGTCTCCGAAACCATGATCTTCACCGCAAGGGGCAGCTTGCTTCCACGAAGGCACGCTCGCCCGTGAATGGCCAAGAAACGATGGAGTGGTGCTGCGGACGGCCCTTTCTGACACTGCCGCCGGGATCGCATTGCAGGATCGGGAAGGCAGGAGCCCACTACACTCGTGGCTGCGTCCGGTCCCGCATCCAGGCGGCGAAACCGTCTTGGCCGATTTCGCTGGCCGCCACCTTCAGCAACACGGCGGCTGCCTCCGCCTGATTGGCGACCACGAGCCAGCCATTGATCAGGACGAAGCTCAGGGCGGCGATGAAGCCGATGCGTTTGTTGCAGTCGTTGAGCAGATGGTTCTTTGTCAGGGCGCTCTCGATCAATCCCTCGTCGCGCGAGCCGGGTCAGCTGCCGGGCTCGCCGATGCACTCGGCGGGCAACAGTTCGACTTCCAGAAGCTCCGGCCAAACGATCTCGCTCATGTCGCGAGCACACGCAGCGTGTCGCGGTAGCGGCGCATGATCTCACGGCCTGCTTGCAGCTTTTCGGCGGCTTTCGGGTCCAGCGGCGTCTGAGTTATGGCGTCCATCTCGCACCCTTCCGGTTCTTGCCGTGGCGAATCGCACCAGCTACGCACGCGGTTTGGCAAACCCGCGCACCCATTCGATGAACGCTGCGTCCGTCATCTCGCCGGCAGCCATCGCCAGCATGGCAACCGCCGCCTCCGCGTCAGGTGGCTCGAACGTCACGCCATTGCGGGCCAGGAACCACACCATGGCCATCCAGCCGGCGCGCTTGTTGCCGTCGATGAACGGGTGGTTGCGCGCAATCGCAATGGCATAGGTGGCGCCGAGCTCCGCCAGCCCCGGCTCGCCATAAGCCGCCAGATTCATCGGGCGGGCGAGCGCACTTTCCAGCAGCCCAAGGTCGCGGATGCCCGCCGGGCCGCCATGCAGGCTGAGTTGCTCGTCATGAATCGCCTCCACAACCCGCAGCGACAGCCAGCGGGTCATTTCGCTAACTCACGCAACACGTTGTGCCAGCGCTTCATCAGGCGCCGGGCCACCTCCATGTCCTCCTCGAAATCGGGGTCCGATTTGGTCAGCCGCACGCCATCGGGGGTGCGCACCGCAAACAGGGTATCCCCTTCCGTGGCATCCAACTCCGCCAGCAACTCCTTGGGAAACACCACCCCCACCGAATTGCCGATCGCCCGCAGCTTCAACGTTGCCATGTCCGCCTCCGTTCTCACGGACGTTATAACATGGCGGCGCCCGGCCGGCTACAAAATGAACCGGCTGAGGTCACCCTTCTGCGCCAGCGGGGCGACGCGGTCGCGCACGGCGGCGGCGTCGACCGAAATGTCCTGGCCGCCCCGGTCGCTGGCGGTGAAGCTGATCTCCTCCAGCAGTTTTTCCAGCACCGTGGCCAGACGCCGCGCGCCAATGTTCTCCACACGGTCGTTGATGTCGGCGGCCAGATCGGCCAGCGCGTCCACGGCACTGTCCTCGAAGGTCAGCTTGACGCCCTCGGTGCCGATCAGCGCGGTGTATTGCTGCAACAGCGAGTGTTCCGGCTCGGTCAGGATGCGGCGCAGATCGTCGCGCGACAGCGGGGCGAGTTCGACGCGGATCGGCAGGCGGCCTTGCAATTCCGGCAGCAGGTCGGACGGCTTGGCCAAATGGAACGCGCCGGAGGCGATGAACAGCACGAAGTCGGTCTTCACCGGGCCGTATTTGGTGTTGACCGTGGTGCCCTCGATCAGCGGCAGCAGGTCGCGCTGCACGCCTTCGCGGGAGACGTCGCCGCCCCGGAAGCCGCCTTCGCTGCTTCGCACGCAGATCTTGTCGATCTCGTCGAGAAACACGATGCCGTTCTGCTCAGCATGCGCCACCGCGTCCTTGGTCAGTTGGTCGTTGTCGAGCAGCTTGCCGGCTTCCTCGCTCTCCAGCACGCGGCGGGCGTTTTCCACCGTCATTTTCTTCGGCGTGGGCGCGCGGCCCATCATGTTTTTCATCATCTCGCCGAGGTTGATCATCTGGCCGGGCGGCATACCGGGCATATCGAGCTGGCCGATGGGATTGCTCGGCGCGTCGATGACGCTGACTTCGACTTCTTTCTGCTCGAACTCGCCATTGCGCAGCATGCGGCGGAATTTCGAGCGGGTGTCGGCGGCCGCACTGTCGCCGACCAGGGCGGTGATCAGCCGTTCCTCGGCGGCGGCTTCGGCCTTGACCTGAACTTCCTTGCGGCTGACCTCGCGCAGCATGTTCAGGCTGACATCGACCAGATCGCGCACGATGCTATCCACGTCGCGGCCGACATAGCCGACTTCGGTGAATTTGGTGGCTTCGACTTTCAGGAACGGCGCCTGGGCGAGTTTGGCCAGACGGCGGGCGATTTCGGTTTTGCCGCAGCCGGTCGGGCCGATCATCAGGATGTTTTTCGGCACCACTTCCTGGCGCATGGCTTCGGGCAGTTGCTGCCGCCGCCAGCGGTTGCGCAGAGCGATCGCCACCGCGCGCTTGGCGTCCTGCTGGCCGACAATGAAGCGGTCGAGCTCGGAGACGATCTCGCGCGGCGAATAGGTCGGGACTTCCATTGCGATTCCTTACGCGATCGTCTCGACGATCACGTTGTAATTGGTATAGACGCAGATATCGGCAGCGATTTTCATCGCCTTGCGGGCCACGTCCTCAGCGCTCATGCCGGGAATGTCGATCAGCGCGCGGGCCGCCGAGAGGGCGAAATTGCCGCCCGAGCCGATGGCGATGACGCCGTCTTCGGGTTCCAGCACGTCGCCGTTGCCGGTGAGGGTGAAGCTGCGGTCGCGGTCGGCCACCGCCATCATGGCTTCCAGGCGGCGCAGATAGCGGTCGGTGCGCCAATCCTTGGCCAGTTCGACGCAGGCGCGTTCAAGCTGGTTGGGGTAGCGCTCCAGCTTGGCTTCGAGGCGCTCCAGCAGGGTGAACGCGTCGGCGGTGGCGCCGGCGAAGCCTGCCAGCACATGGCCGTTGCCGATGCGCCGCACCTTGCGGGCGTTGCCTTTCACCACGGTGTTGCCGAGCGACACCTGCCCGTCACCGGCCATGGCCACGGCACCGTCGCGGCGCACACACAGGATGGTCGTGCCGTGCCAGCCGACCGGGTCGTATTGGGTTTGGGATGAGTTCTGCATAGCGGGGCTACATGGCGCGCGCCGGGCGGCGCGGCAAGACGCATGCAGCCCCGGTAGGGCAGCCCAGTCCATTTGCCCGGCTATTGTTTGCCGTGGCCCGCGCTTTTCGCTACGACGCGCGCATGTCACGCACCGCCAGTCTGCACCGGACTACCTCCGAGACCGATATCAGCCTGTCGCTCGATCTGGACGGCAGCGGCCGTTCGCAGATCGCGACTGGGATCGGCTTCCTGGACCACATGCTGACCGCATTCGCCCGGCATTCGTTGATCGATCTGACGGTGCGCGCGGCGGGCGATCTGCACGTCGATTTCCACCACACCACGGAGGATGTCGGCATCGTGCTGGGCCGCGCGATCAACGAGGCGGTGGGCGGCAAGCGCGGCATCCGCCGGTTCGGCCACGCCGTGGTGCCGATGGACGAGGCGCTGGTGGAAGCGGCGGTGGATTTCTCCGGCCGCCCGTTTCTGGCGTGGTCGGTGGCGTTCCGCCAGCCCAAGATCGGCGAGATGGACACCGAGTTGTTCGAGGAGTTCTTCCGCGCGTTTGCGTTCAATGCGCTGATTAACCTGCATATTGTGATGAAGGCCGGCACCAACGCGCACCATGTGGCCGAGGCCTGCTATAAAGCCACGGCGCGCGCGGTGCGGGCGGCGGTGGAACTCGATCCGCGCGTCGGTGACGCCGTTCCATCGACCAAGGGGGCGTTGTGAATATCTATACCGCCCACACCAAGCCGTACGTCCCGCCGGTGCTGCTGCGCGAGGGGTTCACCAGGCTTGGGGTGATCTTCGGGCCATTGTGGCTGCTGGCGCACGGTGCCTGGGTGGCGGGCGCGCTGGCGATCTGCGCCGAGGCGTTGTTGCTGGCCTTGGCACCGGACTTGGCGGGGCTGGCGCTGGCGGCGGCGCTGCATTGGCTGATCGGCCTGTTCGGCTTCGATCTGCGGCGCTGGACGCTGGAGCAGCGCGGCTACGCCGAGGTGAATGTGGTCGCCGCTGAAAATGAGGATGCGGCGCTGGCCAAGTTGCTCGACCGCCGCCCAGACCTGACCCACGCCGCATTGCTGGCGGACATGGTGCGATGATCGTTGCGGTGATCGACTACGGCAGCGGCAACCTCGCCTCTGCCTCGCGCGCCCTTGCCCTCGCCGCCGAGCGGCACGGGATGGACGCGCAGGTGATCGTGACCGCCGACCCGGACGCGGTGGCGCGGGCGGACCGGATTGTGCTGCCCGGCCAGGGCGCGTTTGCCGATTGCGCGCGCGGGCTGGCGGCAGTGCGTGGCATGCGCGAGGCGATCATCGCCAGCACCGATGCGGGCACGCCGTTCCTGGGCATTTGCGTCGGTATGCAATTGATGGCCGAGCGCGGGCTGGAACACTACGTCACCGATGGTTTCGGCTGGATTGCCGGCGAAATCGCCGTGCTCGATGTGCCGCAAGCGCTGCGCCTGCCGCAGATGGGCTGGAACGAATTGCTGTTCGAACCCGGCGCGCACCCGCTGCTGGAGGGGCTGTTGCCCGGCGATCACGGGTATTTCGTGCACAGTTACGCGCTGGCGCGGGGCAAGCCGTCCGAGACCATCGCCACCACCGACTACGGCGGCCCGGTGGCCGCGATCGTCGCGTCCGGCAATCGGGCCGGCACCCAGTTTCACGTCGAAAAAAGCCAGGAGGTCGGCCTGCGAATTCTGGCCAATTTCCTGCGCTGGACCCCCTGAGCATGACGGCGATGCAACCTGACGATCTCGAAGCCGACAGCGGCGCGGGCGAGGGGCACGACCCGATGGTCGAGCGGGTGGCCGAGCTCGCCGACGACGATCTGGCCGCGCTGTGCGAGGCGGCCAATGCGGCGATCATCGACGGTGGCGGCTTTGGCTGGGTCAATCCGCAACCCCGGCTATCGTTGGAAAGCTACTTCAAGGGCACGCTGCTGGTGCCGGAGCGGCAGTTGTTCGTCGCCCGGCTGGACGGCACCGTGGTTGGCTCGGCGCAACTGGTGCGCCCGGCGCGCAACAACGAGGCGCGGGCGTTCGCCGCCGAATTGCAGCATTCGTTCGTCGCGCCGTATGCGCGCGGCCACGGGCTGGCGCGCAATATGACGCTGCGGGTCGAGGATGCGGCGCGCAGCCTTGGCTACCATCTGCTCAATCTCGATGTGCGCGAGACACAGCGGGCCGCCATCGCGCTGTACGAGTCGCTCGGCTACATCCGCTGGGGCATCCACCCGGCGTACGCGCGGGTGGGCGGGCGCACGATCCGCGGCATCTTCTATTACAAGCTGCTGCAGCACGGCGGGCGGATCGTTTGATGTCAGGACTGACGCTCTACCCGGCCATCGACCTCAAAGACGGACAATGCGTGCGATTGCGCCGTGGCGACATGGACGATGCCACGATCTATTCCGATCACCCCGGCGCACAGGCGCGGGTGTGGCAGGATGCCGGCTTCCGCTGGCTGCATGTGGTGGACCTGAACGGCGCCTTTGCCGGTCAGCCGGTCAACGCCGGGGCGGTGCGCGCCATTCTGGCCAATGTGTCCATTCCGGTGCAACTCGGCGGCGGTATCCGCGACCTTGGCGGCATTGAGCGCTGGCTGGTAGCAGGCGTGCGGCGGGTGATCCTGGGCAGTGCCGCAGCCAAGAATCCGGAACTGGTGCGCGAGGCGTGCCGGTCGTGGCCGGGCCGGATCGCGGTTGGCATCGACGCGCGCGATGGATTTGTTGCCACCGAAGGCTGGGCGGAAACCTCCAGCATGAAGGCGCTCGATCTGGCGCTGCGCTTCGAGGACGCCGGAGCGGCGGCCATCATCTACACCGATATCGCCCGCGACGGGATGCTCGGCGGGTTGAACCTGGAACAGACGCTCGATTTGGCGGCGCAGATTTCCACGCCGGTGATTGCCTCGGGCGGCGTCGGCGGGCTGGACGACCTTGCGGCACTGAAGCGGCAAGCGGGCGGGGCGCGGCGCGGCCTGATCGACGGCGTGATCGTGGGGCGCGCGCTGTACGATGGCCGAATCGATCCCGTAGCGGCACTCGATCTGCTGGCCGGCTGATTGGACAACCGGGCGATTGGTTGGCGCGGACGCTGCGTGACAGTTCTGTGGCGTACGATCCACGCTTGCATCGGCGCGCTATCTTCCCCCATTGGTCCGCATCCAGAGGTGCCGATGTGTTGAAGTTGCGCGTGATTCCCTGTCTGGACGTCAAGGACGGACGGGTTGTGAAGGGTGTGAATTTCGTCAGTTTGCGCGACGCTGGGGACCCGGTGGAGCAGGCGGCGGTGTACGACGCCGCCGGGGCCGACGAGTTGACCTTCCTTGACATCACCGCCAGCCATGAGAATCGTGACACCATCCTCGATGTGGTCTCGCGCACCGCAGCGCGGGTGTTCCTGCCGCTGACGGTGGGCGGCGGCATTCGCGCGGTCGGCGACATGCGCAATCTGCTGCTGGCTGGGGCTGACAAGTGCAGCATCAATTCGGCGGCGGTGGCGCGGCCGGAATTGGTCGCCGAGGCAGCGGAAAAATTTGGCAGCCAGTGCGTGGTGGTCGCGGTCGATGCCAAGCAGGTCGGGCCCGGCGAATGGCATGTGTTTACCCATGGCGGGCGGCGCGACACCGGCATTGATGCGGTGGGCTGGTGCCGCCGGGTGGCGGAATTGGGCGCGGGCGAAATTCTGCTGACCAGCATGGACCGCGACGGCACCGGCAATGGCTTCGATCTGGACTTACTGCGCAGGGTGTGCGGCGCGGTGCGGGTGCCGGTGGTGGCGTCGGGGGGCGTGGGGACGTTGCAGCATTTCGTCGAAGGCGCCGAAGCCGGAGCGACCGGCTTGCTTGCCGCCAGCGTGTTTCACTTTGGTACATTCACCATCGCCCAGGTGAAGGCGGCGCTGGCCACCGCCGGGCTGCCGGTGCGCTTGCCGCGCCCGGCGCTGGCCGCCTGATCGGACGCGTCATGGCAAAGAAAATCGCAGCCGCGAAGGCTGCCCCGAAAAAGGCGGCTCTCAAAAAGGCTGCTCCCAAAAAGGCTGCGGTGAAGAGGGCGGCGGCTAAGCTGCCTGTCGCGCCGCTGTCGGAGTTGGCTACTGCCGAGGTGCTCAACCGGTTGTGGCAGGTGGTCACCAGCCGCCGCGACGCCGATCCGTCCACCAGCCATTCCGCCCGCCTGTTGTCGCGCGGCACCGCCAAGGTGGCGCAGAAATTCGGCGAGGAAGCCGTGGAGTGCGTGATCGAGGCGATCACCGGCAACAAGCCGGCCCTGGTGGCCGAAAGTGCCGACGTGCTGTACCACCTGATTGTGATGTGGGTGAATGCGGGCGTGCGGGCCGATGAGGTATGGGCCGAACTGGAGCGCCGCGAAGGCGTCAGCGGCGTTGCCGAGAAAGCCAGCCGGGCGCAAAAACTTGCCATCGCCTATGGCGTGCGCAGCCGGAAAATTCCCTAACCGGCTCGGCGCGCCCGCTCCGGCGGCGGCCAGCGCCGCAGGATCAGCAGCATCAGCGCCATCGCAGGCAGTGCGGCCAGCGTCGCCACGCCGTAATAGGCAGTCCAGCCGACCGACTCGGCCAGCGCGCCCGACGCGCCGCCCACCAGATCGCCCGGCAGCGGTGCCAGCGAGGTCAGCAGCGCGAACTGGGTGGCGGTGTGTTCGACAGCGGTCAATGTCGACAAGTACGCCAGGAACGCCGAGGTCGCCATGGCGTGGGTGAACGCCTCCACCATGACGGTGACGAACAGCATGGTGTGGCTGCCCGGCGAGAGCGATAGCAGCACATACATGATCATCAGCACCGTCTGCACGATGCCGGTCAGCAGCAGCGCCCGGCCCACCCCGGCACGCGCCACGATCCAGCCGCCGACGCCAATGCCAATGATCGTCGCCAGCAGCGACGGCACGCTGGTCGCTGCCGCCACCGCCGCACGGTTGAAGCCGAGCGATAGATAGAACGGCGACAGGAACGCCCCGGCGATGCCGTTGCCGAGGTTGAACAGCCCGACAAACAACAAGATCGCCCAGGCGCCGGGCCGCCGCAGGAACTCGCCCAACGTGTCGGCGAGGGCTGCCAGAAATCCGCCAATGCCGCCGCGTCCCCGGACAAAGCTTTTCGGCAGCGCCGGTTCGGCCGCCGCCAGCGTCACCAGCATGCAGGCGGCGGCAATTGCTGCAATCACCAGCAGCGCGCCGTGCCAGCCAATACTGCCCGCCGCCCACAACACGCCGCTGCCCGAGGTCAACATGCCGACCCGGTAGCCCCACACATACACCGAGTTTGCCGCACCCTGCAGGCGGGGCGGAAACGTTTCGATGCGCCAGGCGTCGATGGCGATGTCTTGCGTCGCTGACGACAGCGCGATCAGCGCTGAAGCCGCCACGGCGGCCAGCGGGGCGTGCGGCGCGTCGCTGAACGCCAGCGCCAGGCAGCCGAGCACCAGGAACGGCTGCACGAACAAGATCCAGCCGCGCCGCCGGCCGAAACGGGCGAACGGGCCGGGCGGCGCCACATGGTCCAGCACCGGGGCCCAAAGGAATTTCAGCGTGTAGAACAGCCCGGCATAGCCGGCGAAGCCGATGGCGCTGAGCGAAATGCCGCCCTCGGCGAGCCATTGCTTCAGGGTGAAGCCAGACAGAAACAGCGGCAGGCCGGAGACGAAGCCGAATGCCAGCATCAGCCACAGGCCGCGATTGCGCAGCAGATCGCCGAGCGAGTCGTTGGTATGGTCCGCCGTTGCGTCCGCCATCGCGCAGCCTTTCACGCTGAACCGGCAGTAGACTGCGCCAATGGCACGGGTGGCAACCATGCGGCTGGCAGGTTAGGCTGCCGCGCTATGACAGAGCCAACGATTCTGATTGTGATGGGCGTGTCCGCCGCCGGGAAAACCGCGCTGGCGCAATCCTTGGCGGCGCGGTTGCACTGGCCGTATCAGGAGGGCGACGCGCTGCATCCGGAGGCCAACGTGGCCAAAATGCGCGGTGGCCAGTCGTTGACCGACGAGGACCGCTGGCCGTGGCTCGACCGCATCGCCGGGTGGATCGGCGCGCGGCTGGCGGCGGGCGAGAACGGCATTGTTACCTGCTCGGCGTTGAAGCGCGTCTACCGCGACCGGCTGGTTGTGGGGCGTGCGAATGTGCGGCTGATCTATCTGCACGGCAGCCGCGAATTGCTCGCCGCGCGCATGGCCGCGCGCACCGGGCATTTCATGCCACCGAGCCTGTTGGACAGCCAATACGCGGCGCTGGAGCCGCCGGGGGCGGACGAGCGCCCCATCGCGCTCGACGTGGCGGCACCGGCCACCGCGCTGGCGGAGCAGGTGATCGCCGCGCTGCGACCGGCGTAGCGCGGCGGTTACTTGGCCGCCGGTGCCGGCAGCAGGCCGAAGATGGTCAATTGGCTGTCGGACGCCACATACACCCGGCCATTCGCCACCACTGGGTTGATGGCGGCGGCGGTATGTTGCGCGGGCCACTGACCGGCCGGGGCGACGAACAACTGCGGCAATAGCCCCGCCTTTGGCAGGGTGGAGAATGCCATCAGCTTGACCGTGTGGTCCGTTGTGCTGGTTGGACGCGCCACGCCCCAAATGATTCCAGGCGCGCTGCCGTTGGAGGAGACCGAGGTGAACATGCCAGTGTCTTCGGCAATGCCCGACGGCAGCTTGCCGGTGGTGCCAAAACGGGTCAGGCCATATTTCGGCGTTGTCTGAATGTGCCACAGGATGATGCCAGCCTGTCCGCTGCTGACGATGGTCGGCGTCGGCGTGGCGAAATACGACTGCGAACAGACGCAGCGCCCGATGTATGCCTGGGTCAAGACCTTGTCCGGTCCGTTCGGCGTGAAGCCGCCCAGGTTGGTCCGGTCCATCAGATACATGATCCCGCTTTTGCCGGCCGCCGTCGCCATTGGCGGCGAGGTGGCGTCGATCGGCGGCAGCAGCATGATGCCGCCGGAGCCGAAATCGGCATCGGCCGCCTCAAGCGCCGCAACGTCGAATGGAGTAAAGATATCGAGCTTGGTCATGGTGGACAGCGACAGCCGCACGACGCTGTGCGGCACGTTGTTGACCCCGTCATACGTGGTGCCAGCGGGATCCGAATTGCCGGTGACGAAATAAACACTCTTGCCGTCACCTGCCAAGCCTGAGCCAGACATCCAGATCGACGACATGAACCAGCCGTTCGGCGCGGTCGCGTTGCGATTGAGCAATTGCGCGATGGGATCACCGGATTTGGTGCGGGTGATTGGCTGCAATGTGCCAGCCTTCCAGCCCATCACCCAGCCGCGCGCGGTGACATTGAAATCGCAGTAGCTGCCGAAGCCCGCATAGATGTTGTCAGCGGTTTTCAGCAGCGCCGGGCGCTGGCGCTGAACAAGCGGGTTGAATTTGATCGGCGTGCCATCGGTGAGCGTTTCGCTTGCGCTAACCGGTACCGGCGTTTGCTTGTCGTTCAAAGTTGACAGATCAATTTGATGCAGCACGTAGGATTGCACCGCGCCAACCTGAATACTGTTGATAAAGTACATAGCGTTGCGGCCGACATCGATCACCGGGGTGCCAGTGATGCCAATGCCCGAGAATGCATTGTTGCAGCCGCGCGGATGTTTGGTTGGTTTGCCGAAATTGCGGCTGAGCAGAATTGTGCCGTTGGTTGGATCGATGGCGTAGATCGTGTTGCCTTGCGTGGCGACATAGACCACGTCGTGCTTGCCGGCGTTGGGGTCGCCGGCGATCACGATGTTCGGCACCACGAGCGGCTGGGCATCGACCTCGGCATCGAGCGCCACGCTGGCCGTTTGGCCGAACGCTCCCGGCGTGCCGACGTTTTGCGGCGTCAAGATTGCTTCGTGCGCATTCCAGCCGGTGCGTTCGGCGTCATAGTGCTGCGTTACGACAGAGACGCGCGGCAAGGGCGGCGGCGCTGCACCGGTCAGAGCAAGCAGCGCCAGCCCGGCAACAACACGCAGTGCACCGCCGGCCTGATCGTAAAACTGTCTGCCCATACCGCCACTGTCCCATGCCATTGTTACGGAACTCGTTACAATGCCCGTATCATAGCGGAAGTGATCGGAGGTGTCAGCCGAAAATCGACAAATGTTGCAACGGGTCTGTTACGCCTCTCGATAAGCCAGCAGCACCAACCCGCTGAGGATGAAGCACACCGGCCAGATCCAGCCCGCGATGCGCGCATCCGGCCGGTCGAGCCGCAATTCCAGCCAGCGCGACCAGCCCCCGGCGATGCCGAGCAACGCCAAGGGGGTGTGGGATAGCTCAATCAGCAATTGGTCCTTGATGTTGGCAATCGCGTGGGTATGGGTCAGCAGCGCGGTGCCGCCCAACGCGCTGGCCAGCGGAAAGATCAGCGGAAAGATCAGCGCCGCGCGGCTGCGTCCCCAGCCCAAGGCCCGCACCCGCCATTCGAACAGGCCAAACAGGATCGTCAACAGCGCAAAGAAGCGATGCTGCAGCACTTCGACGTCGCGCAGGCTTTCCCACACGCCAATCTGGCCAAGCGGCCAGACCTCCGGGTCGGCGCGCAGCAGCAGAAATCCGCCCAGGCCCAGAAACAGTAGCGGCCAATGCCGGGCCACGCGCAGCCCGGCCCGCGCCAGCAGCGCCAGGATGCCGATCAGCGTGACGAACAGCCCGGCCCAATGGTGATTGTATTCCGACCAGGCGATGTCGGCCGCATTGCGCGGCGCGATGGCGCCGCTGCCGGGCACGAAGGCGGCAGCGGGCCGGGCGCCGGCCGGTGCGGTGGCGCCGAGCTTGGCCTGCACGGTGGACAGATAGAGCGCGTCGTGCTCGGGGCTGGTCATGCGCGGCCACTCGGGGCGGTTGCGCGCCACGATCTCGGTGAGGCTCACGCGATCCTCGATGAGATCGACTGCCGGTGGGGCGGAGGTCAGCGATGCCGCTGCAAAAAAGATGCTGAAGCCGATGCCGATTTCCGCTTCGGCGAAACGGCGCAGCCGCAACGCCGGGGTGCGCGGCCGCTGGCGAAGCCGCCGGACGGTGAGGAAATTTCCGAGGCCAAGCAGCAGCAGCAGCGCGAACAAGGCGATCTTGGCCAGGACCATCACGCCATATGCGGAGCCGTAAAACGCCGGCCAATCACGATCCGGCCCGGTGACGTACAACACGCACATGCCGCCGCCGGACAGCAAGATCGCCAGCACGCCGAGCATCGATAGCCTGGAGAACCGGGCCCCTATCACGTCCCAGCCGCCGCTGCCGCTGGTTCGGGCGAGTGCTGCGATGAACGAGACGATGCCGCCGACCCATACGGCCGCGCCGAACTGGTGCAGTGCGGCAAGCCCGAGCAGCAATCCGCGATTGTCCAGCCGGGCGGCGGCGTGCGTGGTCAGCGTGGCCCCGGCAAGCGCCGTGCCCCCCAGCGCCAGCAGCAACACGCCGGGCGCCCAGCCGGATGCGAGCAAAAGCGCGAGCAGCAGCATCGCGCCGATCTTCAACGCGGCGGCGGTCACGAAACCGGCATCGGCGAGTTGCGCCGGTTCCAAGCCGAGCGTGCCGGTGAGCACCGCGCCTTGCAGCGCCGTCGCGGCGCCTTCGCAAACAATGACGGCGACGGCGGCCCATGCGGCGATCCGCGCCGTGTCGCGCTGCACCGCACGGCCGGCCGTGCCGAGTTGCCAGCCGAGCGGGCGGGCCAGCAGAACCAAAAAGAGCACCGCTCCCAGTACGACAGACTGAGCGCCAGCCGTCAGGGCATGCAGCAACAGACTGAGATAGCCGAACAAATCGACGAGCAGCGCCATGTCAGTTGCCAGCCGGGCTGGTCGCGGTAAAGTTCACGCTGCCCCGGGTGATGTGTCCGTCCACCGACAGCACCTGCCAGCGCAGCACACAAGCGCCAGCGGTCAACGCTGCGGAAGCGGCCAGCACGCCGGGCTGTTCGGGTGGCGCTAAGGGCAGCACCGTCTCCGGCCCGCCGCACCACAGCGCAACGCGCGAGCGCGCCGCATCGATCCGGCTGTTGAAGCGCAGGCGCACTTGGATGGGGCCGCTGGGCAGCGTTGCCTGTGCTGCCGGGGTGCTTTCCAGCAGAATGGCATGGGCCTGGGCCATGCTGGGCAACGCGGCGGTCAGCACGGCCAGAAAGCATGCTGCCTTGGCCATTCCTGTCATCGGTGCTGCCTTGCGAGACTGCATCGAGTTTAGCCCGGCGTGGCCGCGCATCCAACCGAAGGCTTGAGCCGGCTGGGGCGGCCAGACAAACTGCGCTGTCACTTGCCGGAACCACGCCGTGAGCCGTTTGCCGCCTTCGAGTCGCGCCAGCTTCAGGTTGTTATATTCCATAACGACACGCTGGAAGGACAACGACGCCTACGGTCACGTCAACAATGTCGAATATTATTCCTGGTTCGACACGGCGGTGAACCGCTTTCTGATCGAAAACGGCACGCTGGACGTGGTGCGCAGCCCGGTGGTCGGACTGATGGTCGAGAGCGGTTGCCGCTACCACAGTTCCATCAGTTACCCGGATGAAGTGGCGATTGGCGTGCGGGTCACCAAGCTCGGCACCAGTTCGGTGCGCTACGAACTGGCCGCCTTCCGCAATGACGAGGCGGCGGCCTCAGCGGATGGGTTCTTGGTGCATGTCTATGTCGACCGCACGACGCAGCGGCCGGTGCCGATTCCCGATGCGGCGCGGACCGTCTTACAGCGTCTGACGGGCTGAGCCGCGCCGCGCTGCGGTTGACTGTTTGCCGGTGCGGCGCAGCGCCATCTCGGTGACCGTTGGAATCCGGGGCGCGGCGCCGGGGTCCGGTTGCAACCGGGCCGCCGTCGCCACGGCGATGCATTGCACCAGACACATCGGCGCCGCCAGCGAGCGCGAGAAGCTGTATTCTTCCTCGGGAATCAAGAACAGAATCTGGGCATCCTTGGCCAGCGGTGAAAGCTGGCTGTCGGTGATGACAATCTGCGGCGTACCAATGGCGGCGGCCTGTTCGGCAATGACGGCCACTTCCTTGGCATAATGCCGGAACGCCACGGCAATGAGCACATCGCGCCCGGTCATCGTGGTGGCCATTTCCTGCGCCAAGCCGCCGGACGGATCGAGCAGCACCACGCGCCGCCGCAGCATGGTGAGCAGGTAGCGAAACAGCAGCGCAATCGGCTCGGAGCGCAATTGCCCGGCGATGTAGATGGTCTCAGCCTCGGCAAGCAACTTGGCCGCGCCAGCCAGCGATGATTCGGCGACGGTTTCGAGCAGCGTTTGCAGGGCGGCGGTGTCGCGCACCACGAGGTCGCGCAGATGGCCGCGGCTGCTATGTTCAGCGTTGCGCGACAATTCACCTTCCAGCGCGCGGATGCGTTCGCGGAACCCCGGTGCGGCGGTGGCAAGCCGAGTCTGAAAGAAGCCCTGCAACTCCTTGAAGCCGGAATAGCCGATATTCTGCGCGAATCGTACCAAACTGGACGCATGCACGCCGCATTTGCTCGCCACGGCGTTGATCGATTCGAGTGCAACGACATTGGGATTTTGCGTAATGAATCGGGCGATTTGCTGCGATGAAGGTGGAAAAGACGGGTAATATTCGGTGATGTGATTAACGATTGCCTCGTAACTGCGCGGTGTTTCGAGCTTCGGTTTATCGGATGTGTCCGCCAAGGCATTCCTCGCCAGATGATTCGTTCCGCCGCCAAAGCCGGGCAGGCCCGCACAGCGGGCCGACGGCGCCAGCGGCCATCGTCGTGCTGTCTGCCCGTTTGCGTCCGGCCTTGACGGGCAATTCCTGTTGCATGACGTTCGAATGCACAAGAAAAATTGCCAGCCAGGCAGGTGGGGAAGCGACGGCTACACGGCGGCATTGCCATATCGGCGCGACCTCGCCGTGCTGGCGCATATCATCGTCTGAAGGACGGACACTATGGTTCCCAACGCCATCCGCACGCTCTGGGCCAGCGGCAAGCCGGTCATCAACGGCTGGCTGTCCATCGCCTCGCCGTTTTCCGCCGAGATCATGGCGGCCCAGGGCTATGACAGTCTGACCATCGATTTGCAGCACGGCCTGATCGGCTACGAGATGGCCACCACCATGCTGCAAGCCATCCGCGCCAGCGGCGTGGTGCCGATGGTGCGGGTGCCGTGGCTCGATCCGGCGGACATCATGAAGGCGCTGGACGCGGGGGCGTACGGCATCGTCTGCCCAATGGTGAACACGCGCGAGGAAGCCGAGCGGCTGGTGTCGTATATGCGCTATCCGCCGCACGGCGTGCGCAGCTTCGGCCCCACGCGCGCCGTGTTCGCCTCCGGTGCCGATTACGGCGCGCATGCCGATGCCGAGATGCTGTGCTTCGCGATGATCGAAACAGCGGAAGCGTTCGCCAATCTGGACGCCATCGTCAGCACGCCGGGGTTGGACGGGGTGTATATCGGCCCGGCCGATCTCACGCTCGGCCTGACCGGACGGCGCTATCCCACCGGGTTCGACCGGCAGGAGCCGGAAATGGTCGATGCCATCAAGGCCATTCTTGCCAAGGCGCACGCGGCGGGCATTCGCGCCTGCCTGCACAATGGCACGCCGGAATATGCGGCCCAGGCGATCGGCTGGGGCTTCGATCTGGTAACCATCGGCAACGACGTGCGGCTGCTGGCGGGCGCGGCGCAGGCCAGCGTGGCCACCGCGCGCCGCCTGCTGGGCGAGCAGGCGGCGGGAGCGGCACCGTCCGCCACGCCGGGCTACTGAGATGGTGCATGTCCTCGTGGCCGGGCGAATTCATCCGGCTGGGCCCGAGCTGCTGCGCCAGACACCGGGCTTCACCGTCGAACTGGTGGATGAGGTTTCCACCGCGTCGTACGCGCCGCTGGTCGGCCGGGCCGATGCGGTGCTGATCCGCACCCAGCCAATGCCGGCCGAGGTGATCGCGGCCGCACCGGCGTTGCGGATCGTCTCGCGCCACGGCGTCGGCTACGACGCGGTCGATGTTGCCGCGCTGACCGCGCGCGGCATTCCGCTGGCCATCGTCGGCGACGTCAATTCGGGCGCGGTGGCCGAACACACATTGATGCTGATGCTGGCGTTGTTCAAGCGCGCGCTGGGCTACGACCGCGATTTGCGCAACGGCGGCTGGAACCGGCGCAATACCTTCGAAGCCACCGAGCTGGACGGCAAGACGCTGCTGCTGTTCGGTTTCGGCCGCATCGGCCGCAAGGTCGCCAAGCTGGCGCAGGCGTTCGGGATGCAGGTCGTGGCGCACGATCCGTTCACCCCGGATGCGGCGATCCGCGCGGCGGGGGCGGAGCCGGTTGCTGATACGACGGCAGCTCTGGCGGCGGCCGATGTGGTGTCGGTGCATGTGCCGCTGACCGGCGGGAAGGCGTTGCTGGGTGCGGCGGAACTCGCCCGCATGAAGCCGTCGGCCTTCATCGTCAACACCGCGCGCGGCGGGCTGATCGACGAGGCGGCGCTGGCCGATGCATTGGCCGAGGGGAGGCTGGCGGGCGCGGGACTTGACGTGTTCGAAGCTGAGCCGCCGTTGACCAGCAATCGTTTATTCGCCAGCGACCGGGTGCTGCTCAGCCCGCATTCGGCCGGGCTGACCGAGGAATGCGCCAAGCGGATGTCGCTGTCCGCGATGGGTAACATCGTGGATTTCTTTGCGGGCACGCTCGACCCGGCGCTGGTGGTCAATCGCGCCAGCCTTCCGCAAGCGTGACAGCGTAACAAATCGGACGGAGGCTCGGATGGGCGTCAATTCACCGGATGCACCGCGCTTCGCGCCGCCCTCGCGGCGCTTGCGGCTGGGCTTCGTCGGCGGCGGGCGGGGCGCGTTCATCGGTGAGGTGCACGCTAACGGCGCCCGGCTGTCGAACCGCTTCGACATCGTGGCGGGCGCGCTGTCGTCGGACCCCGAGACCGCGCGGCTGTCCGGGGCCGACTGGCGGCTGCCGCCGGACCGGGTGTACAGCAGCTATCTGGAGATGGCCGAGCGGGAGGCGGCGCGGCCCGACGGGATCGATGCCGTGGCGATCACCACGCCGAACCACACGCATCATCCGATTGCCGCAGCGTTTCTCGACAAGGGTATCGACGTTATCTGCGACAAGCCGCTGACCTCGGCGTTGGGCGATGCGCTCGATCTGGTGGAGCGTCAGCGCCGCAGCGGCTTGGTGTTCGCCGTGACCTACAGCTTTGCCGCGCACGCGATGGTGCGGCAGGCCCGCGCCATGGTGCGCGAGGGGGCGGTTGGGCAGGTGCGGCAGGTGCACGTGGAGTATTTCCAGGAATGGGCGCTCCCGGCGCCGGCCACGCTGTCCAAGGGGGCGGAGTGGCGGCTGGATCGCAGCCGCGTCGGCGCGGGCTTCACCACCGGCGATATTGGCACCCACGCCTATCATCTGGCGTGCTTTGTCAGCGGCTTGGCGGCGGAGCAGGTGCGTGCCGACTTCCATGTGTCGGGCTATCCCAAGCCGATGGAGGACACCGCGTTCATGCATCTGCGCTTCGCTGGCGGCGTGCCGGGCACACTGATGGTGTCGCAAGCCGCTGCTGGCACCCAATGTGGCCTGCGCGTACGAATTTTCGGCGACAAGGCCGGGCTGGAATGGGACCAGGAAAACCCGGAATACCTGCGTTTCAACCCGGTCAACGCGCCATCGCAAACCATCAGCCGCGGGTTCGGCGCCGGCATGGGCGTGGTCGCATCGCGTTTCGTGCGGATGCCGCGCGGCCATCCCGAGGCGCTGACCGACGCCTGGGCCAATCTGTACACCGAGTTCGCCATCGCCGTGGAAGCCCGGCGCAATGGCGAGACCGTGCCGGATGGTTTGCTGGAATACCCGACCATTCGCGACGGCGCGCTCGGGGTGAAATTTGTCGAGGCGGCGGCTCAATCGAGCGAAGCTGGCGGTGTTTGGGTGGATTGCCAATTGCCCGCGTAGGCACGGATACAATGGGAGCATGAAATGAAAGCAAAACTGGGCATCGCGCCGATCGCTTGGTCGAACGACGATCTGCCGGAACTCGGCGGTGAGACGACGCTGGAAACCTGCCTGAAGGAAAGTGCCGAGGCTGGCTTCACCGGCGTTGAAACCGGCGGCAAGTTTCCGAAATCCGCCGCCGCGTTGCAGCCCAAGCTGGCTGCTTTCGGCTTGCAACTCGCCTCCGGCTGGTATTCCGGCACCGTGCTGGATGCACCGGACGATCTGGCCGAAGAAAAAGCCAAGGTGGCGGAACAGCTTGTGCTGTTTCGCACGCTCGGGGCCGCCTGCCTGGCCTACGGCGAGACGGCGGGGACCATCCAGAATCAGCGGCATGCTCCGCTGGCCGGGCGGCGGCGCTTGTCCGGGGACCAAATTCGCGCCTACGGCCACCGTTTGACCCGGTTTGCCGAGCATTGCGCCGAGCAGGGCGTGCCGCTGGGCTTTCACCACCACATGGCGACCGCGATCGAGACCGAGGAAGACCTCGACTTGTTGATGCGCCACACGGGCGAAGCAGTCGGCCTGCTGTACGACGCGGGCCATATGCGCTTTGCCGGCGGCGATGTGCTGCGGGTGATCGACAAGCACGGCAAACGCATCATTCACGCCCACATGAAAGATGTGCGCGGCCCGGTGATCTCGGGCCTGGACCGCAGCAAGCAATCCTTCCTCGATGCGGTGCTGGAGGGCGCGTTCACGGTGCCCGGCGACGGCGCCATCGACTTTACCGCCGTGGTACAGCGCCTCGCGGATGTGGGCTACGAAGGCTGGTTCGTGGTCGAGGCCGAACAGGACCCGGTGAAAGCGCCGCCGGCGGAATACGCCAAGATCGGCTACCGGACCCTGACGGCGGCGTTGGCGCGGGCTGGCTACACGGTGGCGGGTGCCGCAGGCTAATTGCGCGACCGCTTCGATATCGAGACCCAGCGGCGCTGGGTCTCGATACCGGTGAGCCTTACGACCCGAGTATTTTTCGCGCCTGCGCCATATCCAACTGGCCTTCCCAGCGCGCCACCACCAAGGTCGCCACCGAATTGCCGAACAGGTTGGTGATCGCCCGCGCCTCGCTCATGAAGCGGTCGATGGCCAGCACCAGCACGATGCCGGATACCGGCACCTTGCCGTTCAGCGTCGACAGCGTCGCCGCCAGCGTGATGAAGCCACCACCGGTGACGGCGGCCGCCCCCTTGGAGGTCAGCAGCAGCACGCCCAGGATCAGCGCGTAATCGGCCCAGGACAGCGGAATGCCGAGCGCCTGAGCGATGAAGGTGATCGCCATGGTGAAGTAGATCGAGGTGCCATCCAGGTTGAACGCGTAGCCCAGCGGCACCACCAGCCCGACCAGCGAGCGCGAGCAGCCCAGCGCCTCCAGCTTGCCCATCAGAGACGGCAACGCCGCTTCGGACGACGACGTGCCGAGCACGATGAAGAATTCTTCCTTCAGGTAACGCAGCAGCGGCCACAGCCGCAGCCCGGCGAGGCGCATCATCACCGCCATGATCCCGAAGATGAACACCGCGCAGGTGATGTAGAAACACGCCATCAGCAGCCCGAGATTGGCCAGCGTGCCGATGCCGTATTTGCCGACCGTAAAGCTCATTGCCCCGAACGCGCCGAGCGGAGCCACGCGCATGATGATGCCGATCACCGCGAACAGCGCGTCGTTGGCGCCGTCCAGCACATGCATGACCATTTTGCCACGCTCGCCGATATGCGCCATGCCGATGCCGAACAGCACGGCAAAGAACAGCACCGGCAGAATGTCGCCCTTGGCGAACGCGCCGACGATGGTGTCGGGGATGACGTTCAGCAGGAAGTCGGCCACGTTCATGTGCGGGGCCGAGGTGTATTTGGCCACCGCCGCCTTATCCAGCGTTGCCGGGTCGATGTTCAACCCCTGGCCGGGTGCCACGATGTGCCCGACCGCGAGGCCGATCAGCATGGCCAGCGTGGTCAGAACCTCGAAATAAATGATCGACTTCAGGCCGATGCGCCCGACTTCGGCAGTGTTGGTGAGCTTGCCGATGCCGGCCACGACGGTGAGGAAGATGATCGGCGCGATCATCATACGGACCAGTTTGACGAACGCATCGCCGAACGGCTGCATGTCCTGCGCGGTGAGCGGGAAGAAATGGCCGAGCACCACGCCGGCCACGATGGCGGCCAGCACCTGCAAATAAAGCGACTTAGAGGCGCGGTGGCTGATCACGGCCGTTTCCCTGGCAATGTTTTACCGGATTGAGCACCCGCTGGGCTAATCCCGCAAGTGCGCTGGGGAATTTTATCCCCCCGCGAGCAGCCGGGTGAATCGCGCCACACCGCGCGCGAAGACGCCCTCGGCCAGCCGGGCGGCTGCCGCTCCTGGCGCATGACGTGCGGCCAAAGCGGCCCACAAGGCGGCGTCCAGCCGGGTGCGGGCGTGCAGCAGATCGGTGGCCGCCGGGGTCAATTGGCGCTCCAGATCGGCGCGCGCCAAGTCCGGCACGGCGGGGGTTTCGTTGACCAGCGGATAGGCAATATCCGCCCCGCACCACGCCGACAGCGCAGCGGTGAGCGCCGGGTTTTCGATCACATCGGCGAAGGCGAAACCGTGCAGCCGGGCGCGGGCTGCGGCTAGCAGCGCTGCGTCCTGCTCTGGGGCGATGAAATCGCCGGGCGGGATCGCCGGATGCGGCCACAACAACATGCGCAGCGCGATGTTGTCGGTCTGCGCCGCCACATCAGGGCGTTGCAGGAAACGCTCCAGCGGATCGCGCGCGGTCAATGCCACCGCAGCCCACGCGCCCCACGGCCCCAGTTTGTCCGGGGTGCGGCTGCGCCAATACACCCAGTGCGACAGTAGCCGCACGCGCGGCTCTCGCAGGAATGTGACCAGTTGCGCGGTGGGATAGGCGGCGGCCAGCGTGGCGCACGCCATGTGCCCGGCCAGCGCGTCCGCGCCCTGCGGCACCTCGGCCGAGTTGCGGTAGATGGTGCGCAGGGTTTCGGGGGCTAGAGTGGCGAAGCCGTCGAAGCTGCCGAACAGGCACAGGTCGAACCCCGACACCACGCGGTTCGGCCGCACCGCCTGCAACAGCCCGCCGATCAGCGCCACGCCCGAGGTTTTCGGAATGTGCATCACCGCCAGCGGGCGGGATGGATCGCGCGGCATGACAGGGGCGGGGGGCATCGGCGGACTATGCGAATGGCGGCTTGGCGGGTCAAACCGCCCTTGCGCGCGGCGCGCCCGGCTGTATCGTCCGCGCCTTCCAAACTGCCGCAATAGGATTGCCCGATGGCCCAATACGTAGTTCCCGCGCCGGTTCAACCGTCGGTGCCGGTGGTTGGCGGCGGGGCATTCCCGGTGCGGCGCATCTTCTGCGTGGGCCGCAACTACGTGGAACATGCGCTGGAAATGGGCGGCAACCCGGAGCGCGAGCCGCCGTTCTTCTTCACCAAACCGGCCGATGCGGTCGTCACCGGCGGGGCGGACATGCCGTATCCGCCGCAAACCGCCAATCTGCATCACGAAATGGAACTGGTGGTCGCCATCGGCACCGGCGGCACAGACATCCCGGTCGAGCAGGCGCTGGCGCATGTGTTCGGCTACGCGGCGGGCATCGATATGACCCGGCGCGACATGCAGAACGACGCCAAGGCCACCCGCCGCCCGTGGGACATGAGCAAGGGCTTCGACCATTCCGCCCCGATCAGCGACATCGTGCCCGCTTCGGCGCTGCCCGACCCCACCCAGGGCCAGATTGTGCTGAGCGTGAACGGCGTGGTGCGGCAGGATTCGGATCTGTCCAAGCTGATCTGGAGTGTCGCGGAAACCGTGGCTGCGCTGTCCAGCCTGGTGGCGATTGCACCGGGCGATCTGATCTACACCGGCACCCCGGCCGGCGTCGGCGCGGTGCAGCGCGGCGACGTGATGGAGGGCACCGTGGCGGGGGTCGGCACGGTGCGCACCCGCGTCGTCTGAGATGCCCGGACGGGCGTAAAACATGCTGAAACGCACCGTCGTGTTCGTACTGTCGTCCGACCATAGCGGGTCCACGTGGGCCGGCTATGTGCTCGGCAGCCATAGCCGCGCCGCCTTCCTGGGCGAGTATCAGCGCGCGTGGCGGCCAGAGGCGCGGGTGGCGTGCACGCTGTGCGCCGCCAAGGGACTGCCGGACTGCGAGGTTCTGCATGGCGCGGAGCAGGTGGCGGTGGCCGACGCCTTCGCCTGGGCCGCCGGGCGCACCGGCAGGCCGGTGCTGGTGGACAACTCCAAGTCGGTGGCGTGGGCCGAGCGGTTTCTCGGCGGGCCGTATGGCCATGCGATCAAGCTGATCCACGTGGTCAAAGACCCGCGCAATTGGTTCGCCAGCAAGCGGCGGCGCATCGCGCAGCCGGTGGCCGAACTGCTGCCGCTTTGGCTGCAAACCAACGCCGAAATGGCGGCGTTGCTGGCGCGCAACCCCAGTGCCGCGCTGACGGTGTTTTACGACGAACTGGCCGCCGACCCGGTGGCCGGGTTCAAGCCGATCTTCAAGTTCTGCGGCCTGGACTATGAAGCCGCCGCATTGCAGTACTGGAACGTGCCACACCACGGCTTCGCCGCCAACGGGGCCAGCAGTGCGATGCTGGCCAACGCCGCGCTCGGCCCGCCGCCGGCGCATTTCCGCACCGCCGACGATGCGTTCTACGCCGCGCACATGAAAACCCTGTTCGCCGACACACGCTGGCGGCAACTGGTGACGCCAGCCGAGCAGGCCGAAATTGCCGCCGACCGGCGGGTGACGGATTTCCTGGCGGGCTACGGCCGCGCGCTGGGGCCGCTTGGGCTGGCGCGCACCGGCGGGCTGGCGGGCCTGACGCGGCGGCTGCGCGGACTGGTGGGGCAGGCCCATGGCTGAACCGCGCCGCCACATGTTCATCTCCGGCACCGGGCGGACCGGGACCAGCTTTCTGGTGCGCTTCCTGGACGGGATGGGGCTGGACACCCATATCGGCCGCAATCCGCAGGAACGCTGGCACGAGGCGGCCAATGCCGGGTTGGAGGACAATCCAATCGGGATGCAGTCCGCGCATCTGCCGTACGTGATCAAAACCCCCTGGCTGTGCGACTTCGCCGCCGACGTGCTGGCGATGCCCAGCATCAAGATCGACGTGGTGCTGGTGCCGGTGCGCGACCTGTCCGACGCGGTGAGCAGCCGCGTGGTGCTGTCGCAGCGCGCCATCCATGCCGCAGCACCCTGGATGGCCGACCTCAGCCGCTCCACCGAGACCTGGGGGGCGACGCCGGGCGGCGTGGTGTTCTCGCTGAACCCGCTCGACCAGGGCCGCTTGCTGGCGGTGTGGTTGCACCAGTTGCTGCAGCAACTGGTGCAGGCCGACATTGCGGTGCTGCTGCTGGATTTTCCGCGCTTGGCGGCGGATGCCGATTACCTGTTCGCCAAGCTGCAACAATATCTGCCGCCCACCGCCACCTTGGAACAGGCGCGCGCGGTGCACGCGCAACTGGCCGACCCGGCGAAAATCCGCGTCGAAGCCGAGCGGCAGGCCGAGGCGGCGGCGGTGCAACCCGGCGTGGCTTACGACGCCCCCGAAACGCTGGACCGCATCGCCATCCGCCGCGAACTGACCCGGTTGCGCGGCGAAATGGCCGCCAGCGCCGCCGAGGCCGCCTCGCTGCGGGCGTCGCTGAACGAGGCCCAGGCGGCGTTAGCGGCGGCGTTGCAGGCTGGCGGTGAACGGCGTGGTGGACGGATTGCGGGGTGGTTGCGGGCGTTCGGGTTGCGGTAGAATGGAACGGCGTCATTGCCGGACTTGATCCGGCAATCAGGCGCCGCGCAAAGACCTCGGCCGATTTTCGCAAGTCTTCGGACGGCGAACGATGGCCGGATCAAGTCCGGCCATGACGCTGGTGGTATTATACCAAATCTCGTGGGAGAGAACCCATCATCCATTGAATCGTCATCGCCGGGCTTGACCCGGCGATCCATGCCAACGCTCGGTGTTAGACGCGAGATGCTCTGTGCGGCGCCATGGATTGCCGGGTCAAGCCCGGCAACGACGATGAGTCTTGGTCAGCGAGATTTGGTATTACGCCTGCCAGCGGTTCTCCGGCTGATCGAACTCCGCCCCCGGCAGCTTGCCGGGCTTGCTGAACGCATCGACCACGTTCTTCAGCAGCTTGGACACCGAATTGTCGAAGTTCTTGCACGGCAGCGCGCTGCCGAACGCGATGGACCCGGTGGAGAACACCGCGCCGTTGTTGTGCGTGGTGAAATACGTCATGTCGGCGCGCACCAGCGGGTGCTGGGTGCCGCCCAGGCCCGGTGTCATGAAGTACACTTCTTCCTGCACCAGCGGATAATTGTCGCTGAAGCCCTCCGAGGTGGCGACCAGCCGCGTGTGCGGCGGCGTGCCGAGTGACAGATCGTAGCGGTCGATTTCCGAACCCGCAGCGCCGCCCAGCACCAAACCGAAATCGCCGATCACGCCGTCGCCGAGACCGTCGAACATCCAGGCCACCGAGCGGTGATAGCTGTCCGGCATCCGCACGTAGGGCACCGCGTAGTCCATGCCCTCGGCGGTGAAGCCGACGCCGGTGAGCTTTTGCGGCGCACGGTTGCGGTGCCGCCATAGCCCGCTGCGTTCGCCGGTGCTGGCCAGATAATGCTCGCCCGCCTTGGCCTGCCACGCCCGCGACCCGGCTTCGAGTTTGCGGACTTCCATGATCCACGGCTCATCGTCGCGGAAACCCACCACCCAGTAATAGCCGTTGGCGCCGAGATAGCACACGCGCCCGCCGGTTTCGAGGTAGTCCTCGGTGGCGTCCATCATCTTCTCGGAATAGTACTCGTTATGCGTGCCGTTCAGCACCACCTTGTATGGCGCCAGGGCGGCGGCGCCCTCACGGTGCACATCCTCGTCGGTCAGCACGTCGTAGGCATAGTTGTGGTGTTCCAGCCACGCGACAATCGACAAATCAGCCGGGAATTGCCAGCAGCCGCCGACGCCGCCGCTGCGGTATTTGGGCCGCATGTTGATGATCGGGCGGCGGTACGAGGTGTAGCAAGCGCCCGCGCCGTCGTTGTGCAGATCGTAGGTGGAGGGGCCGAATTCGACGTTGTTCTTGTACACCTCGATATCGGCATCGCTGAACGTGCCGACCTGCGCGGTGACGCCCTGGGAGATCTGCCCGTCGATGGCGGTGGCGATGTTGGCGTACGCCAGATAACTCGCAGTTGGGATCAACAGACAAATCGGCGCGCGCGGTGTGATCGGGCGCACGAAGAACGGGGTGTATTCCTCGGCCTCGCCTGCCATGAGCTTCACCGCGTAGACGCCGCTGCGCAAATCCGCCGGCAGCGTCAGCGTGAGCGTCGGGGTCCAGTGGCAATCGGTCAGCGCGTCGTTGTGGAATTCGATGCCGCCGTATTCGCCGTACGCCATGCGGAAGCTGTCGGAGCGGCCGTTCCAGTTATAGCCGGTCTGGCCGCGCACCGGGCGGTTGATGCCCTCGCCGTGCAGCCGGTTCGGCCCGGTGTCCACCACGGTGTCGCCGATGCCGCGATCGGTGTAGCCCGCCGTGGTGTCCCAATAGGCCAGCACATTGGCCGCAGGCATCGCCCCCGCTTGGCGCAGCGCGTCGAGTGCCGCGCGGTCGAGCGCCGTGGACTGCACGCCGCACCGGTCGATCTTGCCGCTGAAGCACTGGCTGACGAAGCTGCCGCGCGGATTGCTTTCCGAACTGCCGCCGATCAGGAAGCTCGCCTTGTCGGCCGGGCTGGGCCGCACGCGGATGCTTTCCACCACGTGCGAGCGGTATTCGTACGGCACGATCTTCGACAGCAGGCTGTTGTAGCGGGTCAGCACCGGTTCCTGATACAGCGTCACCTTGCCGCTGGCCGGATCGAAGCTGGCGGCGACGAAGTACCAAATGCGCGCCACCAGCGGCACTTCGGCGGCCACCGCATCGGTGGTCTTGCCGTCGCCCGCCCAGAATTCCAGCCGCCCGGACGGATTGATGCCGAGCGCGAAGCCCTGCGTGGCATCCACCGACCAATGGCCCATGATGGTCTGCCGCCCGCTATCCGGCATCGACGGCCAGATAAAGGCGTGCAGCGTAAACGGGCCGGCGGCGGTGAGCTTCATCGACGGGTCGGCGACACGGATGAAATTGCCCTTCTGGATGTATTGCTTGCCGACTTTCCATTCGCGCTCGATGTCCGAGGCGATTTTCTGTTCGACGAAGCCGGGGCCGCCCGGCGTTTCGTCGCCGTGGATCAGGCGCACCAATTCGGCGCGCACCGTGCTGACCGCGTCAGCGCTGGCCATGACGCTGAGCGTTTCGCCGGGCTTGACCGACAATTTGTCGGTGTACGCCGAGATGCGGATTTTCGCCATGTAATGCCCTCTGTCCGCCGGTCGCCGGCTATCGCGCTGCGTTACGAACTGTCGTGGCCGCCGTCACGACTCCATCAAATCCTGCACCCGCTTGAGGAACACGCCGTGGTCGGCGTCCTCCGGCGTGGTGAACATCTGGTCGTCCACCGCGCGCGGCGGCACGCCACGGCGGCCGGAGATGGCGACAATGCGGTATTCGGCGAACGGCTTGACCATCAGCACGCCGTATTTTTCGGCCATCGGGGCCATGCGGAAGTAATTCAGCACCCGTTCCAGATTGTCGCTGCGGCGGCTGCGCGGCGTGGTGCGGTGTTCTTCGATCAAGGCGTCGTTGACCAGCGCTTTCAACTCGCCGCGCAGGCGTAGCTGGAACAGCCCGATGGCGATGTTCTGCTTGTCGTGAATCTCGGTGGCTTCCTCTGGCATGACGATGCCTCCCTTTCCCCTGCTCACGGCGCGGCGTTCGCTGCGGCGTTTGGCAGTCCAGTTCTTGAATTGCGCGGCCACACCGAAGATACCGCCGCGCAAGAACAGCACGGTGCCCAGCATGATCGCGCCGATTAGCACCAGCCGCAGCGGGCCAAGGCCGATGAACACCTTGTCGAGCAGTACCACGATCAGCGTGCCCGCCACCGCACCTTCGGTGGTGCCGATGCCGCCGATCACGATCATCGCCAGCAGCAGCAGCAACTGGTCCATGGTGAACAGCGACGGCGAGGCGCCGTGCAGCAGCGTGGCGTAGAACGCGCCGACGAAGCCCAACGCGGCAGAGGAGATCAGGAACACCTGGATGCGCGCGGCGCGGTAGTTGATGCCGAGCGCCTCGGCAAACGCCTCATGCTTTTCCGGGGCGGCGCGCAATAATCGGCCGAGCCGCTGGCCGTTGACGTAGGTGTACAGCGCGAGGGCGGCCACCATCATTGCCAATGCGAGGAAATAGCCAAGCGTGATGCCGCCGGTGGTGGACATGTCGGCTGGCACGAAGCCGTCGGCGCCGTACAGACCGTTATTGGCCGCCCCCAGCGTGCGCGATTGCACCACCCAGACGCGGCACAGTTCGGCGACACCCACGGTGAGCAGCGCGTAATAGAACCCCTCCAGCCGGATCGCGGGCAGCGCGATCAGCACGCCGAAGCCGGCGCCGAAGAACGGCCCGGCGATCCACATCGCCCACCACGGAAAGCCCCAGTACACCGACAGATAGGCGGTGCCGTAGGCACCGACGCCGACCACCGCGAGCGTTGCCAGCGAGAAGATGCCCGCCGTGCCGATGGTCAGCATCCAGACGATGTTGATCGCCGAGAACATCGCGAAGGTGGTGCCCGCACCAATGAACGAGTCGTTGCCGAACAGTGGCGGCACGATCACCAGCACCAGCAGTGCTGCCAGCCACCACAACAGCCGCTTATCGACGATGCGCCGTTCGGCGACCAGGCTGATCGGATTGAACGCGGTGATGTAGTCCAGCGCGCCGCGCTGGGTGAACGGCACGCGCCAGCGCCGCCAAGTACGGTCGCCATGCGCGCGCAGCGGCGGCAGCAGGCGGCTGCGGCCGACGAGACCGATTTCAGGGGTAGCAGGTGTCGATTGCTGGCCGGTGGACACGCCCTACTCCCTGGTATGTTCGATCATGCCGGCGATGCCGCGCGGACGCACCAGCAACACCGCGATGATGAAGGCGAACTGTGTGATCAACACGTATTGCCCGCCGAGTTCCACGGCGGTCATCGCCTCGATCAGCCCGATCAGCAACGCCGCGATCAACGCGCCCGCCACACTGCCCAGGCCGCCCGCCAATGCCACGACCATGCCCTTGACCAGCGGCATGGTGCCCGCGAACGGGCTGACGAAGAAGTTCTGCGACAGCAGCACCGCCGCCAGACCGGTCATCGCGCCGGTCATCATCATCACCGACATCGCGGTGGAGCGCAGCCCGACGCCGACCAATGCGGCCCCTTCCGGGTTCTGCATCATCGCGCGAATTTCCAGGCCCCGTCTGCTGCGTTTCATCCAGGCCAGCGTAATCAGCAGCAACGCCGCCGAACACACGATGGTGCCGATCTTGTCGTAGCTGGCGACCGCCGAGCCGATATGGATGCTGCCGACGCCGAACACTTTCGGCAGCGCCTTCACCCGCGGACCGAACCAGTACAGCAACGACTGGCTGCCCAGCATGGCGATGGCCAGCGTGGCGATCAGGCTGCGCAGCGGGAAGTTGGGCTTGTCATACAGCGGAATGAACGCGATGCCACCGACCAAGGCCCCGGCCAGCGCCCCGGTGAGTACGCCGCCCGCCACCACCACCACGCCATTGGTGCCGATATATTGCGACACCAGCCACGCGCCATAGCCGGACAGCGCGAAGGTGAAGCCCTGCGCCATATTGATCATGCCCAGGCTCGACCAAATGATCGAAATGCCCAGCGCCAGCAGCCCGTAAATCGAGGCCAGCGTGATCGTGGTCAGAGCGACGTAATACGGGTCCATGCGATGCCTTGACCGTCAGTGGCGATGGTGCATGTGTTCGCTCAGCAGCGCGTCGGGCGCCGTGGCGCCGCCCTTCAGCTTGCCCGCGTGCAAGCCGACCAGCCGCGACACCTTGCCTTCGAGCAGCGAGATATTCTGTTCGGCGATCACCATTGCCCCGTCGCGCAAATCGATCTGCATCAGCGCCTCGACCAGCCCCTTGCTGATTTTCGGCGCGAGGCCGAGCGAGGGTTCGTCGATCAGCAGCAGCTTGGCGTCGTCCATCAGGCCGCGCCCGATGCTGACCATGCGCCGCTCGCCGCCCGACAGCTTGCCGACCGGCTGGGCCAGCAGCTTTTCCAGCGGCGGGAAGATCGACAGGATGCGCTCGCGCCGCTGCTTGCGCTCGCGCCACGCTTTGGGCGTGTACGCCCCGCTATCCAGATGGTCCGATACGGTCAGGCCGTGGAACAGCGCGTCGCCCTGCGGCATCAGCGACAGGCCCATGCGGACGATCTTGTGGGTGTTGCGCCCCGGCCCCTGGCTGCGGGTGCCGCCAATTTCGACGCCGTTGTATTGGATGGAGCCGCTTTGCCAGCCGGTCAGCCCGACAATGGCCTTCAGCAGTGTGGACTTGCCGTGCCCGTTCAGCCCGACAATGCCGATCCGCTCACCAGCGCGCACAGTGAGGCTGACATTGTGCAGCACGCCCAGCGGGCCGTAACCGGCGGACAGGTTTTCGACGCGCAGCAGATCGGTCATGCCACATCCACCTCGAAATACGCGGCGCGCACACGCGGGTCGTCGAACACCGTCACCGGATCGCCCTCGGCGATCAGATGGCCCAGGTCGAGCACCACCACGCGGTCGGCGATGGCGGACAGCAGTTCCAGCCGGTGTTCGACCAGCATGATGCCCATGTTCATCTCGCCAGCCAGATGGCGAATGATGGTGTCCAGCTCATCGATTTCCGAATTTATCAGCCCGGCCGCCGGCTCGTCGAGCAGCATGACGCGCGGGCGGCGCATCAGCAGGCAAGCGAGCAGCAGCTTGCGCCGGTTCAGCGTTTCCAGCGATCCGGCCAGCGCCGACATCGGCACGCGCAGCCCGACTTTCTCGGCGGCGGCTTCGGCGTGAAAACTGGTCAGATACGGCGCGAACGCCTGCCGCGCCGCCTTGAACACTTCGCCCACCGTCAGCGCATCCGGCACAACCGGCGACTGATAGGTGCGCCCAAGGCCGAGGCGCACCCGGTCGAATAGCTTCAGCTTGGTCACGTCGCGCCCGGCCAGTAAGACGCGGCCCTGGCTCGGCGTGTAACGGCCCGACAGAATCTCGAACAGCGTGGTCTTACCCGCCCCGTTCGGCCCGACGACCCCAAGCACCTCGCCAGCGCGAACGCTGAGCGTGATGCCTTCCAGGATCGTCCGGCCGCCGAGGCGGATATGAATGTCCTCGCACCCGAACAGATCGGGCGTTGGCAGGGAGGGCATCGCAGCAGCATTCATGATGCGGTGTCCCGCCCTGCCATGGTCTGACGTTAGGCCCAGGGGAAGGCGCGGAACTTCGATTCAGCCAGCGGGGTGGGCTGGATGATCTTGTGCTGGCCGTCCTGCACCTGGAAATAAAGCTGCGCCATGCCGTCTTCGAGGCTGTCGGTCTGCATCGGGTAATGCAGCGCCGCCTGATACTCGTTGTCGAACGAGAAGCCGCCGGTGACGCCACGATACTTGTGCGTGCGGATGTAGTCGCACACCGCCTTGAAGTTCTCCGGCTCCACCGCGCTCCAGGCGTTATTCAAGATATGCAGCGTGTCGTAGGCCGAGCCGTTGTAGCACAGGCCGATCACGCCGCTGTGCTTGGCCGCGTACCGCTTGCGGAACTCCGCACCCTTGGCGTCGTTGTAAACGCCCAACACGGTTGACCACACGATGCCTTCGGCGGCGGGGCCAGCGATGTTGAGGAATTCCGGCTGCGACGGGCCGTACTGCACGTAAACCAGCGCGCCCTTCACCGGATCGGCGACGAATTGCTGGCAGAACGCCGCTTCTTCGGCGCCCAGCCAGTAGTCGAGCATGATGGTGCCAGCGCCCGACTTCTTGATCGCCTGCATCACCGGGCCCCAGTCCTGCACCGGGTACTGAATGTCGGTGATATCGGACAGCACGAAGCCGCTTTTGCTGATGTTGGCCTTCACCTCATCGGCGATGACCATGTTGTACTGGTTCTGCTCGCGGATGATGTGGACTTTGTTGTTGATCGGCTTCCAAACGCCGCCCGCCGCCAGGGTGTCGAGGAACTTGGGGAACATCTTGCCGTAGTAGATCTCCGGCGGATCCACCATGAAGTAGTTCCAGTATTTGCCCCGGTTCTTCTTGGCAAAAGTGATCAGCTCGATGTTGGTGTCGCCGGTCAGGAACGGCGCCTTGTAGTCGCCGGTGGCTTCCAGCATCGGGATGCGCACCAGCGAGAACGCGGTGCCGAGCGCGTGCGGCTTGGTGTCCACCACGGCGCGGATCGACGCCTGCACGCCTTCCGGCGTCAGGATGTCGATGTCGTGCAGTTCCACCTTGATCTGGCGCCCATTGGCGCCGCCGGCGGCGTTGATTTCCTCAACCGCCAGATTGGTGCCGTTGATGTAGTCGGCGTGGTCGGCCACGCCGGCCGGGCCAGACTGCACCGCGACGCAAGCGAAGCGGATCGGCGCATTGTTGGCGGCGAGCGCCGGGGCGACGAACGGCATGGCCAGCGGAGCCGCCATGGCGGCAGCAGCGCCTTTGACGACGGTACGGCGGGTGGGCGATCCGAATTGCTCTGTCATGGAAGCTCCCTTGCTCATTGTTGAAAGCGCAGTCCAGTCATCGGCGGGCGGGTTGCATCAGGCGCAGCAGCTATGGGCAGACTTGGCAGGCGGGATGTCCAGCGTCGGGTTGCGGTCGAAGAAACCGTACGGTTGCAGGATGAACCCGCAATGCACGGCAGGCTGCACCGGAAAGTCCTCGGGGCGAGGAATGTGGTTGTGGCCGAAGCTGTGCCAGACAGTAATCGCCGTATCGGCCACTGGGCGATCCTGTTCGGTCCACGCGGGCAAGCCTTGGCCCGGCGTGCTTTGGTTGACGTAGTCGCCGGCCGGCCAGCGCTCATCGGCACGGGTCGGCGTCACCCACATGTCGTGCGTCACGAACCCGGCGCGCTGGCCGACTTGCGAGCGCGGATGTGCCGGTGTGCGCAATGCGCTGGTCGCCACCAGCCGGTAGGCCGGGTGCTGGCCGAGTGCCGTGCGGCGTTCGCGGTTGACGATCTTCCAGAACCGCATGGCGTTGGCGTCGGTGCGCCGCCGCGCGGTCTTTTCGGTCAGCAGCGGGGTTTCCACGATGCTCAGCGCATTGAACCACGGGTTTTCCGGCCCCGGCTCGTCGGCCACGGTATCGACTTCCGTCACCGTGTTGTTCGGCCCATCGACCGCCATGTCCAGCCGCACGTTGAACACGTGCTGGTGGATGTGGCCAACCACGCCGGGGGCCACCAAAGTGCCGCGCCCCACCGAGCCATCGGCCATCAAACCGGCGGTGTTGATGATGCCGGTCAGCTTGATGTCGAGTTCGATGGTGCCGTCCAGATAAAGGTTCCAGTAGAACGCATATTCGTAGTTGCCGACGGTGGCGATGAACGACACCACCAGGCGGCGGTTGCGCCGCACGTCGGTCATTTCGCTGCGGAAGTCGGTGTGCTTCCACAGAATGCCGGCGTCTTCCTCATGCATGCAGATCGCGTTGGGGATAATCTGCGCGGTGCCGTCGATGCGGTTTACCGCTGCGTCGAAGTAATGAATGGTGCCCAGGCAATCGCAGCCGAGTGTCAGGCTGTTGGCCAACACGCCAATGCCATACTCGCCGCAATCGAACGCGTTCTTGCGCGGATGCACCCCGGTGGGCTGGCCGTACGGCACCACCATTTCGGCCAGCGCGGCGCGCTTGATGATCGGGCGCATCGCTTCGCCGTCGCGGATTTGCAGATCGTACAGCACCAGTCCTTCGCGCGGCGTGAAGCCGATGCGGAACTTCCAGCCGCACCATTCCACGCCGTAGCCGTCCACTGTGAAGCTGGCCCCTTCCGGCTGCACCACTTCGATCGGCTTTAGGCCCTTGCGCCAGGTTTTCTGAAACAGTTCGGCGTAGTTGCTCTCGCCCTTCGGCACCGGCGGGCCGCCGATATCGTCCACCCGCAGCACTTCGCCGCGATTGATATCGACCAGCGCGGTGAGCCCTTCGACGGGGTGGGCGTAAAGATTATCGAGCGGCCGGTTGCGTACCCACACGATGCACTGGATCAGCCGGCGGCCTTCCTCGTCCGGGTGGCCGAACACGCCGCACGACCACGGATCGGCGCACACCAGCGACAGATCGGTGATGCCGCGCTTGGCCAGCGCTGCGACAAAGTGCGGGTCTTGCTTGGCAAGTTTCTCGGCGAGCAGGAATTCATCGGGCGCGATTCGCGGCTTGGCGCCGGGGCGCGGCACCCACGCGGTCACCGCGGAATGGGTGAGCGAAACGGTGGCTTCGAACAGGTCGCCCGTGGCAATGTCGTAGGTGGAGACAAAGGCGCGCCGATCTGCTGGGTCCGCCGGTTCGTGCAAGACGATTGTTTCGAACCGCATGCCAGCACCGAGATCATGTGCCGCGCGGACGATGTGCGATGCCGCAGCGATTTCACCCGGCGCAAGCGGATCGAGCGGATGCGTTGTCGCGTGCGCCGGGGTCACCACCGTATCCATCGAGCAAAAACCCCCACGCAGCCCAACATTGTCGGAAAACAAGTTGTCACGCTAATGGGCGCGCGCGCAATTGGTCAAGCGGCCAATTTCTTTCCAATAAAACCTTTTTTCTGCGCAGATCGCAACGACAGGCCGCCCTTGCAGCGGGGACGCAAGCTTGCCACGTTCGCGTCCCGTTTCGCCCGGACCGCCCAATCCCATGCTGCCCATCGCGACTGACCCGCAATTTCAATCCCTGCTGCGCTACAGCGCGGTCATCGGCGCCGATCCGTCTCTGGTGCAGGCGGCGGGCGGCAATGTGTCGTTGAAGCGCGGCGGCGTGCTGTGGGTGAAGGCCTCCGGCATGTGGCTGGCCCATGCGTTGCGGCAGAACATTATGGTGCCAGTCGATCTGGCCGCTCTGCTTGCCGCCGTACAACGCGGGGATGGGGCAGCGGTGGAAAACGCCGCCGCCTTCGTGATGCCGGGGCTGGACGCCACCGGTCTGCGCCCGTCCATCGAGACCACGCTGCACGCCATGCTGCCGCATCCGGTGGTGGTGCACGTGCATTGCGTGGAAACCATCGCCTGGGCGGCGCGGCAGGATGCGGCGGCGGTGCTCGCGCCGTTGCTGGACGGTCTGCGCTGGGCGTTCGTGCCCTATGTGCGCCCGGGCGCGCCGCTGACCTTCGGCATGTTGCAAGTGCTGCGCCCGGACACCGATGTGTTGATCCTGGGCAATCATGGCCTTGTGGTGGGCGGGGCCGACACCGAAGCTGCCGCCGCACTGCTCGCCGAGGTCAGCCGCCGCCTGTGCCGCCCCCCGCGCGCCGCCCCGCCGCCCGACATCGCCGCCTTGGAACGTGCCGCCGCCGGTACTGACTACCGCTTGCCGGAAGACCTGGCCACGCACGCCAGCGCCACCGACCCCCGTGCGCTGGATGTCGCGTTGCGCGGCAGCCTGTATCCGGACCACGTGATCTTCCTCGGCCCCGGCGTCAGCACCGACCTCGCCAGCGGCCGTGCGCTGGTGCTGTTGCCCGGCGCCGGCGCGCTGCTCAAACGCGACGCCTCGGCCGGGGCGGCCGCGTTGGCCCGCTGCCTCGCCGATGTGACCGCCCGGCTCGAACCGTCCGAACCCATTGTCGCGCTGACTGCGGCGCAGAACGGCGAGTTGCTCGGCTGGGACGCGGAAAAATACCGCCAGCAACTGGACCGCACATGACGGGAATTGCCATCGGCATCGACATCGGCACCTCGGGCGTGCGCGCGGCCCTGGTCGATGCTGGGCGCGCCCCGCTCGCCTGGGGGGCGGCTCGGCTCGACCCGGCGCGGGTGCGCGATCCGCAGACCTGGTGGGACGCGATTGCCACCGCACTCGACGCGCTGCGCGCCACCGCCGATCTGTCCGGCGTGCGGGCCATCGCCATCGATGGCACCTCCGGCACCGTGCTGCCGATCGACGCGGCGGGCCGCCCGCTCGGCCCGGCCAGCATGTATAACGACCGCGCCGAGGCGGCGGAGGTGGCGCAGGTCGCCGCCATCGCGCCCGATTGGAGTGCCGCGCGCGGCGCCACCTCGCCGCTGGCCAAGCTTCTGGCGTTGCAGGCCACGCCCGGCATCGCCCGGCTGCTGCATCAAGCCGACTGGGCGCTGGGCCGCATGTGCGGGCGGTTCGATGTGACCGATGAAAACAACGCGCTGAAAACTGGCTACGACCCGATGGCGCGGCGCTGGCCGGACTGGATCGCGGCGCGGCATCTGCTGCCCGAGGCGCTGCCGCCCGGCACGCCCGCCGCCCCGTTGCTGCCTGACGTGGCGGACCGCTTCGGCCTGCCGCGCGCCGCCATCATGGTTGCTGGCACCACCGACGGCTGTGCGGCGTTCCTGGCCACCGGGGCCAGCGAACCGGGCGACGGCGTGAGTTCGCTCGGCTCGACGCTGACCATCAAATTGCTGTCCGCCGTGCCGGTGTTCGCGCCGCAATTCGGCATCTACAGCCACCGGCTCGGCGACATGTGGCTGCCGGGCGGCGCCTCCAATACCGGCGGCGCGGCGCTGGGACGGCATTTCGACGCGGCCGCGCTGCAACGCCTGTCCGCCGAGATCGACCCCGCGCAGGACAGCGGCCTCGATTACTACCCGTTGCCCGCGCCCGGTGAGCGCTTCCCCATCGCCGACCCGGCCATGGCCCCGCGCGAAACCCCGCGCCCGGCCAGCGACGTGCTGTTTCTGCACGGGCTGCTGGAAGGGGTCGCCCGCATCGAGGCCCTGGCATATGGCCGGTTGACCGAGCTCGGCGCGCCGCCGCTGCGCCACTTGCGCACGGTCGGCGGCGGCGCGCGCAACCCGGCCTGGACAGCGCTGCGGGCGCGCTTACTTGCGGTGCCGTTGGCCGGCTCCCGCTCGGAGGACGCCGCCGTGGGAACCGCCGGGTTGGCGCTGCAAGGACTGCTATGATCGAACTGCCCAACGCGGCGGCTTTGCTGGACCGGTACGACGCCTTCCTGATCGACCAGTTCGGCACCTTGCACGACGGCATCACGCTGTATCCCGGCGCGCTGGCCGGGTTGCTGGCGTTGCGCGCGGCGGGCAAGCAGGTGGCGCTGCTGTCCAACTCCGGCCGCCGGGCGGCCCCCAACGTCGCCCGGCTGACCCGCATGGGCATTCCGCCCGACGCGTACGGCGCGTTCATCACCTCCGCCGAAGCCGCCGCCGCGCTGCTGGCGCGCGGCGAGATCGCGGCGGCCAGAGGGGCGCGCGCCTGTTTCGCGCTGGAACGCTACGGCGATGGCTCGCTGCTGCCGAGCCTTGGGCTGGAGGTCGCCAGCGCGGAGCGCGCCGATCTGTTGCTGATCTCCGGCAGCGAGGCCGACAGCCGGCCGATGGCGTATTACACCGGCATCCTGGCTCCGCTGGCCCAGCGCGGCGTGCCCGGCATCTGCATCAGCCCGGACCGCATCATGCTGACGCCCGCCGGGCACGTGTTCGGCGCCGGCCAAATCGCCGAGGCGTACGAGGCAATGGGCGGTCACGTCACCTGGATCGGCAAGCCATACCCGGCGATTTTCCATGCGGCGCTGACCGCGCTGGGCAACCCCGATCCGGCGCGGGTGGCGGTGATCGGCGATTCGGTTGAACACGACATCGCCGGCGCGCACACGGCAGGCTGCGCCGGCTGGCTGCTGCGCGACGGCATCATCGCCGGCTGGGATAACGCGGCGATTGCCGAAGAATGCGCGCGGGTGGGCGCGACGCCGGCGGGGATGCTGACCGCTTTGGGGTAGGCCGGTCATGCCCCCCTAGCGCCACGCTGATAGAACATCCATTCTATCGCGCCGAACAGGAACGACCGAACATGCCGTCCGGGGACGCCCCGCCGCAGGACTTTGCCGCGCTCCGCGCGCTGATCGCGCGCCGCCGCGATGCGTTGCCCAAGCGCCTCGCCCAGATTGCCGATTTCGCGCTGCGCCAGCCGCAGGACATCGCGTTCCGCACCGTGGCCGAGATTGCCGCCCAAGCCGGGGTGCCGCCTTCCGCCCTGGTGCGCTTTGCCCAGGCGCTCGGCTTCAGCGGGTTTTCCGATTTGCAGGCCGTGTTCCGCGCCCATGCGCGCGACCGCTGGCCGGATTACGACGTGCGGCTGGAGGCGATGCGCGACGGCCCGGCCGCCGAGGGGCCGGCGGCGTTGCTCAGCGGTTTTGCCGAGGCCGGGCGGCAGTCGCTCGACCGGTTGGGCGCCGCGCTGGAGGGCCCCGCACTTGGCCAGGCGGTGCATCTTCTGGCGCAAGCCGACAGCATCTGCCTCGCCGCCTCGCGCCGCGCCTACCCGATAGCCGCTTACCTCGCCTACGCGCTGCGCCGGTTGCACACGCGCTGCGAACTGGCCGATCACGCGGGCGGCCTCGCCCCGGAACAGGTGGCGCTGCTGACCCCGCGCGACGCGCTGCTGGCGATCAGTTTCACCCCGTATGCGCCCGCCACCATCGAATTGGCGGCCAGCGCGCAGCGGCGCGGGGTGCCGGTGGTGGCGGTCACTGACTCGGCGTTCTCGCCGTTGACGCAATTGGCGGCGGTGTGGCTGGAAGTGGCCGAGGCCGATCATCTGGGTTTCCGCTCGCTGGCCGCCAGTTTCGCGCTGGCCAGCACGCTGGCGGTGGCGGTGGCGCAGGAACGGCGGCGGCGGGGCGGTCACGGCGGAATAGAACAAAAATTCTGAATTGACCGGGATTTAGAATTTCTATACGAAGCCCCGCACGGCAACGGCTGGAACCCACCCCATGAGCAAGCCCATGTTGGACGTCGTCACCATCGGCCGCTCCTCGGTCGATCTGTATGGCCAGCAAATCGGCGGCCGGCTGGAAGACATGGGCAGCTTTTCCAAAGCGGTTGGCGGCTGCCCGACCAACATCGCCATCGGCACCGCCCGGCTCGGCCTGAAAAGTGCCGTCATCACCCGCGTCGGCGACGAGCATATGGGCCGCTTCATCCGTGAGCAGTTGGCGCGCGAAGGTGTCAACGTGGACGGCGTGCACACCGACAAGGAGCGGCTGACCGCGCTGGTGATTCTGGGCGTGCGCAACGACCACAGCTTCCCGCTGATCTTCTACCGCGACAACTGCGCCGACGCAGCACTGGACGAGAGCGACATCGACGAGGCGTTCATCGCCTCGGCGGCCGCCATCGTCGTCACCGGCACGCATTTCGCCCGCACCAACACCGCCGCCGCGCAGAGCAAGGCCATCCGCATCGCCAAGGCGCACGGCCGCCGCGTGATCTTCGACGTCGATTTCCGCCCCAATCTGTGGGGCCTGGCCGGCCACGGCGCCGGTGAGTCGCGCTACGTGCGCTCGGACAGCGTCACCGGACATCTGGCCCCGTATCTGGCGCAATGCGATCTGATCGTCGGCACCGAGGAGGAATTGCACGCGGCGGGCGGCAGCGAGGACACCTTGCAGACCATCCGCAACATCCGCGCGCATTCCGCCGCCACCATCGTCTGCAAACGCGGCCCGATGGGCTGCGTGGTGTTTCCCGGCGCGATCCCGGACAGCATCGAGGACGGCATTCGCGGCCCCGGCTTTCCGGTGGAAGTCTACAACGTGCTCGGCGCGGGCGACGCCTTCATGTCCGGCTTCCTGCGCGGCTGGCTGCGTGGCGAATCACTGGAAACCTGCTGCACCTTTGCCAATGCCTGCGGCGCCTTCGCGGTCAGCCGCCTGCTGTGCTCGCCGGAAAGCCCGACCTGGACCGAGCTGCAATACTTTCTCGAACACGGCAGCCCGCATCGCGCGCTGCGCCATGACGAGGCCATCAACCACGTGCATTGGGCCACCACGCGCCGCGCCCAGCCGGGGCAGGTGCTGGCGCTGGCCATCGACCATCGCCTGCAACTGGAAACCATCGCCGCCGCCGAGAACGCGCCCGCCTCGCGCATCAACCATTTCAAACTGCTCGCGGTGCAGGCCGCCGAACAGGTCGCGCAAGGCCGCCCCGGTTTCGGCATGTTGCTCGATGGCACTTATGGCCGCGAGGCGCTGTTCCGCGCCGATGAGGCCGGATTCTGGCTGGCCCGCCCGGTGGAACGGCCCGGCTCGCGCCCGCTGGAATTCGAGAACATGGCCGATCTCGGCTCGCATCTGGCGGAATGGCCAGTGACGCACACGGTGAAGTGCTTGTGCTTCTATCACCCGGACGATCCGGCGGAGCTGAAGGCGGCGCAGGAGAAAACCCTGCTGCGGCTGGCCGACGCCTGCCGCACCGTGGGCCGCGAATTGCTGGTGGAAATCATCGCAGGCAAACACGGCAAACTTGGCGACGACACCGTGGCCAGCGTGCTGGCGCGGCTCTACGACATCGGCATCAAGCCGGATTGGTGGAAGCTGGAAGCGCAGACCGCAGCCGCCTGGACGCGGATCGGCGCTGTTATAGATCATAACGACAAATTCTGCCGTGGCGTGGTGATGCTGGGCCTGGAAGCGCCAGCAGACGAACTCGCCGCCGCGTTCGCCGCCGCGAAATCTGCTGCCGTGGTCAAGGGCTTTGCCGTGGGCCGCACCATCTTCGCGCAGCCCGCCGCCGATTGGCTGGGCGGGCGGATCAGCGACGCGCAAGCCGTCGCCGTCATGGCGCATAATTTTGCCGGGCTGGTCTCGGCGTGGGAGCAGGCGCGCGCATGAGCACGATCCGGTTGACCGCTGCCCAGGCGCTGGTGCGCGCCATGGCGGCCCAGCACACCAATATCGGCGGCCAGACGATGCGGCTGTTCGGCGGCGTGTTTGCCATCTTTGGCCACGGCAACGTGGCTGGCATGGGCGAGGCGCTGCACGGCGTGCGCGACGTGCTGCCGACCTATCGCGGCCACAACGAGCAGGGCATGGCGCTGGCCGCTACCGCCTACGCCAAGGCCTCGCGCCGCCGCCGCATGATGGCGGCGACCACATCGATCGGGCCGGGCGCTTTGAACATGGTCACCGCCGCCGCCGTGGCGCATGTCAACCGGCTGCCGCTGCTGCTGATCCCTGGCGACGTGTTTGCCGGCCGCCGCCCCGACCCGGTGTTGCAGCAAATCGAAGACTTCGGCGACGGCACTGCCACCGCCAATGACTGCTTCCGCCCGGTGTCGCGCTATTTCGATCGCATCACCCGCCCGGAGCAAATGATCCCGGCGTTCGAACGCGCCATGCAGGTGCTGACCGACCCCGCCGAGTGCGGCCCGGTGACGCTGGCGTTCTGCCAGGACGTGCAGGCCATGGCAGCGGATTTCCCCACCCGCATGTTCGAGGACCGGCTGTGGACGCCGCGCCGCCCGCGCCCGGACACGCATGAACTGACCCAGGCGGTGCAACTGCTGCGCGGCGCGCAACGCCCGCTGGTCGTGGTGGGCGGCGGCGTGCTGTACGCCGAAGCCGAAGCGGTGCTGGCCAAATTTCTCGACGCGCACGGCATCCCAGCGGGCGAAACCCAGTCGGGAAAATCCGCCATCGCCGCCTCGCACGCGATGAACATGGGCGCCATCGGCGTCACCGGCACGCAAGCCTCCAACGAACTGGCGGCGGAAGCCGACGTGATTCTGGCCATCGGCACCCGCTTGCAAGATTTCACCACTGGCTCGCACGCGGTGTTCAAGCAGGCTGGCCGCCGCATCGTCGGGCTGAACGTGCAGCCGTTCGACGCCGGCAAACAGGGCGGCTTGGCGCTGGTGGCAGACGCGCTGGCCGGATTGCAGGAACTGGCGGCAGCACTGGCCGATTGGCGCGCCCCCGCCGCCTGGACCGCCAAGGCGGTGGCCGCCAAAGCCGCCTGGGCCGAGGTCGCCGCGCGCTACACGGCACCCAGCAACGCCCCGCTGCCGTCCGACGCGCAGGTGATCGGCGCCATCTTGCGCGCCGCTCAGCCCAGCGACATCGTGCTGAACGCGGCAGGCGGCGCGCCCGGCGAGTTGCACAAGCATTGGCAGGCCGAACAGCCGCTCGGCTACCATATGGAATACGGCTTCTCCTGCATGGGCTACGAAATCGCCGGCGGCCTGGGCGTGAAAATGGCGCAGCCGGACCGCGACGTGACGGTGATTGTGGGCGATGGCAGCTACATGATGATGAATTCCGAACTGCCATCGACCATCATGCTGAACAAGAAACTGACAGTCGTGGTGTTCGACAATCGCGGCTACGGCTGCATCAACCGCCTGCAACGCGCCACCGGCGGCGCGAGTTTCAATAATTTGCTGGAACACACGCTGCACGAAGAACTGCCCGAGATCGACTTCGCCGCGCACGCCCGCAGCATGGGGGCCACCGCTGAGAAGGTTGCCGGGCTTGCCGAGCTTGAAGGCGCACTCGCCCGGGCGCGGGCCAGCACGCGCAGCTACGTCATTGTCATCGACACCGACCCGTACGCCATCACCGATGCCGGCGGGCATTGGTGGGATGTCGCGGTGCCAGAGGTTTCGGTGCGCCCAACCGTGCTAGAAGCGCACGCCAAATACGTTGCCGCCGCCGCCGTGCGCGACGCGGTTGGCTGAACCCATCGCAAGGGACATCACCATGACCATTCGCATCGGCGCCAATCCCATCGGCTGGTCGAACGACGACATGCCGGAACTCGGCGGCGCGACGCCGCTGGAAACCTGCCTCGCCGAAGCCAAGTCGGTCGGCCTGGAAGGCATGGAGCTTGGCAACAAGTTCCCGCGTGAAGCCGTGGCGCTGAAGGCCGCACTCGCCCCGTTCGGGCTGGCCTGCGTCGGCGGCTGGCACTCGATTTCCCTGCTGGAGCGTGCTGCGGACGCCGAGTTCGCCGCCGCACGGGCGCACATGGATTTGCTGAAGGCGATGGGCAGCACGGTGTTCATCGCCGCCGAGTGCAGCAACACCATCCACGGCACCAAATCGGCGCCGCTGTCCACCCGGCCCATCATCGCCGATGACGCGGTGTGGGCCGAATACGGCCGCCGCCTGACCAAGCTCGCCGAGGCGACGTTGGCCGAAGGTCTGCAACTGGTCTACCATTTCCACATGGGCACCTTCGTGCAGAACCGCGCCGAGATCGGCAAGCTGATGGACGCCACCGGCCCGGCGGTGGGCCTGTTGCTCGACACCGGCCACGCCACCTGGGGCGGCAGCGACCCGGTGGAACTGGCGCGCACCTACCGCCAGCGCATCTTCCATGTGCATTGCAAGGATGTGCGCCCGGACGTGCGGGCAAAAAGCGAAGCGGGTGACTGGAGTTTTCTGGATAGCGTGATCGCCGGGGTCTACACCGTGCCCGGCGACGGCTGCGTCGATTTCGCCGCCGTGTTCCGCGAATTGCCAAACTATTCCGGCTGGGTGGTGATCGAGGCCGAGCAGGACCCGGCGAAAGCCAACCCGCTGGCCTATGCCAAGCTGGGCTACGCGCATTTGACCAAGGTGCTGGCCGAAACTGGCCTGCGGCCATGAGCCGCCTGCTGGTCAAGCCGCAACGGGACGCCGGCGGCGGCATCAACCACCACATCACGCCGCAATCGGCGGGCTGGACCTATGTGGGCTTCGACGTGCACACGGTGGCGGACGGCCAAACCGTCAGCGGCGACAGCGGTGCGCGCGAGTTGTGCGTTGTGTTCGTCACCGGGCGCGGCAACGTCACGGTGAACGGTGCCGCGCTCGGCACGCTCGGCGAGCGCCTGTCGGTGTTCGAAGGCAATCCGTGGTCGGTCTACATCCCGCCGCGCAGCACCTGGGCCGTTTCCGGCGCGGGACCGCTGGAAATCGCGGTGTGCTCGGCCCCGGCGCAGGGCGGCCTGCCGGTGCGGATCATCCCGCCCAGCGAGGTCGGCCAGGAAACCCGTGGCAAGGCCACCAACACCCGCCACGTCCGCAACATCCTGCCGGATACCGGCAAGGCCGAAAGCGTGCTGGTGGTGGAAGTCGTCACGCCCGGCGGCAACTGGTCCAGCTACCCGCCGCACAAGCACGACACCGACGACTTCCCGCGCGAGACGCTGCTGGAGGAAACCTACTACCACCGCCTCGCCAAGCCCGGCTTCGCGTTGCAGCGCGTCTACACTGACGACGGCAGCCTGGACGAGACGCTGGCGCCCGCCGATGGCGACGTGGTGCTGGTGCCGAAAGGCTACCACCCGGTCGGCGCGCCGCATGGCTTCGACCTGTGGTACCTGAACGTGATGGCAGGCCCGGTGCGCGCCTGGAAGTTCACCATGGCGCCGAGCCACGCATTTCTGGGGTGGTAGGGGTGGCTGACCACGGAGGGCGTTTGGCGTAACATGCTTCGGTCGCCACCGTGCCGGAGCCTGCGCCAACGTGCCGGAGCCTGCGCCAGCGTTAGCTGGGGCCGAAGTTGCCCGGAAGCTGTTATTTCGACTAACATGCTGGGTTATTTTTGCCCGGAGCACCGCATGTACCGCAGCATTTTCCCCTCCCCATCCTTGCCGCATGGCACCCCGCATGGCCCCCCGCATGGCGCGCTCCATGGCGCGGCAGATGGCGCAGCAAAGCGCGCCATCGGGAGGGGTGTGGCTGGGGGTGCGCCATCCGCGCCATGTTTCCCACCGAAGGTGGGTAAACATGGCG
>JANYDF010000066.1 GCA_025359905.1 Rhodospirillales bacterium
GAAAATTTTGGGCCAATTGGTAGAGCAGCCGACGCCGTTCCCAGCGAAGGCTGACCTGCGGACCCGAGAAACAGGCCCCGCACCATGAAGGCTGGCAGTCAATTTGGGGACCCTGCGATCCCCTTCCAGGCTCTGGGACGCAGGCAATGAGCCTTCAACCCCGCCGATTGCACGATTTCGTCGCCGGCGGCTTCCGTTCAGTCGCTTACACTGGGCTTACAGCAGTCTCGGTCTAAGCCATTGTAAGCAAAAACGGCCCCGAAGGACCGCTTTCAACTTCTTGATTTTCTTGAAAAAATCTGGAGCGGGCGAAGGGATTCGAACCCTCGACCCCAACCTTGGCAAGGTTGTGCTCTACCCCTGAGCTACGCCCGCGCTCCACGCGTCCCACCGTCCGGCGAGGCGCGCCTTTTAGGCTCGGTTTGCTGAGCATGGCAAGGGGGGTTTGCGGGATCGCGGCGGATATTCGCCGGGCGCTTGCCGGGGGCCGCGTTTCGTGGCTTGTGCCTGCCGGTAGGTGCAACATCTATGGCACAACGAGCAAGGCGAGGACGCCCCGCAATGGACTACATTATCGGCCAAAAGCCTGGCCCCGGCGGCGCACGGCCCGGCCAAGCTGCCCCCCGCGCCCATGCGCCAGCCGCAGCCCAGCCAGTGGGTGCGGCGCCAAGCGGTGACGCCATGATTGTCGATGGCGACCAGACCACCTTCATGCGCGACGTGATCGAAGCCTCGCGCACTGTGCCAGTGATCGTCGATTTCTGGGCGACGTGGTGCGGGCCCTGCAAAACGCTGACCCCGACCATCGAAAAAGTCGTGCGCAGCGCTGGCGGGCGGGTGCGGCTGGTCAAGATCGACGTCGACAAGAATCAGGCGCTGGTGCGCCAGTTGGCCCAGCTTGGCCTGCCGTTGCAGTCGATCCCGACCGTCGCCGCATTCTGGCAGGGCCAGATTGCCGACATGTTCCAGGGCGCGCTGCCGGAATCCGAGGTCAAGCGCTTCATCGAAGCGCTGCTGAAACTGGCCGGCGGCTCGATGCCGGGCGCCGATCTGATCGCCGAGGCCCGCGCGGCGCTGGAGCAAGGCGCGGCACAGGAAGCCGGCGAATTGTTCAGCGCGGTGTTGCAACAGGAACCGGAAAACCCGGAAGCCTGGGGCGGGCTGATCCGCGCGTTGATCGCGCTCGGCGACGAAGAACAGGCGGCCGAGGCGCTGGAGCAGGTGCCGGCCAAGGTGCGCGATCATGCCGAGGTGGCGGGTGCCCGCAGCGCACTGGCGTTGGCTGCCGAAGGCCGCAAGGCCCAGGCGATGTTGTCGCAGTACGTCGAACGCCTCGCGGTCAATCCGGCCGATAGTCAGGCCCGCTACGACCTGTCCGCCGCGCTGAACGCGATGGGGCGGCGCGAGGAGGCGGCGGAGGCGCTGCTGTATATCGTGCGCACCGACCGCAAGTGGAACGAGGATGCGGCCCGGTTGCAATTGCTGAAATTCTTCGAGGCGTGGGGCTTCGAAGACCCAGCGACGATGGCGGCGCGGCGCAAACTCTCGGCGCTGTTGTTCAGGTAATGGGGTCAAACCCGCCCAGGCTGCATGGTCTGCCCGAGGTCTTCCCGGTTTTCCCGCTGACCGGAGCACTGCTGCTCCCGCGCGGGAAACTGCCGTTGAATATTTTCGAAGCGCGTTATCTGGCGATGACTGAGGACTCGCTGGCAAACGGACGGCTGTTCGGCATCGTGCAGCCCGACCCGGGCCGCACCCGCTTGGCGGCCGCCGGGCCGGGATTGTACCGCGTCGGCTGTCTCGGCCGGTTGTCGTCGTTCAGCGAGACCGATGATGGGCGGTATCTGATCACGCTCACCGGCGTGATTCGCTTTGCGGTGGTCGAAGAATTGCCGGTCACCCGTGGCTACCGCCGGGTACGCGCCGATTTGTCGGAATTCGCCGCCGATCTGGCACCGGCCGATGAGGCCGCGCCGCTCCCGCGGGAGGCGATGGTGGCAGCGTTGCGCGGCTATTTTCACCGGCGCGGGTTCGAGGCGAATTGGGATGCGATCGGCGAGATGGACGGCGATATGTTCGTCACCACGCTGAGCATGGTCTGCCCGTTCGAGCCTGCCGAAAAGCAGGCGCTGCTCGAAGCCCCCGGTTTGCCGGAGCGGGCAGCGGCGCTGCTGGCATTGCTGCAAATGGATGGCCACGATGCCGCTGGCGACCGGCCGCGCGCCAGTTGAGCGGTAGGTTGTGAACAGAGGGAAATGATGATGCCGGATACCGAAACCCTGCCGGGCGATTCCGCCGTTCCGAATGTAGCAGTCGATCCCCGGCTGCTGGAAATTCTGGTCTGCCCGGTGACCAAGACCACGCTGACCTATGACCGTGCCGCCAATGAGCTGGTCAGCAAGGCAGCGGGCCTGGCCTTCCCGATCCGCGATGGCATTCCGATCATGCTGCCGGAAGAAGCGCGCCACCTGGACGGCGTATAATGACCACGCCGACGGAAATCCGCCTCAAGAAGGCCGAGAGGCGGCTGGAAGTGGATTTCGACGACGGCAGCTGCTTCGTCTATCCGGCTGAGCTGCTGCGCGTGGAAAGCCCGAGTGCGGAAGTGAAGGGCCACGGCCCGAACGAGCGCCGGACGGTTCCTGGCAAGCGCCATGTCGGCATCAGCGGGCTGGAGCCGGTCGGCCACTATGCCGTGCGCATTCTGTTCGACGACGGCCATGACACCGGCATTTTTTCCTGGGACTACCTGCACCGGGTTGGGCAGGATCAGGACCGGATGTGGCGAGACTACCTGTCGGCGCTGAAGGCGCAGGGCCTCGGCCGCGATCCGTAGCGGCTAGCCTGCCAGCACACGCAACGCGGTGAGGCCCTCGGCGAGCAGGGCGCGCAAGTCCGGCTCCGCCAGCGCCACGCAGCCCTCGGTGGGCGCGTAGCCCGGCCGGGCGAGGTGCAGAAAGATAGCCGAGCCGCGCCCGCGTTCGATCGGCGCGTCGTTCCAGCCCAATGTCACCAGGATGTTGTAAACATCGTCGTGCCGCCACAGTGCCTCGTGGCGGGCTGGGTGCGGCAAGCGGACCATCCGGTTGTAGTCGGGGTGCCCGGCGTCGTCGCACCAGCCGTCCTGCTCGGCGATCGGCTCGCGCGGCAGCGTGGTGCGCGGCATGGCCACCCGGTCGGCACGGAACAGCACCCGGCGCAGCGGCAGCAGCCCCACCGGCGTCGCGCCGTCGCCTTCCTGTTTGCGCTCGCTAACCCCTGCCGCCCCCAGCGCGCAACGCAAGGTCCGCCCGGCGAACAGCAGCCGCCCGCCGGCATGCACGATGGCTTCGCTCATCCGAACAAATGCCCGAAGCGCGCCGCCTTGGTAGCGAGGTAGCCGTCGTTGATGCCGTTTGGCGCAAATAGGTGGATCTCGCGGTGCACGGTCAGCCCGCAGGCGCGCAGCGCCGCCACTTTGTTGGGGTTGTTGGTCAGCAGTCGCAGTTCATTGATGCCAAGTTCGTCCAGCATTGTGGCGGCGACCAGGAAGCTGCGTTCGTCGGCCCCCCAGCCGAGCGCGCGGTTGGCGTCCAGCGTGTCCAGCCCGCGATCCTGCAAGGCGTAGGCGCGCAGCTTGTTGACCAGCCCGATGCCGCGGCCTTCCTGCGCCAGATAGACCAGCACGCCGCTGCCGTCTTCGGCCATGCGGCGCAAGGCTCCGTGCAACTGCGGTCCGCAATCGCAGCGCAGGCTGCCGAGCAGGTCGCCGGTGAAGCATTCGGAGTGGATGCGCACCATCGGCGCGGTGGCGGCCTCGGGCTTGCCGACCAGAATCGCCAGATGCTCGATGCCGGCGTCTGGGCCGCGAAACGCCACGATGCGGGCGTCCGGCGCGTCGGCCAGCGGCACCTGCGCCTCGGCGACGCGCGACAGCCTTGTGGCCATTTCAGCCGGATAGGCCAAAACGTCGGCGGCGGCGGCGTGCAACAGCGCCCATTCCCCGGCCCGTTCGCCCGCACCGGCGCGCAGCGGCGCCACAATGGCGGCGGGCAGCAGGCGGGACAATTTCACCAGCGCCAGCGCCGCAGCGGCATCCACCGGCAGATGGCTGGCTACGGCAGGGTCGGATGGCAGGATTTGGTCGGCGGTCGGGTCGGCCAGGGTGCGCAGCACCGAGGGGTCGAGCAGGCCGCGCGGCAATTGCAGCGGCACGGGTGCGCCGTCTTGCGGCACCGGGCGGCGCAGCACGGCGGCGGCCCGCACCGGGGCCAGCAGCAGCACCGGGGGGCCTGCGGTCAGGGCCGCGAATTCGGCCAACCCGCGCGCCCCTGCGGTTTCGGCCGCCAGCACCGCGAGGCCCTCGGCCCCATCGAGCAACACCGGCGTGCCACGCCGCAGATCGGCCATGGCGCGGTGCACCGCGCGCACCCGCAGGGTTGCCGGGTCGCCGGTGAGACGCGCAATCGGGGTGGGAAGCGGCGCGGCTGGCACAGACTGGTCGCGGACGGTCACGTCGTTCATCTCAATCCTTGACAGCGTCTGCACACATCGCACGCGGCGGCCACCAGATGCCAACCCGAGGCGAACGCTTACGTGCACAGATGTGCTTTGCGCTGCCCGGAACAAGCATGCCGTGCTGGAATGCCGCGCAGAGCGGGAATCACCGTTCGGAGCACACCATTGTGTTGCACTAGCTACCGCAATTGTGAAACTTGATTATCTGCTGATGCTATGCGGATGGGCGGGGTAGCGGGGGAGCCGGGACATGCCAGGCACACGGCCGATTTTAATCGTCGACGATGACCAAACCCTGCTGGACATGCTGGCCGAGCAACTGGCCGTGGATGGCGAGTTCCGCGCGGTGCGGGCCACGAGTCTGACGGAGGCGGATGCCCGCATCGGCATGCGCGATGCACGCTTCGATGCGGTGATATTGGACATCGCCTTACCGGACGGCGATGGACGCGACTACTGCGCCCGGCTGCGGCGCGGCGGACTGAAAGTGCCGATCATCATGCTGACCGGTGCGGGCCATGAGGCCGATGTGGTGCGCGGGCTCGACTCCGGTGCGAACGACTACATCGCCAAGCCATTCCGCATGGCTGAACTGTTGGCACGGTTGCGCGCCCAATTGCGCAGCTTCGAAAGCAGCGAGGATGCGGTGTTCACCCTTGGTCCATACACGTTCCGCCCCAGCGCCAAGTTGCTGCAAGACGTGGCGCGTAACCGCCGGATCCGGCTGACCGAAAAAGAAGCGGCGATTTTGAAGTTTCTGTACCGTGCCGGCGCGCAAGCGGTGGCGCGGCAAGTGCTGCTTGGCGAGGTGTGGGGGTATAATGCCAGCGTGACCACACATACGCTGGAAACGCATATCTATCGTCTGCGGCAGAAGATTGAACCGGACCCGTCGAACGCCCGCCTGCTCGTGACCGAAGATGGCGGCTACCGGCTCGATCCGGACGGCATCAAAGCGATCGCGGCTTGAATTGGGGCGGCGGTCCGGTTGGGGCCGCCCCTCCTTATGGCCGCCCCTCCTTATGGCCGGCGTGACGCCTGGGCTATTTTTGGCCCGGCTCGTTGCCGCCTTGATGGGTGGTGCGCACCCGGGCCAACTGGGCGCGGAGGAATTCAACCTCGGCGCGCAACGCCTTCATTTCCTCCTGCGCTTGCGGCGCCGGCGGCGGCGTGGGCGCGGTGTTGCGTACATCGCCGGGTTCGCCGGTACGTGAGAACGGGGAGAACAGGCTCATCGCCCGTTCCATCATGGCGAGGTTCTGGCGGCCGCCTTCTTCCATGCCGAACGGGAAGAAATTGCCCATGGTCTGCTGCATCGCCACGCGAACCTGTTCCTGCTGACGGGCGAAGCTGGTCATGGCCTGTTCAAGATAGCGCGGCACCAGGGTTTGCACGGAATCGCCGTAGAACCCGATCAACTGGCGCAAGAAGCCAGTCGGCAGCATCGCGCGGCCTTTGCTCTCCTCCTCGACAATAATCTGGGTGAGCACGCTGCGGGTGATGTCGTCACCGGTCTTGGCGTCGTACACCACAAAATCGCGGCCCAGCCGGACCATCTCCGCCAGGGTATCGAGCGTGATGTAGCTTGAACTCTCGGTATTATAGAGCCGCCGGTTGGCGTATTTCTTCACCACCACCGGCGGTTGCTCGGCGGCGGGCAGGGTCGGTTCGGCTTGCAGCGGCTGCGACATGAGAGCCCCTCGCGGGTTGCGGCTGGGGAGAATAACATACTGCGCTGCAACACCAAACGCGCCTTGACGCATCGGCCACGTTCCTTTGACGGTTTTCGTGCGATGCGCCGCAACCTATTGTCCGGCAGCCATACGGCAAGGAGGCTTGATGACGCATGGAGGACCGCGACCCGCCCCGCGCCCCTCCGCGCAGTCCGTCCGGCGCGCCCGACCTGCCGTCTTTGGCGCAGGACTGGATCACGCTGTGGCAAAGCGAGCTGACCGCCGCCGCCGCCGACCGGGAATTGCAGGAATCTTGGCAGACCTTGGCGGCCATGTGGGCTGGCGCGGCCGGTGCGATGCTGCGGGCGCTGCCGCGCGGCTTGCCTGATGGCGGCGGAGCCGCACGTGCCGCCGGGGCCGCTGCACCGGCGCGGGCCGCGCCCGCTGCTGCTGCACCTGACCCTCGCGATGCTGAAATCGAGCGCCTCGCTCGCCACGTCGCCGAACTGGAACGCCGCCTGGCCGAGTTGGAGCGGAACGGGCTGGAACGCAGCGGGCGGGGCGGCTGAGGCTGAAGCCATGGCGGCAGCAGTGGCCGCAACGCTGGCGGGCGATCCCGGCGGCGGCTTTTCGCAAGCCGTGCTGGAACAGGCTTTGCGCCAGGACAGCGCGCTGATCGCGGGCATCGCCGCCTATCGCCGTCATCCGTGGCGGCGCGAACTGCCCGATCCGCCGGTGCTATGGAGCGAGGGCGAGACCCGGCTGCTGGATTACGGCGGCAGCGGACCCATCGCGCTATTCGTGCCCAGCCTGATCAATCGCGCCTATGTGCTCGATCTGGCGCCTGGGCGCTCGATGTTGCGCTGGCTGGCCGCCAACGGCGTGCGGCCGTTGCTGCTGGATTGGGGCTGGCCGGGGCCGGACGAGCGGCAATTCACCTTGACGGACTACATTGCCGGGCGGCTGGAACGGGCGCTGACTGCGGCGAGCGCCGATGGCCGCTTGGTGCTGGCGGGCTACTGCATGGGCGGTCTGTTGACCTTGGCGACCGCACAGCGCCAGCCGCAGCGCGTCTCTGGCCTCGCCTTGCTGGCCACGCCGTGGGATTTCCATGCCGCCGATCCCGAGCGGGCGCAGACCCTGGCGCGCTTGCTGCCGCTGCTGGAACCGCTGCTGAATTTCGCCGGCACGCTGCCGGTCGATGCGTTGCAGATGCTGTTCGCCATGCTCGACCCGTACGGCATCGCCGAGAAATATCGCGGCTTCGCGCAACTCGATCAGTCCAGCGAGCGGGCCGCCTTGTTCGTGGCGCTGGAGGATTGGCTGAACGACGGCGTGCCGCTGGCCGCCCCGGTGGCGCGCGAGTGTCTGGACGGCTGGTATGGCCGCAATACCCCCGCCGCCGGTAAGTGGAAGGTGGCCGGGCTGGCGGTCGATCCGGCGGCGTTGCGGCTGCCCGCCTTCGTCGCGGTTCCGGCGCGCGATCGCATCGTGCCGCCGGAAAGTGCCCTGCCATTGGCAAGCCTGATTCCGGGCGCGGTGCTGCACCAGCCAGGGGCCGGGCATATCGGCATGGCGGCGGGTTCGGCCGCCGAGCGCGCACTGTGGCGGCCGCTGCGCGATTGGATCGCTGGCTTGTGACGGCCAATGGCCACCCGCGCTGCCGTCAGGCCTCGCCAGCGCCGCACCCGGTTGGCAGTTTGGGTGCGCTGCATCAAAATAACCGCTGGGCGGAAACAGCCCGCAGGGAGACGCGAGCATGGACGACATCGTCATCGTAGCCGCCGCACGCACGCCGGTTGGCAGCTTCAACGGAGCGTTTGCCTCCGTCCCCGCCCATGTGTTGGGGGCGACTGCCATTCAGGCGGCCATCGCGCGCGCCGGGATCGAGGCCGGCGACGTGGATGAGGTGATTCTCGGCCAGGTGTTGACCGCCGGCCAGGGGCAGAACCCGGCGCGGCAGGCCGCGCGCGCGGCTGGTATTCCGGACGACAAGACTGCGTTCAGCATCAACCAAGTGTGCGGCTCCGGCCTGCGCGCCGTGGCGCTGGCGGCGCAACAGATCCGCAGCGGCGAAAGCGCCATCGTGATCGCTGGCGGCCAGGAAAGCATGAGCATGGCGCAACACGCGGCCTATCTGCGCAGCGGCACCAAGATGGGCGACCTGCAGCTGATCGACACGATGATCAAGGATGGGCTGTGGGACGCCTTCAACGGCTACCACATGGGCACCACCGCCGAGAACGTCGCCCGCGCCTATCAGATCACCCGCGACGAGCAGGACGCCTTTGCGCTGGCCAGCCAGCAAAAGGCCTCGGCGGCGCAGAAGGCTGGCCGCTTCGTGGACGAAATCGTCCCAGTCACCATCAAGGGCCGCAAGGGCGACACGGTGGTCGACCAGGACGAATACATCCGCCACGACGCCTCGGCCGAAGCAATGGCGCGGCTGCGCCCGGCGTTCAGCAAGGACGGCACCGTGACCGCCGCCAACGCCAGCGGCCTGAACGACGGCGCCTGCGCGCTGGTGGTGATGTCGGCCGCCGAAGCCGCCAAGCGCGGCCTGACCCCGCTGGCGCGGATCGCCAGCTTTGCGACTGCGGGCGTTGACCCGGCGGTGATGGGCACCGGCCCGATCCCATCCAGCCGCAAGGCCTTGGCGCGGGCTGGCTGGGGCGCGGACGGCCTCGATCTCATTGAAGCCAACGAAGCGTTCGCGGCGCAGGCCTGCGCGGTGAACAAGGATATCGGCTGGGATACCACGAAAGTGAACGTCAATGGCGGCGCCATCGCCATCGGCCACCCGATCGGCGCTTCCGGCGCGCGGGTGCTGGTGACGCTGCTGCACGAAATGCAGAAGCGCGACGCCAAGAAGGGCTTGGCAACGCTGTGCATCGGCGGCGGCATGGGCGTGGCGATGACGGTGGAACGGTAGTTTACCTACCGCGCGGCGCTATCCGCGCGGCGCTATCCGCGCGGATGCGTGCGCCGCCAGACTTCCATCAGTCTGGCGGTGTCCACCGACGTATAGCGTTGCGTGGTGGACAGGCTGGCATGGCCCAGCAATTCCTGAATCGAGCGCAAATCCGCGCCGTCGGCCAGCAAATGCGTGGCGAACGAATGGCGCAGCGCGTGCGGTGTGGCGTGTTCCGGCAGCCCGGACAGGCGGCGAAAGCCGCGCAGCGTGCGCTGCGCCACTGCCGGATCGAGCCGCGCGCCGCGCACGCCCAGGAACAGCGGCGCGTCAGCAACCGGGCGCGGATGATAGCGCAGCCACGCGGCGATGGCCTTGCGTACCACCGGCAGCACCGGGACGATGCGCTGTTTGTTGCCTTTGCCGGTGACGCGCAGCCCCACGCCGGGGTCGCGCGGCACGTCGGCCACGTTCAGCGCCAGTGCCTCGGCGATGCGCAGGCCGCAGCCGTACAGCAGGGTGAACAGCGCCGCGTCGCGCGCCTGCTGGGCGGCGCTGTCCGACATCTCGCCGATGTCCTCGGCGATGGCGCGGGCTTGCTGCGGTTCCAGCGCGCGCGGCAGCGGCTTTCTGGCGCGAGGGGCCGTTAACAGGCGCACCTGCGGGTTGCTGACCCCGCGATGGCGCGCCAGCCAGCGGTAGAAGCTGCGCACCGCCGACAAATGCCGGGCCCGGGTGGCGTTGCCCTTGCCGTCCATTGCCGCGCGCGCCAGCCAGGCGCGCAGATCGGCGGCGCGCAGCGTGGTCAGCGCCGCAAGGTCTGGTTCACCGCCAAGATGGTTGGTCAGGAAGCCGAGGAACCCGGCGATGTCGGCGGCGTAGGCCTCGACGGTCAGCGGCGAGGCGCGGCGTTCATGCGTGAGCCAGGACAGAAAGTCCTGCCGGGCGGCCTCGGTGCCAGCTTCACCGCCCAAGCGCCGCCGCCACCGCACGGCCGAGGAAGGTCAGTGCGCCCGCGCCCTGCGATGGGTCGAACGCGCTACGGTCGCGTGCCGCCAGCGTCAGCATGGCCGGGTAGCCTTCGCCCGGCACGCGGATCAGCACGTCGTGGCGGGCCAATTCGGCGGCCTCGCCGTGCAGCATCTGGCTGTCGGTGACGTGGTCGCGGAACAGCACGGCGCGGGGTCCGAGCAAGCGGTCGCAGGTGCCGGCAGTCAGCGTCCGCGCGCCGGGCAGCAGCGACTCGATGCACAACGCCGCCGCGTCGGCGGCCAGCAAGGCGGGGAATTCGGCGGCAATGCATTCGGCCGGATTGCCTGCGGCAATCAGCGCCAGCACCGCTTCCTGCACCCGCCCGGCAAGTCCGGCTGCCGCGCGCCCAGCAGCCAGCACGCCGTCGGCGCGTTCGGCCATTTGGGCGGTGTGCACGCGCTCGGCGTGCAGCATCGCCGCCATGTGGTCGGCCAGTTTCTCGCCATGCACCCGTTCCGGCGGCGCCAGCCAGCGATACAGATCCGGGTGCTCAGCGAGAAAGCGCGGGTGCGCGCGCAGCCATGCCGCCACCTCGGCGGCGCCGGATGCGGGTTCGATGCGCGGCGCCCTTGGCATGGCGCGGCTCAGGCGATGGTCTGGCCGGTCTTGGCCCAGTCGGCCATGAAGGTGGCAAGGCCCTTATCGGTCAGCGGGTGGGCATACAGGCTTCGCAGCACGGCGGGCGGCAGGGTGGCGACGTGCGCGCCGATCTTGGCGGCGGCAATCACGTGCATCGGGTTGCGCACGCTGGCCACCAGCACTTCGGTCGTCAGCGCCGGGTAGTTATCGTAGATCTGCACGATGTCGGAAATCAGTTCCATGCCATCGTAGCCGATGTCATCGAGACGGCCGACGAACGGGCTGATGAAGGTGGCCCCGGCCTTGGCGGCGAGCAGCGCCTGGGCGGCGGAGAAACACAGCGTGACGTTGACCATGGCGCCGTCCGACGACAGCGCCTTGCAGGCGCGCAGGCCGTCCGGGGTCAGCGGCACCTTGATGGTGACGTTGGCGGCGATGGCGCGCAGCACCTTGGCTTCGCGCATGATGCCGTCGTAGTCGGTCGCCGCCACTTCGGCGCTGACCGGGCCGGGGACGACCGCACAAATTTCCGCGATCACGTCGAGAATTTTGCGCCCCGACTTGGCGATCAGCGTCGGGTTGGTGGTCACACCGTCCAGCAGGCCGGTTTCGGCGAGCGAGCGGATGTCGGCGATGTCGGCGGTGTCGACGAAGAATTTCATGCGTTTAGTCCCCTGTTGGCTGAAGCGCGGCGGTGCAAGCCACTGTCCGCGCGGCGCCGGATGCGGCAGACCTTATACGATGGCCGGTTCAGACAGAAGGCAGACGGGTGAGAGCGGGACCGCAAAGCGGGTGCCGGTGCTGCTGCCGTACCCTTTCGCCGGGCCGTTCGACTACCGGGTGCCGCCGTCGATGCAGGTGCAACCGGGCGATCTGGTGCTGGTGCCGCTGAACCGGCGCGAGGAAGTCGGCGTGGTGTGGGACGGGGCGCCCGACGCCAGCTTGCCCGATGCGCGGCTGAAGCCAGTCTCGGCGCGGCTCGAAGCCCCGCCGATGCGCGCCGATTTGCGGCAACTGATCGACTGGATCGCCGCCTACACGCTGGCCGCCCCCGGCGAGGTGCTGGCGATGGCGCTGCGCATCAACGCGCTGCGCCCGGACGCGCCCGCCACCGGCTGGCGGCTGGCCGACGCGCCGCCTGAGGTGCGCCAGACCGAGGCGCGGCAGCGCGTGCTGGTGCTGCTGGCGGATGGCGCGCCACGCGGCGGTTCCGACATTGCCAAGGCGGCCGGCGTGTCGGCGGCGGTGCTTCGCGGCATGGCCGGCGCCGGGCTGCTGTTGCCTGCCACGCTGCCCGTAAGCCCGGCGTTCGCCCGGCCCGACCCAGCGCATCCCGGCCCGGCGCTGTCGCTGGCGCAGGCCGCCGCCGCCAGCGCGCTGCGCGATGCGGTGCAGGCCCAGGCGTTTTCGGTGACGCTGCTCGACGGCGTGACCGGCTCGGGCAAGACCGAGGTGTATCAGGAGGCCATCGCCGAATGCCTGCGCCATGGCCGTCAGGCGCTGGTGCTGCTGCCGGAGATCGCGCTGTCGTCGCAATGGCTGCAACGCTTCGAGCGCCGGTTCGGCACCGCGCCGGCGGTGTGGCACTCCGACCTGCCGTCCCGAATGCGGCGCATCACTTGGCGCGCGGTAGCGTCCGGCGAGGCCCCGGTGGTGGTCGGCGCGCGCTCGGCGCTGTTCCTGCCGTTTCCCAATCTCGGGCTGGTGGTGATCGACGAGGAGCACGAGACCGCGTTCAAGCAGGAGGAGGGCGTGGTCTACCACGCCCGCGACATGGCCATCGTCCGCGCCCGGCTGTGTCACGCCCCGGCGGTGCTGGTGTCGGCCACGCCGAGCCTGGAGACCACCGCCAACGTGGAAGCGGGGCGGTATCGCCGTCTGCACCTGCCCGACCGGCACGGCGGCGCGCTGCTGCCGCAGATCGGGCTGATCGACCTGCGCGACACGCCGCCCGAGCGCGGGCAATTCCTCGCCCCGCCGCTGATCAAGGCCATCGCGGAAACCCTGGCGCGCGGCGAACAGGCGATGCTGTTCCTCAACCGCCGGGGCTACGCGCCGCTGACGTTGTGCCGCCGCTGCGGGCATCGCATCCAGTGCCCGAATTGCACCGCGTGGCTGGTCGAACACCGCGCCCGCAAGCAGTTGCAATGCCACCATTGCGGCCATACCGAAGCCATCCCGCCGCTGTGCCCGGACTGTGGCGCGGAGCACAGCCTGACCGCTGTCGGGCCCGGCATCGAGCGCATTACCGAGGAAGCCGCCGCCTGCTTTCCGGCGGCGCGGCGGCTGGTGATGGCCAGCGACACACTGCCCGGCCCGCATGCCGCAGCCGAGGCGGCGCGGGCGATCGAGGCGCGCGAGGTCGATCTGATTATCGGCACGCAAATTGTTGCCAAGGGCTGGCATTTTCCGCATCTGACCCTGGTCGGCGTGGTCGATGCCGATCTCGGCCTCGCCGGTGGCGACCTGCGCGCCGCCGAGCGCACCGTGCAGTTGTTGCATCAGGTCTCCGGCCGCGCCGGGCGGGCGGAGGCACCGGGGCGGGTGCTGTTGCAAACCTTCTCGCCCGAGCATCCGGTGATGCAGGCGCTGCTGGCGGGCGATCTGCCGCGCTTCATGGCGGGCGAGGCGGCCCAGCGCCGCCCAGGCAACTGGCCACCGTATGGCAGGCTGGCGGCGATCATCGTCAGCGCCGGCACGGCGGACGCGGCCGATATTTGCGCCCGCGATCTGGCGCGCGCTGCGCCGCATGGCGACGGGATTTTGGTGCTCGGCCCCGCCCCGGCCCCGCTGGCCATTCTGCGCGGGCGGCACCGGCGGCGGCTGTTGCTGAAAACCCGGCGCGAAATTGCGGTGCAGCCGTTGCTGCGCGCCTGGATTCCTCAGGTGGCGGCGAAAGGCTCGGTTAGAATCGATATTGACGTTGATCCGATGAGCTTTCTGTAGCCGCTTCGGTCACCCCGATGGCCGCCGCCATCTTGGCGTTCCACGCCACTTTCAACTCGCCCGGCTGCGGTTCCAGCAGCGCCAGCATGTGCGCCTGAAAATTGGCCCGCCCGGCTTGCCCGAGCGTTGCCAGCGTATTGACCAGCCACTCCGCCAGCAGCACGAAATTGATCTCGTGACCCACGGCGGTATAGCTGCGCGCCGCCGCGCGGGCGGTTTCCAGCGGGGCCGCTGTGGTGACGATCAGGTAGTCGGTGACGCTGTTCGGGCTGATTTTCTGTTCGAAAATCGCCGTCACCCGGCTGGCATCGACGACACGCTCGGTGACTTCGACGCCGAGCACGGTCGCATCGTCCCGCCGCACGGTGATGTCGCCGACCGCGCCGGAGCTTTTGTCGGCGACGTTGATGCCCTGGAAATCCACCGTCCAGCCGAGGCCGTGGCAGTCGCTGAGTGTTTGGAACAGCGCGGTGGCGAGCAGGGCGGCGAACCGGCCGCCGCTTTTCACGCCGAGCAGGCCATCGATGAGCCGGCCGAGTTGCACCAGATTCGGCTTGGCGATGCGCGCCAGCGTCAGCCGCCCGGCTTCGCGCAGTTCGACGAAGCGATACAGCAGCAGCGTCAGGTAGTCCGTCGCGGCCTGCGGTGCTGCGTCCGCCAGGAAGCCCACCACATCGACCAGTGCGGCAAAACCGTCCTTGTCGCGCTGGATGCGCGGTTCGCCGCCGGGCACGAAGCGCGCGCCGCCGCGCAGCGACGACAGATACGGCCCGGCCGAGCAGGGTATGGCGTGCTCGCGCAGGAACGGCGTGATCACTTGATCGGCAAGGCTGCGCCCGCTGAACGAGGCCGCGCCACTTTCGGTCGATGGCAGCCGCACATCGATGCGCGGATCGGCCAGCCGCGCCACTGCACAGCCTAGCAGCGCCTCGCGGTAGGCCTGGGTGGCGGAGGCGAACAGCCGCTGGGTGGCCACTTCGACCGCTGGCGAGGCGGCCAGCGGTGTCGCGGCATCGCGATAAGCGGCTTCGGCGGCTTGCAGGGCGGCGGCGAGGATTTCGCGGGCTCGCGCAGGCTCGATGGGAAGGGCCATGGCTTGGCGGCTAGTAGTTCATCCAAACGCACTCGAAGCGCAGTTGCTTGACCGAGTGCGCCTGCTTGGCGGTGGCGTCGAACCGGCGCCAGCCCTGATACAGCCGGTCCATCAGCGCGTTGCGGTAGCCGGAAATCGCCACCTTGCCCACGCAGCGGCGCAGGGCGGCAGCCAGTTCGATATGCTCGCCGTCGGCCATCTCGTAGCCATAGGCCGCGTTGTCGCCGCGCGTGCCGTGCAGATAGGGCGGATCGCAATAAAACAGCGTGGTGGGGTTGTCGTACAGCCGGATGATGTCCAGCGCCGGGCGGTTTTCGATCTGCACCCGCAGCAGGCGCTGGGCGATATCACTGAGGCCCTCCACGCCGCCGAGCCAGCGCGACACCACGCCGGACATGCCGGCGCGGCTGGTGTCCTTGCAGTTGGCCCAGCGGCCCAGGGTCGCACTTTGCGCCAAGCCGGTGCGGGTCTGCCGCGCCAGCACGTAAAACCGCCGCGCGCGTTCCAGCCGCGACACGCCGCGCCCGCTGGCGGTGATGGCGGTGTGGAATTCCTCGCGCGAAAATGGGGTCAGCGCGATGGCGCGTTGCAGTTCCTCGCCGTGGTCGCGCAGCACGCGGAAAAAATTTACCACCTCGCCATCGACGTCGTTGTACGTCTCGACCGGCGAGGGCGGGCGGTTCAGCAGCACGGCGGCAGACCCGGCGAACGGCTCGCAATAATGGTGGGCAGCGGGGAGCAGCGGCAGCAGCCAGTCCAGGTGATTGAACTTGCCGCCGTACCAGCCGAACACAATTCGCTTGCGCTTGCTGCGCGCCAAAGCGGTCGGTAACTGCTCGGCTTCCGGCGCATCCAGATAAATCGGAGACAACGACCGGCCCATCGCCACCTCTGGTGCGTGCAGCGGCACACATAGCCGTACCGCCGAAACCGCGCCAATGCCGGGGTGCCCAAACGGCGATTTCTGATGGCTGACATGCCTGCGCCAGACAAACGAACCGCATTGATGCACTGCGACGTGTTGCGTGACCCCAGACCCCATGCTAGACGCCCGGCGCCAGCGGAACCGGCTGGCACGGAAATTCGGCTGCCTCGGCGGCCTAAGCAGGAACACCCCATCGTGGCGTCTGGCGGCACGACAGTCTCTACCGGCGGCGGCGTGGCGGATCGCTATGCAGCGGCCCTTTATGCCCTGGCCAGCGATCAGCACGCGCTCGATCTGGTTGTCGATCAGATGGACCGGCTTGGCCGGACCATCGACGCCAGCCCGGATCTGCGCCGTCTGCTCGACAGCCCGCTGATCGACGTGGCGACGGCGCACAAGGCGTCGAACGCCGTGTTGCAGTCGGAGGGGTTCCCGAAGCTGGTGCAGGATTTCGTCGGCGTCGTGGTGGTCAATCGCCGCCTGAACGCGCTGCGCGGCATCGTGCGCGCCTTTGCCGCCCTGGTCGCGCAAAAGCGCGGCGTAGTGGTGGCGCATGTGCAGTCGGCGCACCCGCTGACCGACGTGCAAGAACAGCAATTGCGTGCCCGGCTGATCGAAGCCGGGTATGGCAATGTGGATATTCAAAAGAGCGTAGACCCCGGCCTGCTGGGCGGCCTGGTTGTGCGCATTGGCGCCCGCTTGTTTGACTCGAGCCTCAAGTCCCGGCTGCAGCGCCTGCAATACGCCATGAAGGGAGCCGCCTGATGGACATTCGTCCCGCCGAGATCTCGGAAATCCTCAAGAAGCAGATCGCTTCTTTTGATACCGAGGCGAATGTCGCCGAAACTGGGCAAGTGCTGAGCGTCGGCGATGGCATCGCCCGCGTGTTCGGCCTCCAGAACGTGATGGCTGGCGAACTGGTCGAATTCCCCGGCGCCGGCCTGCAGGGCATGGCGCTGAACCTCGAAACCGACAATGTCGGCGTCGTGGTGTTCGGTGACGACCGCACGATCCGTGAAGGCGACACCGTCAGCCGCACCGGCCGCATCGTCGACGTGCCCGTCGGCAAGGGTCTGCTCGGCCGCGTGGTCGATGGCCTCGGCCAGCCGATTGACGGCAAAGGGCCGATTGTCGGCGAGCGCAAACTCGTTGAAGTGAAGGCCCCCGGCATCATCCCGCGCAAGTCGGTGCATGAGCCGATGCAGACCGGCATCAAGGCGATCGACGCATTGATCCCGATTGGCCGTGGCCAGCGCGAACTGGTGATCGGTGACCGCCAGACCGGCAAGACCGCCGTGATCCTGGACACCATCATCAACCAGAAAGGCATCAACGCCAGCGGCGATGAGAGCAAGAAGCTCTATTGCATCTATGTCGCCATCGGCCAGAAGCGTTCCACCGTGGCGCAGTTGGTGCGCACGCTGGAAGAAAACGGCGCCATGGAATACTCCATCGTCGTCGCCGCCACCGCGTCCGATCCGGCGCCGTTGCAGTTCCTGGCGCCGTACACCGGCTGCACGATGGGCGAGTATTTCCGCGACAACGGGATGCACGCGGTCATCTTCTACGACGATCTGTCCAAGCAGGCCGTCGCTTACCGCCAGATGTCGCTGCTGCTGCGCCGCCCGCCGGGCCGCGAAGCGTATCCGGGCGACGTGTTCTATCTGCACTCGCGCCTGCTGGAACGCGCTGCGAAGATGTCGGACGTGTTCGGCGCCGGGTCGCTGACCGCGCTGCCGGTCATCGAGACGCAGGCTGGCGACGTGTCGGCCTACATCCCGACCAACGTGATTTCGATCACCGACGGCCAGATCTTCCTTGAGACCGAGCTGTTCTTCAAAGGCATCCGCCCGGCGGTGAACGTCGGTCTGTCGGTGTCGCGCGTCGGCTCCGCCGCCCAGATCAAGGCGATGAAGCAGGTGGCCGGCCGCATCAAGCTGGAACTGGCGCAGTATCGTGAAATGGCGGCGTTCTCGCAGTTCGCCTCCGACCTCGATGCCTCCACCCAGAAGCTGCTGGCCCGTGGCGCGCGCCTGACCGAGTTGCTGAAGCAGCCGCAGTTCAAGCCGGTGTCGATTGAAGATCAGGTGATCGCGCTGTTCGCCGGTGTGCGTGGCTACCTTGACGGCATCGCCATCAACAAGATCGGCGCTTATGAGCGGCAGTTGCTCAACGAAATCCGCGCCCGGGCGCCGGAGATCGTCGAGTCGATCCGCAAGGACCGCGAGATCAAGAAGGACGTCGAAGCGAAGCTCGTCGCGTTCCTCGACAGCTTCACCAAAAGCTTCGCCTGAGACTTGCCTAGCCAGACCCACATAGCCGGACGGTAGCGCGGCATGCCCAGCCTGAAAGCTCTGCGGACACGCATCAACAGCGTGAAATCGACGCAGAAAATTACCAGCGCCATGAAGATGGTGGCGGCCTCGAAACTGCGCCGGGCGCAGACCCAGGCGGAGGCCGCGCGGCCGTACGCCCAGCGCATGGAGCGGATGCTCGGCTCGCTTGCCGCCAATGTGGCGGGTAGCCCGACCGCGCCGCGCTTGCTCGTCGGCAGCGGTAAGGATCAGGTTCACCTGCTCGTTGCCGTCACTGGCGACCGTGGCTTGGCCGGCGCGTTCAACTCCAACATCGGCCGTCTGACCCGCAATCTGGCGCGCAAGCTGGAAAGCGAAGGCAAGACGGTGAAGATCCTGGCGGTTGGCCGCAAGGGGCGCGACTTTCTGCGCCGCGAAATGGCAAGCCGCATGGTTGGCGACTTCAGCTTTGCCGGCAAGAAGGTGGTCAGCTTCAGCGACGCGCAGGAAGTTGCCGCGCGGATCGTCGGAATGCTCGATGCCGGTGAGTTCGATGTCTGCACGCTGGTCTACAACCGCTTTGTCTCGGTCATCGCGCAGGTGCCGACCGAAACGCGGCTGATCCCGGCGCCGCTCCCGGAAGTCAAGGCCGGCGCCGCTGCGGAATCGAAGGCGAGCTACGAATACGAGCCAGACGAGGAAATCATCCTGGCCCGCCTGCTGCCGCAGAACCTGACGATCCAGGTTTACCGCGCGCTGCTGGAAAATGCCGCCGGCTTCTACGGTTCGCAGATGACGTCGATGGACAATGCCACGCGCAACGCGGGCGACATGATCAAGCGTTTGTCGCTCAACTACAACCGCGCGCGGCAGGCCAACATCACCCGCGAACTGATCGAGATCATCTCGGGCGCCGAGGCGCTCTAACCGGATTGCGCCCGGGCATCCGGGCAGACGAGCCACGTCAGACGAAAGAATGGGGACCAGATAGATGGCCAGCAATAATGTCGGGCGCGTGACGCAGGTCCTGGGCGCCGTGGTGGACGCGCAGTTCGACGGCGAACTTCCGTTCATTCAGAACGCGCTGACGACCACCATCGGCGACCGCGTGCTGGTGTTGGAAGTGGCGCAGGAACTGGGCGAAAAGACCGTTCGCTGCATCGCCATGGACGCCACCGACGGCCTGGTGCGCGGCCAGGAAGTGCTCGATACCGGTGCGCCGATCAGCGTTCCGGTGGGCCCCGGCACGCTCGGCCGCATCATGAACGTGATCGGTGACCCGATCGACGAGCGCGGCCCGGTGCCGTACGTCAAGCGCTATCCGATCCATCGCGAAGCCCCGAGCTTCGAGGACCAGGCGGCTGCGGCGGAAATTCTCGTCACTGGCATCAAGGTGGTCGATCTGCTGGCCCCGTATCTGCGCGGCGGCAAAATCGGCCTGTTCGGCGGCGCCGGCGTGGGCAAAACCGTGCTCATTCAGGAACTGATCAACAACATCGCCAAGGCGCATGGCGGCGTGTCGGTGTTCGCGGGCGTCGGTGAACGCACCCGCGAAGGCAACGATCTGTACCATGAAATGATCGACGCCGAAGTGATCAAGCTCGGCGACAATACCACCGAAGGCTCCAAGGTGGCGCTGGTCTATGGCCAGATGAACGAGCCGCCGGGTGCGCGCGCCCGCGTGGCGCTGTCCGGTCTTTCGGTCGCCGAATACTTCCGCGACGAAGAAGGCCAGGACGTGCTGTTCTTCATCGACAACATCTTCCGCTTCACCCAGGCCGGCGCCGAAGTGTCGGCGCTGCTGGGCCGCATCCCGTCCGCCGTGGGTTATCAGCCGACGCTGGCCACCGACATGGGCGCGCTGCAGGAACGCATCACCTCGACCAAGAAGGGTTCGATCACCTCGGTGCAGGCCATTTACGTGCCGGCCGACGACTTGACCGACCCGGCGCCTGCGACCTCGTTCGCCCACTTGGACGCTACCACGGTGTTGAACCGCCAGATCGCGGAGCTTGGCATTTACCCGGCGGTGGATCCGCTCGACTCGACCTCGCGCTCGCTCGACCCGCGCATCGTCGGTGAGGAGCACTATACCACGGCACGCGAAGTGCAGCGCGTGTTGCAGACCTACAAGTCGTTGCAGGACATCATTGCCATTCTCGGCATGGACGAATTGTCGGAAGAAGACAAACTCGTCGTGGCGCGCGCCCGCAAGATCCAGCGCTTCCTGTCGCAGCCGTTCCACGTGGCCGAAGTGTTCACGGGCACGCCGGGCGTGTTCGTGCCGGTCGCCGACACCATCCGCAGCTTCAAGGCGATTGTTGCCGGTGAATACGACCATCTGCCGGAAGGCGCCTTCTACATGGTCGGCACCATCGAAGAAGCGGTGAAGAAAGCTGAAAGCATGAAGACCGCGGCCTAATCGGGCCGGGGACGGGAGCGCGCAATGCCAGTCGATCTCGAAATCGTCTCGCCGGAAAAGCTGCTGCTGTCACGGCCAGTGGATATGGTCGTGATTCCGGCCGCCGAAGGCGAGATGGGCGTGATGGCGCAGCACTCGCCGATGATTGTGCTGCTGCAAGGCGGCACCATCCGGTTGTACGAGGGTGGGCAGGTGGTCGAACGCCTGTTCGTGTCCGGCGGTTTCGCCGAGGTGACACCCACCCGCGTGACCGTGCTGGCCAATGAAGCAACACCGATTGCCAGCGTGTCGCGCGCCGAGGGCGAGACGCGGCTGACGGCGGCGCAGGCTGACTACGACCGCACCGATAAGAACGACGTGGCGGCGCTCGATGCGGCGATGGATCGCATGCAGTCGGCCCGCGCGATGATCGAGGCGGCGCAAGCCGCCTGATCTTGCCAAGCCCCCGCCGTTGTGACCGGCGGGGCGCTTGAATTCTCGCTGCGGCGGGAGCATGTCACTCGATGTGCTTATTTCAGAAAATCTGCTAATCCTTCCAACTGTTTGGTGCGCGCCGCGTGCCGGCGCGCCTGTCTGACAAGGACAACCGAGAGGGCGCGGGGCGAGCCACGATGAAGCACTGGCAGATCGGCGATATTGCGTGGGATTCGTTCGATCCCTCCAGGGTTGATCCAGCAACGGTGCCGATCATGAAGGCTGCGGCGATGGTCGAGCGCAACGGCACCGACTACGCCGCCTATCTGAAAAGCGTGTTCCACGACGATCCCGACTTCCAACAGGCCGCCGATCACTGGGCGGCCGAGGAAGTGCAGCACGGCGATGCGCTGGGCAAATGGGCCTCCCTGGCCGATCCCGCGTGGGACTACATGGCGGCGTTCGAACGCTACCGCGCCGGCTATACGATCAATACCCAGGCCGATGCCTCGGTACGCGGCTCGCGCACCGGCGAGTTGATCGCGCGCTGCATGGTGGAAACCGGCACCTCCAGCTACTATTCGGCGGTTGCCGAAGCCTCCGGCGAACCGGTGTTGCAGCAAATTTGCCGCCAGATTGCCGCCGACGAGTTCCGCCATTTCAAGCTGTTCTACGATCATATGCGCCGCTACCTGGGGCGCGAGCACATCTGGTTCCTGCAACGCTTGCGCATCGCTGCCGGGCGGGTGGGCGAGACCGAGGACGACGAACTGGCGTTCGCTTTCCATTGCGCCAATGACGGTCCCGGCGTGACCTACGACCACCAACGCTGTCTGGCGGCCTATCTTGGCAAGGCGTTCGCCTACTATCGCCAACACCATATCAGCCGGGGCATGGGGATGATCTTCAAGGCGGTTGGCCTGCCGCCGCGCGGGCGTTTGTCCGATGTTTCCACCAAATTGGCCTGGCAACTGGTGCAGCGCCGCCAGCGGCGTTTTGCGGCGGTGAACGCCGCGCAAGGGAATTTCGCCGAAGCCGCCTGACAGCGCCCGCCGCCCCGGCTATAGCCGAGGCAGGCAGGATGCTGGGAAAGCAATTGGCATGAGCGCACGCTACCTTGTCACCGGCGGCGCCGGATATGTCGGCAGCCATTTGGTGGCGACGCTGCTGGATCGCGGCGACCAAGTCGTGGTGCTCGACGATCTCAGTACCGGCCATCGCGGGGCCGTGCTGCCGGGCGCCACGCTGGTCGCGGGCACGATCAACGACGCGGCGTTGCTGGATTCGGTACTGGCCGATGGGCCGTGGGACGCGGTGTTCCATTTTGCCTCGCTGTCCATCGTCGGCGACAGCATGCGCGACCCGCTTGGCTATTTGGCCACCAACAGCGGCACCGGGCTGCGGCTGATCGATGCCTGCGTACGGCACGCCGTGCGCAAATTCGTGCTGTCGTCCACCGCGGCACTGTTCGGCTCGGCCGGATCGGAGCCGATCAGCGAGGATGCCGCCATCGACCCCGGTTCGCCGTATGGCGAGAGCAAGGCGATGCTGGAGCGGGCGCTCTATTGGGCCGGTATGGTGCACGGCCTGCGCAGCGCCTGCCTGCGCTATTTCAACGCCGCCGGGGCTGACATCGCCGGGCGGCTTGGCGAGGACCATACGCCGGAAAGCCACCTGATCCCGCTGGTGATCGACGCGGCCCTCGGCCGCCGCGCCGAGGTGACGGTGTTCGGCAACGACTACCCGACGCCGGACGGCACCTGTCTGCGCGACTACGTGCATGTCGCCGATTTAGCCGACGCGCATCTGCGGGTGCTGCCGCTGCTCGACAGCGCCAGCGTGCGGTTCAATCTGGGCAACGGCCAGGGCACCTCCGTCTTGCAAGTGATCGGCGCAGTCGGGCGCCTGTCCTGCCGCAGCGTGCCGCACCGCATTGCGGGGCGGCGGGCGGGTGATCCGGCGGTGCTGATCGCCGCTTCGGCGCGCATCACCCAAGCCACCGGCTGGCAGCCGCGCTTTTCGGATTTAGACACAATTGTGCGCAGCGCGATGGCGTGGCGAGACGCGCACCCGCACGGTTATCGGACCGTTTCGGGGGGCTGACCGCACCATGCGCATTGCGTATAACAGCGCAATGACCGCATTCGCCCCACCGGCTCCGGGCCAATTGACGCCGAGCGAGGAAGCCCAGTTGCCGGGCTTGATCGCTGGCGTGCTGGCGGCGGAGTCGCCGCGCGAGGAGATGCTGAAGGCGCTCGATTTGCTGATCGACAAGCAGCAGTTTCCGGCGCTGGCGGCACGATTGTTCGAGTCGGTGGTCTGGCGCACCGATCTGCGGCACTACTGGATCTACTACCGCATGGCGCGCGCCTACATGGCGCTGGGGCCAACGCGGGCCGACGCCGCGTATCTGATGGCGGCATTGGGCGCGCAGACGCAGCCGGATTGGTCGGGCTCGAATTTGCTGTTCGCCGATATGTTCAGCGTGCTGAGCGCGCGCGGCACGCCGGGCGATGCGGTGGCGGTGTTCCTGGCGGCGGCCGATATCACCCCGGAACGCCCGCCCGCCGAGCCGTATCAGGCCCTGCCGGTGTTCGCCGCAGCAGGCATCCCACTGCCCGGCAGCGACCGGCCGCGCCCGCGTGCGGACAACCGGCGCAATCATAGGGTGATCGAGTTATCCGAACGTCCAGCCTGGACCTGTCCGGTGGTGGGCGGCGGCATGCCCGCCATGCTGCGCCGGCTCGCCGAAAAGCTGCCGCGCCCGACTCTCGATGTCGCGGAATTGCGCGATGCTGAGGTGTTGCTGTGTTCCGGCACCACCGTGGTGCTGGACCGCGAAGGCGCGGTGCATGCCGATTTGTCGGTCAGCAATTATCCTGAACTGGTGCGCCTCAAACTCGACCGGCTTTCGGCCAGCGCCACCCCGCCGAGAATCGTCGAGGTGCCGGAGGCGGTGGTGATCTCCGACCGCTTCCCGCCGCCGAACCTGTGTCATTTCTTGCTGGATCAGATCACCCGGCTGGATCTGTACCAGCGCGCCGGCGTGGACACCCGCGCGGTCAGCGTGATCGGCCCGGAGCCGGAAGCGGCGTTTCAGCACCGCATTCTGCGCCGCGCCGGGGTGGCGCCGGAGCGTGTGATCGGCTCGGCGCAGATCGCACGGGTGCGGGTCAAGCGGCTTTGGGTCAGCAGCAACTGCGTCGATTTGCAGCACGCGGGCCATCTTGGCGCGGCGTGGGCGGTGCAATTCGCCCGCGCCACGATTGGCGGGCGCGGTCAGCGCGGCTGGCGGCGGCTGTATATCTCGCGCGGTGATGTGGCCGGGCGGCGGGTTACCAACGAGGACGAAGTGATCGCGCTGCTGGAACCGCTCGGTTTCGAGGTCATTCAACCTGGCAAGATGAGCTACGACGCCCAGGTGGCGGCGTTCCGGCAGGCCAGCCACGTCATTGGCCCGCACGGCGCGGCGCTGACGCATTTGATCGTTTGTCCGCTGGGCGCGCATATCCTGGAAATATTCCACCCGCTCTATGGCACCTCCGCATTCGCGATGCAGGTCGCCGAAGCGGGGGTGAACTACACCGCGATGCTGGCGCGGGATTTCCAATACGACAGCCCGGACTGGAACGACCCGGAGCGCGGCATCACGGCTGGCAGCCTGTATCTGGCACGGCACCTGCGCGTCGAACTCGATGTACTGCGCGGCTACTTGGCTTCGGTCCTGTAGCGATGCGGCTCCGTCCCGCCCTGGATAAGAACGAAGCACTGGCGGAACTCGCCAAACAGGCCAGCATGGCCGAAGCGCCGCGCGCGATCGAGGCAGCCGCCGCCACGCTTGCCGCCATCGCAGAAATATTGCCGCGCGCAGCCAACGCCCAGATCGCCATCCGCGACAGCGAAGGCGTGCAAGGCGTTGCAGCACGGCTGGTGTTCGGCAGGCACGCCCGGACGTTTGCCCCGCCGCTGCATCTCAGCGGGATGCCGACGTGTTTCACCCCGCTCAGCCCGGTCGCGCACAGCCCGGATTTCCAACTGCTGACCGTGCCGGGCGGCTACATCTGTCACGCGCCGGATATGCCGCTGGTGGTGAGTGGGCATGGCGATACCGTGTTGCGCGACTACAGCAGTCCCTATGCCGGGCTGCTGCACTATTACGATGTGGACCTGCCGCGCATCCTGGCCGGCGCGCCGCAGATCAACGGCACCGTGATCGCGATCGCCGACGACGTGCGGCCGCTTAATTTTTGCCACTGGATGGTGGATTGGCTGCCCCGGCTGGCGAGCCTCGGCGAATTGGCGACGCGCAGCGATACTTACGTCGCCGTCCCACCGCTCAATGCGGCCTATCAGACGGAAACGTTGCGGCTGTGCGGTTTCGACGGCAGCCGGGTGTTGCAGCTTGGCCCCTGGCAAGCGGTGCGGGCGCGGCACTTGCTGGTGCCCAGCGATTTCAGCGCCATTCCGCATCCAGGCCACAAGGCGGCGCCTTGGCTGCTATCGTATTTGCGCGGCACGCTGGGCTTCGGCTGTCTTACGGAGGGAGCCAATTTGGCCGGCCGGCCGAGCAAGCTGTACGTCTCGCGCGGCACGGCGGCGGGGCGGCGGGTGTTAAACGAACCGGCGCTGCTCGCGGCCCTGGCGCCGCACGGCTACCGCGCCATCGACCCGTCCGGTATGCCGGTTTCCGAGCAAATCGCGGCGTTCGCCGCCGCCACGCATATCGTGGCCCCGCATGGCGCGGCACTGGCCAGCACGGTGTTCGCCAACCGCCGCGCCACGCTGATCGAGATGTTTCCGGCCAGCTATGGCACCGCCGCCTATTACGTGCTCGCGGCCGGGCTGGGGATGACGTACGCCTCGTATATCGCAACAAATATAAGCGCGGGCGACCGCAGCCAGCTTGACGATTTCAGCGTCGATATTGCCGATTTCATGCTGCGCGCCGGGCCGCTGCTATAGCGCGGCCGTTTTATACCAAATCTCTTGGGCGAGAACCCATGATCCATTCGATCGTCATCGCCGGGCTTGACCCGGCGATCCATGCCAACGCTCGGTGTCAGAGGCGAGATGCTCTGTGCGGCGCCATGGATTGCCGGGTCAAGCCCGGCAACGACGATGAGTCTTGGTCAGCGAGATTTGGTATTAGATCAGGCGGCTTGGCGGCACACCACGCCGGTGATCTCCACCTGACGGGCCACGCTCAGTACGCCGAACGTCTGCCGCAGGTTGCCTTCGACCAGATGCACCATTTCGGCCGGCATCGCGCGCATGGCGATTTCGACACGCAGCACGTCGCCGCTGCGCCGCGCCTCAAACAAATCAGGCGTCAGGTCGCGCTTGGCGAAAGGTTGCAGCAGGCGCGGCAGCAGGCCGGGAGCAGCCTCGGCGGTGACGCTGAAACGTACGGACGCATGCTGACCCACGAGGGTCCACGGCTGATATGACATGAAACGATGACTCCGGCGGGCGAACAGGATGAAAGCGAATGCGGCAACCGGCTGCTTCAGGCAGCCGGGGCGGTAATTCGCGTGCTGTTCGGGCGGTAGGTCATGGCGTCACGTTAGCCGGTGCCGGGGCGGTTGGCCAGACCAGTTCCGGCAACTTGGCCAGCGGAATACGTCCCATGCTCAGCGTGCGGTCTTTCAGCGTGAGCGGCACTTCGACCGCAGCAGTGCCGCCGCCTTGCGGTTCGGCGGCCATCAGCGACAGCACCGCCGCCGTGGCCCGGCCCGCGTTGGGTGAAATGACGTGCGCCGCAGTCAGCGCCTGCAATGCCTCGTTGAAGCCAACCAAATGCAGATTGGCGCTGAGGCTCGGCTGCCGTGCGGGGTCGAGACCGGCCACCGCCGTGCCGCTGACGCCGAGCGGGCCCCAGCCGATCGCCAGCCGGTGCACTTCCAGCTTGCCACCGGATTCCTGCCATGTGGCGGCCGTATCCGCCGGGCTGGAGGGATGATCGGGCAGCGTGCCGCTGAATACCGCCTCCAGGCTGGCCGAGGCGATGTGGCTGCCCAGCGGCGGTTGCGGCGCGGGTGGCGGCGGGAAGCTAATGGCTTCTGCGGTCAGGCGAAACAGCGCCAGGGCGGGCGCTGGCTGGCGTTCGATCTGGCCTTGCAGCAAGCCAACGCTGCCGCCGTTTGCGGCATGCAAGCCGGCGGCGTCCAGCGCCAGAGCGCTCGGGTTGGCTTGCAGCGGCGCGGACAGCACGAAGCGTGCGGCGGTGTAGTCGAGCACGGGCCCGCCGCCGAACCGCAGGCTTTGCACTCCGCTTGCCCGCACGGTCAGCAGGCGCGGTTGCAGCAAACTCACTTGCGCCGTCACCGTCTCGCCGGTCCACGCCATGCCGCCGGGAACCGCGTTGCCCAGGCCCGACAGCGATAGGTTCGGCACGATCAGCGCGGCTGCCAGCGGCCATCCGCCGCCGCGCGGTTCGCCGTGTGTGATCGTCCAGCCCTGCGCCTGTTGCGCGGTGCTCCAGGCAGCAAACTGGGTTTGCATCTGGCCAACCGCCCAGCGCCACGCGGCAAAACTGCCACCGGCGAGAACGGCCAGGATGATGGCGGCGGCAATCAGCAGGCGGCGCATGGGCCGCTCGGCAACCGGGTGAATGTCATTTCCCGGTTATAGGCGGTGGCGGCGGCGCGAGGTATCCCCACTGTCAGAACCGTACCATCCCCACCCCCGGGACAGTGCCGCAGGCGGTTTGCCGTTTGGGAAAGAATGACGCTAGGACAGCGCGTTTTCCGGGTTAGCTCGTCTGATGCAAGAATGCGGCGACAGCCCCGTCCACAGACTTATCCACAGGTTCGCCAGCCGATTTAGCTGATTTGGGCCGCGCCCTTCGCAAAGGCGCTTTCCAGCCGGGCCAACAGCACATCGCGCGGCAGGCTGGGGTCGAGCGGCGGCAGAATGGCGACATGGATCACGCCGGGCCGCTTGCGGAACGCCTTGCGGCCCCAGCGCAAGCCGGAATCGGTGGCCACAGGGATGACCGGCAACTTGGTGCGCGCCGCCAGCGCCACCACGCCGGGTTGCAGTTTGACCTGCACGCCTGGGGCAACACGGGTGCCTTCGGGGAAAATCACCATCTGCCGCTTGTCCGCCACCGCTTGGTCGGCGGCGCGCAACATGCCGCGCACCGCCGCCGCTCCGGCGCTGCGGTCGACCGCGATCATCCCGGCGCGGCGCAGCAGCGGCCCGAACAGCGGAATTTTGGTCAGTTCCTGCTTCAGCACATACGAAAAGCGTGGTTGCAGCAGCACCCAGACCAGCGTGTCGAACGCCGATTGGTGCATCGAGGCGATCAGCGCCGGACCCTCGGGCGGCAGGTGCTCCAGTCCGGTCACCGTCCATGTTATACCACATAACAACCGTAGACCGCCCAGCACCAGCCTTGCCCAGAGCCGCGCATAGGCCAGCACCGCTTCCGGCGGTGCGAGGCGCAGCGGCAGCGAGACCAGCAGCATCAGCGTGGTGAGACCGTAAAACCAGATGTTGAACACGGCCGAACGCAGCCAAATCATCCATGTCGCTCCAGGCTGCTGGCTTGATCCGGCAGCACGGTGCCGTGCGGCCCGAGGCCCGACAGACCGAGTTCGGCCGCCAGATATTTGGTGTATTCGCTGGCCAGAAAGCGCAGCAGCGCCACTTGGCTGCCGTCGCGGAATCCCGGCGGCTGCACTGGTACGGCGTGCAGCGTCACGTCGGGCAAGGTGCGGCCCAACTCAGCCAGCGCGCGTGGCATGTGATAGCCGGCAGTGACCACGATGAGTGAATGGATGGCGTTGCCACGCGCCCACTCGGCGGCTTCGGCGGCGTTGCCCCGTGTTGACGCGGCGGCGCGGCCCAGCGTGACCCGCCCGGCCAGATGCGGGTCGACTCCAGCGCGGCGGGCCAGTTCGGAGAATTCGGCGGCCCCGCCGACGCCGGAGACCAGCAGCAGCCGGGCCCGGCCATCGGCCAGCAAGCGCAGCGCGGTTTCCACCCGTCCGGCCCCGCCGGTCAGCGCCACAATGCCGTCCGCGCGGGGCGGCGGTGCCGCTTCGGCCCATGACGCGCGCAGGAACCACGCGAACCCGGCGCTCCACAGCATCGCGGCGGAAATCGCGGCCGCGAGCCCAGCCGCGGCCATCCGCCGGGCAGCGCCACGCCGCCGAATCATGGCAGCCGCCGCAGCCAGCCCCGCACGGTGGCCTGGGCGGTGAAAAACCCGATGATCGCGGCGGCGGCTGGCAGCACCGGCAATCCGACCAGCAACTCGGCGGGCATGGTCTTCAACTGCGCCAGCCACGCGCTGGCCAGTGCTGCCAGCGTGGTGGGCGAAACCGGCAGTGCTGCGGCTGTCTGCGGCGTGGCCACGAACGGTGCGGCCAGCGTGGCCAGCGCCAGCAGCACCGGCAGGGCCAGCAAAGCGCCGAGCAGGCCGCCGAGACCAGCCAGCCAAGTTGCCCGTGCGGCGAAGCGCCCGGCGATGTAGCCATCGGTGGCGCCCAAACCGTGCACGATCTCGATCGATTCGCGCCGCGCCAGCAATCCGGTGCGCACGCCGACCATCACCACGGCGGCAGCCACCCCGGCAACGACCGCCAGCGCCAGCCACGCGCAGGCTTGCAGGCTACGCGCCAGCACCGCGAGGCGTTGCACCCAGGCGCCGTGGCTTTCCACCAGCGTGCCCGGCACCGCCGCTTCCAGCGTGGTTTGCAGCGCGGCGACATCCGGACCGCTGCCGGTCAGCCGAACCTGAATGACTGCGGGCAGCGGCAGCGCGGTGCCGGCCCCGCCGCTGCCCAGCCAAGGCTTTAGCAGTTCGGTCAGCTCGGTTTCGCTCAACGCTTGCGCTTGCGCCACGCCGGGCGCCGCGCGCAGCAGCGCCAGCGCGCGGTCCAGCCGGGTTTGGCCGGGCGTGCCGTCGGTGCGCGGCAGCAGGGTGGACGGGGTGGGAACCTGCACGGTCACGGCCGCAGCCGCACCTTCCTGCCAGTGCTTGACCAGCGCCGATGCGCCGCCCGATCCGGCCAGCGCCAGGGCCGCCAGGAACGCCATCGCGGCGACCAATACCGGCAACATCCGGTCGTCCAGCGCCCGGCGCAGTCCAAGATCGTCCGACCCGGCGCGGCGATCTGCCGATCTAGTCATCGGACACCAGCCGCCCGTGCGCCAGCCGCAACTGCCGTCCGGGATGGCGTGCCACCAGCGCCTCGTTGTGCGTGGCGACCACCACGGTGGCGCCCAGCCGGTTCATCTCACGCAGCAACAGCATCAACCGTTCGGCTTGCACGTCGTCCAGGTTGCCGGTCGGCTCGTCGGCCAGCAGCAGACTCGGCCGCCCAACAACCGCGCGGGCAATGGCGACGCGCTGCTGTTCGCCGCCGGACAGCTCGGCGGGCCGCGAATCGACCAATTTGGCCAAGCCGACCCAGCGCAGCATCTCCATCGCATCGGCGCGAATTTGGTCTTCCGGCAGCCGGGCGATGCGCAACGGCAGGGCGACATTGTCGAACGCCGACAGATGCGGCAGCAGGCGGAAATCCTGGAACACCATGCCGATCCGCCGCCTTATATCCGGCAGATCGCCGCGCTTGGCGTGGCTCATATTCTGCCCGAACACCTGCAACTGCCCGCGCGTCGGCCGCACCGCCAAGTGCAGCAGCCGCAACAGGCTGGACTTGCCCGCGCCGGATGGGCCGAGCAGCCAGCGGAAGCCACCGTCTGGGATCTCAAAACTTAGGTCGCGCAATGCGTCCGCGCCCGGGCGCCCGGCGCGCTCGTACTGCAGCCCGACGGCTTCCAGCCGGACCATATCCCGCAACCCGTTGGCAACCTGTCCCATATATCCAGTTCTGCCACCTCGGCCGCCGCGCCGGAATAGCGCGCGCACCGGGATCGTTGGGAGTGTTGCATGTACCGCACCGCTCCCGCAGGATTATGTGCCGCATTTAGGGACTCGAATGCGAATCGTCTGTCCGTCCTGCCAAGCCGCCTACGAGGTGCCGGATGCCATTCTGGCCGCTGGCCCCAAGCTGGTGCGTTGCGCCCGCTGCGGCACGGAATGGACTCCGCCGCCGTTGGCTGCCCCCATAGCGCCGGAAGGGGCGGTGCCGGAACCGGCGGCGCCGGAACCGGCAGCGCGGGCAGCAGCAGAGCCGGAGGCCGGCCCCCCACCGGCGCGCGCCGAGCCGCGCCTTTCCAGTTTCCGCCAGCGCCCGCCCCCCGTGGCGGACCTTCCACCAACCGGCGCCGCTGACCATGGCGTGCCGCCAGAGCCGGCGCGTCCGCCGCCGCTCTACGCCGCCATTCTGGGCTGGGTGCTCAGCGTCGCGCTGCTGGCAGGTCTTGGCTGGGCGGCGGTGACGTGGCGCGTCAGCGTGATGGCGGCCTGGCCGCCGAGCGAGCGCGTGTATACGGCGGTGGGGTTGCGCTAGCGCGCACGGCGGTGGAGTTGCGCTAGCGCGCTACGCGCGGAACGCCACCAGCTTGCCGCCCGGCGCGCCCAGCACCTCGCCGTCGCGCATCACCATCGCACCGCGAATGATGGTGCCGACCGGCCAGCCGGTGACGGTCAGGCCGTCGAACGGTGTCCAGCCGCACGGCGTCACGATCCAATCATTGGTGATGGTGCGGGTGTGCTTCAGGTCCACCAGGGTGAAATCGGCGTCATAGCCCGCCGCGATGCGGCCCTTGCCGACCGCGCCGTAGATGCGGGCGGGTCCGGCGCTCATCAAATCCACCATGTGGCCGAGTGATAGGCGGCCGGCGTTGACGTGGTCCAGCATCACCGGCACCAGGGTTTGCACCCCGGTCAGCCCGGCCGGACAATCCGGCCACGGCTTCAGCTTGGCGGCGCGCGGATGCGGCGCGTGGTCGGAGCCGATGGTATCGACGATGCCGTCGCGGATCGCCGCCCAGGCAGCGTCCATATGGCGCTGGCCGCGGATCGGCGGGTTCATCACCCCGAAGCCTTGCAGCCGGTCGTACACGTCCGGGGCCACTTGGGTCAGGTGATTGAGCAGCACCTCGATGCTGCATAGGTCGCGGAAGTCCTGCACGTAAGCCAATTCCTCGGCGGTTGAGACGTGCAGAATATGCGCTGGGCGGCCGCTGGCGCGGGCCAGCGCCAGGATGCGGCGGGTGCCGAGGAAGGCGCATTCCTCGTCGCGCCACGCCATGTGGTTCACATGCGCATCGCCGCGCTTGAACAGCGGCTTGCGGGCTTGCAGGCGGTATTCGTCTTCGCTGTGGTAGGCGATGCGGCGGCGGCCATTGCGCATCACCCGCTCCAGGCTCGCGTCGTCCTCGACCATCAAGTCGCCGGTCGAACTGCCGGCGAACACCTTCACCGCGCACACGCCGCGCGCGGTTTCCAGCCCAGCCAGCGCCGGTGCGTTGGTTTTGGTGGCGCCGACGTAGAAGCCCATGTCGCACCACGCCGAACGCTCGATGTAGTCCTGCTTCCAAGCCACCGTCGCGGCGTCGATGATGGCGGGTGACGTGTTCGGCATGTCGAACACCGCCGTCAGCCCACCGAGCACGGCGGCCTTGGTGCCGGTGGGGATGCTCTCGATGCTGGCGTCGCCGGGGTCGCGCAGATGCACGTGCGGGTCGATCAGGCCGGGCAGCACATGCAGGCCGCGCGCGTCGAGGGTCTGAGCCGCTGTCGCGCTGGCAGGCACGCCGAGGGCGGCGATGCGGCCGTGGCGCACGCCGACATCGGTTTGCGCTTCGCCCCACGGCAGCACGCAGATGCCGCCGCGAATGATCAGATCGAACTGTGCCGTCATCGCAGGCCTTCCGGATCGCAGATGGATGCGACAGGCATAGCGCCGCAGTCTTGCGCCGGCCATGCGCGCCACCAATTTCCCAAGCATGACAGACATGGCGCATCTGCCCGGCCGTGGCGTGCTGGAAGTCGCGGGCGAGGATCGTGTTGCGTTCTTGCAGGGCCTCGTCTCCAACGACGTGGCGCAGGCAGCGCCCGGCCGCGCGGTGTGGGCAGCGCTGCTGACCCCCCAGGGCAAGTGGCTGGCGGACTTCTTCATCCTAAGCGACGGCGCGCGGCTGCTGCTGGATTGCGAGCGCGATCAGCTGGCGATGCTGGCGCAGCGGCTGGGCCGCTACCGGCTGCGCGCGCGGGTGGCGCTGGCGGATCTCTCCGAATCGCTGGGTATTTCTGCGGCCTGGGGTGGCGCGCCTGCCGGTGGCGATGTCGTGGCGCCCGATCCGCGCTTGCCGCAGGCCGGGTGGCGTGTGTTGTCGGCGCAGCCGCTGGCGTGCAATGCCACTGCCGCCGATTGGGACCGTCACCGCATCGCACTCGGCCTGCCGGATGGCTCGCGCGATCTGGAGTCCGACAAGACCGTGCTGCTGGAAGCCGGTTTCGACGAGTTGCACGGCGTGTCATGGAGCAAGGGCTGCTACATGGGTCAGGAATTAACCGCGCGGACCAAGTATCGCGGGCTGGTCAAGCGGCGGCTGATGCGTGTGCGCATCGAAGGCCCGCCGCCCGCGCCCGGCACGCCAGTGCTGCGCGGCGGCCTGGAGGCTGGGACGATGCGCTCCTCGGCCGGCGATTGGGGATTGGCGCAATTGCGCCACGATGCGCTGGGCGGCGCGCTTGCATGCGGCGACTCGGTGCTGCATCCGGCGCCGTTGCCGTGGATGGTGCTGCCGGAGCCGGCCGCGTAGCGGTCAGACCGATTCCCAGCCAAACCGGAGCAGCGGCAGCGAGGTTTCGGCGAAGTCCGCCAATTGCGTGACCAACTCAGCCGAACCGAGTGCGGCCAGCGGGATCGGCTTTTGCGCCACGAGCGACCGCAGTTTGACGAACGCGGCCGCAGGCGTTCCGGCCGCATGCTCGAAGCCGCGTGGCAGGCGGATCAGCGCGTCCTCGCGCATCATTTCAGCCCCTGCCGTATTCAGCGCCGCGATGGCGTCCAGCAAGCGCGGGGTTTCCTCGAACATCGACGTCCGCAGCGCCTCTAGAAGCCGTGGCTCGGGTTGATAAAAGCCGGTGGCGGCGAAGCTGCCCTTCGGATCGATATGCACGTACAGCAGCCCGAACCGGTCTTTCGACCCATCGCGCGACAGGATCGCGCCCGCATGGGTCTTGTATGGCGACTTGTCCTTGCTGAAACGCACATCGCGGTGAATGCGGAACACTGCCTTCAGCGGATCGGCGGTCAGCGGGATCTTGCGCCGCGATAGCTCGCTGGCCAGCGCCGCGACCAGCGAGCGCAGCGGGGCCAGTACCTCGTGCTCGTACACGGCGCGATTGGCTTCGAACCATGCCTTGTCTTGGTTTTCTGCCAGATCGGTGAAGAAACGCAGCGCCTCGGCCCGGAAGCCGTCGAAGCCTCCGGGCAAGTCCGGCTTGGCGGGTTTGCGGCTCATGCGCTGTCGTCGTTGCCCCAGCCGCCGCCGCTATCGCTGCTGTCCGAAGCATCCGTCCAGCCGCCGCCGCTATCGGTGTTGTCCTGGCTCGGCGCAGGTTCCCAGCCGCCCTGATCGGTGGCGGCGGCGTCGGTCCAGCCGCCTGATGGCGCATCCTTCGGCGCGCCGCCTTGATCGTACGGGTCAGCGCCGCGATCCGGTCCGCCCCAGGGGCTGGAGGGCGCTTGTTCGTAAATGTTGGTCTCCTGGATCACCGGTCCGCCAAAGCCGCCGCCCATGCCGCCGCCGAACCCGCCACCATAACCGCCGCCAAAGCCGCCACCGAAGCCACCGTGATTGCCGGAAAACAGGCTGGTCAGCGCATTGGCCGCCAGCACGCCGCCCGCCACACCGGCGGCCGTGCGCAGCGCCGAGCCAAAAAAGCCGGGCCCCTGCTGCTGGAACATGCCGGGGTTGTAGTTCGGCGGGTATTGCGGCGGCGGGGCGCCATATTGCGGGGGCGGCGGGGCGTATTGCGGCTGCTGCTGCGGTGGCGCCGATTGGCCGCCGCCGAACAGGCCGGAGAAAATGCCCCGCGACGGCTGCGGCTGCGGTTGCGCTGCCGCCCCCCAGGGAGATGCGGCCTGCGGCGGCGGGGCGGCCTGCGCGCGGGCGTTCTGCAATTCCCATTGCAGACGGTCGATGCGGTTCTGCGCTTCGACCAACGCATGTTCCTGCACGAACGCCATCTGGGTGATGCGGTAGCGCGCTTCCGGATAGCGATTGAACAAATCGGCGATCAGCGCGTCGGCTTCACGGTCCACCGGCGGCAATGGCGCCACGGTTCCTGCCGTTCCGCCAGCCGGGGCCTGCGCGCCGCCGGCACGTGCGATGAAGTTGGCGATCAGGTCGCGTTCTTCGTTGGTCATGTGAGTCCCCAGGCTGCGGCAGCCGGCGGCCGCCACGAACGCCACGGATGTGGCGCGCGCGGCGTTTCGCTTCAAGCGGGCTTTGCGGCGTACCGGCCGCTGGCAAGCTTGTTGTGCCGCATCCCCGCCCGTATGGTGCGCCGCATCTTGCGGGCCGCATGTGGTCCGTGCGGGGCAAGCAACTGGACGGCCAATAACGCGATGGGCAGACCGATGGACGCGACCCTTTCACCGGCTGACGCGCGCACGCAGCCCAGGCCGCTGTGCTTTCAGGATCTCATTCTGCGGCTGCATGCGTTCTGGTCGCAGCAAGGCTGCGTTATTTTGCAGCCGTACGACATGGAAGTCGGTGCGGGCACCTTCCACCCGGCCACCACGTTGCGCTCGCTCGGCAACAAACCGTGGAAAGCCGCCTACGTGCAGCCGAGCCGCCGCCCGAGCGATGGGCGCTACGGCGAGAATCCGAACCGCTTACAGCACTATTATCAGTATCAGGTCATTATGAAGCCGAGCCCGGCGGACGCGCAGGCGCTGCTGCTCGACAGTTATCGCACGATCGGCCTCGACCCGCTGGTGCATGATTTTCGTTTTGTTGAGGACGATTGGGAAAGCCCGACGCTGGGCGCCTGGGGCCTTGGCTGGGAGGTGTGGTGCGACGGCATGGAAGTCGGCCAGTTCACCTATTTCCAGCAGGTCGGCGGCATCCAGACGGCGCTGCCCAGCTTCGAGATGACCTACGGCCTGGAACGGCTGGCGATGTACGTGCAGGGCGTGGAAAACGTCTACGACCTGGATTTCAACGGTGCCGGGGTGAAATACGGCGACGTGTTTCTGCGCGCCGAGCGGGAATACAGCGCGCATAATTTCGAGCACGCCGACACTGCCATGCTGTCACGGCATTTTGAGGACGCGGAGCGCGAATGCGCTGCCCTGCTTGGCAGAAATCTTGCGCTGCCTGCGTACGATCAATGCATCAAGGCCAGCCACCTGTTCAATTTGCTCGACGCGCGCGGCGTGATCAGCGTGACCGAGCGCGCGGCCTATATCGGCCGGGTGCGCACGCTGGCCAAAGGCTGCTGCGAGGCGTGGCTGGCAGGGGAGGCGTGACGTGCAATTGCGCACAGACGCCGGTACGGTCGGCATAAACCCCGCACTGAAAGACTGACATGCCGGAACTGCTGCTCGAACTGTTCAGCGAGGAAATTCCCGCCCGGATGCAGGCGCGCGGGGCGGAAGACCTTGTGCGGCTGGTGTCCGAGGCGCTGTCGCCGCTGTCGCCGTCAGGCTGCACGGGCTTCTGCGGCCCGCGCCGCATCGCGCTGACCGGCACGCTGGCGGCCGGCGTTGCCGCCAGCCAGAGCTCGGAACGCGGCCCGCGCGCCAATGCGCCGGAAGCCGCCCTGGCCGGATTCCTGCGCAAGCACGGCGCGGCGCGCGAGGCGTTGCGCCAGGAAGGCGATTTCTGGGTGCTGGACAAGGTGACGCCGGGCATCGACGCCGCGTCGCTGATTGCGCGCGAGTTGCCGGGCCTGCTGCGCCGCTTTCCGTGGCCGAAATCGATGCGCTGGGGCGGCACCAGCGGTTTCACCTGGGTGCGCCCGTTGCGGCGGATTTTGTGCATTCTGGATGGCGCGGTGGTGCCGTTCGATCTGCGCGACGGCGCCGACGATGGGCACGGCTTGGCCTCGGGCAACTTGACCGAGGGGCACCGCTTCCTCGCCCCCGGCGCGGTAGCCGTGGCGTCGGCCGCCGAATGGCGCGACGGGTTGCGCGAACGCCGGGTGATTGCCGACGCCGCCGAGCGGCGCGATCTGGTCGGCCGCGGCCTGCGCGAGCTTGCCACCGCCAATGGATTGACGCTGGTCGAGGATGCCGGGCTGCTCGACGAGGTGGCCGGACTGGTGGAATGGCCGGTGCCGCTGCTCGGCCGTATCGATGCCGCCTACATGGACCTGCCTGCCGAGGTGATGCAGGTCTCCATGCGGGTCAATCAGCGTTACTTCGCGCTGCGCGGGGCGGACGGCAAACCCGCGCCGTACTTTGCCTTTGCCGCCAACATCGCCGCCACCGACGGCGGTGCGGCGATCATCGCGGGCAACGAGCGGGTGCTGCGCGCCCGCTTTGCCGACGCGCGGCATTTCTGGGATCTGGACCGGGCGCATACGCTGGACAGCCGCTTGCCGGGTCTGGGGGCAGTGACCTTCCACGCCAAGCTCGGCAGCCAGGGCCAGCGGGTGAGGCGGCTTGTCGTACTCGCTGGCAGTCTGGCGAAGCTCATTCGTGCCGACGTCGCGCAAGCGGAGCGCGCGGCAGGGCTGGCCAAGGCCGATCTGCTGACCGGCATGGTCGGCGAGTTCCCCGAGTTGCAAGGCCTGATGGGCAGCTACTACGCCCGCCACGACGGCGAGGATGCGGCGGTGGCCGACGCCATCCGCGATCACTACGCGCCGAAGGGCCCGACCGACGACGTGCCGGCCGCGCCAGTCAGCATTGCCGTAGCTTTGGCCGACAAGCTCGATTTGCTGGCCGGGTTCTTCGCCATCGGCGAAAAGCCGACCGGCTCGGGCGACCCGTACGCGCTGCGCCGGGCGGCGCTCGGCGTGATCCGCATTATCCGCGAGCACAAGCTGCGCCTGCACCTCGCACCGCTGTTCGCCAGCGCGGGCGCGCCGATGCCGCAGCCGCTCGATGTGCCGGACTTGCTGGCGTTCCTCGCCGAACGCCTGCGCGTGCAACTTCGCACCGAGGGCGCGCGGCACGACGTGCTGGCCGCCGTGCTCAGCCTTGGCATCGACGACGACTTCACCCGGCTGCTGGCGCGCAGCGATGCGGTGGCCGGCATGCTGGGCACCGACGACGGGCGCAACCTGCTGGCCGCGTACAAGCGCGCCGCCAACATTTTGCGCATTGAGGAAAAGAAGGACGGTCCCCACGACGGTGCGATTGACCCGGCAGCGCTGGTGCTGCCAGAGGAAATCGCGCTTTCGGCGGCGCTCGACGGCGTGGCGCAGGTGGCCGGGCAGGCGCTGGCGGCGGAAGATTACGCGGGCGCGATGGCTGCCCTGGCCAGCTTGCGCCCCTTGCTGGACGCTTTTTTCGAAGGAGTGACGGTCAACGACGCCGATCCGGACCGCCGCCGCAATCGCCTTCGCCTGCTTTCCCGTATCCGGGCCGCCATGCAGTTGGCGGCGGATTTTTCCCGCATTGATGGCTGATCAACAGGAGACCGCGGTTTCATGACCAAGTGGGTCTACAGTTTCGGCGCCGGCCACAACGAAGGCCGCGCCGGCATGAAGAATCTCCTCGGCGGCAAAGGTGCCAACCTCGCCGAGATGGCCAGCATCGGCCTGCCGGTGCCCCCCGGCTTCACGCTGACCACCGAAGTTTGCACGGCGTATTACGACAACCACCACGCCTATCCGGCCGAATTGCAGGGCCAGGTGCGTGAGGCGCTGGCGCGGATCGAAGAGGCCGTGGGCCTGAAATTCGGCGACAAGCACAAGCCGCTGCTGGTCTCGGTGCGCTCCGGCGCGCGGGTGTCGATGCCCGGCATGATGGATACCGTGCTGAACCTCGGGCTGAACGACGTCACCGTCGAAGGGCTGGCCGCTGCTTCTGGCGACGCCCGCTTCGCCTGGGACAGCTACCGCCGGTTCATTCAGATGTACGGCAGCGTGGTGCTCAACGTCGATCACCACCGCTTCGAAGAAATTATTGAGCATGTGAAGATGGATGCGGGCGTGGTGGAAGACACCGCGCTGACGGCGCAGGACTGGCACCGCGTGGTGGAAGGCTACCGCGAGATGGTGCGCAGCGAGACCGGCAAGCCGTTCCCGATGGACCCCGAGGAGCAGTTGTGGGGCGCCATTGGCGCGGTGTTCGGCAGTTGGATGAACCCGCGCGCCAACACCTACCGCCGTCTGCACGACATTCCGGCCAGTTGGGGCACGGCGGTCAATGTGCAAGCGATGGTGTTCGGCAACATGGGGGCGGACTGCGCCACCGGCGTGTGCTTCACCCGCGATCCGTCGACCGGCGAGAACGTGTTCTACGGCGAATACCTGATCAACGCCCAGGGCGAGGACGTGGTGGCGGGCATCCGCACGCCGCAACCGGTATCCAACCTGCGCCTGAGGCCGGGCGAAGTCAGCATGGAGCAGTTGCTGCCAGACGCCTACGCGGAGCTCTACAAGGTCCGCGAGACGCTGGAGCGGCATTACACTGATATGCAGGATTTGGAATTTACTGTACAGAACAATAAACTGTACATGCTACAAACCCGTAACGGCAAACGCACCGCTGCCGCCAGTCTGCGCATTGCCGTCGAAATGGCCAATGAAGGGCTGATCGACCGCAATGAGGCGATCCGCCGGGTCAATCCGGCGGCACTCGACCAGTTGCTGCACCCCACGCTCGACCCGAAGGCGCACCGCGTGCTGTTCGCCAAGGGCCTGCCCGCCAGCCCAGGGGCTGCCAGCGGCATCGCGGTGTTCAGCGCCGACGAGGCTGAAAGCCGCGCCGGTAAAGGCGAGGCGGTGATTTTGGTACGCACCGAAACCAGCCCGGAAGATATCCACGGGATGCACGCGGCGCGCGGCATTCTGACCTCGCGCGGCGGCATGACCAGCCACGCGGCCGTGGTGGCGCGTGGGATGGGCCGCCCCTGCGTGGTCGGCGCCATGACCATCATGGTGGATTACGGCGCGCAAACGCTGTCCAGCGGTGGGCGGGTGATCCGGGCCGGCGAGGTCATCACTATCGACGGCGCGCTTGGCGAAGTGTTCGCGGGCTACGTGCCGATGGTCGAACCCAGCATGTCCGGCGAATTCGCCACATTGATGGAATGGGCCGACGCGGCGCGGCGCATGAAGGTGCGCACCAACGCCGAAACCCCGCTCGACGCCCAGACCGCGCGCAAGTTTGGCGCCGAGGGCATCGGCCTGTGCCGCACCGAGCATATGTTCTTCGATCCGGCCCGCATCAGTGCCGTGCGGCAGATGATCATGGCCAACGACGAACGCGGCCGCCGCGCGGCGCTGGCCAAGCTGCTGCCGTATCAGCGTCAGGACTTCATCGATCTGTTCCGCATCATGGCGGGCCTGCCGGTGACCATCCGCCTGCTCGACCCGCCGCTGCACGAGTTCCTGCCGCACACCGATGCCGAGTTGCAGGATCTGGCCGAAGTGGTGGGCTCCGATCTGGCCGCCATGCGTCAGCGCGCCGCTGAACTGGCCGAAGCGAACCCGATGCTGGGCCATCGCGGCTGCCGCCTGGGCGTGACCTACCCGGAAATCTACGAAATGCAGGCGCGCGCCATTTTCGAAGGCGCCATCGCCGTCGCTAAGGAACTCGGCGTCGCCCCGGTGCCCGAGATCATGATCCCGCTGGTCGGCATGAAGCGCGAGTTGGAGATCACCCGCGCCCAGGTCGATAAGGTCGCCGCCGAGGTGTTCGCCGAAACCGGCACCACCATCGACTACGTCGTTGGCACCATGATCGAGTTGCCGCGCGCCGCGATCACCGCCGACAAGATCGCCGAGTGCGCCGATTTCTTCAGCTTCGGCACCAACGACCTGACGCAAACCGTGTTCGGCCTGTCGCGCGACGACGCGGGCAAGTTCCTGCCGCGCTATGCCGAACTTGGCATTGTCGCCAAGGACCCGTTCGTCTCGCTGGATATCGAAGGCGTCGGTGCCATGGTGCGTATCGCCGCCGAGAAGGGCCGCGCTACCAAGCCGCACCTGCATTTGGGCATTTGTGGCGAACATGGCGGCGATCCGGCGTCGATTGCGTTCTGCGAGGAAGTTGGTTTGGACTACGTGTCGTGCAGCCCGTACCGCGTGCCGGTCGCCCGGTTGGCGGCGGCGCAGGCGGCGCTTGGGGTCGCGGGCGACCGCACCGCGTAATGCGGTAGCCGAACCGGGACGGCGCACGTGCCGTCCCGGTTCGGCCTAGACCGCGCGGACGATGAAATAGCCAGCCGTGGCGGCGACACCGGTCGCCACGGTGCCCCAGATCCAATCGCCGATCGACACCGCCACCGACCAATTGGTCAGCGTGGCGAGGTTGGTCATGTCGTAGGTGCCATAAGCCACCAGCCCGAGCAGCGCGCCGCCCCACAGCGCCCGCGTCCAATCGCCCTGCTCGACCGCTGGCAGCACCGCGAAGACAATCACCCCGATGACATAGACCAGATAGAACGCGGCAGCGACCGGCATGTTCGGCTTATCGAGCAGCAGCGCGCCAATGCGCGGGCGGTACAGAATGCTGGTCGCGGTGCTCAGCCAGACAAAATCCATGCTGAAGAACACAACGGCGGTGGCGAGGTAAGCGATCAGGATCGTGCGCATCTGAAGCCCCATGTCATTGTCAAGAATGTACGCATGATTCGGCGCGATGAAAGGGGCGGCGGCGTCAGATGCCGATGGCGCTGGCTAGAACCCGACAAGATAGCGTGCTTGAATGCAGGACCGCGTTGAAAAACGTGGCATCGAGATGAAAAAGCAACAACCGCCGGCTCGTTGACCGGCATGGAAGAGGGAAACGACATGCAGGTGCTGAAAAGCGCATTGCTCGCCGGGGCACGGCTTGCCGCCGCCGCCGTGGTCGGGCTCGCTATAACCAGTGCGGCGATGGCGCAGTCCGCCGCCGACCGTGCGGTGGAAGCCGCCAAGAAATACTCCGGGCAGACCATCACCATCGTGTGGGAAGCCGGGCTGCAATCGCTCGATCCGCTGAACTTCTCCGGCCCGAAATGGGAGAAGCTGACCGGCGTGAAGATCAAGGTGATCGAAGTTCCGACCGCCGAGATGTTCACCAAGATTCTGCAGGAGCACCGCGCTGGCTCCGGCGCGTACGATGCGCTGAACGTCATTCCGTCGTGGATGCCCGACCTTGCTGCCGCCGGCGCGCTGGAGCCGTTGGATAGCTGGATCGACAAATTCGGCTACCGCGACGAGTTGAAAGACATCGCCCCGGTGTTCCGCGACAACTGGATGAAGGTCGGCAGCAAGATCTTCGGTCTGCCGGACGATGGCGACGTCTTCATCATGTACTATCGCAAGGACATCTTCGCCGACCCCGCGCTGCGCGCGGCGTTCAAGGGCAAGTTCAATCGCGAGATGGACGTGCCGAAGACCTGGCCGGACTTCGCCGAAGTTGGCGCATTCCTCACCGAGAAACTTGGCCCGAAGACCTATGGCGCGGCGTTCTTCCGCGATGCGCCCTATGGGCAATTCATGTTCCAGGAGCGCTTCCGCAACGAAGGCGGCAAGTTCTTCGACGCCGACACCATGAAGGCGACGGTTAACAGCGACATCGGCGTGAAGGCCCTGGCGGGCATGAAGGCTGAAAACAAGTTTATGCCGCCGGGCGTCGAGACCTGGGGCTTCGTGGAAAATCTAGCCGCCTTCGCCTCGGGCCAGACCGCGATGACGATTTCTTGGCCGCCGTATGGCCGCTGGACCGCCGGTTACGGCACCGACGAGAAGGTGATGTCGTGGGTTCCCAAGACCCAGATTGCCGGCAAGGTGGGCTATGCGCTGCCGCCGGGCGGTCATCCGGAACTCGCTGCCGGCTTCTCGCTCTCGGTTGCCTCGGGCAGCAAGAACAAGGAAGCCGCTTACTTGTTCATCCAGTGGCTGAACAGCCGCGAAATCTCCACCGAGCGCGTGCAGATTCCGTACACGCTGCGCGATCCGTTCCGCGAGAACCACTACTCCGACCCGGTGTATCTGTCGCGCTGGCCGGATGCGAAGGACTATCTGGCAACGCTGAAGCTGGCGTCGGTGTCTGGCCTGCTCGATCTGTCGATCATCCAGACCGACAAGTACGAGGAAGCGCTGCGCCAGGGCATCAGCCGTCTGTGGGCTGGGGATGACCCGAAGGCGATTGCCGACAAGATCGCCTCGCAGTGGGATGCGATCACCCAGAAGGTGGGCGTGGAAAAGCAGAAGGCCGCTTACGCCGACTGGGCGGGCAAGTCCGCCGCGTATCCGCACTAGTTGCTTCGCTAAGGCTTATCCCGGGTTCATGCGGACCCGGGATATTCCCCATTCGCCCGCTCGGTATCCGGTATCCAAACGATGACGCTGCCTGACCATGCGCCGGTCCGCCACAAGCGGAAACGGCAGGCTTTTCCGTTGGTTCTGGTCGGACCGGCGGTGTTCATGCTGCTGCTGGTCGGCCTGTTTCCGCTGATCTATTCGGTGATCGTCAGCTTCCAAGGCCTGACGATGACCGACGAGGACACCTCGTTTCAGGGTATCGCCAATTACGCCCAGTTGTTTCACGACCAGCGGCTATGGGAGTCGATCTTCCACACCGTGCTGATCACCGTCATCGCCCTGCCGCTCGAACTGGTGTTCGGCCTGATGATGGCGCTGTTGCTGCTGGAACCCATTCGCGGCCGCCAGGTGTTCGTGGCGCTGCTGGTGCTGCCGACCATGATCTCCCCGATCGTCGCGGGCGCGACGTGGCGGCTGCTGTTCGACAATCACTTCGGCCCGCTCAACCAGATCATCGGCTGGATCGCCGGCCACCCCACGCCGCTGCTGTGGACGGTGGTGCCGGATCTGGTCTACCCGAGCATTCTGATTTGTGAGATCTGGCAGTGGACGCCGTTCATGTTCCTGCTGCTGCTGGCAGCGCTTTCGGGCGTCGACCGCTCGGCCGGCGAGGCCGCCGAAATCGACGGCGCATCGTATTGGCAACGCCTTTGGCACATAGAATTGCCCTCCATCGCCCCGGTGATGACCGTCGCCATCCTGATCCGCGCGCTCGATCTGGCCCGCGTGTTCGACGTGGTGTGGGCGCTGACCAAGGGCGGGCCGGGCACCATGACCGAAACCGTGTCGATCTACGCCTACGTGCAAGGCTTCCAGCAGTTCGAGACCAGCTACACCGCCGCCATATCGTTCCTGATCATTGCGTTGCTGTCGGTGCTGGTCGCGGCGGCGGTGCGGAAGGTGGAGTTCGTGCGATGAGCGCCAAATCGAACGCCCGTCACCGCCGCCAGCGCGCCGTGCTGGCGCTGCGCTATCTGGCCGTCCTCGGCCTGCTGATCTTCTTCCTGTTCCCGGTCTATTGGCTGCTCTCGATCTCGTTCAAGACCGCCGACGAAATCTTCGCCTCGCCGCCGGTCTGGGTGCCGTCGTCGCTGCAACTCAACAATTATCTGGTGCTGTTCAAGGACGGCGACGCCGTCACGGTCTGGAACAGTCTGGTGACCGCCGGGGCGAGCACCGTGCTGGCGACCATCATCGGCGGCCTGTGCGCCTACAGCCTGGCGCGCTTCCGCACCGGCGGTAATGGGCTGGCCAGTTGGATTTTGTCGCAGCGTATGGTGCCGCCCATCGCGGTCGTGTTTCCGGTGTTCCTGCTCTATGTGTGGTTCGGCTGGATCGATTCGTATTTCGGCCTGATCCTGCTGTACGCCGCGTTCAACCTGCCGTACGTCATCTGGGTGATGCGCGGCTACATCCAGGACATTCCCATCGAGTTAGAGGAAGCCGCCTTAGTGGACGGCTGCACTCGCTGGCAGGTGCTGTGGATGATCGTGCTGCCGATGGCCCGCGCCGGGCTGTTCGCCACGGCGGTGTTCGCCTTCGTGTTCGCCTGGAACGACTTTCTGTTCGCGCTGGTGCTGACCCGCACCGAAGTGACCACCTTCCCAGTGCAGGTGACGCACTACTTCGGTGGCCAGTCGAATTTCTGGGCCAAAATCGCGGCGATGAGCGTGCTGGGCACGCTGCCGGTGTTCGCGATTGTCGTGGTGTTCCAGCGCTTCCTGGTGCGCGGGATTTCGATGGGCGCGGTGAAGGGGTAGCGATCAGGGCGGGGCGAATGGGTTGGTGACGCGGACCCGGCCATCGATCAGCAATCCATGCTGCATGTCCTCGGACCACAACCGTTCGCATCCGGCGGAGAAGGCCGCCGCAACAATCATCGCATCGTAGAGCGCCAAGTTGTAGCGTTGGGCGATAGAGATCCCGATGATATGCGTCTCTATAGTAATTGGCTCCACGGTGAGCAATTCTCGCAATGTCGAGAGCAATTCGTGGGTGTCTGGCCAGGACAGGAGCAATTTCCGCCGGGCAACATTGGCTGGGTCGGCGGATGCCAGATAGACGATGATATTTGTATCGAAAAAGCTATCGGGCATTCGCTTCGTCGCGGTCGAATTTGAAGTCCGGCGGCAACCGCCCCTCGAACTTCCGCAACCGCTCGATCAATTCCGCCCGCGCCGGCTTGCGGGCCACCACCATGTCCCGCTCATCGGCGACGCGCAGCACGATGTCGTCGCCTTCCTTCAATTGCAGGGCTTCGACCACCGCAGCAGGAAGCCGAACGGCAAGGCTGTTGCCCCATTTGCTGACCAGCATAACCCGGCGCCTTCCATGATATACAGCTCTGGAATTGTATATCTGAGACGCATCCGGTGTGACGTGGTGCGGGTCACCGGTATTCCGTCAGCAGCGACAATTGCCGCCCGTCGCCGTTGCTCATATCCGGCACCGGGATCGGGTAATCGCCGGTGAAGCAGGCATCGCAGTATTGCGGCGCCTCGGCGTCGCGCCCGTTATGGCGCAGCGCGCGGTACAGCCCGTCGATGCTGATGAACGCCAAACTATCGGCGCCGATCAGTTTGGCCATTTCCGCTACCGAGTGATTGGCCGCCAGCAGCTTGCTGCGCTCCGGCGTATCAATGCCGTAGAAACACGAATGCGTGGTCGGCGGCGAGGAGATGCGCATGTGCACCTCGGCGGCGCCGGCCTGGCGCACCATCTCGACGATCTTGCGGCTGGTGGTGCCGCGCACGATGCTATCGTCCACCAGCACGACGCGGCGGCCTTCCAGCATGGCGCGATTGGCCGAGTGTTTCAGCTTCACGCCCAGATGGCGGATGATGTCGGTCGGCTCGATGAAGGTGCGTCCGACATAGTGATTGCGGATGATGCCAAGCTCGAACGGAATGCCGCTCTCGCTGGCGTACCCCATCGCGGCGGGCACGCCGGAATCGGGCACCGGCACAATCACGTCGGCTTCTACATGGCTCTCGCGCGCCAGTTCGGCGCCGATGCGCTTGCGCGCGCCATAGACCGGCGTGCCCTCGACCACCGAGTCGGGCCGGGCGAAGTAGATGTATTCGAACACGCAAAACCGCGACTTCGGACGGCCGAACGGGTGGATGCTGTGCACCCCGGTGTCGTCGATCACCACGATTTCGCCGGGTTCCACGTCGCGTACGAAGCTGGCGCCGACGATATCCAGCGCGCAGGTCTCACTCGCCAGCACCCAGCCGCCGGTGCCCTCGGCCAGACGGCCCAGGATCAGCGGGCGCACGCCGAGCGGATCGCGCGCGCCGATCAGCGCATCGCTGGTCAGCGCGGTCAGCGAATAGGCGCCCACCACCTGCTTCAGCGCGTCGATCAGCCGGTCCACCACGGTGGAATACAGGCTGATGGCGATCAGGTGGATGAACACCTCGCTGTCGGTGGTGGACTGGAACAGGCAGCCGCGCCGCACCAGTGCCCGGCGCAGTGCCGTGGCGTTGGTCAGGTTGCCGTTATGGCCGACCGCGAGGCCGCCGAATTCGAAATCGGCATACAGCGGCTGCACGTTGCGCAGCACGGTGTCGCCGGTGGTGGCGTAGCGGTTGTGGCCGAGCGCCCGTGTGCCGGGAAGCGAGGCGATGACGCGGGCATCGGAAAAGCTGTCGCCCACGAGGCCGAGCGCCTTGTGGGAGTGGAAACGCTGGCCGTCGAACGAGACGAGGCCGGTGGCCTCCTGGCCGCGATGCTGTAGGGCGTGGAGGCCGAGTGCCGTCACCGCAGCGGCGTCGGCGTGGTTCCAGATGCCGAATACGCCGCATTCCTCGTGCATTTTGTCATCGTGACCATTCATGTCGGTCTCCATGCTCATGG
>JANYDF010000089.1 GCA_025359905.1 Rhodospirillales bacterium
CCGGCGCTGGCGCTGGCGCCGGCGGGGGAGGGGGAGGGGGAGGGGCGGCATGCGGCGCTTCCGGCACTGGCGCATGCAGCGGCAAGCCACCCAGGCGCACGACCGGCGGCGGCAGCATGGCGGCGTCCACCAGTTCGCCGTCGCGGTGCAGCACCACCACGTTGCGCACCACGTTCTGCAACTGGCGGACGTTGCCGGGCCAGCCATAGGCGAGCAACGCCCGTTCGGCGTCGGGCGTGAAGCCTTTGAATTTACGATGTTCTTCTTTGCTGAACTGGGCCAGAAATTGCCGTGCGATCAACAGCACATCATCGCCACGGTCGCGCAGCGGCGGCAATTCCAGCGGCACCACATACAGCCGGTAGTACAAATCCTCGCGGAACCGGCCAGCCTGCACTTCCAGCATCGGGTCGCGGTTGGTGGCGCAGACGAAGCGCACATCCACCTTCTCAAGCCGCGACGAACCGACCGGCGAGAATCCGCCGGTTTGCACGAACCGCAACAGCTTGACCTGCATGTCGAGCGGCATCTCGCCGATTTCGTCGAGGAACAGCGTGCCGCCGTCGGCCAGTTTCGCCGCCCCCTGCCGGTCGCCGGTGGCGCCGGTGAAGGCACCTTTGACGTGGCCGAACACCTCGCTTTCCAGCAAATCGCGCGGGATGGCGCCGCAGTTCAGCGCCACGAATTCCTTGTTGGCGCGCGGGCTGGCCTTGTGCACCGCTTCGGCGGCCAATTCCTTGCCGGTGCCGCTTTCGCCGGTGATGAACACGCTGGCTTTGCTTGCCGCCACGCTGCGGATCACCTGATAGACCGCCAGCATCGCGGGCGAGCCGCCGACGAAACCTTGGAATTTGTCGCCGGCAAACGCTTCCTGCGCCTTGGCCAGCCGCCGTTCCAAACCGCGCTTTTTCAGCGCCTGACCGAGCGGGGTGGACAGCGCCAGCTTGTTGTACGGCTTGACGATATAGTCCCAAGCGCCGAGCCGCATCGCTTCCTTCAGCGCGCGGTGCGAGCCGTCGGCGGTGACGACGATGACTTCCGAATCGATACCTTCGGCGCGCAACTGCTTCAGCAGTTCGAAGCCGTTGTAGTCGGGCAGTTCGATGTCCAGCAGGATGGCGTCTGGCTGCCATTCCCGCGCGATAATCAGCGCCTGCCCTGCGGCGGGGGCAACGCGAACCTGATGGCCCATGCCCGTGAGCAGTGCGCGGGCCAATTCAAACTGCGTGGGCGTATCTTCGACCACCAGCACCCGGGCGGCGGCGTCCGTCATTGTCGTCTCACTCATGCTCCGAGGCAGCGCCGTCGTCGAGTTGGGCGACGAATGCTTCCATTTGCGACAGCGCGGTTTCGGCTAAACGGTCGATGGCCCCGGCCGCTGATTGCAAGCCATCTGGCCCGATTTCCGTGCGCACCATGGCCGTGCGGCAGGCCATTTCGAGCGCTTTGGCCCCAACGGCGCCGGCGGCCCCGGCCAGTCCATGCGCCACGCGCTTAAAATTCACGAGGTCTTGATCGGCAGCGGCAGCGTTGAGGGTAGCGGTCAGGCGTTTGACGTCGGTGGCGAATACCCCGAGGACGACGCGCAAATCCTCCGGCGACAAATCTTCAGCAAGTTGCCCGAAATCTGCTTCGTCCGGCATATCGTCCACCAGCTAGAGGATCATACGCGCAGCCCCACCCATGATGGCAGGATACGCGCCCTGGGTCCGGGCCGCATTGTGCGGCCGTTCGCCAAGATTTCCGCCAAGCCCAGGTCACGCAGCATTTGCAGCGGTTGGCCAGCAGCGCCAGCGATCCGCAGCGTCATGCGCCGTGCCGCCAGACGGCGGACCAGAAACGCGATGGCCCCAACCCCGGCCCCATCGAGGAAACCGACATTGGTAAAGTCTACCACGACATCATGCGCCGCTGTCTCGGCGAGAGCAACGAATCGATCGCGCAGCAGACGTACGCCATCTGCATCAAGTGCGCCGCGCAACTTTAACGGCGATTGAGCGGTGCCCGCGCCGGACGGCTGGTTGCTCGCCGCCCATTCTGTGTTGCCGCTGCTGCCGCCGATGCCGTCGAACATGGTCAACGCCTTCCGATTCCAACCGCACCGGTTGGGTAGATGCAATCTTAAGCCGAGGGCAATACATTGCCTTGAAGCACACTATCGCATTTTGCGACTTTTGGCTCATAAAATCTTCGCGTGCCACTGACTTTTCTTAACCTGCCGGAACGCCGCGCGCCGGTCTAGGCGACCAGCGCGAGCACGCTGCGAACCGCTGGCGCCCCGAGGCTGGCCAGGGTTTGCCCCAGTCCGCTGGCCAGGCTGGTCTCGGCAGCGACGCCGAGCGCGGCGCGGGCGCGGTTGGGATCGCCGAGCGAACTGCGAATGTCGCCGGGCCGGGCCGGGCCGAAGGCGATATGCGGCGTCTGGCCAGACACTTCGCCGATGGTCTGCGCCAGTTCCAGCACCGACAAGGCGCGGCCAGTGCAGGCATTGAAAACGCTGGCATCCGGCGCGCGGTGCAGCCGCTGCATCCCGGCCAGCAAATGCCGGACGATGTCGGCGACAAAGATGAAATCGCGAGTCTGTGCGCCGTCGCCGTTGATGGTGATGGTCCGCCCGGCGGAGATCGTTTCGGCGAAGATCGAGATCACCCCGCTATACGGCGACTTGGGGTCCTGGCGCGGGCCATACACGTTGAAGAAGCGAAATCCGGTGGTCGGCACGCCGTGCACCCCGAACGCCACGCGGGCGTGCAATTCCGAGCCGAGCTTGTCCGCGCCATAGGCCGACATCGGTCGCGGCAGCGCGGTTTCGGCGATGTTGCCTTCGCCCTGGTCGCCGTAAATCGCGGCCGATGAAGCGTACACCACCGGAATGCGCCCGGCGGCGCGGGCGCCGTCCAGCACGGTGATGGTGGCGGTCAAATTGCTGCGATGCGTGCCCAGCCAATCCTCGTTGGCGCGCGCCACGGATGCCACGGCGGCAAGGTGGAATACGCCAGCCGCGCCTTGCAGCGCGGTGCGGATCAGCGCCGGGTCGGCGGCATCGCCCACCAGTAGCTCGGCGCGCGGGTCGAGGTTTTCGCGTTTGCCGGTCGACAGGTCGTCGACCACGCGCACGCTATGTCCGGCTGCCAGCAGTGCGTCGGTCAGATGCGACCCGATGAACCCAGCCCCGCCCGTTACAACATACAGCGCCATCGTGAACTCCCGCTTTTCCGGTCAACTCGCGTGACGGTCTGCTTGCGACTGGCGTGCCACGCAGCACGGCTGCAATTTGCGGCATACCGTGCCATGGCGGCGCAAGCGAGCGCCAAAATCGCAAATTGCAATGCGGCAAATCGCCGGATGCAGCCTGCTACGCCGCCGCGGTCCTGGCCTCCTCGATGGCGCGCACCAGCACGTCGCGCGACACCGGCTTGCCCAGGTAGCCATCCATGCCCGCCGCGCGGCATTCGCGTTCGAATTCCGGGCCAACCGCCGCCGTCAAGCCGATTACATGCTGCCGCCGCGCCACGGTGCCGTCGCGCGCCCCGGCGCGTTCCGCCGCGCGAATGGTGCGGGTCGCCTCCAGCCCGTCCATGCCGGGCATTTGCACGTCCATCAGCACCACGTCGTAGGTGGAGCGCAGGCAGGCTTCCACCGCCGCTGCGCCATCGGGCACCACGTCGATACTGGCGCCGGACCGCAGCATGATGGCTTTGGTGACCAACTGATTGGTCGGGTTGTCCTCCGCCAGCAGCACGCGAACCCCGGCCAGCAGCCCGGCTGCGCCGCCGCGCCCAGCCGGGTGCGGCGCAGGCGTTGTGGCCAGCGCCGCTGCCGCCTGCGGGAGATGCTGGCCAAGCAGCGCGGCAGGTTGTTCGAGCAGCACCGCCAGCGCGCGCAGGCGCGACACCATTGCCGGCTTGCTCAATTGCGCATCGAACAACCCGAGCTCCGGGCGATGCACGCCCAGTGGGCCGGACGCGCACAGCACCAGCTTCGGCTGCTGGGTGAGCCTGGGTTCGGCGCGCACGGCCTTGGCGAAGCTGAAGCCATCCATGCCGGGCATCGAACGGTCGGCGATCACCAAGTCGAACGGCCGCCCGGCGGCTTGCGCGCCGAGCAGCAGCGCCAGCGCCGCTGGGCCATCCTCGGCCGCCGCCGCGTGGGCGCCCAGGCCTTCCAATTGGCGGGTCAAGATCTCCCGGTTGATCGCCAAGTCGTCGAGCACCAGACACTGACGCCCGGCGAGCGGCCGCTCCTCCGGTGGCGCGGCGCCGGCATGGCGGCGCACGACGATGTGGAATTGAAACACGCTGCCGCCGCCCTCGCGCGGGGCCGCGCCGATCTCGCCGCCCATCGCCTGCACCAGCCGCCGGCAGATGGCCAGCCCAAGCCCGGTGCCGCCGAATTGCCGCGCGGTGGAGGCGTCGGCTTGGCTGAACCGCTCGAACAGCATCGGCGCGCGGGCCGGGTCGATGCCGATGCCGGTGTCCGAAACCGCGACTTCCAGCCGCAGCGCGCCGCCCGGCAGATCGGTGCTGGCCAGCGCAATTTCGACCCAGCCTTGTTCGGTGAACTTCACCGCGTTGCCGGCCAGATTGAGCAGAATCTGGCGGAACCGTCCCGGATCGCCGATCACGCTCACCGGCAGGCCATCGGCAAACCGGCAGACCAGTTCGACGCCTTTGGCCGAGGCTGCGGGGGCGAACAATCCGGCGATGGTGGCGACTTCTTCTTCGATGATGAACGGCGCCGCCTCCAGCTCGATCGCCTGCGCCTCGATCTTGGAGAAGTCCAGAATGTCGTTCAGCACCGTGAGCAAATGCTCGGCCGAACTTTGGATGGTCTGCGTGTAGCGCCATTGCTCGGGGTCGAGTTCGGTATCGAGCAGCAGCCCGGCCATGCCGATCACGCCGTTCATCGGCGTGCGGATTTCGTGACTCATCGAGGCGAGGAATTCCTGCTTGGCGCGCCCGGCCGCCTGCGCCGCCCGCTCGCTGACGGCGAGACGCTGGCCTTGGCGGCGCAGCGCTTCGGCTTGGCGGAACAGCAAGAACAAGCAGACGACGCTGACGCCGAGCACGAAGGCGAAACTGATGCCCAGGATCGCTGCTTCGCGCCAGAACACCCGCAGCGCGTCGGAATCATGGCGCAGCACCGCGATTGCAAATGGCGCGTCCGCCACCAAAGCAAAATGCGCAGTGGCCGGCGTGCCACCGATCCTGCCATGCCACGCGGCGTCCGCGCCGCCCGCCGCCGCGCCCGCCACTGCGCCCGCCACCGGCTGGGCTGCTTCCAAGTCAGCGCCCGCCTGTCCAATCGAACCGGCCTGTCCAACAGAACCAGCTTGGGCCAGCAGCACGCCGCTGCGGTTGTACAGCCGCACATCGAGGCGGAAACTGGCGGCCAATTCATCGGCGCCAGCGACCAAGGCGGCCGGGTCGAGCATCGCCACCACCGCGCCGGCGAAGCTGCCGTCCAGCGTGACCCGCGCGCGGGCCAGCGGCAGCAGGCGGGCGGTATCCGGGCCTTCCGGCAGCCCGGACGCCGCATGGCGCGGGTCGGACTGCACGGCGGCGAACCAGGGGCGGCCGGCGAGATTCAACCCCGCCAGATCGGGGTCGGTGGTAAACATGGTCGTTCCGGCCGCATCGGTGCCCAGCATGGCGCGCAGTTGCGGCACCATGTGCAAGCGTTCGGACAGCCGCAGAAAGCCCGGTGTGTCGCGGCCCGGGGCGGCCAATAGGCCGGCCGTGTCGGCCAGCAGCACGTCGATGGCGCGCAGCGTGCGCCCCGCCTCAACCGCCAGTGCCGCAGCCGTGCTGCGGGTTAAATCCGCCGAGCGTTGCAAGGCGGCATTGTAGCTGAATTCCAACAGAGCAGCGCAAACGCCCAACATCACCAGCGCGGTGACGCAGACCGCGGCGAAGAACAGACGGTATGGGGCGGATCGTTGCTGGTCCGTCCACTCAACCGCCGCCGTGGCGTTTGGCTGGGTCAGCGGCGGCACTGCCGCGCAATAGCCGCCCGGCCAAGCCGGGCGGGCGGGCAACCGATTGGGAGTCGAGCCGGATTCGGCACCAATTCGCCCACCTTAAGTGGCGGACGTAGCGCCGCCGGTTGCCCTACGCACCGCCCGCGTCAAGCGCGATCAGCCCTGCCACGGCGCTCGGCTGTTTTGTCAGATAAACCCCGGCAATGCCAGAATTCATGCGCTTGCCGGCGCGAAGTTGCATTGGCGCGGCTACAGGACTTGCACGCCGAGGCGCAGACCGCGCGTGACCGCTTCAGCCCGGCTGCGCACCCCAAGCTTGGCGAAGATCGCCTCCAGATGGTACTTCACCGTGTGCGCCGAGATGGTCAGCTGCCGCGCAATCGCTTTGTTGCTCTGTCCTTGGCCGACCAGCGCCAGCACTTCCACCTCGCGCGGCGTCAGCAGCGGGCGGCCCGGCGGGTCGTGCGGGGCGAAGCCTGGCTGCTCGCGCGGGGCCGGCACGCGCACCGTCAGGCCCTCGGCCAGCGCTGCCACGGCGGCGGCGATTTGCCGGTCGCTGGCGGTCAACGGCAACACACCGGCCAGCGCCGGATCGGCGGCGTGCGCCGCGTCGTTGGACAGCGCCAGCAGCGCGCCGTCGAAGGCTGCCGCACCCGGTGGAAGCTGCTCGCCGGGCCGCAGATCGATGATCAACACATCGGCATCGGCCTCGGCCGCAACGTTCAGCGCGCGTTCCAACTGGCGCTGGCGCAACGGGTCGCGCAGCCGCAGCGCGATCAGCACGCCGGTTGCGGTGAGCGATTGAGGCATCTGCGCCGCGACCGCCCCGTTCATGCCGGGCGCGCCGCGATGGTGACCGACACTTCCGCCAGCGTCCCGCCGCGCAGCACCCGCAGCGTGAGCGTCTGGCCGATGGTTTCGGGGCCAAGCGCCGCCGCCACCGCGCGCGGCGTCGCCACCGGCGTGCCGGCGATTTCCAGCAGGATGTCGCCCGGCAGCAGCGCGGCGGCTGCCGGTGCGCCCTCAGCCAGATTGACCACCATCAAGCCGGTGGCGCTGCCGGCGCGCTCCACCAGATCGCGCGGCAGCGCCACCGGATGCAGCCCGGCGCCGAGCCAGCCGCGCGTCAGATGGCCCTGATGCAGCAATTGATCGGCCACGCGGGCGATGGTGCTGCCGGGGATCACCAGCACCTGACGGCGCGGCCCGAAGGTGGACATGCCGAGCAGCCCGCACGCCGGGTCGATCACCGGGCCGCCCTCGGCCGCGTGGCTGAGATAGACGCCGATGCGGATCAGCCGGTCGATGCGCCCGCCGCGCATGCTCTCCCACGCCGGGCCCGACATTTCGATGCTGCCCAGCCGGGCACTGGTGCCGCCGCCGCCGTCGCTGCCCAGCGCCTGCACCAAGCCGCCGACGCCCGCCGGGTCGGCCAGCGTGTAAGCCGGGGCGTCCGCCTCCAGCCGCAGCACCGCGACGTTGGTCGATGGGTCGCGCCCGGCCAGCGTGGCGGACACCCGGGCGCCGCCCGGCAGCACGGCGGTATAGCCCTCGGCGTCCGGCAGGCTTTGCTCGGAGGTGACCAGCACGCCCGGCTTCCACAGCACGCCGCTGATATGGTGCCGCCCGCCCCAGTCGATCCCGGCGGCCAGCGGCGCGCCCTGGCGCACATTGCGCTCCAGGGCCTCGGACAAAGCGGCGAAAATGGATGGCGCGGTCATCGGGAAGCTCTCGTTCGGTGCTGTGGTGGCGCCACTCTCGGCCGTCGCGCTGGCAGGCGGTATCAGGCATACGTCTAGCCGGGCGAATGGCCAGGACTGCGACTAGATCGGAGCGCACAGGACGAATTGCATCGCCCTGCGCGGCATGGCGCACCCGGATAGTTGGCGGGGCAGGGGCTTGACCTGGCGATCCATGCCAGCGCCCGGTGTTATAGCAAGCGCCGATGATTGTGACCCTTGGCGACCCCCATCCCCAGCCCCTCGCTCAAGGGGAGGGGGGGCAAGAGAGTCAATATTTCTGCTGATTGGTATCGCTGGCATTCCAGCCTGCGCCGGGGCCTTGCGGCCCCGGCGTTCGCGTCAGGCGCCGGCGGCGTCCAGCGCCTGCGCCAGATCGGCGAGGATGTCGTCGATGTGCTCGATGCCAACCGACAGCCGCACGTAGCCGGGCGATACGCCGGTGGCCAACTGCTCGTCGCCGGTCAATTGCGAGTGCGTTGTGCTGGCCGGATGGATAGCGAGGCTGCGGGCGTCGCCGATGTTGGCAACGTGGTACAGCAACTTCAGCGCGTCGATGAACCGGCGCCCGGCGTCCGCACCGCCCGCCAGTTCGAAGCCGGCCAGACCGCCGTGGCCTTTGGTGAGATATTTCGCCGTCCATTCGGCGTCGCGCCCGGTCAGCGTGGACGGGTGGATCACCCGCGTGACGCCCGCGCGCCCGGCAAGAAATTTCGCCACCGCCGCCGCATTGGCGCTGTGGCGTTCCATGCGCAGCGCCACCGTTTCAATGCCTTGCAGAAACAGGAAGGCGTTGAACGGGCTGAGCGCCGCGCCCAGATCGCGCAGCAGCGTCACCCGCGCCTTGATGATGTAGGCCACCGGGCCAAGGCCCTTGACCGCCTGCGACCACACCGCGCCGTGATAACTCGGGTCCGGCGTGTTCAGCGCCGGCTGGCGCTCGGGGAAGGCTTCCCAGTCGAAATTGCCGCCATCGACAATCGCGCCGCCGATTGAGGTGCCATGGCCGCCGAGATACTTGGTCAGCGAATACACCACCACGGCCGCCCCGTGTTCCAGCGGCTTGACCAGCGTGGGGGCGGCGGTGTTGTCGACGATCAACGGAATGCCCAGCGGCCGGCCGATGGCGGCCACTTCGGCGATTGGGAACACCCGCAGCTTCGGGTTCGGCAGCGTCTCGGCGTAATAGGCGCGGGTGCGGGCGTCGGTGGCGCGGGCGAAGTTTTCCGGGTCCGACGGATCGACGAAGCGAACCTCGATACCCTGATCCTTCAGCGTGTTGGCGAACAGGTTCCACGACCCGCCATACAGATCGGTGGAGGAGACGATGTTATCCCCCGCGCGCGCCAGGTTCTGCACCGCGAACGCGGTCGCCGACTGACCCGACGCCACCGCCAGCCCCGCCACGCCGCCCTCCAACGCCGCGACGCGCTTTTCCAGCACGTCGGTCGTCGGGTTCATGATGCGGGTGTAGATGTTGCCGAGCTCCTTGAGCGCGAACAGATTCGCGGCGGTCTCGGTGCTGGCGAATTGGAACGAGGTGGTCTGGTAGATCGGCACCGCCACCGCATTGGTGGTGGGGTCGCTGCGCCAGCCGGCATGCAGGGCGATGGTTTCAGGGTGGTTGGACATGGCGGGTTTCCCTTGCTTGTTCGCTGCTGGGGAATTCACCGCAATTTACGCGGGGACGCAAGGGCATCCCTCAAATACACAAATTTGTATCGTGTAATTGGATCGAGGCGCCGTTACGGCCGACGGCAGTAAATACTCGAATTTGACCGCCGACAAGAATCGTAGGGTGGGTGAAACCCACCACTGTGCTACCGAGATGGATTAGAAGAAGGTATTGTGGACGTAACCGCCTGTCGATTGGTGGGTTTCACCCACCCTACATTTCAGAATTATTTTGGTTTTGATGGAATTTACGCCTCGCCCCGCCCCAAATGCCGCCGATGCGCCAATCTGAACGACTTTGCCAGTGCCGCCCCCAACGTCAGCCCATGCACCCCGGAAAGATACGTCTGAAAATCGTAGATCGTCACCGCCGGGCAAACCTCGAACTCGAAGAACACCGGCACCCCGTCGCGGCCAATGCGGAAATCCATCGAGAAACAATCGGTGAGGCCGAGCAGCCGCACAAGGCGAACGGCAGCGTCCTCGATCTCGGCCACCTGCGCCGCCGCCGCCGGATCGGCGCGCAAATCCTGCATCCGGGGCACGAAGGCCGCCGCGTGCGCTTGGCCGAAGCCGCCGCGCGCGCCCTCGGTGTCGCGGGCACCGGACAGGGTTTCGTTGTCCTTCATCGTCATGAACGCGCCGCCGGTTTCGCTGCCGGAGTCTTTGGCGAGGCGGAAGATGCCGATTTGCGCGGTGAAATCCCCGCCGGTGTCCATGAAGCTCACGCGCACATCGTCGCCGTCGATGTAGTCCTGCACCAGCGCCCGGTCCTGGTAGCGGTCCCACAGCCGGGCCGACAGCACGCGGGCTGCTTGCAGATTGTTGCAGCGGCTATCGGCAAAGATGCCGATCTTGGCGCCCAGCGTGTTGGGTTTGACGAAGTGCGGCGCGCGCAGCGGGCCGCCCAACGCCGCCACGCGCTCGCGGCCTTCCAGCAGCAATGTGGCCGGAATCCGCAGCCCGGCCGATTGCGCCAGTGCCAGCGCGGCGAATTTGTCCTGGCATAGATGCTGCGCCGTGGCGGGCGCCCCGTAGTGCTGCAACCCGGCGAGGCGGGCCAGGGCCGCGACCGAGGAGCCGCGATAATAGCGAATCCCGTCGGTTAGCGCCCACACCAGCATCTGCGCGGGCGGCACCGGCGGGTGGGCCAGCAGGGCGGCCACATCGTCCAGTTCGACGAAGCGTACGGCGATGCCCTCGGTGGCGAGGGCGGCGCCGATCTCGTCCATATAGCCGGGCAGGTCGGTGGATTGCGCCAGATACACCGCAATTTCGGCGGCGATGTCCGGTGGATAGCCGTGCGCTTGCAGCCGTCCACTGGCGGCGGCTTCGGTTTCGTAGGCGATCACCACCTCGCGCAGCGTGTGCATTGGCGCGGTGCCGTCAGTGTTTCGGCGGTGCCGGGGGCGGCTGCACCACCGGCGGCGGCAGGTATTTGTTGGCCAGGTCGTCGAGCATCTGCGTCTGCGCCTCGGCCTTCTTGCGCGCCGCCGCCCCGGCCATCGCGCGGCGTTTGGGCCGCTCGCGGACCCATTTGGAAATCTGGGTACGAAAGAAGTACAGGTAGATCGACACCCATACGGTCAGCGCCAGCAACGCTTCGAGCCAATGCACGCGTGTCATCGTACCCCTCGCTTATCGTGCAGGCCGCGTTAGCGTGGCCGGGCGCGGCGCGTCAAAGCTTTCGCGTCACGCCCCGCGCCTTGGCCTCCTGGCGGCGGGCGTGCAGGATGAATTCGGTGTAGCCGTTCGGCTGGGTGCGGCCCTTGAACACCAGATCGCAGGCGGCGCGGAACGCCGGGCCGTCGAAGCCGGGGGCCATCGGCGTGTAGGCCGGATCGCCCGCGTTCTGCCGGTCGACCACCTGGGCCATGCGCAACATGGTGTCCATCACCTGCGCCTCGCTGACCACGCCGTGCAGCAGCCAGTTGGCGATGTGCTGGCTGGAGATGCGCAGCGTGGCGCGGTCTTCCATCAACCCCACGTCGTGGACATCCGGCACCTTGGAGCAGCCGACACCCTGGTCGATCCAGCGCACCACGTAGCCGAGGATGCCTTGCGCGTTGTTGTCGAGTTCCTGCTGGATGTCCTCGGCCCGCCAGTTCGGGCGGCCGGCCAGCGGAATGGTGAGGATGTCGGCGCGCTTGGCGGGCGGACGCTGGGCGATCTCGTCCTGCCGGGCGGCGACGCTGACCATGTGGTAGTGCAGCGCGTGCAGCGTGGCGGCGGTGGGCGAGGGCACCCAGGCGGTGTTGGCACCGGCGCGCGGATGGCCGATTTTCTGCACCAGCATGTCGGCCATCGCATCCGGCGCCGCCCACATGCCTTTGCCGATCTGCGCGTGGCCGCGCAACCCGCTGGCCAGACCGGCATCGACGTTGTTGTTCTCGTAGGCGGGCAGCCAGACCGAGGCGCGCATGTCGTTCTTGCGCACCACGGCGCCCGCTTCCATCGAGGTATGGATTTCGTCGCCGGTGCGGTCGAGAAAGCCGGTGTTGATGAACGCCACCCGCTCGCGCGCGGCATGAATGCAGGCGGCAAGGTTGACGCTGGTGCGCCGCTCCTCGTCCATGATCCCCATTTTGAGCGTGTTGCGGGCGAGGCCCAGCATGTCCTCGACGGCATCGAACAGGTCGTTGGCGAACGCCACTTCGTCCGGCCCGTGCATCTTGGGCTTCACGATATAGACCGACCCGGCGCGGCTGTTGCGCACGGCACTGTTGCCTTGCAGGTCGTGCAGCGCGATGGCCGAGGTCACCGCCGCGTCCAGGATCGTCTCGGCAATGTCCTGTCCGCTGGCGTCGCGCACGGCGCTGGTGAACATGTGGTGGCCCACGTTGCGGATCAGCATCAGGCTGCGGCCGGGCAGTGTCAGCGTGCCGCCATCCGGCGCGGTGTAAACCCGGTCCGGGTTCAGCCGCCGCTCGATGGTGCGGCCGTCCTTGTCCAGCGTGGCCGACAGCGTGCCTTGCATCAGGCCGAGCCAGTTGCGGTACAGCGCCACTTTGTCCTCGGCGTCCACCACCGCCACGCTGTCTTCGCAGTCCATGATGGTGCTAACGGCGGCTTCCATCACCACGTCGGCGAGGCCGGCCGGATCGTCGCGGCCGATGCGATGGGCTCGGTCGATATGCAATTCGGTGTGCAGGCCGTGCTGGCGCAGCAGCACCACGTCCGGCGCGGCGGCGCCGCCCTGGTAGCCGGCGAACTGGCTGGGATCGGCCAGACCCACCGGCACCGCATCGGCGCGCGTGGCGCAAAGCTGGCCGTGGGTGACGCTGTAGCCGGTCACTTCAGCGTGACTGGCCCCGGCCAGCGGATAGGTTTCGTCCAGGAACGCGCGGGCGCGTGCCACCACCAAGGCGCCGCGCGCCTTGTTGTAGCCCTTGCCGCGCGCCGCCTCGCCAGTGTCGGGGATGGCGTCGGTGCCGTACAGCGCGTCGTACAGGCTGCCCCAGCGGGCGTTGCCGGCGTTCAGCGCGTAGCGGGCATTGTTCAGCGGCACCACGAGTTGCGGCCCGGCGATGGCGGCGATTTCCATGTCCACATTGGCGGTGCTGACCGCAAACGGCGGCGGCGGCGGCAGCAGGTAGCCGATATCCTTCAGGAACGCGTGGTATTCGGTCCGGTCCAAATCCTGCCCGCGCCGCGCCTGATGCCAGGCATCGATCTGCGCCTGCAATTCGTCGCGCCGCTGCAACAGGGCCGCATTGCGTGGCGCGATCGCGGCGATCAGTCCGGCAACGCCGGACCAGAAGGCCTCCGGCGCAATCCCGGTGCCCGGCAGCGCCTCATCGGCGATGAACGCCGCGAGTTGGGTGGCAACCGTCAGTCCGCCAATCGCTGTCTCAACCATGTCTCGTCCGCTCCGCCGCAAGGCGCGCATTTGTTGGCGAGCGGCGCGGGCTTGTCGAGGGCCCGCGACGCCGGGGCTGGCCACGCCACAGCGCAGTCCGCCGCCGGTCAGCAAATAGCTGGCGGCAGATGCAACTGCACGATCTCCGAATCCCCGCCCAGCTTCGGAAACCGCGCCCGCACCAGCGGGTCGTGCCCAGGGATCACGTGGTCCGGCCCATCGGCCAGCGCTTCCAGCATCCGCCAGCCTTCCACCATGCGCGGCAGGTCGGAGATGATCGGGAACGGGTTGCCGGTGCGGATATTGGCCCAGTAGTGGCTGGCGTCGCTGGCCAGCACCACCCAGCCCCGCGCGGTCGGCACGCGCACCGCTTGCAGGCCGCCGGTATGCCCGCCGACCAGATGCAGCGTTACACCCGGCAGTGCGCGCGGCAGCAGGCCGGTATTGCCGTCGTGGAATTGCATCTGCCCGCTATGCACACGGCTGACCGCGCCCAGCACGTCGCGCACGTCGAACGCATGGCGCAGCACGCCGTGGCACATGCAGCGCCCGGTGCAGAACGCCATTTCGGCGTCCTGGATGTGGAACATCGCCTTGGGAAACAGATCGAGGTTGCCCGCGTGGTCGTAGTGCATATGGGTCAGCACCACGTCCGCCACCTCGGCGGCCACGATCCCGGCGCGGGCCAGCATGCTGTCCACGGTGTTCAGCACGATCCGTCCGGGCCGGTGTTCCACCGCCTGCGGTGTCATGCCGGTATCGACCACCACGGTTTTCGGATTGGCTGACCCGACCGGGCCACGGATTGCCCAGACGAAATAATCCAGCGGCATCAGCGTGTCATGGTCGTCGGTGCTGAGGAAGTTCATCCGCGCCGGGCGGGTCTGGTGCGTGCCGTAGCGCAGCGCCAGGACTTCGTAGACCGGTTGCCCGCTCATTGCCCGGCCTTCCACTCGGCATAGAGGGCCAGCGTTGCGGCGTTCGGCGGGTAGATGCCGGGCAGCGCCGCGCCTTGCTGGATGCGGCCCAGCACAAAGGTTTCCAGCCGTTCCTGCTCGTCGGCGGCGGCGGCGATTTCCTCGGCCAGATGGGCAGGCACCACCACGATGCCGTCGGCGTCGCCCACGATGAGGTCGCCCGGATACACCGCGACACCGCCGCAGCCGATCGGCACCTGCAACTCGGTGGCGTGATGCACCGCAAGGTTCAGCGGTGCCGACGGCCCGGCGCAAAACACCGGCATCGCGAGGCGCGAAATCGGCGCGCTGTCCCGAATGCCGCCGTCGCTGACCATGCCTGCGGCGCCGCGCGTCATCAGCCGTGTCATCAGGATCTCGCCGCCCGAGGCGGCCCGCGCGTCGCCCCGGCAATCGACCACGAGAACGTGACCGGCCGGCGTGGTTTCGATGGCCTTGCGCTGCGGGTGCTCCGGGTTGGCGAAACCCTCAACGCGGTCGATGTCCTCGCGCGCCGGGATGTTGCGCAGGGTAAAGGCCGGACCGACCAGATTGGCGTCGTATTGGCCGAGCGGGCGGACGTTCTGCATGAAGCAGTTGCGCAGGCCGCGCTTGAACAATTGCGTGGTGAGCGTCGCGGTGGTCACCCGCCGCATCCGCTCCAGGCACTCCTGGCTGAATCCGGTCATTGCTGTCGTTCCTCCCTGGCGCTCCGGCTTACGCGGGCGCGGGTTGCAGTGTTCTTGGCAGTGTGCGGGCTGCGCAAGCGTCTGTCAGCCCCGGCGTCGCCAAGCGATGCGCGCGCGCCATCCAACCGATGTTGTTGCGCTTTGCAGCGCAGGAAGACTAGGATTTGCTGGCATGGCACGGAGTTTTGATGGCGTCGCGTTCCAAGAGCCGGCCCGCGTTTGCCGGGTTGAAATCCGGCCGCTGGCGAACGGTCAGCATCAGCAGCCAACTGCAATATGCTGCCGCCCTCGTGCTGGCGGTCATCGTCGGCGTGGCGGGTCAGCAGCTTTGGCACGTGCGGATGTCGACGATCAGCGACACCGAGCGCCAAATGGCGCGGCTGGACATGGTGTTCGCCGAGCAGACCGGCCGCGCGGTCGAGACGGTCGATCTGCTGCTGCGCAATACCATCGAAACCGTGCAAGGCCCGCGCGGTACGCTGACGCTGCCGCTGGAACTGAACGCATCGTTGCATCGCCGCATCGATGGGGTGCGGCAAATCACCGAATTGATGGTAACCGACGCGGCGGGCCAGCTACTGGCCAGCTCATCGCGCGAACCTGGCTCGCCGCTTCCGCTGCCGCTTGCCACGGAGATCGCCCGCTTCGCCGCAGCCCCACAGAGCGCATTGCAGTTCAGCGAGCCATTCCGTGGCCCAAACGGCATTTGGACCGCATTGATGCTGCGCGCCATTCCCGGCTCGGGTGATTCGACGGTCGGTCTGGTGATCGCCTGCCTCAATCTTGGTTACTTCGAGGATTTCTATAAGGCGGTCGAACTCAACGAGAATGGCGCCATTCTGTTGCACCGGCGGGACGGCATAGTCCTGGCGCGCTACCCGCACAACGACAGCGTGATCGGCACCAGCTACGCCAATTTGCCGCCGTTCCGCGACATTTTGTCCAAGGCGCAAGCGGGCACCGTGGTGATGACCAGCCCGATCGACGGCGCCACGCGCGTGCTGGCGATCCGCGCGCTGAAGGCGTTTCCGCTGGCGGTCAATGTCTCGGTCGATCAAAGCATGATCATGGCGCCGTGGCGTCAGCAGGCTTTCGTGTTGGGCGGCGTGGCGCTGATGGCCAGCGTGGCGGTGGCAGCGCTGCTATTGTTGTTGGCGCAACGGTCGCGGCAGGTTGAAGTGCTGGTCGGCGAATTTCGCGGCGCCAAAGAAACGGCCGAACGCGCCACCGCGCGCCTGCTGGAGCAGATGGCCGAGCGGGAGCGCGCCGAGGCGGCGTTGCGCCAAGCCCAGCGGATCGAGGTTGTGGGCCAGTTGACCGGCGGTGTGGCGCATGACTTCAACAACTTGCTGACCGTGGTGTTGGGCAACCTGGATGTGCTGGAGGCCAGCGCGCCACCCGATTCCGGGCAGCGGCCGCTGCTCGGCATTGTTCGCAGCGCGGCCGAGCGCGGCGCTGCGCTGACCGCGCAACTGCTGGCTTTCGCACGGCGCCAGCCGCTGGTGCCGTCATCGGTCGATGTCGGCGCTGTGATGACCGGCATGAGCGGCCTGCTGCACAGTGCCCTTGGCAGCCGGATCAACCTGGTGATGCGGCTCGACCCGAACTTATGGCCTGCGATGATCGACCCAACGCAGGTTGAATTGCTGGTGCTGAATTTGGCCATCAACGCGCGCGACGCCATGCCAGACGGTGGCACACTGACAATTACGGTCGGCAACGCCAAGCTTGGCCCGCCGGAACGGCCCGAGCAGCCGCAGGCTGGCGAATATGTTCGCGTGGTGATCGCCGATACCGGAACGGGGATGACGCCGGAGGTGCTGGCAAAGGTGTTCGAGCCGTTTTTCACCACCAAGGGGCCCGGGCGCGGCTCCGGACTGGGTTTGTCGCAAGTCTATGGCGTGGTGCGCCAGTCGGGTGGCGGCGTGCAGATCGAAACTGCCGCCCGGGTCGGCACGGCGGTCACTGTCTTCCTGCCGCGCGCCGCGCTGGCCCCAACCCAGCGGCCATTGCCGGCGGCAGACGGCCCGGCCACGCGATCCAGCGACATTGCGGTGCTGTTGGTCGATGACGACGCTGCCGTGCGCCAGACCACGGCGCAATTGCTGCGCCATCTCGGCTACCGCGTGACGGAAGCCGACAGCGGCCCGATGGCGCTCGGTGTCATGCTCGGCGGCGCCGTGCCCGATGTCGTGCTGACCGATGTGGCGATGCCCGGCATGAGCGGGCCGGAGTTGGCCAACCGGCTGTTGCAAGATTGGCCGCAATTGCCGGTGGTGTTCTTTTCCGGCTACGCAGACCCGGAATCGGTGGCAGGCGCGGGGGGACTGCGGCGGCTGGTGCGTAAGCCGTTCCGCCCGGCCGAATTGGCCGCCCAACTTGAAGCCGCCATTCATGAAAGCCGGGTGACGGCGTAATACCAACTGCCATGGCGGATCACCCATGCCTATGCGGCGTCACCCCGGCGCAGGCCGGGGTCCAGGGCCACGGCACCGGCGTTGCTGCCCTGGAGTCCGGCCTGCGCCGGAATGACGATGAGCCACCGATTGCGCACTTTGGTATAAGCTTATACCCAATCTCGCTGACCAAGACTCATCGTCGTTGCCGTGCTTGACCCGGCAATCGATGGCGCCGCACAGAGCATCTCGCCTCTAACACCGAGCGTTGGCATGGATCGCCGGGTCAAGCCCGGCGATGACAATTTAATGGATCATGGGTTTTCTCCCACGAGATTTGGTATAAAACAGACTGGGCGTGGTGCGCAGATGCAGGCGGAAGCGTCGGGGGGCATTCAGCCCACCACGGGACGTTTCAGCTACGCGCAGGCTTGGGCTTTTTTCGTCCGATGCGCGGTATTGCGGGTTGGGTTGGTGGGATCAAGCCCACCCTATGGCTCCCTCGCGGATCAGGCGGCCGAGTATTGCGGTTGGCCGGATGGGTCACTGGTGATTCCGAGCACGCGATATTGCGCCGGGAGTTTCAGCGCGCTGGACAGGGCAAATAACATTTCACTATGGATTTGAGAACCAATGGCGGTCACGAATTCCGCAGGCGGATAGTAATTCCAAAATTGCGCCGCGTTTAATTGATGAACCAGAACTGAAACCCGGTCGAGATCCACACCATCTGGTGATGCAATACTGACTAAATAGTTAACAACTGCATCGGTCAGCGCACGGCGGAACTTTCGGCTTACCATTGCCTCTGCGATACTGTCCTCGTCTTCAGGCCGCAAATAATGCAGGCGGTGGAGCGCCTCGGATGCCTCGGGAGCGATCATGATACCCACGTCCTACAACATCGCCGCGAACTTAGGCCGAAGACGCGGCCCGTGCAAAGCAAACAACGCTGCCGCCGCTTCAAGGTGGCGCAACGCCGTGCCGGGGCGATACCCGTAGCGGCCGGAAGCGTTGGTGATCATCCACGCGCGATGGCGCCCATGGAAGGCGATTTCGCCGCCAATGCGGGCCGAGGGGTCATCCATCAACATCGCCGGATGCCCGGTCTTCTCCCATCGCGGATCACGCAAACCCGGATCGCGTTGCGACAGACCAGCAAGGCGGCCTGTCTGAACATCCCAACATTCCTCCATCGCGAACCATGCGTCACCATTCGCATCGATGACCCACAGCAGGGGATAGAGATCGAATACCACGCGCGCCGTTTCCAGACCTTGCGCCACCGCTTGCAGCACCGACCAGAGTTGCGCGCCACTCTCACCGTCGAGCCGGCGCAGGTAGGCTGGACGAACGCGGGATTCGAGCAGCTTCACCTCCCCAGCCGGGGGGCGGCTGGGGCCGTAGAGGTCGTCCAGTGACACATCGGGCATCGGTGCGAAACGGCTTTCATCTGACCGTAATGATGCCGGCATGTTCCGGGCTGTGTCAAACCTGCGAGCGCGGCTTGGCATTCAACTCGCCGCCGGGCGTTTAGGCATTGTGCCGGCTTGGGCCTTTTGCGTCGGATGTGTGGTGTTGCGGGGTGGGTTGGTGGGCTGAAGCCCGCTCGGCCAGCGCGGCTACGCTCAGCTTGGCTTCGAGGTGGCGTTCCGGCAGGCGGATGACCCGTGTCAGTTTCGGGTCCTGCCGCGCCAGCCGGCCGGCGGCGCGCATCGGTTGCGGTTCGGTGCCGCGATGGGCGCGGCCGTAGATGAAGGCGCTGGCCACCGCGAGGGCGAGGCTCGGGCCGTGGCGCGGCAGTTCCAGCGTCAGGCCAAGTGCGGGCAGCGTGCCGCCGGAGGTGACGCGGCCGCAGTCGATGACAAAACGGCCGGGCACGGCCTGGATGGCGGGGAACCGCTCGGACAGATCAGCGATATCCTGCCACTGCGTCGTCGCGCGGTGGCCGGTCAGCACCCCGGCGGCGGACAGCGCGGCAGCGCCAGCACCGCGACGTGCGCCGGGGGCTGCGCCATCCTGCCGATCCTGCACATGGTTGCGCCGATTGCGTATCGCGCGGCACCGCCAAGCTGCAATAGGCTGCGGCACGGCAACCGGGAGCACGGCCATGAACTGGGAGGTTTTCGTCACCTGCGCGGTGACCGGGGCGGGGGATTCCACCGGCCGGTCGGACAAGGTGCCGGTAACGCCGCGGCAGATCGCCGATAGCGCCATCGAGGCGGCGCGCGCCGGGGCGGCGGTGGCGCATTGCCATGTGCGCGACCCGGAGACCGGCAAGGGGGCCCGCGACCCGAAACTGTATGCCGAAGTGGTGGCGCGGGTGCGCGACAGCGGCGTGGACGTGGTGCTGAACCTGACGGCCGGCATGGGCGGCGATTTGGTGTTCGGCGGCGTCGAACAGCCGCTGCCGCCCGGACCGGGCACCGACATGGCCGGCGCCACCGAGCGGCTTGCCCATGTCGCGCAATTGCTGCCGGAGATTTGCACGCTCGATTGCGGCAGCATGAACTTCGCCGCCGGCGGCGACTACGTGATGGTGAATACGCCGGACACGCTGCGCGCCATGGCGCGGCAGGTGCAGGCGCTGGGCGTGCGGCCCGAACTGGAAGTGTTCGACACCGGGCATCTGGTGATGGTGAAAGACCTGATCCGCGAGGGGCTGCTGGATGACCCGGTGCTGATCCAGTTGTGCATGGGCATTCCGTACGGGGCACCGGACGATCCGCTGTCGCTGATGGCGATGGTGCACAACCTGCCGCCGGGGGCGATTTATTCGGCGTTCTCCATCGGGCGGATGCAGGTGCCGTATGTGGCGATGGCGGCGCTGGCCGGCGGCAACGTGCGGGTTGGGCTGGAAGACAATCTGTTCCTGTCGCGCGGAGTGCTGGCCAGCAATGGCGCGCTGGTGGAGCGGGCGGTGACGATTCTGACCGCGATGGGCGCGAAGGTGCTCGGCCCCGAGGATGTGCGCCGGAAACTGAAACTCACCAAGCGGGGCTGACGCGATGGATGTGAAGCAAGTCGGCCTGTTGGGCGGCGGCGTGATCGGCGGCGCGTGGGCGGCGCGCGCGGTGCTGAACGGCATGGATGCGGTGATCTGCGACACTGACCCGGAAGCCGAACGCAAGGTGGCCGAGGTGATGGAGAATGCGCGGCGCGCGTATTCCATGCTGACCATCGCGCCACTGCCGAAGCCCGGCACGTGGCGCATCGTGCGCACGCTGGAGGAAGCCGCCGATGGAGCGGACTTCATTCAGGAAAGCTTGCCGGAACGCGAGGATTTGAAAATCCGTCTGCTGGCGCAGGCCGAACGGGCGATGCGCGATGACGTGATCATCGGATCGTCCACCTCCGGCCTGTTGCCGACGCGGCTGCAATCCGGCTTGCGGCACCCGGAACGCTTCGTGGTCGGGCATCCGTTCAACCCGGTGTATCTGATGCCGCTGGTGGAAGTGTGCGGCGGCGCGCTGACCAGCGAGAAGACCAAGCAGGACGCGGCGGCGTTCTACACTGGCATTGGCATGCGCCCGCTGCATGTGCGCAAGGAAATCGACGGCTTCATCGCTGACCGGCTGATGGAAGCGCTGTGGCGCGAGGCGCTGTGGCTGATCAACGACGATGTTGCCACCGCCGAGGAGATCGACGACGCGATGCGCTTCGGCCCTGGTCTGCGCTGGGCATTCATGGGCACGCTGCTGGTCTACCGCATCGCCGGCGGTGAGCCGGGGATGCGGCATTTCATGAACCAGTTCGGCCCCAGCCTGAAATGGCCGTGGACCAAGCTGATGGACACGCCGGAACTGACGGAAGAACTGCTCGACAAGGTCGTGGCGCAGTCCGACGCGCAGGCCGGCGATGTTTCCATCCGCGACTATGAGCGGCTGCGCGATTCGTGTCTGGTGTCGATCTTCCAGGCGCTGAAAACCAACGATTTCGCGGCGGGCCAGGTGCTGGCGAAGTACGAGAAGCAGCTTTGGGCCGGGCAGGCCAAGGCGTCGGTGGCAGCTTCCATCAGCAACGAACCGCTGCGGCTGTACGAGGGCCGGGTGGAGCCGGGCTGGCTGGATTACAACGGCCACATGAACGAAAGCCGCTATCTGCAAATCTTCAGCACCGCGTCGGACGCGCTGCTGCAACTGATCGGCGCTGATGTGGCTTACGTCGAGCGCGGCCACAGCTTTTACACCGCCGAGACGCATATCATTCATGTGCGCGAAATGCGCGCCGATGCGCCGTTCTATGTGACCACACAGATCCTCGCCGCCGACGAGAAGCGCATGCATGTGTGGCAGACCATCCACCGCGCCGCGGACGATCTGGTGGCGGCGACCGGCGAGCATATGTATCTGCACGTGAACAGTGCTGCCGGCAAAGCCTGCCCGATGCTGGCGGAGGTGGCGGACCGGCTGGCCCCGGTGGTGGCGGCCCATGCCGCGCTGCCACGGCCGGCCAATGCCGGGCGGTCCATCGGCATCCGTCCGAAGGTGTAGCCCCATGAACTTTGACCTGACCGAGGAACAGCACCTCGTCGCCGATACCGTGCGCAGCTTCGTCGAACGTGAATTGTACCCGCTGGAACAGCAGGTGGAACGCCTCGGCGACGTGCCGCGTGAGATGGCGCGGGACATCCAGCGCAAAGTCATCGATCTCGGTTTCCACGCGCCGAACATCCCCGAGGAATTCGGCGGCGGCGGGCTCGATCATCTGACCTTCGCATTGCTGGAGCGCGAGCTTGGCCGCACCTCGATGGCGCTGAACCATTGGTGGTACCGCCCGTCCAACATCCTGTGCGCGGCCAACACGGAACAGCGTGAGCGCTACCTGCTGCCCTGCGTGCGCGGCGAGCGGATGGACGCGCTGGCGATGACCGAACCGGATGCCGGTTCTGACGTGCGCGGCATGAAATGCTTTGCCCGGCGCGACGGTGACGACTGGATTGTGAATGGCACCAAGCACTTCATCAGCCACGCCGACTGGGCGGATTTCGTCATCGTGTTCATCGCCACCGGCGAGGAAGCCCGTGGCCGCAAGCGCATCACCTGCTTTCTGGTGGATCGCGGCACGCCGGGCTTCGACATCAGGCTGGGCTACAACTCGGTGTCGCATCGCGGCTACCACAACTGCATTTTGACCTTCGACGATTGCCGCCTGCCCGCGTCGCAAATTCTGGGCGAGGAAGGCCAGGGCTTCGAGGTTGCCAATGAGTGGCTGTACGCCACGCGGCTGACGGTGGCCACCATGAGCGTGGGGCGCGCGCGGCGCGCGTTCGATCTGGCGCTGAACTACGCGGCCCAGCGCAAGCAGTTCGGCCAGCAGATCGGCAAATTCCAGGGTGTCAGCTTCAAGCTTGCCGATTTGATCACGTCCATCGACGCGGCCGACCTGCTGACGCTGTCGGCGGCCTGGCGGCTCGACCGGAAACTGCCGGCCAACCGTGAGATCGCGCAGGCAAAACTATTCGCCACCGAGATGCTGGCGCGTGTCACCGACGAGGCGATCCAGATCCATGGCGGCATGGGGCTGATGGACGATCTGCCGCTGGAACGCTTCTGGCGCGATGCCCGGGTGGAGCGCATCTGGGACGGCACCAGCGAAATCCAGCGCCACATCATCTCACGCGAGTTGCTGCGGCCGCTGGGCGCCTGACATGCACGACCTCTCGCGCCTGCTGCGCCCGCGCAGTATCGCCGTGCTGGGCGGCAGGCCGGCGGCGGAAGTCGTGCGGCAGAACCAGCGCATGGGCTACACGGGGCAGATTTGGCCGGTGCATCCGAAGGCGGACAGCGTGCACGGCCTGCCCGCCTTCCGCACGATGGCCGATCTGCCCGCCGTGCCCGACGCGGTGTTCCTGGCGGTGAACCGGCATCTGACGGTGGAATACGTCGGCGAACTGGCGGCGATGGGCGCTGGCGGCGCGGTTTCGTACGCGGCAGGCTTTGCCGAAACCGGCGCGGAGGGCGAAGCGCTGCAAGCCGCGTTGCGTAAAGCGGCGGGCGGCATGCCGGTGCTGGGGCCGAACTGCTATGGCCTGATCAACTACCTGGACGGCGCGTTGCTGTGGCCCGATCAGCACGGCGGCCAGCGCGTCGAACGCGGCGTGGCCATTGTGACCCAATCCGGCAATATCGGCTGCAACATCACGATGCAGCGGCGCGGACTGCCGATTGCCTATCTGGTCACCATGGGCAACCAGGCCGTTGTCGGCCTGTCGGCGGCGGTGGCTACGCTGGCGCGCGATCCGCGGGTCACCGCCATCGGGCTGCATATCGAAGGTCTCGACGACGCCTCGGCTTTTGCCGAAGCGGTTGGCATCGCCCGCGCGCACGTCAAGCCGGTGGTGGCGCTGAAAACCGGCAGCTCGGCGGCGGGTGCGCAACTCACCGTGAGCCACACAGCATCGTTGTCCGGCGCCGACGCGGTCGCTGCCGCGTTGTTCCGCCGCATCGGCGTGGCCCGCGTGGCCTCGATCCCGGCGCTGTTGGAAACCTTGAAGCTGCTGCATCTGTTCGGCCCGCTGCCCGGCGGCGCCATTGCCTCGATGAGTTGCTCCGGCGGCGAGGCCGCACTGATCGCGGATCGCACCGAACATCGCCGCGTCCGCCTGCGCCCGCTCACCCCGGCGCAGACCGAAACCGTCGCCGCCACGCTCAATCCGCTGGTCAGCGTCGGCAACCCGCTCGACTACAACACGTTCAGTTGGGCCAACGGTGCAGCCCTCACCGAGACATTCGCCGCGATGATGCGCTGCGGCTTCGATCTGACCGCGCTGATCCTGGACTACCCGCGCGCCGATGCGTGCGACGAGTGCGACTGGATCACCGCCTCTAACGCACTGATCACCGCCGCACGCCAAACCGGCGGGCGGGCGGCGGTGCTGGCCACGCTGGCCGAATGCCTGCCCGAACAACGCGCGAACGACCTGATGGCCGCTGGCGTGCTGCCGCTGTGCGGACTGGACGAAGCGCTGGACGCCATCGAAGCCGCGATGGACGCGGGCCGCGCGCCCGATCCGGTGCCACCGCTGACCGCGCGCGCGCCCAGCGGAGCGGCAAGAATGCTCGACGAGATCGCCAGCAAGCATGCGCTTGCGGCGCACGGCGTAGCAGTGCCGGACAGCCGGCGCGTCACCTCAACCGGCGACGCGGTGGCCGCCGCCACCGCACTGGGTTTCCCGGTGGTGCTGAAAGCGGTCAGCGCTACGCTGGCGCACAAAACCGAGCGCGGCGCGGTGCGGCTGCGGCTGACCACGCCAGACGCGGTGCGCCAAGCCGCCGCCGATCTGCTGCCGATGGGCGAGGCGGTGCTGGTGGAACGCATGGTCACCGACGCGGTGGCCGAAATTATCGTCGGCTTTGGCCACGACCCGGCGGCCGGACCGTATCTGTTGCTTGGTTCCGGCGGCGTGCTGGCCGAATTGCTGGCCGACACCGCCGTGCTCACCCTGCCCGCCCGCGCGGCGGACATTGCGGACGCCATCGGCTCGCTGAAAGTGTCCAAGCTGCTGGCTGGCTATCGCGGCCAGCCGCGCGGCGACACCGGCGCGCTGATCGCCTGCATTCTTGCAGTGCAGGACTACGCCATTGCCAATCTGCACCGCCTGCTCGAACTCGACGTCAACCCGGTGATGGTGCGCCCGCACGGCCTCGGCGCCGTCGCGGTGGACGCGCTGATCCGCCTTGTGGAGCCACCTGCATGACCGAAGCCCCGTTCACCGTCAGCCGCGAAGGCGGCGTGCTGGAACTCACGCTGCATCGTGGCAAGGCCAATGCCATCGACGCGCCAACCAGCCGCGCGCTCGGCGACGTGTTCGCCGCTTTCCGCGATGACCCGGACCTGCGCGTGGCCATCGTCGCCAGCAGCAACCCGCGCTTCTTCTCGGCCGGGTGGGATCTGAAATCCGCCGCCGCCACCGGCGAGCCGCCGGATTCCGACTACGGCGTGGGCGGCTTCGGCGGCCTGCAAGCGCTGCCCAACCTGAACAAGCCAGTGATCGCGGCGGTCAATGGCATGTGCGTCGGCGGCGGATTCGAGATCGCGCTGTCGGCCGATCTGATCATCGCCAGCGAGGACGCGCGGTTTTCGCTGCCGGAGATCAAAGCAGGCACGCTGGCCGACGCTGCCACTCTGAAATTGCCGCGCCGCATCCCGTTCCATATCGCCATGGACTTGCTGTTCACCGGCCGCTGGATGGAAGCCGCCGAAGCCAAACATTTCGGTCTGGTCAGCGAACTTGCCGCACCGGACAAATTGCTGGACCGCGCTCGCGCACTCGCTGGCCTGCTGGCGAACGGCCCGCCGCTGGTCTTCGCCGCCATCAAGGAAGTGCTGCGCGAAAGCGAAGGCGTGCCGTTCGCCCAATCCCTCGCCCGCATCAACGCGCGTGATTTCCCCACCGTCGCCACGCTGTACGGCAGCGAAGACCAGTTGGAAGGCCCGCGCGCCTTCGCCGAAAAGCGCGCGCCGGTGTGGCAGGGAAGATAATACCAAATCTCGTGGGAGTGAACCCGGATCCAGTTAATCGTCATCGCCGGGCTTGACCCGGCAACGGCGATCAGTCACCGAATGCACACTTTGGTTTAGATCATCCCGGCAATTGCACCTGCGCCGCCCGCACCGCCGCAATCGTCTTGGCGCGGCCCGTTAGCACCTGATCCAGCCAGTCGCTGCGCATCTCCGGCACCGAGGACAACAGCAACTCGGTGTACGGATGATACGGCGGCGCGAATACCTTGCTGGTTTCGCCGCCCGCCACTAGTTTGCCCTTTAGCATCACCGCGACTTTGTTGGCGATTCGCTTCACCGTGCCCAGGTCGTGGGTGATGAACAGATACGCCAGCCCCAAATCATCCTGCAATTTCTTCAGTAGTTTGAGGATTTCCTCACCGACCAACTGGTCCAACGCACTCGTAACTTCGTCGCAGATAATCAGATCGGGTTCCGCCGCCAGCGCCCGCGCGATGCCGACGCGCTGCTTCTGGCCGCCGGAAAGCTCGCCGGGCCGCCGGGTGATGAAGGCCTCCGGCAGGTCCATCATGTGCAGCAGTTCCAGCACCCGCCGGCGCACTTCGGCGTTCGAGCGGCCGAAATAGAACTGCACCGGGCGGCCGATGATCTCCAGCAATGTCTGATTCGGGTTCAGCGCCACATCCGGCATCTGGTAGATCATCTGAATGCGGCGCAGTTGGTCTTTGCTACGATTGGCCAGCGCCGGCGGCAGGCTTTGGCCCTGAAATTGAATATCGCCCGCCTCACGCGGCAGCAGCCCGATAATCACCCGCGCCAGCGTGCTTTTGCCCGACCCCGACTCGCCCACCACCGCGACGGTATCGCCCTTGCGGACCTCGACGCTGACGCCATCGATCACTTTGGCCAGCGAGCGATAACTCGCGGTGACGTTCTGCACCGCCAAAATCGGCAGCGCCCCGCTCGCCACATCGTCGCGGAATGTGTGCCCGGCGGCGCGATCCGCCACCAAACGCTGGGTGTATTCCTGCCTGGGCTCCTGCAGGATCTGGTCGGAGGTGCCGTATTCCACCATCTTGCCGTGCCGCAGCACCATGATGTGGTCGGCGATTTGCGCCACCACGGCAAGATCATGGGTAATATAGATCGCCGCCGTGCCGTGCTCGCGGATCAATTTGCGAAAGGACGCCAGCACCTCAACCTGCGTGGTCACGTCCAGCGCCGTCGTCGGCTCGTCGAACACCAGAATATCCGGCCGCGCCGCCATCGCCATCGCCGCCATCGCCCGCTGCAACTGGCCGCCCGAGACCTGATGCGGATAGCGGTTGCCGAAGGTGTCCGGGTTGGGCAATTCCAGTTCGCGGAACAGCTTCACCGCTTCCTTGCGGGCGTCGTCCATCGACATGATGCCGTGCTTCACCGGAATTTCGCACACCTGCTGCATCAGCGTGTGCGATGGGTTGAAGCTGGCGGCAGCACTTTGCGCAATATAAGCGACACCCGGCCCGCGCAACGCCCGCCGCTCCGCGCCACTCATCTGGCGGATATCGCGGCCCTCGAAATCCAGTTTGCCGCCGGTGATGTAACAGCCGCCGCGCGTGTACCCCAGCGTGGTCAGCCCGATGGTGGACTTGCCGGCGCCCGATTCGCCGATCAGCCCCAGCACCTCGCCGCGCCGCAGGTCGAAACTGACATTGTCCACCAGCACCGGGCCAGGCCCCCGGTCGGTGCGCACCTCAACGCGCAACTGCTCGACATGCAGGATGTTCTCGCCCGCGATGCGGCCGGACTTGCCGGGTCGTTGGCTCATCAGCCGTCTCCGTGCGAACGGGAATGGATCGCCAGCATCCAGTCGACCACGAAGTTCACCCCGATGGTCAACAGCGCAATGGCCCCTGCCGGATACAGCGGCGCGGTGGAGTCCAGATTGATCATGTCGCGGTAATCGCGAACCATGCTGCCCCAGTCTGCATTCGGCGGTTGCACGCCCAGGCCGAGAAAGCTCAGCGCGGCGATGAACAGGAACGCGAACGAGAAGCGCAGCCCGAACTCGGCGATCAGCGGCGCCATCGCGTTGGGCAAGATTTCCTTGCGGATCACCCACCACAGCCCCTCGCCGCGCACCCGCGCCACTTCCACATATTCCAGCGCCGCCAAATTCATCGCCAGCGCCCGGCTGAGGCGGAACACCTTGGTGCTGTCCAGAATGGCGATGGTCGTGATCAGCACCGGCAACTCGGTGCCCAGCACTGAGAGGATGATGAACGCGAAGATCAGCGTCGGCATCGACAGCAGCAAATCCACCAGCCGCGACAATGCGGTGTCCACCCAGCCCTTCAGCACGGCGGCGGTGAAGCCAGTGATGATGCCGATGGCAAACGAAATGCAGGTGATGATGAACGACAGCCCGATGGACATCCGCGCGCCATAGATCAGGCGGCTGAACAGGTCGCGGCCCAGATTGTCCAATCCCATCAGCGGGATATACACATGGTCGGTATCCGGGTCGCCCCACGCGTCGCCGACAATTTCCGCCTGATCGAACGGCGCGATCCACGGCGCGCCGATGGCCGCCACCAGATTGATAATGATGACGAGCATGCCGAGCATGGCAAGGATCGTCACACGATGGCCGAATAGCCGCATCAGCGTGCTCCCCGCGTCGTTGTCACCGCGGATGCCGCAGGCGAGGGTTACTGACAATGGCGAGAATATCGGCGGTCATATTCAGCAGAATGAAGGCGGCGGCGAAGATCAGCCCGGCTGCCTGCACCACCGGCACATCGTGCTTGGACACCGCGTCCACCATCAACTGGCCGAGGCCGGGATACACAAAGACGGCTTCCACCACGACAACGCCGACAATCAGATAGGCCAAGTTCAGCGCAATCACGTTGATGATCGGCGCCAGCGCGTTCGGGAAGGCGTGGCGCACCACCACCTGCCACTTCGGCAGTCCTTTCAGGAACGCCATTTCGATATATGGGCTGGCCATGATGTTCAACACCGACGCGCGGGTCATGCGCATCATGTGCGCCACCACCACCAAGGTCAGCGTCAGCACCGGCAGGAATGTCAGCACCAGCCGGTCGCCGAACGGCGTATCCGGCGTCACGTTGGCCAGCGACGGAAACCACGCATAATGCACTGAGAGGTATTTGATCAGGATATATCCCACCAAATACTCTGGCACCGATATCGTCAGCAGCGTGACGAAATTCACCAGCCGGTCGTAGATCCCGCCCTGCCAGATCGCCGCCATCAGCCCCAGCACGATGGCTAGCGGCACCGCCAGCAACGCCGCATACACCGCCAGGAACACCGTGTTGGTCAGTCGCGGGGTAATCTCCTCGATCACATCGCGGTGGCTGGCCAGCGAATGGCCAAAATCACCGGTGGCCACACCGCCCAGCCACTCCGCGTAACGAACATAGGCCGGCCGGTCGAGGCCGAGTTCCTTGCGCATTTCGGCCAAGCTTTCCGGCGTAGCGCTGTTTTGCAGCACGGCGGAAGCAAGATCGCCAGGCAGGATTTCGGTGCCGACAAAAATCAGCAGCGAAGCCGCCAGCAGAGTGCCGAAACCGAGCCCGAGCCGTTGTGCGATGAGTCGGAGCAATGGACGAGCCTTGCGCTTTTCTTATGACCGATGATCGGCATGGACATGGCGGGGTGTCAACCGCAATACGGCGGCTAAATAATGCGGAAAAGCGGCATCGTGCCGCGTACAATAAAACCCCGCCGGTCACAGAACCGGCGGGGCACAGGCAGGCTTCCGCAGCGGCTTTCGCAGCTGCGGCGTCAGATCAAGCCTTGATCCAAGCCTTCTCAGCAATATAGCCGTTATCCATGTCGAAGCCGCCGTGCGGGGTGTGGCCGCCGACTTTCTTGCTGTTGCCGTCAAGCCAGTCGCGGAACGCCGGCACGATGGTGGCGCCGTCGTCGTGCAGCAGGGCCTGCATTTCCCAAATCTGTTCCTTGCGCTTGGCCTCGTCGGTTTCAGCGCGAGCCGACGACAGCAGTTCGGTGAACTTCGGGTTCTTGTAGTGGCTTTCGTTCCACGGCGCGTCCGGCCCATAGGCCACCGCGAGCATCTGCGTCGCCGCCGC
>JANYDF010000100.1 GCA_025359905.1 Rhodospirillales bacterium
CGCCGCCACCCGCTACGCCGCTAGCCGGAACAGCGTCACATCGCGCTGCGGGCGGTCCTCCAACTCCATCGTGGTTGGCACCACGTAATGGGCGAACGCGGTCATGCCGTCACGCGGCACGTAGGCGCGGCCCGGATCGGCGATCCATACCTCGGCGGTTGCCGCCATGCGGCGCAGCCAGGGCATGATATGGCGGGTCATCGGCGCTTCGTAGCAAACATCGCCGCAGACGATCAGATCCCAACGGCAGTCCTGCCCGACCACATCGCCGTCCAGCGCCGTTACCGCAGCATTGTTCAGCGCCGCGTTGACCCGGATCGACGCGGTGGCCAGCGGATCGATCTCGGCGGCCTCGGCCCGTGCGGCATCGCACTGCGCCGCCGCGATAGCGGCCACGCCGCACCCGGCGGCAAAATCCAGCATCCGCCGCCCTGCGGCCAGCGCCGGATTGTCGAGCAAATGGCGGGCAATCGCCAGACTGCCGGGCCAGGCAAACGCCCAAAACGGCGGCTCGGTGCCGGTCTGGCGGAGCCAATCTTCGGTTGCCTGCCAGATCGGGGTGATTTCGGTGGCCAGATGCAGCGCAATCTCCGGCACCAGCGCCGGACGGACAATTGCGGTATTGACGCGAACGAACGCCTCGCGCGCGGTCACAGGCGGCCGAGCAGAATCGCCAGCCCGACCGCCAGCCCAACCTCGCGGTTGGCCTTGAACAGCCGCAGGCACAGCGCCGGATTGTCGATGTCCAGCGCCGCGATCTGGCGCGCCAGCAGCCCGGCCGGCAGCAGCAGGGCCACCAGGAACAGCATCGACAGCCCGGCTTGCGCCCCCGCCGCCGACAGCAGGGCAATAGTGGCACCGTAGCAGACAATCAGGAACCGGCGGCTGTTGTGGCCGAACAGGCGGGCGGTGGACCGCACGCCGATCAGCGCATCGTCCTCACGGTCTTGATGCGCGTAAACCGTGTCGTAGCCGAGAATCCAAAAAATCGACGCGGCGTACAGCAATGCGGCCGTGGCGTTGAAATGCCCGGTCGCCGCCGCGTAGCCCATCGGCGCGCCCCAGCCGAAGGTGAAGCCGAGCATCAATTGCGGCCACCATGTCACCCGCTTGGCGGCCGGGTATAGTGCCACGAGGATCAGCGAGCCGACGCCAAGAAGCTCGGCCAACAAGTTCAGTTGCAGCAAAATCAGCAGGCTGACCGCGAGCAGCAGCACCAGGAACGCCGCTGCTTGCCGCATCCGCACCGCCCCCGAGGCCAGCGGGCGGCCCGCCGTGCGGCTCACCTTGCGGTCCATGTCGCGGTCCCACATGTCGTTGACCACGCACCCGGCGCCGCGCATCAGCACCGCGCCCACAAAGAATAGCGCGATCAGCCGAACACTGACCCACAATGGCTGGCCGCCGATCAGGATCGACCACAGGCCGGGCAGGAACAGCAGCCACGCCCCGACCGGCCGGTCGAAGCGGGCCAACAGGGCAAACGGCATCCAGCCACGCGGCAAACGCGCGACCCAACCGGACGTCACGATATCGGTATGCGGGACCATGGGTGCTAATCTCTCCCTCAATATGTCCGGGTCAATCCGCCTGTTTGTCGACACTCCGCTGCGCGCGGGGCTCGAATTCGACGCCACCGCCGCGCAGGCACACTACCTCGGCAGCGTGATGCGCCGGGGCGTGGGTGATATTGTACATATTTTCAACGGAGTAGATGGTGAGTGGCGGGCCCGCATCGCCGCCCTCAAGCGCGATAAGCTGCGCTTCGAGGTTGGCGAGCCGCTGCGGCCGCAGATGCCCGGCCCCGATATTTGGCTGGTCTTCGCGCCGCTGAAGCGCGATGCGACCGACCTGGTGGTGGAAAAGGCCACCGAACTCGGCGTATCGGCGCTGTTGCCGGTGTTCACCGAGCGCACCAACACGGCGCGGCTGAACGAGGACCGGATGCGCGCGATTGCCGCCGAAGCGGCCGAACAATGCGAACGGCTGACCGTGCCGCGCCTCGCGCCAGCACGTAAGCTGTTGGATGTGCTGGGCGATTGGCCACCTGGCCGCACGCTCGCCGCAGCACTGGAACGCCAGGACGCGGCACATCTGCGCCCGGCGCGCGGCCCCTCGGCATTGCTGATCGGCCCGGAGGGAGGTTTCACGCCATTGGAGCTTGACGCGCTGCGGCGGCATCCCCTTGTTGTTCCAGCCTCACTCGGCCCGCGCATCCTGCGGGCCGAAACGGCAGCCATCGCCGGGCTGGCGCTTTTGCTCGCGCCCGCCTGCGGTTAAGAACGCCAGCGGCAACATGATCGCCCAAGCCGCCGCGCCAGCCATAAGACGGAAACACGATGTCCAATCCCGGAGATGCCGACGCGACCCCGATCACGTCGGTGCGCCAACTGGCCGACCATATTGCCGAGGGCTGCAAGCCGCGCGAACGGTTTGTGATCGGCACCGAACACGAGAAATTCGGCTACCGGCAGTCCGATCTGGCGCCGCCGGCGTATGAGCCGGGCGGCATCAAGGCGCTGCTGACCAGCATGGCGGCGGATGGGTGGGAGCCGATCCTGGACAGCGGCAACCCGATTGGCCTGAAACAGGGCAGCGCATCGGTATCGCTGGAACCGGCCGGGCAACTGGAATTGTCCGGCGGCATGCTGGCCGATCTGCATGAGACGCGCGCCGAGTTCGACGCGCATTTCGCGCTGGTGCGCAAGGCGGCGGGCGGGCTGGGCCTGGGTTTCGCGCCGCTCGGCTTTCATCCGGCCGCCAGCCGGGCCGCTATGCCGTGGATGCCGAAAGGCCGCTACGCGATCATGAAGCGCTACATGCCGCTGGTCGGCAGCCTCGGCCTGGACATGATGACGCGCACCTGCACGGTGCAGGTCAATCTGGACTATGAGTCGGAGGCCGACATGGCGCGCAAGCTGCGCGTGTCGCTCGCCTTGCAGCCGCTGGCCACCGCGCTGTTCGCCAATTCGCCGTTCACCGAAGGCAAGCCGAACGGCTTCCTGTCGTATCGCGCCCATGTGTGGACCGACACCGACAACGCACGCTCGGGCATACCGCCGCAGTTCTTCGATGAGGATTTCGGCTTCGAACGCTATGTGGAGTGGCTGCTCGACGTGCCGATGTATTTTGCCCACCGCGATGGCAAATATATCGACCTCGCCGGACGCCCGTTCCGCCGCTTCATGGCCGAGGGCTTCGCCGATGCCGCCACCGGCCCGGCCACGCTGGGCGATTTCGCCGACCACATGACCACCGCGTTCACCGATGTGCGGGTGAAGAAGTTCCTCGAAATGCGCGGCGCCGACGCCGGACGGCCGGACATGATGCTGGCGCAATCGGCGTTGTGGGTCGGCCTGCTGTACGACGAAGCCGCATTGGCCGCCGCTGACCGGTTGGTGCGCAAGCATCCATGGGAAGATTACCGCGCCCTGCGTGGCATGGTTCCGGTTCAGGGACTGGCGACGCCGTGGCATGGGGGTACGCTGCGCGATCTGGCCCGCGACGTGGTGGCCATCGCGCATGACGGGTTGCGCGGCCGTGCGCTGCTCGACAGCGAGGGACGCAATGAGCGGGTGTACCTGTCGCCGTTGGATGCCATCGTTAGTGGCGGTCCCACCCAGGCGGAACACTGGCTGGACCGATACAATTCGGCTTGGCGCGGCGACATCGCTCGCATTTTTGCCGAGGCTGCCGTCTAGGAAATATCCCGGCGGCAATGCGGGGCGAAAAATCTCTCCGCATCGGCTGTTTGTGTTTTTTTAGACGCGCATGCGCGCACTATAAACGCCATCCTAACGCTAACGGCTTGTCATGACATACGCGGTAGGTTCTTATCACGATATGAACGCAGGAACCTCGCGGCGCCCGTTAGCCCAGCTATCCACATCGCCCGCAGGCGACGCGGTCTCGATCCGCCTGCGCTTGATTGGCCAAATGGAAGCCTGGTCGCTCACCAGCGAGAGTGTATTGCCCATTGGCCGGAAAACCCGCGCCCTGCTCGCCATCCTGGCGCTGTCGGCGCCCCGCCCAATGTTGCGCGGCCGATTGGCGGAAATGTTATGGAGCCGGCGGCCCGAGGAGCAGGCGCGCGCCTCGCTGCGTCAGGAAATCCATCGGCTGTTGCATTCACTCGGCAGCGCGGGGCAATCGGTGCTGCTGGTCAACCGCGATCATCTGGCGCTGCGGGCAGGCGCAGCCTGGGTCGACGTTGATGAGGTGCTGCGCGCCACGCCGGGTAAACCGGCGGCTCTGGCCCTGCTCGACGGCGAGTTGCTCGAAGACCTTAACGATATCGATAGCGTCTTCGATTCCTGGTTAGCGGGCGAACGTGACCGGCTGCGCAACAAGGCGCGGGGGCTCGCTGAGATCATGCTGCGCGACCTGACCGAACCGGACGCGGCAATCGCAGCCGCACAGCAACTACTTACCATCGATCGGACCCACGAAGGCGCGTGGCGGGCGCTGATGCGCGCCCATGCCGCACGCGGGGAGCGCGGCATGGCGATCCAAGCGTTCGAGCGCTGCCGCACGTTGCTATCCGATCAATTGCAATCGCACCCCTCCGATGAGACGCTCCGCCTGCTGGCCGAGATACGCGCCAGCAATATCCCGCGGGCAGCGACCACCTCCGGTTTGCCGATCCGCAGCGAAGCACGCCCTGCACCACGCGGCGAACGCAGTTTGGAACCGCGTGCCGAGGTTGCGGTGGAGCGCAAAGCCGAGCCGCAAGCCCATCCGCAGCGCGGCGGCCCGCGCATTGGCGTGCTGCCGCTGCAACTGGCGGGAATGGCCGGCGCGGAGGCGCATCTGGGCACCGGGCTGGCCGAAGAGATCACCGGCGCGCTCGCCCGCTTCCGCTGGATGTTCCTGGTGTCCTCCAGCACCCTGGCCCGATTTGCGGCGCAGACTCGTGACGAGACCGCCATTCGCCGGGCGTTCGATATCCATTATCTGCTCGATGGCTCAGTGCAGCGGGTGCACGACCGCTTGCGCGTGTCGCTCCGCCTGCTCGATCTGCGGGCAGGCAACCAAGTGGTCTGGTCGTGGCGAGTCGACCGTGAATCAGCCGATCCGTTTGCATTGCAAGACGAGGTGGCGGCCGAAACTGCGGCGCGGGTCGACGCGGAATTGCTGATGCTCGAAGCGCAGCGCGTGACCGCGCGCCCAGGCCCCGACAGCAGCGCCTATGACAGCATGCTGCGCGCACTGCCGATGATCGGCCGCATGGAGCAAGCTTCGTTCATGCGGGCAGGCGAGTTGCTGCGCCAAGCTGTTGCGATGGACCCTGAATACGCCGCCGCTCATGGCTGGCTAGCGCACTGGTGCGTCTTGCTCGTGCGCCAGGATTGGGCCGACGAGACGGCGGAAATGATCGCCGAGGCTGGACGGCTGGCCGATCAAGCCGTCGCACTCGACCCGCAGGACGCCAGGATGCTGGCCATTGCCGGACATGTGCGCGCCTTTCTGAACCGGCGCACGCTGGATGCGATGGCGCTGCATCAGCGTTCTCTGGCTCTCAACCCCAATTTGGCGATGGCCTGGGGGTTGTCCGGCATTACCTATTTGTTCGCGGGCGATCTGGACGAGGCCGAGCGGCGCTTGCTGCGTTACAAGACTCTGTCGCCGCAGGACCCGCATTCGTTTTATATCGATACCGGTTTGGCGCTTGCCGCCTTGCTGAAGGGCGAGCACATGCGCGCCGCAGGCATTGGCCGCGAGGTTAGCGAGACCAACCCGAATTTCTCCGGAAGTTACAAGCCGCTGCTGTCTGCCGTCGGTCATCTCGGGCGCAGCGCGGAAGCGGCGATTTTGCGCGAGCGGTTGCTGGCGGTGGAACCGCGCTTTTCCATCCGCCGCTTCATGGCCGGCTCGGCGCTGGAGCAGCCCGAGCACCTAGCGCATTACGCCGCCGGCCTGCGTCTGGCCGGCGTGCCCGAAGAGTAGCGCCGCCTACGCGGCGGTGCCGCCAACCGTCAAGCCCGATAGTTTCAGCGTTGGCTGGCCGACGCCGACCGGCACACCCTGCCCGTTCTTGCCGCAGGTGCCGATCCCGGCGTCCAGCGCCATGTCGTTGCCGACCATCTCAACCTTGGTCAGCGCATCCGGCCCGTTGCCGATCAGCGTGGCACCCTTCACCGGGAACGTCACCTTGCCGTCCTCGATCATGTAGGCCTCGCTGGCCGAGAACACGAACTTGCCCGAAGTGATGTCGACCTGCCCGCCGCCAAAATTCACCGCGTACAGACCGCGCTTGACCGAGCGGATCATCTCCTGCGGGTCGTGATGGCCGCCGAGCATGACGGTGTTGGTCATGCGTGGCATTGGCGCATGGGCGTAGGACTGGCGGCGCCCATTGCCGGTTGCGCGCACGCCGAGCAAGCGGGCGTTCTGCCGATCTTGCAGGAATTCGCGCAGAATCCCGTCCTCGATCAGCACGGTGCGGCTGGTCGGCGTGCCCTCGTCGTCCACCGTCAGGCTGCCGCGCCGGTCCGGCAGGGTGCCATCATCCACCACCGTCACGCCGGGCGAGGCGATGCGCTGGCCGAGCAGACCGGAAAACGCCGAGGTTTTCTTGCGGTTGAAGTCGCCTTCCAGCCCGTGCCCGATGGCTTCGTGCAGCAGAATGCCGGGCCAGCCCGGCCCAAGCACGATGGGCATTTCGCCGGCAGGCGCCGGGCGGCTGTCCAGATTCAGCACCGCTTGGCGCAGCGCCTCATCGACGGCGGCCTGCCACGACGCCTCGCCGAGCACCCGGCTGTAGCTGAACCGCCCGCCGCAGCCGTAGCTGCCGGTTTCGCGCCGCCCGTCCTGTTCCACGACGACCGAGACATTGAGCAGCACCAGCGGGCGCAGATCGGCCACCCGGCTGCCATCGGCGCGAATGATCTGCACCGCCTGCCATTCGCCGCTGATCGAGGCCATCACCTGCTTGACGCGCGGATCGCGGCCACGGGCGAAGCTGTCGATTTCGCTCAACAGCCCGGTGCGGGCGGAGAAATCCATCTCCTGCAATGGGTTGGACGGCGAATACAGCTGCGAATTGCTGGCGCGCGGCGCTCCGCTGGCGGTGCCGGAATGGCCCGACGCGATCGCCCGCACCGTCCCGGCGGCGCGGCGCAGCGCCTCCTCGGTCAATTCGCCGGCATGGGCGTAACCGGTCGCCTCGCCTGCCACCGCGCGCAGGCCGAAGCCCAGCGTGGTGTCGAACCCGGCGGCGCGGATGCGGCCGTCGTCCAGGCTGATCGACTCGCTCTCGCGGTATTCGAGGAACAGTTCGCCGTCGTCCGAGCCGTCGAGCGCCTCGGCGGTCAGCCGTTGCGCGGTGTCCTGGTCGAGCGCCGAATCGGCGCGGGTAAAGAACAGACGGTCGGTGACGGTAAGGGGCGTGTCGCCCATGTGGCCGGCGCTCATGGCGACTCCTCTACGAAGCAAAAATTCAACGTCGGGCGGCGTGCAAAGCGGTCAACGCGGCGGTCAGCACCAGCACGGCAGCGGCTTGATGCAACGTCGCCAAGCTCACCGGCACCCCCCACAGCAACGTGGCGATGCCGAGCAGATATTGCACCCCAACCGCAAGCGCCAGCGCCAGCAGCGCCGCACGCAATCGCCCGGCAGCGCCCTGGCACAATCCGGCGGCCACAGCGGCGGCGGCAAGCAGCGCAGTCAGCGTGGCCAGCAGCCGATGATCGAACTGCACCGCCGCGAGGTTCTCGGTCAGGTTGCGCAGGAACGGCTGCAACTCGCCGTAGCCGCTCGGCACCAGCGTCCCGTCCATCAGCGGAAACGTATTATAGATGAACCCGGCATGGGTGCCCGCGACGAAACCGCCGGCCAGAATGGTCAGCGCCACCAGTGCTGCCGTCCAGCGCAGCAGCCCGCGCGGTGCCGCTTGCCGGATCTGGCTCGGCACCAGCGACAAACCGAGCCACAACATCGCGGCATACAGACTAAGCGCCAGTGTCAGATGCACCACCAGCCGGTACGGCGACACCGCCGTGCTGTCCGGGAAGAAGCCGGATGCAACCATGAACCAGCCCACGGCGCCTTGCAGCCCGCCGAGTACAAACAGCCCGGCCAGGCGCAGCCCAAGCCGCTTGGTCAGCGCGCCGCGCGCCCAGAACCACAGCAGTGGCACGAGAAATGCGATCCCGATCAGGCGGCCCCAAAGCCGGTGGGTCCATTCGAGCCAGAAAATATGCTTGAAGCCGTCGATGCCGAAGCCCGCGTGCAGCAGTTCGTATTGCGGGATCTGTTGATACAGCGCGAACAGCCGCTGCCATTCCGTATCCGACCAAGGCGGCAACGCGCCCATGATCGGCGCCCACTCCATGATCGACAGCCCCGATCCGGTCAGCCGCGTCGCCCCGCCAAGGGCGATCATCACCAGTAGCATGCCGCACTGCACGAACAGCCAACCCGCCACATACGGGCGATGACGCTCGGCGGCGAGGGCGGCAGCGGGGAACTCTTTCACGTCAAAAGGCATGGCCCCGAATATAGGCGGCGGCCGGGCGTTCCAACAGTGTGCACACCGTCAATGCAAATGGCTAACCTGCACCGCGTGGCGCCACTCGACGGGGCTGATCACGCCAGCCGAGGCGAGCCGCACCGAATGCAGCTTGCCTTCGATCTTGCGCGTCCAGAATTCCAGGAAGCGGTTCAACGCCGGGTAACGCGGCGCGATGTCCAATTCCTGCCAGATGAAGCTTTGCAGCACCGATGGATGATCCGGCAAATGATACAGAATTTCTGCCGTGGTGAGCCGGTAACCCTGCAACCGGCGCTGCATCTCGGCGTGCGATGAGGTCGTATTCGGCATGCAAATCCTCCGGCATGAGCCCGCCCGGCGTGGCGGGAAGGTCAGCATGCCATGGACACACATCTGCTATGCAAGTATAAAAATATAATTAAATCATATTGTTAGCACTCACATCACGCGAGTGCTGCCGACGCTTGACTTGCTCGCTTCGCGTCCCTAAATCGCTGGCACTCTCAGACCGAGAGTGCTAACACCCCGCAGTCGGCAGATCAGCCGGCTAGCTTAAAGTATCCAGGAGCGATCCGAATGAAATTCCGCCCCCTGCACGACCGGGTCGTGGTCCGGCGCATCACCGCTGAGGAAAAGACCGCCGGTGGCATCATCATTCCCGACACGGCCAAGGAAAAGCCGATGGAAGGCGAAATCATCGCCGCTGGTCCGGGCGCGCGTAACGAACAGGGCACGATTTCGGCTCTGGACGTGAAGGCCGGCGACCGCGTGCTGTTCGGCAAGTGGTCGGGCACCGAAGTCAAGATCGACGGCGAAGAGCTGCTGATCATGAAAGAGTCCGACATCATGGGCATCATCGAGACGTAAGACTGCCTGATCTCCGGACATTCGAGATCGAGCTAGCAACAAAGGATTCATCACATGGCTGCTAAAGACATTCGTTTCGGTGGTGATGCCCGCGCACGCATGCTGCGTGGCGTCGATATTCTCGCTGACGCGGTGAAGGTGACCCTCGGCCCGAAGGGCCGCAACGTGGTCATCGACAAGAGCTTCGGCGCGCCGCGGATCACCAAGGACGGCGTGACCGTCGCCAAGGAAATCGAGCTGGCCGACAAGTTCGAGAACATGGGCGCCCAGATGGTGCGCGAAGTGGCCTCGAAGACCAACGACCTGGCCGGCGACGGCACCACCACCGCCACCGTGCTCGCCCAGAGCATCGTGCGTGAGGGTGCGAAGGCGGTGGCCGCCGGCATGAACCCGATGGACCTCAAGCGCGGCATCGACAAGGCGGTGATCGCGCTGGTCGAGGAACTGAAGGCCCGCAGCAAGAAGATCACCACGCCCGCGGAAACCTCGCAGGTCGGCACGATCTCGGCCAACGGCGAAGCCGAC
>JANYDF010000102.1 GCA_025359905.1 Rhodospirillales bacterium
TCGAACGCCGGATCGCCTTCGGCCAGCAGGGCTTCGTAGGTCACCGCGCCAAAGCCCGGCAGCGCAGCGGTCGCTGCATCCTCGATATCGACCACCAGCGGCGGCGCGTCCAGCAGCGCCACCGCCTTGCGCGCCACCGGGGCGAACTCGCGGTCCACCAGCAACACCTTGGCGCCGCCATGGCGCAGCATGAATGCCAGCGCGTCGGCATCGAGCCGGGTGTTCAGCGTGTTCAGAATCGCGCCTGCCATCGGCACGCCGAAATGTGCCTCGTACATCGGCGGCGTGTTCGGTGCGAGCACCGCCACCACGTCATGCTTGCCGATGCCGCGCCGCGCCAGTGCCGACGCCAGACGGCGGCAGCTTGTATAGGTCTGGCTCCAGCTTTGCCGCACCGCGCCGTGCACCAGCGCCAACCGGTCCGGGTATATTTCGGCCGTGCGCGCGATCAGCGACAGCGGCGTCAGCGCCGCGAAATTGGCCGCGTTCTTATCCAGCCCGGTTTGCCAATCGGTCATGGTCGTACTCCCTACGCGCCCCTGAGTGTAGGCGGCCATTCCAGACGGGCAAGCACCTGCGCGGGTGTTACGCCCTGCGCCCGCAGCTCGCGCAGGCTCGCCGCCCCGTCGCGCTTGGCCAACCTGCGCCCGGTGGCATCGCTCAGCAGCCGGTGGTGCGCGTAGCGCGGCGCAGGCCAGCCCATCAGCGCCTGCAACAGCCGATGCAGATCGGCGGCCGGTTTCAGATCGACGGCACGCGTCACCAGCGTGACGCCCTGCAACGCATCGTCGTGGGTCACGCACAGATGGTAACTGGCTGGCACGTCCTTACGGCCCAGCACCACGTCGCCGAACTGCGCCGGGCGGCAGGCCACTAGCCCCTCGCCCGCTTCTTCGTAGAAGAGCGGTTCTGGAGCGGCGGCCAATGCGCGCGCCATATCCAAACGCCATGCGAACGGCAGGCCGGATGCGAGCTTGGCGGCCCGCTCCGTCAATGGCAGCGCGCGGCAGATGCCGGGATACAGCGGCCCATCCGGCCCGTGCGGCGCCGCCCCGGCGGCGGCGATTTCGCGGGCAATGTCGGCGCGGCTGCAAAAGCATGGATACAGCAGCCCGCGCGCCGCCAGCGCGTCCAGCACCGCGCGATAGTCCGCCAGATGCTCGGACTGCACCCGCACCGGGCCGTCCCAAACGAAGCCAAGCCACGTCAGATCTTCAAGTATGGCCGTGGCAAACTCCGCCCGGCAGCGTTGCGGGTCGATATCCTCCAGCCGCAGCAGAAACCGCCCGCCCGCCATGCGCGCCGCCCGCCATGCGGTGACTGCGGCAAAAGCGTGGCCGAGATGCAGATAGCCGGTCGGGCTCGGGGCAAAGCGTGTCGTGATCGCCATGCGCGCGGTATAGCGGGCGGCAGACAGGAAGGAACCGGGGAATGGCAACGCTCGACGGACCACGCTGGGGGCCGAAATCCGGCGGTGCGCCGCGACAACTGGTCGTGTTGTGCCATGGCCTTGGCGCCGACGGCCACGACTTGATCGACATCGCGCCCGATTGGGGACTTGCCTTGCCGGACGCCATGTTTGCCGCCCCGGACGCGCCGGAACCGTGCGAGGGGATGCCGTTCGGCCGGCAATGGTTCGCGCTGTGGGACCGCTCGCCCGCCCAACTGCAAGCGGGCGTCATGGCGGGAGCAGCCGCCCTCATCGGCTTCATCGACGCCGAACTGGCCCGGCTTCATCTGCCGCCTGACGCGGTGGCGCTGATGGGATTCAGTCAGGGAGCGATGACCGCGCTGTATGCCGGATTGTGCCGCCCGGTGAAGCCGCGTGCCGTGCTGGCGTATGCCGGGGCACTGCTGGCCCCAGTTCCGGCAGCGGGCGGCACATTTCCGCCCATGCTGCTGGTGCACGGCGAGGATGACGCAGTGGTGCCCGCCGCCGCCTCGCACGACGCCGAGCAAAAGCTGCGATCGGCGGGCGTACCGGTCGAGTCGCTGTTCGTGCCCGGCCTCGGCCACGGGCTGGACGCCACCGGCATCTCCACCGGCGCGCTGTTTTTGCAACGATGGGCTTGCCACGCCGCGTGAACATCGCCGCCCAACCCTCGGAACCATGACGGCCCGATGAAACTGCGCGCGCCCGGCTTGCGAGGCGGAGGTGGGCGGTGCGATAGTCACGCCAGTTCACGGCGGCCCACAACATCTGGCGGGGCACTCGGCGATACCCCCCAGCAGTTGACGCCTTCCGTGAGGAAGCGAATTGACGGGGGCTGTGCTTGCCAGACGGCGGCCAACACTTTCCGGCGCTTGTATTGAATGCGGACTTCCGTCCGCTGTCGTATTTTCCGTTGTCTGTTTGGGCCTGGCAGGATGCCGTCAAGGCGGTGTTCCTCGACCGCGTCTCGGTGCTCAACGAATACGAAGCCGAGGTCCGCTCGCCGAGCATGACCATGCGGCTGCCCAGCGTGATCGCGCTGAAGGACTACATCCCGTCGGCCCGCAAGCCTGCCTTCACGCGCTTCAACGTGTTCCTGCGCGACGCCTTCTCCTGCCAGTATTGCAGCGAACGCCAACCGGCGCCGGACCTGACCTTCGATCATGTCATCCCGCGCTGCCGGGGCGGACGCACCACGTGGGAGAACGTTGTTACCGCTTGCGGCACCTGCAATCTGCGCAAAGGCAGCCGCTTGCCGCGTGAGTGCCACATGTTCCCGCGCATGGCGCCGCGCCAGCCAACCACCTGGGAATTGCAAGAAAACGGCCGCGCGTTCCCGCCGAATTTTCTGCACGAAAGCTGGCGCGACTATCTGTACTGGGACAGCGAGTTGGAAAGCTGAGCGGCTATCGTATCGGCAGCGAGCAAACCGAGCGCCTGCTGTTCCGCCCGCCGCTGCTTGCCGATGTCCCGGCGCTGTTCGCCTGCATGGGCGACGCGGATGTTATGCGCCATACCCATCGCCAGCCGAGCCTGCGCGCCCGCCGCCGCCACGTCGCGGGCCATGAGTGGCAGCGTCGGCGCACCGGCGTGGCGCCGTGGACCATCATCGAGAAATCGACCGGCCGCATCGTCGGCTGGGGCGGGCTGTACGACGACCCATTCGATCCCGGCTGGGGCGTCGAACTGGCGTATTTTTTCGCGGCCGGAGTCTGGGGGCGCGGCTACGCCAGCGCGTTGGCACGGCTAAGTGTTGGGATCGCTGCTGAACGCCTGCATTTGCCGCACCTGAACGCCTTCGCCCACCCGGACAATCCTGGATCGCGCCGCGTGCTGGAGAAAGCGGGCTTCTCCGAGCAGCGCTACCTGCCGCAGATGGACCGCTTGCTCTACCGCATCGGCCTGCCGCGCGAAGCCTGACCTACAGCGGCGGCAGCCGCAAAGCCTGTTCACGCAGCCACAACAACCCTTCAATCGCCGTCTGCAACGTTTGCGGCGACTGCTCCCGGTCCGGCCGCACGCCACTGCGGAATTGCGCTCGCTCCTCGTACTGGCGCATCTCCTGCTCACCGAGTCGGCCGCGATTGCGCATGTCGACAACCAGCCGGTCGGCTTCACCACGAATTTGCCCAGAACAACTGGAAACGACGTCGGTGCGCAACGTGGTCAGCCGCAGCAAGAAGCCGCTCAGCGCGTTGACGTCTTCGGGTTGCTCGCCGAATTGCACAAGCTGTTGCCTAAATCCAGCGACATCGCCCGGAAGCGCGTAGTCGATGATGGTATCGAATTCGTTGCGCAGCGCGCTGACCTTTGGGGTCAAAATCCCGGCCATATCAAGGTTGCCAGCGATCTCGCTCGCATTGTCATTGCCTTCCTTGCGCACACCCGCTTGCGCGATCCGCAACGCCGCAACCGGATCTTGCATAATAAGATCGGCGCCATTGCCCCAACCATTTTCGCGCAAGGTCCGGGCGACGGTTTAGCGGACCTGCGACGAAGCGGTCATCATCAACACATAGCCAGCGCCGAGCGGCTTCTGTTCATCGATAATGCGCTGCGCCAATTCTTCAGCGTCCAAATCGAAGTTCGCCAACTCCGGGGCAAATTTCGAAATAGCGATCATCACTTCGCCCGGGCTGAGTTCGGGGGCGGCTTTCTTGAGCAGGATGGCCGTCCGCTTGGAGAGTTCAATGGCGGAGTCGGGCAGATTGGCCCTTGCGTTCAGCCCCGGATTGACCTGATCCAGACTGGCCAAATGGTCCCGCGTGCCTTGCGCAATCGCTTCAGGATCGAGCAGCGCCAGGCGGTCGATGGCTATCAGCTTCGGCGGCTCATCGCCGTTCTCGCCGCGCCCGATCAGAAAATTCTGCGGCGTGCGGTCCATGTTCAGCCCGATAATATCGACAATCGCCGCGCGCTGGCACTCCTCGGGCGACACCTCGTTTGTGAAATCCCGCCCCTGCGCGGTGAAATCGCCCGAGCTTTTCTCGTATTTTTGCAGCGAACCAACCATTTGGTTTGGTGCCGGGCCTTCCGGCAATTCCAACGCGTAGCTGCCAATCGTCGCCACCGACGACTCAGGCACGCCAAGTTGCAGCCAGGTTTGCTGGGCGATCATCTGCGATGTCGCGAATGCCACCGATTCACGCGTGGCTTCCTGCATCGTATCCGGCAATTCGGGATTGATCGGCTTGAAGATGAAGTTCTTCGCCTTGCTGTTGCCGTTCTCGCCGAACTCGGTGCTCTCGACCCAAAACGCCGCTTTTGGCCTGCTCAAGACCGGCGACCGCTTCGATATAGTCCTTGAACTGACGCCCAGCGCTCAGGTCCGACTCGCGCAGATTCTCTGCCCCGCCGGACGGGAAATAGCTTTTGCGAACGCGCTGCAAGATCGGCGCGATTTCGTTGTACTGCTCAAGCTGGAAAACCAATTTCTCCTGCGGCGCCTGCACCCGGCGCTGCTGGACGATCAGCAATTTGCGCGCCAGCGGCACCGCTTGCTGCAAGGCCGCCAGCGCGCCGTCCCAATTCTGATTTTGTTCAGCCGTACGCATGGTCTCCAGCAGACCAGCATATTGCCCGATGGCGCCCGGCAGCATCGGCGATGCAACCCGCACATGTTCCGCCTCAAGCAGCGTGGCGCTGGCCTGTGCGTAAGCTTGGCGGCGCGTGCCGCCCATCACGCCAGTCAATCCGCCCGCACGGCGGCGCATGATGACGTCGACGCCAAACACCCGGCGGACGAACTCATCCTGATTCAGTGTAGGAGCGTTGCGGCCACCCCCCGTGCCGTTTTCTTGATGATCGGACATAGGTGCAGGTTAACACCCGATCCGGCGGCCGATCCAGCCATGCGCCAACGATCTGCGAAATTTCTTCCGCTAGATGCGCTCGCTTACCGCAATTGCCACCCGGCATCCGGCCTTGATCGCTTGGCGCAGCACCTTGTAGCCGGGCGCTTGTTCGGCGCCATTCTCCAGCCCGATATCGCGGTGCTCCAGTTCTTCGGCACGAAACTTCTCGATGGTGTCACGCAGCGGCGCTTCGTCCTCGCCAAGCTCGGCGGCCTGGCGCGAATAGTGTTCGTCGATGGCTTCCTCGACCGCCACGGTACAGGCCATCGCCGCCTTCTCGCCAAGGGCGGCGGTGGCGGCCCCCAGCAGAAACCCGGCCACGTGCCAGAACGGGATCAGCGCCGTCGGGCGCACCCGCCGGTCGGCGATCAGTCCGGAAAACACGTCCAGATGGTGCTGTTCCTGCGCCTTCATATGGCGCAGCAAATCGCCCTTTTCGCCGCGCCCGAGCACCGCCAACTGGCCCTGATAAATCCGTTTGGCGCCGTATTCGCCAGCGTGATCCACCCGGATCATCCGCTTCACCGCCTCGCCCGGCATCAGATCGCCGGGCAGCTTGGTCCCACTCATGCTCGCTCCTTGCCGCTGCGCAGCAGAAAGCTGGCCACGCCCGCCGAAAAAACAAGCGCGAACAGTAAGTTGAGTTCGGCGAACGAAATCGGCACCGGTTCATACAAATACACCGGCTCGTCGCACGGCTTGGCCGGGTGGGCGGGCATCGAGCGCAGCCGTTGCGCGATGCTGCCCGTCTCGAATTTCGGTGCCGCGCATTCTGGCAGCGGACTGGGCCACAGTTTGTACTCGACGCCCACATGCACGCCGCCCGCCACGCTGTTGGCCAGCCCGGCCAGCAGCACGAGCGCTAACATCGACCGGCCAGCCTTGGCGGGCAGCACAGCGCCGAGCAGCGCCAGCGCCACGGCAATCCGGTACGGCCAGCGTTCCACCAAGCACAGCGCACACGGGACCAGTCCGCCCCACCATTCGGAGGAAAATGCGATAGCCAATGGGATCGCAGCCGCCGCCGCAGCCGCCAGCAGAACAATCCGGGTGTGTCCAATAACCATGCCGGCAGTATCGCAAGCCCCGGCCCGCACCGCAAATGCCGCCGCCACGTTGCCCCCCGCCATGGCGCCAGACTAGACTCGGCGCGCAATTGCGAAGGAACTCGCCATGATCCGCGTATGGGGCCGCACCAACTCCGCCAATGTGATGAAGGTGCTGTGGACGCTGGACGAGCTCGGCCTGAGCTACGAGCGTATCGACGCGGGCGGCGCGTTCGGCCGCACCGCCACGCCGGAATATCGCGCCATGAACCCGCTGGGTCTGGTGCCGGCGCTGGAGGAGGACGGGTTCAGCCTGTTCGAAAGCAACGCCATCATCCGCTATTTGTGCAACTCGGCAGCACCGAACAGCCCGCTGTATCCGGGTGCGCCCCGGGCCCGCGCCGTGGTGGATGCATGGCTGGACATGCAGCAAACCACGCTGAACCGGCCGCAGGGTATCGTTTTCTCCGGCATTGTCCGCACCCCGCCCGCGCAGCGCGACAATGCGGCCATCGAAGCCGCACTGGCCGAAGTTAGCCGGGCCTGGGCGATGGCCGATCAGCAGATCGGCGGCCATCCGTTCATTTGCGGCAACGACCTGACGCTGGCCGACATCGCGCTGGGTTGCCACGCGCATCGCTGGTTCAACATGGACATCGTCAGGCCCAGCCTGCCCAGCCTGCACGCCTGGTACTGGCGGCTGCTGCAACGCCCCGGTTATGCCGCGCATGTGGCGCAACCGATCACTTAGCGGCCGAATAGCCCCAACGCCGCCGATCCAACGTCACCCCGGCGCGCAAGCCGGGGTGACTGGGGGCCGGGGTGACTAGCGGCCGGGGCGACTGGGGATGGCTGCTACCCGCGAACCTCGGCGGCCACCGCCGTCAGCGCCGCGTCGAACGTATCGACGATCATATCCACCTGCCCCTTGGTCAGCGTCAGCGGCGGCGAGATGATGAAGGTCTCGGCGAGATTGCGAATTAGGATGCCCTTGGCGACGCAACGCTCCCAGATTTTATGGCTGAAGCCTTCGGTCAGTTCGAACTGTTTCTTGGTGGCCTTGTCCGCCACCATCTCGATGCCGATCATCAGCCCCATGCCGCGCACGTCGCCGATATTCGGCTGGCGGGACTGCAATTCGCGCAGCCGGGCCATGAAGTAGCTGCCCACCTCGCCCGCGTTGGCAGGCAGGTTCTCGTCTTCGACGATCTTCAAGTTCGCCAGCGCCGCCGCACAGGCCAGCGGGTGCCCGGCATAGGTGTTGCCGTGCGCGAACGCGCGCGGGGTGAACTGCGCGTCCTCCTCGGTATTGAACGGCTCGGCCACGCGGGCGTTGATCATGGTGGCACCCAACGGCACGTAACCGCTGTTGATGCCCTTGGCGAACACCATCATATCCGGCTTCACGCCCCAGGCGCGGCTGCCGAACATCGAGCCCAGGCGGCCGAAGCCGGTCACCACTTCGTCGGCGATCATCAGCACGCCGTGGCGGTCGCAAATCTCGCGGATGCGCGGCCAGAACCCCGGCGGCGGCACGATCACGCCGCCTGCCCCCTGCACCGGTTCGGCCAGGAACGCCGCGACACTGGTGGGGCCTTGGTAGATGATCTCGCGTTCCAGCAACTCGGCGCAGATGCGGCCGAGTTCCTCGTGATCGTCCGAGAACGGGTTGCGGTACAGATACGGCGTTTCGGTCTGGATGAAGCCCGGCAGCAGCGGCTCGAACTGCTCGCGGTAATAGGTGTAGCCGTTGGCCGACAGCGCCCCCAGCGTCACGCCGTGATAGCCCCGGCGCAGCGAGATGATCTTGGTGCGCGCCGGATGGCCCATCTGCCGCCAGTATTGCCGCGCCAGCTTGATCGCCGCCTCGTTGGCTTCCGAACCGCCGGACGAGAAAAACGCCCGCGTCATGCCTTCCGGCGCGGTCATGCGGCACAGCATTTCGGCCAGATCGACCGAGGGCTTGTTGGTGGTCAGCCCAAACGTCGAATAATAGCTTAGCTTGTCGATCTGATCGATGATCGCCTGCTTAATTTCCGGCCGCCCGTGCCCGACATTGACGTTCCACAGCCCGGCCTGGCCATCCAGATAGCGGTTGCCCTGGGTGTCGGTGATGAACACCCCCTCGCCACCCTCGATGCAGATCGGCGGGTGCTTGGCGAGAAAGGTGGCGTTGGCGAACGGGTAGACGATATTGCGGGTCAACGGGTCGTTGGCTCGCTCAATGGCGCCGGGCATGGGCATCGCTCCAGAAACAACGCAGTCATGCTAGGCCGCTCAGGTTTCTTGGTCAAATGACCAATTTTCAGCCATGCGCTTGCATCGCCCGCCACAGTCCATAGCTTGCGCCCTGTCAGGCAGGGTGACCGGATGGCGCGGGTAAAGGGCGAGGCAACGCGGGCGCGGGTGATCGATGGGGCCTTGCGCGCGCTGTGCGAGACCGGCGTGGGGGCAACCACCACGCGCAAGATCGCGGCCAGTTGTGGCGTGCCGCTGGCCACCCTGCACTATCATTTCGCCAGCAAGAGCGCGCTGCTGCTCGCCGTGCTGGAGGCGCTGGTCGACGACATGACCGCGACACTGCGCGCCGAGCAGCGTCCGAGTGGCAATACGTCGGACTGCGTGGCCGACCTGATGGGGGCGGCATGGCGTTTTGTGGAACGCACAAGGCCGCTGCAAATCGTGCAGTACGAACTGACGCTCTACGCTTTGCGCGAGCAGGCGGAATGGCTGGCCGAGCGGCAGTACGACCGCTACGTGGCGTTCTATCAGGACATGCTGCTCGCCGCCGCCGCGCCGTCTGGCGAATTGGACAGCACGGGCTGCGCGGCGCTGGCGCGGTTCATGCTGGCTGGTATCGACGGGCTGATATTGCAGCAACTGGCCAAGCCAAACCCAGAACGGTCACACCAAGTCTTGCAGGCGCTGATCGCCGCTGCCCAGGGCTACGCGGCGAATTTGGTCACGGCGCACCGGCATTCGTGAAGCACCCGGCTTTCGTGAAGCGCCCGGCTTTCGTAAATCGCTAGGCCAATCGCGCCAGCCATTCCCGCACACCGGCCGCGTCGCCAAACGCGTCCTGCACCCGCCAGCCCAGACCGCCCAAGGCGCGAGCCGCGCGCATCCCGTCCTCGTCGGTGACATCGTCGCCAATATACACCGGCACCCGCCCGGCGAATGGCGAGCGGGCCATCAGCGCATCGACTGCCGTGGCCTTGTCGGCGCCCTTCGGCTTGACCTCGTATGCCATCAACGCCGGAAGCACGCGGTGGGTTTGCTGATCGCCGAGAATGCTGAGCAGTCCGGTCTTCAGCGCAGCGTCCGACTCAGGCGCGAGACGGAAGTGAATGGCAAAGCCCCGAGCCTTGCGTTCCAGCAGCGCGCCTGGATGCGCCGCCACCAGAGTTTGCGCCGCTGCCAGCCAATCCGCCGGCAAAGCCGCCAAAGCCACCCGCGCGATCTCGCCGCCCGGTGCAAAGCGGATCGCGCCGCCATGCTCGCCAGCGGTGGCGAACGCGACATTGGGCAGCAGCGCGTCGACCTGTTCCACCGGCCGCCCCGTGACGATGGCCAGCGCATCGCCCAGCTTGGCGCGGATGCTGAGCAAGTGGCTGGGCAGGCCGGGGGCAACCACCACGGCGTCTGGCGTCGGTGCGATATCCAGCAGTGTGCCGTCCAGATCGAGCAGCAGCGCCGCGTTGGCCGGTAGCTCAGGCATGACAGCCCGACGGGCGCACGTCGTAGACCGGATGCTCCAGCATCGCGGCACCCGGCGCTGAGACGATCATCCAGCCATGGAACTGCGGCGCGCCTTGGTGCGAGTCGATGATATCGAGGAACATTGCCGTATCGGCGGCCTGATCCGGCGCACGCACCATGCAGGCGCGCACAGCGATGGTCAGCGAGCCAAAGGTGGCACTTTGCCCGATGCGGATGCTCAACGGCGTAGCGCGGGCGGTGATCTTGTCCAGCGCCTGCACCTCCGCCACCGGGCGCGGCTGCCACGGATCCGGCGGCGGCGCGGCGCGCGCTTGGCCAGCGGGAGATTGCGCGGTGGGCGCTTTGGCCGCAGGAACTGGCGCATCCGGCGTCTGGGCAAGCGCCAGCACCGGCAACGCGGCCAGCATGAACCCGGCAAGCAATTTCATGCGGCGTTGAGCTGCTGCTTCGGGCTGACCAGCCCACGCACCATGGCTTCAAGAATGCCGCGCATCGCCGCTTCATCGACACCCATCAGCACCGCGTCCTCGAACGCGTCCTGCATGGTCTGCGCCAGTTCGGCATGATTTTCCGTCAGCACTTTCAGCTTTTCGCGGCATGACAGCGGCGTGCCATCCGGCTGCGGCCAAGCGTCCGGCTGCGTTGCCGCACTCATTTAGGGGCGGCGCCGCTGTCGCCAGCAGGCTTCTTGTCGCCCAGGCTGCTGGCGCTGAAGATGAACTTGCCGAGCAATTGCTCCAGGCTGATCGACGAGGCGGTGATGGTGATCCTGCCGCCGTCCGCCAGCATCGCGGCGTCGCCGCCCGGCTCCAGCGACAGATACTTACCGCCCAGCAGCCCGTCGCTGGTCACCGCCGCACTGCTGTCTTTCGGCAGCTTGACCGCGCTGCTGACCGTGAAAGCCACTTTGGCCTGATAGCTTGCCGGGTCGATATCCGCGCTGGCCACGGCGCCGACCTTGACGCCGGCGACGCGGACATCGGAGCCCACGGTCAGCCCGTCGATCCGGTCGAAATTGGCGTGCAGGACGTAACCAGACGTGGTGGTCCGCCCGCTATTGGCGACGGCGTAGCCAAGAAACCCCACAGCGACGGCAATCACCACCGCGCCAGCGAGCAACTCGGCGGCGTTGCGCTTCGCCATCGTTGGTTCAGGCGCGCGGCGGCGGCAGCGCCGGGGCGGCGTCCGGCGTCCAGGCTTCGTAATCGCCGGTCGCGGCGGCGCGATGGCCGCCCTGGTAGTCATGGCCGCTCGGACGGTAACCCAGCGCGGTGCCGGTCGGGTTGGCGCGGTGCGGTTTCAGCCACGGGCGCGGGTGCGCCATGGCAATCGGCGCATCGACGGTATAGTGCAGCCATGCGTGCCATTCGGGTGGCACGGCGCTGGCATCCGGCTCACCGGCGTAGATCACCCAGCGGCGCACGCGGCTGCCGTGCGGGGTGCGCTTGTCCTCGTAGTAGATGTTTCCGTCGGCGTCCCGGCCGATCTGGCGGCCGTTCAACCAGGTAAAGATGCGGGTGCCGATATTCATGCGCTAGCTATACAGCCGCCGGGGCGCGCGGTCCATGCTGCACATGCGATGCAGGTTCTCCACAGGATTTTGTGGCTACGGCCATCTGGGCACGCAAAATGTGCTTCCGAGTCGTCCGCAGCCCGCCTAGCATCCGCCGCATGAAGCGCATCAAGACCCAACCGAGCGGCATTTGGCGCGGCGTGCGCCTGCGCCGCGTGGCTGCCTCCCCCGACCCGGACGGCGCACCGCGCCATGTCAGCCTGCCCGCTGGCTGGGAAGACTCGGCCGCCGCCGCCTTGGCCGAACTTGCCCCCGGCGCGAAGCCGGTCACGCTGGAGGAAGCCGCCGAGAGCTGGATCGGCCCCGTGGCCGCCAGGGCCGCCCGGCTTGGTCTGCCGCTCGATCTCAGCGGCGATTTGCACGCCATGCTGTTGGCCCGGCGCGGTGCCCCGAGTGCCGGGGTGTGGCGCGGCCAGCCGGGCGATACCCCCGGTTTCGTGCTGAACCTGCCCGCGTTTCTCGACCCGGCGGACGGGTTCGACGCCGCTGGGTTCGAACACGCCGCGAGGCTTGCCACGCTGGCCCTGGCCTGCGCCGCGCCGGAGGCGGTGAAACTCAGCGTCGGCTTCGCCGATCTGGCCGGGCTGCTTGCCGCGATCGGTCTGGACTACGACGGCCCCGCCGCGCGCGACGTCGCCGCAGCGCTCGCTGCGTTGCTGCGCGCCGCCGCCGATGAAGCGTCTGCCGATCTTGTCGCGAAGCTGGGCGGCCAGTACGGCGCGGCGCGGGTGCCCGCGCCCCCCGGTGCCACCGCACTGCCCGGCCTCGCCGCGCGCGCCAGCGAGGCGCAACGCCGCGCCGCTGCACTGCCGGAGCGCCGCCATCTGACCACCGCCGCCATCGCCGTCCCTGGTGCGGTGGAGGCTCTGCTCGGAGTGGAGACCGGCGGCATCGCCCCGGCCTTCGCACCACTCAACGATCGAGGCCACCTGACCCGGGCCGCGCAGTGCTGGCTGGCGGCACGCGGCATGAGCGCCGAAGCAGCCTTGGCCGCCACGCTGGCCGGGCCCGCGCCGTTCCCGCAACCGAGTGTGGCCGCCTATGCGGCGATGCACGATGCCGTCGCGCCGTTCGTCCACGCCCTGCCCGCCCGCCCGCGGTTGCCAGCGCCGCAAGCCGCTCCTGCCAGCGCCAAACCGGCCCGACGTGAATTGCCGGTGCGCCATGCCGGGACGACGCAAAAGGCCTCGGTCGGTGGACACCGGGTGTTTCTGCGCACCGGTGAACACGCCGACGGGACGCTGGGCGAACTCGCCATCACGCTGCCCAAGGAAGCCCCGGCGTTTCGCGGCCTGATGGAAGCCTTCGCACAGGCCGTCAGCCTTGGGCTGCAACACGGCGTGCCGCTGGAGGAATTCGTCGACGCCTTCACCCACACCCGCTTCGGCCCGGCCGGCGTGGTGGAGGGCGACCCGAACGTAGCGCGCGCCACCTCGGTGCTGGACTATACGTTCCGCACGCTGGCGGTGCAGTATCTGGGCCGCACCGATCTGCCGGAAGCCCCGGTGGACGAGGAGCAGGACGCCGAGAGCGGCCCGCCGCTGCTGCCGCTCGATCTGCCGCGCGCCGAAGCGCAGGCGCGGCGGCGCGGTTTACGGGTTGTGAAATAGTTATACGATAGACGGAGATAGGATCATGGCTGGACGGATCGACGCGCGGCTGAAGGAACTTGGCATCGACCTGCCCAGCCCGATGCAACCCATCGCCAACTACGTGCCCTACGTGATCGCGGGCGATCTGGTGTTCATCTCCGGCCAGTTGCCGACCATTGCGGGCAAGGTGGCATGGGAAGGCAAAGTCGGCGGCGAGGTCAGCGGCGAAGCCGCGTCGGCGGCGTGCCGGCAGAGCTTCGTCAATCTGCTGGTGCATCTGAAGACTGCCTGCGGCGGCGATCTGGACCGGGTGGTGCAGGTGGTGCGCCTCGGCGGCTTCATCGCGGCGGTGGCGGACTACACCCAGCATGCGGTGCCGATGAATGGCGCCAGCAATCTCTCGGTCGAGGTGTTCGGTGATGCCGGACGGCACGCGCGCACCACGATCGGCGTCGCCTCGCTGCCGCTGAACGCGGCGGTTGAGGTTGAGGGCGTGTTCCGTATTGCCTGAGCGGCGCTCGAACCTACCTAGGCTTCATGCCCGACGGTTCCGCTGCCCTGACGCTGACGCTGCACAAGCACATTGCGGAGGTTCCGGCCGCCGCGTGGAACGCTTGCGCCGGGACCGATAACCCGTTCGTCTCGCACGGGTTTCTCTCGGCGGTCGAGGACAGCGGCTCGGCCAACGCCCGCACCGGCTGGATGCCGCAGCACGCCGTGCTGCGCGACCGGCACGGGCAAGTGGTGGCCGCCGCGCCGATGTACGCCAAGTCGCACAGCTACGGCGAATACGTGTTCGACCACGGCTGGGCCAGCGCGTTCGAGCGGGCGGGCGGCAACTATTACCCGAAGCTGCAAATTGCCGTGCCGTTCAGCCCGGTGCCGGGACCGCGCCTGTTGATCCGGCCAGACAGCGGCATTGCGCCGCACACGCTGGCGGGAGCCTTGGCGCAGGCGTGCGGGGAACTCGGCACGTCCTCGGCGCACATCACATTCTGCACGCGGGCCGATTACGATGCGCTGGGCGAAGCGGGCTGGCTGCAACGCATCGGCACCCAGTTCCATTGGGACAACCACGGTTACGCCAGCTTCGACGACTTCCTCGGCGCGCTCTCGTCGCGCAAGCGCAAGGGTCTGCGGCGCGAACGGCGCGACGCCAATGCGTGCGGCCTGGAATACATCACGCTGCGCGGCCCGGAGATCACCAAACGCGACTGGGCGTCGTTCTATGCCTTCTACACCTCGACGGTGGATCGCAAATGGGGCAGCGCCTACCTGACCGAGAAGTTCTTTCCGCTGCTGGGTGAGCGGTTGGGCGATGCGGTGGTGCTGATGCTGGCGCGGCACAACGGCGTGCCAGTCGCGGGGGCGCTCAATCTGGCTGGAGCGGACACGTTGTACGGCCGCAACTGGGGCTGCAAAGGCGACTGGCCGTTTCTGCATTTCGAGCTCTGCTATTACCGCGCCATCGACTTCGCCATCGCCAACGGATTGAAACGGGTGGAAGCGGGGGCGCAGGGCGAGCACAAAATTCAGCGCGGCTATCTGCCGGTGCCAACCTACTCGGCGCACTGGATCACCCATGCCGGGCTGCGCCACGCGGTGGCCGATTTTCTGGAGCATGAACGCCCGGCACGGCTGGCCGAGATGGCGGAGTTGGCAACCGCCTCGCCATTCCGCAAAGATGGCGATGAGGCTTGACGTTTTTTGTTTTTCGATGGGTTGCACCCATCCTGCGGTTTGCAAGGGTTGAGCCATGAGCCTCGAAAAAGTCGCCGTACTGACCGCCGCCGGCAGCGGCATGGGCGCTGCCGCCGCGCGCAAACTGGCGGCTGACGGATTCAAGATCGCCATCCTGTCGTCGTCCGGCAAGGGCGAGGCGCTGGCCGAGGAACTGGGCGGGCTTGGCGTCACCGGCTCCAACCAGTCGCCCGCCGATTTGCAGCGGCTAGCGGACGAGACGATGCAACGCTGGGGCCGCATCGATGTGCTGGTGAACAGCGCCGGGCACGGCCCGCGCGCCGCCATTTTGGACATCACCGACGAGCAGTGGCACACCGGGCTCGACGTGTATTTGCTGAACGTGGTGCGCGCCACCCGCATCGTGGCGCCGATCATGGTGCAGCAGAAGGCCGGCGCGATCATCAACATTTCGACCGCCTGGGCGTTCGAGCCGAGTGCGATGTTCCCGACCTCGGGCGTGTTCCGCGCGGGTCTTGCCGCCTACACCAAGATTTTCGCCGAGCAGTTCGCGCCCGACAATGTGCGGATGAACAACGTGCTGCCCGGTTGGATTGACAGCCTGCCCGCCACCGACGAACGCCGCCGCAGCGTGCCGATGCAGCGCTACGGCACCAGCGAGGAAATCGCCGCCACCGTGGCGTTCCTGGCATCGAGCGGTGCGGGTTACATCACCGGGCAGAACCTGCGCGTCGATGGCGGTATTACCCGTTCGGTCTGACTGTAGGATGGGTGCAACCCATCGTGGGTTCGATAGGTTTCACCCGTCCTGCGATTTTTGCCTGGGGCCGAGGGCGAGGATGGCAACCCCTGCCAGCGCCGACAGCAGCGATGCCGCGAATACTGCCGCCTTGACCTCGGCCTGCCGGGCCACAACGGCGAACGCCAGATGGCCGATGAACAGGCTGACGGTGAAACCGATGCCGCACAGCACCGCCGCCCCGGCAAGTCCGCGCCAGGACAGTTGCGCGGGCAGATGCACCAGCCGCGCCTTCACCCCGAGCCACGTCGCGCCGAATACGCCGAGCGGCTTGCCAAGCAATAGCCCCAGGAAAATGCCCAGCGCCACCGGGCCGGTCAGCATTGTCCAGGACAAGGCTTGCAATCGCAGCCCGGCATTGGCCAGGGCGAACAGCGGCAGTACGGCATAAGCAACCCAGTTCAGCAGCAAACGCTCCAGCGCATGGGCCGGAACTTCCCCATCGTGCTCGCGCATTGGCACCACGAACGCCACCGCCATCCCCGCCAGTGTAGGATGCACGCCAGAGCGGGCGAGGCAGGCCCAGAGCAGCACAAAGCCCATCATGTAGGCCCCGAGAGCGCGAACCCCGGCGCGGTTCAACACGGCGAGCCCGAGCCATACCGCGCCACCCGCCGCGAGTGCTGCCGGATCGAGTTGCACGGTGTAGAACACCGCGATGATGACGATGGCGGCGAGATCGTCCAGGATGGCCAGCGCGGTCAGGAACACGCGCAGTCCGGCCGGCACAAGGCGGCCCAGCACACGCAGCACAGTCAGCGAAAAGGCGATGTCGGTGGCGACCGGGATGGCCCAGCCGCGCAACGCGGCCGGATCGCGCCAGGCAAACGCCGCGTAGATGAGAGCCGGAACCAGCATGCCGCCCGCCGCCGCCATCGCCGGGGCGGCAGCACGGGGCAATGAGGCCAATTGGCCATCGACCAGTTCACGGCGGATTTCCAAGCCAACCAGCAGGAAGAACAGGGCCATCAGCCCATCGTTCACCCAACCGCCAAGCGGCAGCACAAAGGCCAGGCTGCCGGCGCTCACGCCGAACGGCAATGCCAGCACGGCATCGTACAGCGGCGCAACGGGTGAATTAGCCAGCGCGAGGGCTGCGATAGCGGCTGCAATCAGCACCGGGCCACCGGCCGCCCCGCCTGCGAAGGCAGCCTTCAGTCTGGGAAAGATCGCACCGCGCACCAAGCTGCCTCCGCCGCTTCACACGGCGGAAGCGCAGGCATCCTCTAGCAGATCAGCGCAGTGCTGCGTTCAATTTCGCCAGCGCCGCTGAACCGGGGATCAGATCCGCCTCGCCGAGCGAATTGAGCGGCGTGGCGGTGGTTTGCAGGTGGTCGTGCAATTCCTCCGAGTCCGGATCGACATACAGCAACCCGGTCACGATCTCGCCCGCCGCCGTGTGCTTCTGCAAATAGCCGAGCGCCGACACGCGGTCATGCGGGTCGTATTCTTGGCTGATCTTGCGCAGCTTGAGCAGCGAGCCGTCGTGCTGGGTCACCACTTCCACCGTGCCGGGGGCGTAGTCGGTGGTGATTTCCTTCCGCAACGGCAGGAAGTCCAGCATGTTCACCGCTTCGTTATGCTCGCGCACATAGTCGAAGCTTTTGGTGCTGCCGACGTGATTGTTGAACTGCACGCAGGGCGATATGCAGTCGATAAACGCCGCCCCTTTGTGGTTCAGCGCCGCCTTGATCAACGGCACCAACTGCGCCTTATCGCCGGAGAAGCTGCGCGCGACGAAGGTGGCGCCCAGTTGCATCGCCATGCCGACCAGATCGATGGCCGAATCGACGTTCTCGCCGCCCTTTGTGTTGCGTGCGCCACGATCCGAAGTGGCGGAGAACTGGCCCTTGGTGAGACCGTACACGCCGTTGTTCTCGACGATGTAGACCATGTTCACGCCGCGCCGCATGGCGTGGGCGAACTGGCCGAGGCCGATGGAGGCGCTGTCGCCGTCGCCCGAGACGCCGAGATAGATCAGATCGCGGTTGGCGAGATTCGCTCCGGTTAGCACGCTCGGCATACGCCCATGGACGGAATTGAAGCCATGCGCGGTGCCAAGGAAATAGGTCGGCGTCTTGGACGAGCAACCGATCCCGGAGAGCTTGGCAATACGGTGCGGCGCGATGCCGAGTTCATAGACCGCGTGAATAATCGCCGCGCTGATCGAATCGTGCCCGCACCCGGCGCAGAGCGTCGAGATGGCGCCTTCGTAGTCGCGCCGTGTCAGGCCGAGCGCGTTGGTCGGCGCGGACGGGTGAGAAAGCTTCGGCTTGGTGAGGAAGGTCATGTTGCGGCCTTACGAAGTGGCACGACTTTCGCGGCGTTGATGGAGTTAGCGATCGCGGCGCAAATGAGCCGCGCGGTGATCGGCGTACCGTCGTAGTGCAGCACGCGCACCAGCCGCGCCGGATCGATCTCGCCTTCGTTGATCAGCAATGTGCGCAACTGAGCATCACGGTTCTGCTCGACGACGAACACCTTGTCGTGGGCTGCCACGAAGTCCAGCACATCGTCATGGAACGGGAAGGCGCGCACTCGGAGCAGATTGAGCGAGACGCCTTGTGCGGCTAGCAACTCCACCGCCTCGTCCATCGCAGGGGCCGTAGAGCCATAATAGATCGCGCCGTATTTGGCCCCCTCTGCCGCGTCGCGGCGGATCGGGCGCGGCACGTACTGCTTGGCCGATTCGAACTTCAGCAGCAACCGCTCCATGTTGCGCTGATAGACCGGACCTTCCTCGGTATACTTGGCGTATTCGTCGCGGCTGGTGCCACGCGTAAAGAATGCGCCCTTGCTGGGGTGGGCACCCGGATAGGTGCGATAGGCAATGCCGTCGTGATCGACATCCAGATAGCGGCCAAACGTCCGCCCACTGTCCAGATCGGCGGCGGTCATGACCTTGCCGCGATCCATCTTGCGGCTGTCGTCCCAAGTGAACGGCGCCGACAGCCGGTCGTTCATGCCGATATCCAAATCGAGCAGCACGAACACCGGGGTTTGCAGCCGGTCAGCCAGATCGAACGACTGGGCGGCAAATTCGAAGCACTCATGCGGGTCTTGCGGCAACAGCACCACGTGTTTGGTGTCGCCGTGCGAGGCATAGGCGCACACGGTGATGTCGCATTGCTGGGTGCGCGTCGGCATCCCGGTGGACGGCCCGGCGCGCTGCACGTCGAAGATCACCGCCGGAATCTCAGCGAAATACGCCAGCCCGAGAAATTCCTGCATCAGCGAGATGCCGGGGCCCGATGTAGCGGTGAACGCGCGCGATCCGTTCCAACCCGCGCCGATCACCATGCCAATCGAAGCAAGCTCGTCCTCGGCCTGCACAATGGCGTAGCGGCCATGCCCGGTTTCGGCGTCGGTGCGATAACGCTTGCAGTAGCGGATGAACGCTTCGGCCAGCGAGGTGGACGGCGTGATCGGATACCACGCGCATACCGTGGCCCCGCCGTAGACGCTGCCGAGCCCGGCGGCGGTGTTGCCATCGATGAAGATGCGGTCGCCGACCTTGTCGCGGCGGTGCACCTGCAAGCCGAGCGGGCATGGCAGATTGGCCAGCGCATAATCGCGGCCCTTGCGGAACGCCTGCACGTTCGGCGCGATCAGCTTTTCTTTGGACTTGAATTGTTCGGCCAGTAGCGTTTCCACCACCTCCGGCTCGATATTCAACAAGGCCGAAAGTGCGCCGATATAGATGGTGTTCTTGAACAACTGGCGCTGCCGCGAGTCGGTATATTCGCGGTTGCAAATCTCGGTCAGTGGCATACCCACCACGGTGATGTCGCTGCGCAGATCGCGGGCCGGTTTAGTCGAGTCGTAGAACAGATAGCCGCCCGGTTCGATGCTGGCGACGTCCTTGTCCCAGGTCTGCGGGTTCATCGCCACCATCAGATCGGTGCCGCCGCGCGCGCCGAGATGGCCTGCCTCGGAGACACGCACCTCATACCAGGTCGGCAAACCCTGAATGTTAGACGGGAAGATGTTGCGCGGTGTGGCCGGCACGCCCATGCGCAGGATGGATTGAGCAAACAGCCGGTTCGCACTTGCCGAGCCGGAGCCGTTGATGTTGGCGAATCGGACGACGAAGTCGTTGATGCGCTGTTGCGGGGCGTGGTTCAGGCTCATGCGTGGGCAACCTCGCGGGTGCCGACTTGCGCCAGATCGATCAGGAAGCGCTGCATGTCCCAGGCGCCGGTTGGGCACCGTTCGGCGCACATGCCGCAATGCAGGCAGACATCTTCGTCCTTGGCCATGATGCGGCCGGTTTTCAGTCCGTGCGACACATACAGCGCCTGGGTCAAATTAACCGACGGCGCGTTCAACCGCTGGCGCAATTCCGGTTCGTCGCCGTCAGCGGTGAAGCTGATGCAATCCACTGGGCAGATATCCACGCAGGCATCGCATTCGATGCACAGCTTGGGCGTAAACACGGTCTGCACATCGCAGTTCAGGCAGCGTTGCGCTTCCTTGAAGGCCAGTTCCAGATCGAATCCGAGCTCCACTTCCTCGGCGATGTCGGCCAGCGCCAGCGATTTTTCCAGATGCGGCACTTTGAAGCGCAGATCGATGGAGACGTCGTTGTCGTAGCTCCATTCATGGATGCCCATCTTCTGGCTGACCAGATGCACATCCGGGTCCGGCCGCAGGGCCACATCCTCGCCGCGCAGGAACAGGTCGATGGAGATCGCCGCCTGATGCCCGTGCGCCACCGCCCAGATGATGTTCTTCGGGCCGAACGCCGCATCGCCGCCGAAGAACACGTTGGGCAGCGTGGATTGCAGCGTGTCCTTGTTCAGCACCGGCATGCCGCGCTTGTCGAACGCTACGCCGGAATCACGCTCGATCCACGGGAAAGAGTTCTCCTGGCCGACCGCGACCAGCACATCGTCGGCCTCCAGGAAAATCTCCGGCTCGCCAGTTGGCACCAGATCGCGATTGCCGTCGGCGTCGTACACCGCATGAACCTTCTGGAAGGTCATGCCGGTCAGCTTGCCCGCCTCGTGGACGAAGGCCACCGGCACCATGAAATTGAGGATCGGAATATCCTCGTTCATCGCGTCGGTCTTTTCCCACGGCGAGGCTTTCATCTCGTCGAAACCGCTGCGCACCACCACTTTCACCTCGGCGCCACCCAGGCGGCGGGCGGAGCGGCAGCAATCCATCGCGGTATTGCCGCCGCCGAGCACCAGCACGCGGCGGCCGATGGCTTTGATGTGGCCGAACGACACCGAGGACAGCCAGTCGATCCCGATATGGATGTTCTCGCCAGCTTCCTGGCGGCCAGGGATGTGCAGGTCACGGCCACGCGGCGCGCCGCAGCCGATGAACACCGCGTCGTAACCCTGGCCGAGCAGGCCCTTCAGGCTGTCGATGCGCTGGCCGAAGCGGGTTTGGACGCCGAGGTCCAGCACGTAGCCAACCTCCTCGTCGATCACGCTCTCGGGCAGGCGGAATTTGGGGATCTGGCTGCGAATGAAGCCGCCGCCACGCTGGGCGCCGTCGAATACCGTGACGTCGTAGCCCGCCGCCGCAAGGTCGCGCGCCACGCTGAGCGAGGCAGGGCCCGCGCCGACGCAGGCGACGGACTTGCCGCGCCGCGCCGTGGGCGCCACCGGCATCCGGTGCGCCACGTCGCCCTTGTAGTCGGCGGCGACGCGCTTGAGCCGGCAGATCGCCACCGGCTCCTCCTCCACGCGCCCGCGCCGGCAGGCCGGTTCGCAGGGCCGGTCGCAGGTACGGCCGAGCACGCCCGGAAAGACATTGGATTTCCAGTTGACCATGTAGGCATCGTCATACCGGCCGGCGGCGATGAGCCTGATATATTCTGGGACCGGGGTATGGGCCGGACAGGCCCACTGGCAATCGACCACTTTGTGAAAGTAGCCGGGGTCGCGAACGTCCGTGGACTGCAAGACGCGTTCCTTCCTGGTCCGGCCGGTAAGTCTGGCACGGTGTTTGGCCGCAGTATGCCAAACCGCGCCGAACCGCAGCTATCCAGCAGCCGGATGGCTGCCATGCCCGTCTTGACGCATCAACTGTGGCGGCGCGGACCCGGCGGCCGCAATCCGCGGCTCGTGGCGGCGAGCACAGCGAGGCCAGCGATCCCGGCGAGCACAACGAGCAACGCTGCCGGCAGGCCGAAGCGCTGCGCCACGCCCCCCAGCAACGGCGGCGCGGCAATCAGTCCGGCGTAGCCCGTGGTCGCGGCGGCGGCGACTCCGTGCGGGCCCTCCAGCCGTCCGGCGGCGCTGAAGACCACCGGCACCACATTGGCCAGCCCGCCGCCGATCATCACCATGCCCGTGTCCACCAGCAGCGGGCCGGACGCCAGCAGCACCAGGATTTGGCCAACCGCCGCCAGCAAGCTGCCAATCACGGCCACGCGCACCGGGCCGAACCGGCGCACCACCGGGTCGCCGGTCAGGCGGGCCACCACCATCGCCAAGGAAAACGCGCCAAACGCACTGGCCGCCACATCGGCCCCGGTGTGCAGATCGCTGCGCAAATACACGCCGGTCCAGTCCGAAACGGCGCCTTCGGCGGCAAAACACAATCCGGTCAGCGCCGCGACGCCCAGCATGGCGCGGCCCGGCACCGCCAAGCGCCCGCCGCCGCTGCGCGGGTCCAGCCGCCTGAGGAACAGCGCCGGAATCGACAGCAGCGCTACCAGCGCGCCGGGCAGGATATACGACGGCAGCAGGTCCAGCCCCCGCGCCGCGCAAAGCCCGGCCACTGCCGAACCAAGTAGCCCGCCACCGCTCCAGAAGCCGTGGAACGACGACATGATCGGCGATCCCCAGGCGCGCTCCACCGCCGAGGCGTGGCTGTTCATCGCCACATCCATGCTGCCCTGCATGACACCCAGCAGAATGGCGCTGGCCAGCAGTGCCGCGCCATCTGGCAGCAATACCGGCAACCACAGCGCCACGGCGCCGCCAAGGCCCGCCAGCGCCGACAGCCGCGCGGTGCCAAGCCGCGCCGCCAGCAGCCCGGTGACCGGCATCGCGCCAACCGCGCCGAGACTGATCATCAGCAACAGCACGCCAAGCTCGGCGGCAGACAAGCCCCGCGCCTCCTTGAAGCGTGGCAACGCCGCTGCCCAGGTGCCGAAGATCAGCCCATTGCCCAGGAACAGCGCATGCGTGGCAAGGCGGTCGCGCAGCGGCCGTGTGGCGGTTTCAACGAGCATCACGGCTCCGGGAGAACAGTCGGGGGACGGATTGGAACTGAGCAGGCGCGTCCCATATCCCGGCGCGCGCCATAACACGAGGGATGTCACAATGGCTTACACCGCAACTGCTTCGGCTACCGGCGGCCGCAACGGCCATGTCTCGACCGGGGACGGCTTGCTGTCCGCCGATCTATCGATCCCCAAGGAACTCGGCGGTCCCGGCTAGGCCGGCGCCAGCAACCCGGAAGCCTTCTTCGCCGCCGGCTATGCCGCGTGCTTCGGCAGCGCGGTCGATTACGTCGCCGGGCTGGCCAAAGTGAAGCATGGCGGCGTGCGGGTCGACGCGCAGGTAACCATCGACATGAACGACACCGGGTTCTTTCTGGCGGTGAAACTGCACGCGCACATCGACGGCGTGGATGCTGCGACCGCCGAAAAACTGGTGCACGAAGCGCATCAGGTCTGCCCGTATTCCAAGGCGACCCGCAACAACATCAGCGTTGAGGTTTCGGCGGGCTGATAGCGGGCGCAAGCGGCGGATGGCAGCGGCGATCGCCAGCGGGCTAGCTGGTCCGGCAACGCCAAACTGGAGCCATCCGCCATGCCCTTCCGTATCTCCGGCCTGCCACGCGCCGCGTTCGCTGACCTGTTCGCGCTCGACGATGAAGCCCGGGCGGGCCACCACGCCCGCCGGTTCGTTGTGCGAAAGGGCGACGACTTTCCCTGCCGCGTCAGCCTGACCGTGGCGCAGCCCGGCGAGTGGATGCTGCTGACCCACTATCAGCACCAGCCCACCGAGAGCCCGTATCGCGCCAGCGGCCCGGTGTTCGTGCGGGAAGCGGCAACCGAGGCAGACTTGGCCCCGGGCGCGGTGCCGGATGGCTTTCGCAGCAGCTTGCTGTCGGTGCGCGCCTACGATGGCGGCGGCATGATCGTGGCGGCGGATGTAACGCCGGGTGATGTGCTGGAAGAATTGCCAGCCACCTATTTCGGGCGGATCGACACGGCATACGTACACTTGCACTACGCAAGGCGCGGCTGTTTTGCCGCACGGGCTGATCGCGGGTGATGGAGTTTCCTATTGATCTGCTCTAGAATAGACGGATAGCTCGTGCGCATGCGGGCTGGACGGAGGATGCTGCCATGCCCGCTCAAAGTCTGAACCGGCGTTCAATGCTGCTCGGCACCGGCGCCGCAGCCCTGCTGGCGCATCGCGCCGGGGCCGCCGCCCTAAACCCGGCCCTGCCCGCCGGCACGCGCGAGGAAGCGATTACCGTGGTGCTGCCGGGCAAGCAGCCGCTGATCAAACTGTCCTGGCGGCCGCCGAACTACGAAACGCCGCTGGAGGGGTTCACCACCCCACTGACCGCCAACAACCAATTTTTCGTGCGCTACCATTTGGCCAACGTGCCGACCGAAGCGGAACTGGCCAATTGGTCGCTGACCGTCGGCGGCGAAGCGGCGGGGTCTGAGGTGAAATTTTCACTCGATGACCTAAAGGGCCTGCCGGTTAGCGAGGTGACGGCGGTCTGCCAATGCTCGGGCAACCGGCGCGGCTTGTTCAGCCCGCATGTGCCAGGCGTGCAGTGGGGCATCGGCGCGATGGGCAACGCTGTGTGGCGCGGCGTGAAGCTCAGTGACGTGCTGGCCAAGGCGGGCGTGAAGCCCGGTGCGGTCGAAGTGGCGTTCCGTGGCGCCGACGGCCCGGTGGTGGAAGCCACCCCGGTGTTCCGCAAGTCCATCCCGCTCGACCGTGCGCTCGACGGCAGCGTGCTGCTGGCCTGGGAGATGAACGGCGAGAAACTGCCGATCTGGAACGGCTTCCCGGTGCGTGTGATCGTGCCCGGCTGGACCGGGACGTATTGGATCAAACACGTCACCCGAATCGACGTGCTCGCCAAGCCGCTCGACAACTTTTGGATGGCCAAAGCCTACCGGGTACCGCGCGGCGTGTTCCCGGCCACGCAGCCGTTCGTGACGCAAGACAACGAAAAGACCAGCCCGATTACCGAGATCATAGTCAATTCGCTGATCACCGCACCGCTCGATGGGGCTGCGGTGGGCGCTGCGGGCTTTACCGTGCGGGGATTGGCGTGGGATGGCGGGCAAGGCATCGCCAAAGTCGATGTGTCGCTGGACGGTGGCGCAAATTGGGACGCCGCCGCACTCGGCGAGGATTTGGGCCGTTTCGCCTTCCGCCCGTGGTCATTCGCCGCACCCGCTGGACGCACCGGCAGCCTGACCGTGCTGGCACGCGCCACGAACGCGGCGGGCGCGGTGCAACCGGCTAAATTGGTCGCCAATCCCGCCGGCTATCATCATAACGTGATCGCCGCGATCACCGTCACCGCCGGTTAAGGGAACCAGAGATGAAAGCCCTTGTTGTTCTCGCCCTGCTCGCCGCGACCCCAGCCATGGCCGCCAATGGGCCGGCACCCGAGGAACTGGTGACGCTGAAGCCTGCCGCCGGCTTGGAGGTGGTCAACCAGAATTGCGGCGGCTGCCATAGCCTGGACTATGTGCGCATGAATGCGCCGTTCCTGAACGCCGATGTCTGGAAAGCCGAAGTCACTAAGATGCGCAATGCGTTCGGCGCGCAACTGACCGACGCCGACGCGGCGGCGATCCAGAAATACCTAACCGACAACTACGGCCCGCCAGCCTCATGACCCACAAGCGCCTGCGGCGCATGCTCGACCGGTACCGGATCACCGATGGCAGCCACTTCCGGCTTAAGGATCACGACCCGTCGGACACAGACGGCGCGCTAGCCGGCCCGGCACCGAGCGAGGCACTGCTGGCCGATGGCGTTAAACGTCTGTCAGACCTGCAAATGCTGCTGTATCCGCAGGAATCCTGGGCGTTGTTGTGCATCTTTCAGGGCATGGATGCGTCCGGGAAGGACGGCACGATAAGGCACGTGATGTCCGGGATCGATCCGGCAGGCGTCAGCATCGCCAACTTCAAGCAGCCTGGGCCGGAAGACCTAGGGCATGATTTCCTGTGGCGGGTGGCCCGCCACATGCCGAGACGCGGCCAGATCGGCATCTTCAATCGCAGCCATTATGAAGAAGTGCTGATTGTCCGCGTGCATCCGGAATTACTGGAGCGGCAGCACCTTCCTGATGAACTAAACGGCAAGAAAATCTGGAAGCACCGGCTGGAGGATATTGCCGCCTACGAGAAATACCTCGCCCGGCAAGGCTTGGTGCAGCTCAAATTCTTCCTGCATATGTCGCCGGCCGAGCAACGCCGCCGCTTTCTAGCCCGGCTGGATACCCCCGGCAAGAACTGGAAGTTCAGCGCCGCCGATCTCGCCGAGCGCGCCTACTGGGACAAGTACCAGTCCGCCTACGAAGACGCCATAGCCGCCACCGCCACGCCGCACGCCCCGTGGTTCGTGGTGCCGGCCGATCACAAATGGTTCGCCCGGCTGATCGTGGTCGAAGCAATGATCGCGGCGCTGGAGGATCTGGAGCTGAAACTGCCCAGCATTTCACCAAGCCACGCGGCGGAGCTCGCGCAGGCGCGGCATACCCTGGAAGCCGAAGGCGGCGGCTGATAGCGTCAGCGGATCAACTCAAGGACGCCACGTGACCGAACCCGCGCCGCCCTCCCAGCGCGCTGCCATCAGTTTTGTGCTGGTCACCGTGCTGCTCGACATGCTGGCCATGTCGATCATCATTCCGGTGCTGCCGCGCCTGGTGCTGCAATTCAGCTTGAACGACACCGCCGCAGCAGCCGGCGTGCTCGGCGTGTTCGGCACCGCGTTCAACTTGATGCAATTCCTGTTTTCGCCGCTGATCGGAGCGCTATCCGACCGGCTCGGGCGGCGGCCAGTGATCCTGATGTCCAATTTCGGCCTTGGGCTGGACTACGTGCTGATGGCGCTGGCGCCCGGCATCGCTCTGCTGTTCGTCGGGCGGCTGATTTCCGGCATTACCGCCGCCAGCCATTCCACGGCCGGGGCCTACATCGCCGACGTATCGCCGCCGGAGCGGCGGGCGGCCGGTTTTGGCCTGATCAGTGTCGCGTTCGGCGTCGGTTTCGTGCTTGGCCCGGCGCTTGGCGGATTGCTCGGCGGCTTCGATCCGCGCTTGCCGTTCTGGGTGGCAGCGGGTCTCAGCCTGGTCAACGGCGTGTACGGGCTGTTTGTGCTGCCCGAATCGCTGCCGCGCGCCCGGCGCAGCAAATTGGCTTGGCGGCGGGTCAACCCTCTGGCGTCGTTCGTCTTGCTGGCCCGCCAGCGTCGGCTGCTTGGCATCGGCGCGGTGCTATTTCTGTTTGCCCTCGCCCAGCAATCGTTGCTTTCGGTGTTCGTGCTGCACGGCACCTACCGTTATCACTGGCCCGCCAGCACGGTCGGCTTGGCGCTGGCTGGCTTCGGCGTCTGCGCGGCGGTGACTGGCGGATTGCTGGTGCGCCCGGCGGTGCGCTGGTTTGGCGAGCGGCGTACCATGCTTGTTGGGCTCGCCTGCGCCGCCCTCGGCTTCATCGCTTTCGCCGCCGCCGATGACCCGTTGCTGGCGTGGCTCGGCCTGCCGGTGTTGTCGCTGATGGGGCTGGTGGGACCAGCAGCCCGGGCGATCATGACGCAATTGGTGCCGCCGACCGAGCAAGGCCGCCTGCAAGGTGCCAACAGCAGCATCATGAGCGTCGCGGGGCTGGCCGGGCCGGGATTGTTCACCGCCGTGTTCGCCGTGGCGGTCGGCAACAACGCGGCATGGCATTTGCCCGGCGCGCCGTACTACCTCGCCGCCGCCATCATGGCCGCCGCGTTGCTGACCACCCTGTTCGCCGTTCGCACCGGGCGCAGCTAAGCGTGGCGTGGCCGCGCCCTCCGTCCATCGGCCTCGCGATGGTGACGGTCTTTCTCGACATGCTGGCCATCGCCATCGTGTTGCCAGTGCTGCCCCGCCTGGTGCTGCGTTTTTCCAACGGCGACACCGTGGCTGCGGCCGGGATGCTGGGCGTGCTCGGCACGGCATTCAACCTCATGCAATTCCTGCTTTCGCCCACGCTCGGCGCCTTGTCCGACCGGATCGGGCGGCGGCCGGTGCTGCTTGGCTCCACGCTGGGGCGGGCGATGGACTATGTACTGATGGCGCTGGCGCCCGCTGTGGCGATGGTGTTCGCCGGGCGGCTGATCTCGGGCAGCAGTGCCGCGAGCAATTCCACCGCCGCCAGCTATGTCGCCGATATCGCCCCGCCAGCGCGGCGGGCGGCCGGGTTCGGGCTGATCAACGTGGCGTTCGGCGCCGGCTTCATCGCAGGCCCGGCACTCGGCGGCTGGCTTGGCAGCTTGGATACCCGGCTGCCGTTCTGGGTGGCGGCGGCCATCGGGGCGGCGAATGCGCTGTATTGCCTCACAATGCTGCCGGAGTCGTTGCCGCCGGAACGCCGCGCCCGGTTCGGCTGGGGGCGAGCCAACCCGTTGTCGGCATTGCGTTTATTGGCGCGGCAGCCGCAATTGCGCGGCATCGCGGCGGCGCAGTTTCTGCTGTTCCTCGGTCAGCAATCGCTGATCGCGGTGTTCGTGCTGTACGCGACCTCACGCTACCACTGGGGCGCCGATACGGTCGGCCTCGCCTTTGGCGGTTTCGGTTTGTGCGCGGTGCTGGTCGGCGGCTTGCTGGTGCGCCCGGTGGTGCTGCGGCTGGGCGAGCGGCGGGCGATGCTGCTGGGTCTGGCCTGTGCCGCCGCCGGGTTCGCCGCAATCGGCGCCGCCGACACGCCAGCCCTGGCCTGGGCCGGGCTGCCGGTGCTGGCCCTGATGGGATTGGTCAGCCCAGCGGCGCAAGCGATGATGACGCGGCTCGTGCCGCCCGACGAGCAAGGCCGCCTGCAAGGGGCCGTCGCCAGTGTGCTGAGCGTTGCCGGGCTGATCGGCCCGGTACTGTTCACCTCGGTCTACGCCGCAGCCGTCAATGTGCCGGGCGCACCGTGGTTCGTTGCCGCCGCGCTGATGCTGGCGGGCTTCGCCGTTACCCTGGCCGCTGCCCGGCAGCATGCGGCTGCCGGGTAGCGCGGCAGGCTTTACTCTGCCGTTTCCGGCTCCTTCTCGGTGCCGCCCTCGTCGCCTTCCGGCTTCGACAGAGCAGCCACGTTGGCGGACAAATATTCGAAGTCGAGCTTCTTGTCCTTCAGCGTCACCTTAACCGAGCCGCCCTTGGCCAGCTTGCCGAACAGCAATTCCTCGGCCAGCGGCTTCTTGATGTACTCCTGGATGACCCGAGCCAGCGGCCGTGCGCCATACAGCCGCTCATAGCCGCGTTCGGCCAGCCACTCCTTGGCGCCGGACGACAATTCGATGGTCACGTTGCGATCGGCGAGTTGCGCCTCAAGCTGCATAACGAACTTTTCCACCACACGGCCGACAATCTCCGGCGTCAGCCCGGCAAAGGCGATCACCGCGTCCAGCCGGTTGCGGAATTCCGGGGTGAACATCTTCTTGATCGCGTCGGCGTCCTCGCCCTCGCGGCCTTCGCGGGCAAAGCCGATGGCTTCCTTGGCCATGTCCGCCGCGCCGGCGTTCGTGGTCATGATCAGGATCACGTTGCGGAAATCGACACTCTTGCCGTTGTGGTCGGTCAGTTTGCCGTGGTCCATCACCTGCAACAGGATGTTGAACAGGTCGGGGTGCGCCTTCTCGATTTCATCGAGCAGCAGCACCGAATGCGGGTGCTGGTCGATGGCGTCGGTCAGCATGCCGCCCTGGTCAAAACCCACGTAGCCCGGCGGCGCGCCGATCAGGCGCGAGACGCTGTGCCGCTCCATATACTCCGACATATCGAAGCGGATCAGCTCAATGCCCAGCGTGCTGGCCAATTGCCGCGCCACTTCGGTCTTGCCGACGCCGGTCGGGCCACTGAACAGATAGTTGCCAATCGGCTTTTCCGGATCGCGCAGCCCCGCCCGCGACAGCTTAATCGCCGCCGACAACGCCTCGATGGCCTTGTCCTGGCCGAACACCATGGACCGCAGATCGCGTTCGAGATTGCGCAGGGTTTCCTTGTCGTCGGCCGAGACGCTCTTGGGCGGGATGCGGGCGATCTTGGCGACGATCTCCTCCACGTCCTTCAAGGTCACCGTCTTGCGGCGCTTATGCTCCGGCTGGAGCATCCGGCTGGCGCCCACTTCGTCGATCACGTCGATTGCTTTGTCGGGCAGCTTACGGTCGTGGATGTATTTCGCCGACAATTCCACGGCGGCGACAATCGCCTCGTCCGTGTAGCGCACCTTGTGGTGCTTCTCGTAGTTGACTTTCAGGCCGCGCAGAATCTTGATCGCGTCTTCCTGGCTCGGCTCGTTGACGTCGATCTTCTGGAAGCGGCGCACCAGCGCGCGGTCCTTCTCGAAGTAATTGCGGAATTCCTTGTAGGTGGTGCTGCCGATGCAGCGCAGATTGCCGCTGGCCAGCGCCGGCTTGAGCAGGTTCGAGGCATCCATCGCCCCGCCGCTGGTGGCGCCAGCACCGATCACGGTGTGGATTTCGTCGATGAACAGCACCGCGTTCGGCTGGGCTTCCAGTTCGGTCACCACCGCCTTCAGCCGCTCCTCGAAATCGCCACGATAGCGCGTGCCGGCCAGCAGCGCGCCCATGTCGAGCGCATAGATGGTCGATTTGGCCAGCACTTCCGGCACGTCGCCCTCGACAATGCGCTTGGCGAGGCCCTCGGCGATGGCGGTTTTGCCGACGCCCGGATCGCCCACATACAGCGGGTGGTTCTTGGTGCGGCGGCAGAGAATTTGGATGGTGCGTTCGATTTCCGAATCGCGGCCGATCAGCGGGTCGATCTTGCCCGCCATCGCCTTCTTGTTGAGGTTCACGCAGTAGTTCGACAACGCATCCTGGCCACGGCGGCCGGGCTTTTCCTCGCGCTCCGGCTCGCCGCCATGCGCTTCCGGGGCACCCTGCACCGGGCGCGTCTGGCTGCGGCCAGGGGCCTTCGCGATGCCGTGACTGATGAAGTTGACCGCATCGAGCCGCGTCATGTCCTGGGTTTGCAGGAAATACACCGCGTGGCTCTCGCGCTCGCTGAACAGCGCCACCAGCACATTCGCGCCGGTGACTTCGTCGCGCCCGGAGGACTGCACATGGATGGCCGCACGCTGCACGACGCGCTGAAAACCAGCGGTCGGCTTCGGGTCGCCCGGCCGGTCGGTCGCCAATCCGGCGAGGTCCTTATCGAGAAACTCGGTCAAGTCGTTGCGCAGCTTATCGAGATCGACGCCGCACGCGCGCAGCACCGTCGCCGCGTCGGTATCCTCGACCAGCCCGAGCAGCAAATGCTCCAGGGTCGCATATTCGTGCTTGCGCTCGCTGGCGAACGAAAGGGCGCGATGGAGCGTCTGTTCGAGGTTCCGGGAGAGCATGATCCGACGCTCCTTCACTCAAGTAAGGCCGGGACGGAATGGCCAGGGCTGGATGGCCGTCCGGGCCGCCAAATTTGTTCAGCTGTAAGGCACGGCATAGCTCGACGATCGCTGGTCAACCGGCCCGGTCATTCTTTCGCGATTGACCGGCGCATGCACCAGAATTCTTCACCGAACTTACTTAAAAATCCGATAGGCCTCCAACAGCCTGGACGTTCGGCCAGGATGCAACCGCTGCATACGCGTCACAAGCTGCCATCGCCCGGCGGCGCTACTCTTTTTCGATCGTAGATTGCAGCGGGTGCTGGTTCTGCCGCGCCAAGTCCATCACCTGGGTGACTTTGGTCTCGGCCACCTCGTACGTAAACACGCCGCACACGCCCACGCCCCGGCGATGCACGTGCAGCATGATGCGTGTCGCCTCCTCGCGGTTTTTCTGGAAAAACCGCTCCAGCACATGCACGACAAATTCCATCGGCGTGTAATCGTCGTTGAGCATCAACACTTTGTACATCGCGGGCTTGCGGGTCTTCGCACGCGCCTTGACCACAACGCCGGTATTGGTCCCGTCGTTGCCGTCCGTGCGTCCGTCGTCCTTGCGCTTGTCACCGTCACTCATCGTCGAAAAGCTCGCTTTTGGCCGCCATGCGCCGCCACGTCCGCAACCTGCGCCGTGGCGCGATCTCGGATGGGCACCTTGATGCGGTGAACATATCGAAAGGCGGGCCGTGAAGGAACTGGAGTCGCGCGCCCTACTCGGGACGCCTCATCTGGGCGGCACGCGGCCCGATGCAAGAGCGGCGGCGCTTTGGGATGCGCGCCGCACAACGACAAACGGCCCGGGGCGGAGCCCCGGGCCGTGTTGCCGCTCGGTCGCGCGCCGTATCAGGCGGTGCGGCCGAATTTTTCCATCGCCAGCGTCACGCGGGCGGTGATCGGCGCGAAGGCCTGCTCGGTCAGCTTGAGCGACGCGTCGGTCAGCTTGCCGGTGTCGGACACGGCCTTCTCAACCGAGCTGCGCGCCAGGGTCGACTGCAGGTCCATGGCTTCCTTGATCGACTTCACGCCAGCGAGCGCCTTGAAGGTGGCAACGGTCTGGTCGACCTGGGCTTGCGCCGTGGCGGCGAACTGCTTGCTGATGTCCTGCATGCCGGCAGCCCAAATCTGGCTGGCCTTCACGAAAGCTTCGACGTTGCCTTGGCCGAACGTGACGAACTCTTCGGTGGTCTTCATAACAGTCTCCATCTTGATCTTGTTGGAAAGGTCGGCCTGGGGCGCCGCGAGGCTCGCGGCCGGCGCCGTTTCGGACGGGGTGACAGGTTCGGCAGCCGCAACCGGGGCCGCCTTAGCGGCTTGCGCCTCTGGCTGGGCAGCAGCGGGGGGCACCACAACAGCCGTCTCGGCGGCGGCCGGCGCGGCTTCGACGATTTTCTTGACAGCCATTGCTGGTCTCCTGGTATCCGGCTTGCCGCAGCGGTTGTGTGAGCCAAATCTTGGCCTCACCAAATGCCCAGCCCGGATAGTTCGTTGCCCTTGCGGCGATATGCTGCACTGCACAACACCTAATTAATAGGCAGATGCTCGCCGGTCAAGCGTTTTTGTGCGGTGCACAATTTACGTTTCGCGACACGGAAGTGCATTCCACCGCCCCGCGTTCAGCGCTAGCATGGGCTGAACAGCGGCCGTTAACCCTTTCAAAATGACCGGTTTAGCGCCGCGAACGGACTGGACAGCGCACGGGCCGGGCCGCTAATGACGTGGGCGGCGGTGCCGCAGAAGGATAGCACATGATCGGATCGCGCGGCTGGTGTCACGCAAGCGTCATAGCTGCGTGGCGGGCCGTTGCCCTGGCGCTTCCGGCCATGCTCGTCACTTGCTTGCTGATGACGTCTGCGGCCCGCGCCCAAATCGGCTCAGACCGATACAGCTCCATCGTGATGGATGCCGCCACCGGCAATGTGCTGATCGCGGTCAGCCCGGATGAGCCGCGTTACCCCGCCAGCCTGACCAAGATGATGACGCTGTATATGGCGTTCGAGGCATTGCGCGACCGGCGGCTGTCGCGCGATCAGTTGGTGCCAGTGTCCACGCACGCCGCTGCAATGTCGCCATCCAAACTTGGCCTGATGCCCGGCACCAAGCTCACGGTGGAGCAGGCGATTCTTGGCTTGGTCACCAAGTCGGCGAATGACGCGGCAGCCGCCCTGGGCGAATTGCTCGGCGGCGACGAGGAGCGGTTCGCGCAGATGATGACACTGCGGGCCCGCGCGTTGGGCATGAGCCGCAGCGAATTCCGCAACGCCTCGGGCTTGCCGGACGCCTCGCAAGTCAGCACCGCACGCGATCTGGCGGTGCTGGCGCGGCACTTGGTGCAGGATTTTCCGGCCGAGTACCGCTATTTCAGCGTGCCGTCGTTCACGTTCCATGGCCGGGTGATCCCGAACCACGACCATCTGCTGCAAAGCTATCCGGGCGCCGACGGGCTCAAGACCGGATATACCGAGGCGTCCGGCTTCAATCTCGTCACCTCGGCAGTGCGCTCGGATGTGCGGTTGATCGGCGTGGTCATCGGCGCTGCCCACCCAGGCCAGCGCGATCAACACATGGCCGCCCTTTTGGACCGTGGCTTCGAGCAAATGAACGTGGCCAGCGTGCCGCGCCGCGAAATGGCCAGCATCCCCTCCGACCCTGCGCCGCGCGCGACCATCCGGGCGCGCGCCGCGAGCCGCTGGGCGGTGCAACTCGGCGTATTCTCCAGCGAATCGGCCGCGCGCGCCGCCGCCGATCTTGCTCGCCGCGGTGCCGATACCGGCGATATCCGAATCGATTCGGTTACGCTGCGCGGACGCACCAGTTATCGCGCCACGCTGACCGGCTTGACGCAGCCGGACGTGCGGGCCGCCTGCGCCGCCGTGTCGCGCCGCCACATCGCCTGCGTGCCGCTGCGGCCAGAGGGCGGGCAACTCGCCAGCCGCTAACCCGCGCGCTGTCATCACAAGTCTGCTTGACACGCGGGGCAGCGCCGCCCTTGCACCCGCGCGCCGGGTTGCGCATTTTGGTGGATTAAAGTCAGACCCTCTGCCCAGCCGGGCGGGATGGGCAGCGGAGCGTATTCTATGGACGGCGGAGCCGAAGCGCGGCGGATCACCATTCACCGGCCGGAGGATTTCGCGGGCATGCGCGCCGCGGGCCGCCTCGCCGCCGAAACCCTCGACATGATCGGCCTGCACGTGGTGCCTGGGGTCAGCACTGGCGCGCTCGACCGGCTGTGCCACGATTTCATCGTCCGTGCCGGTGCCATCCCGGCCCCGCTGAACTATCGCGGCTTCCCCAAGTCGATCTGCACGTCGATCAATCATGTGGTCTGTCACGGCATTCCGGGCGAGCGGAAGCTGGACCCGGGCGATGTGCTGAATATCGACATCACCGTGATCCTGAACGGCTGGCACGGCGACAGCAGCCGGATGTATTGCGCCGGGCCGCCATCGACCAAGGCGCGCAATCTGATCGATGTGACCTACGAATCGCTACAGCGCGGGCTGCGCGCGGTGCGGCCGGGGGCCACGCTTGGCGATATCGGCCACGCCATCCAAAGCTACGTGGAAGCCAACCGCTTCAGCGTGGTGCGGGATTTCTGCGGCCATGGCATCGGGCGGCGCTTCCATGAGCCGCCGAACGTGCTGCATTTCGGCCGCGCCGGCGACGGACCGGTGCTGAAACCAGGGATGTTTTTCACCATCGAGCCGATGGTCAACGCCGGCCGCCCCGAAGTGAAGGTGCTCGACGACGGCTGGACCGCCGTGACCCGGGACCGCAGCCTGTCGGCCCAGTTCGAGCATATGGTGGGCGTGACCGAGACCGGCGTGGAAGTCTTCACGTTGTCGCCCGCCGGGGCCGATAAGCCGCCGTACCCGGTCTGACGCCGATGGGATCGCCGTTCGTCACCACGCAGCGTTTGCGGTTCTGCGACGCCGACATGGTCGGCCACGTCAACAACGCCGTGTATGCGGTGATGTACGAGGCCGGGCGCACCGAGTTGCTGCATCGGCACGGATTACTGACCGCAGACTATGGCGTGGTGATCGTGCGGCTGGAAATCGACTTCGTGCGCGAGATGAACTGGCCGGGCGAGGTGCGGATCGAAACCGAGGTCGCCCGCTTCGGCACCAAGTCGCTGCATCTGCGCCAGCGCCTGCTGATGGACGGCGAGATCACCTCGCGCGCGCTATCGGTGCTCACGGCCATCGGGGTCGACACACGCCGCGCCATCCCGCTGCCCGCCGTTTGGCGCGAGACACTGGCGAATTATCAAACGATTGACGATACAATAACGTAACCAGCTTTGCGGCGTCGGCCTAGCGTGGCAGCGTAGCGCATGGCACGCAGCAAGCGCGGATTGGCCGAGGCCGAGCTTGGCCTGATCGAACCGCCGCCCGCGTCCGCCGCCCCGGCGGGGGCGGAGGGGCATCGGGCGCGGCTGCGGCAGCGGTTGCTGACCGCAGGGCCGGATTCGGTGGCAGATCATGAATTGCTCGAACTGGTGCTGTTCCTGGCCCTGCCGCGCCGGGACACCAAGCCAATTGCGCGCGACCTGATTGCCCGCTTCGGCAGTTTTGCCAATGCGATTGCCGCATCGCTGAACGATCTGCGCAATGTCGAAGGCATGGGCGACGCCGGGGCGGCGGCGCTAAAAACCATTCAGGCCGCTGCACTTCGGCTGGCCCGCGCCGAGGTGATCGATCAACCGGTACTCAATAACTGGGATCGGCTGATGGGCTATTTGAACGCGGTGCTGGCGCGCGAGCGGATCGAGCATTTCCGCATCCTGTTCCTCGACAACCGCAATCGCCTGCTGGCCGACGAGGCGCAGACGCGCGGCACGGTGAACCATACGCCAGTGTATCCGCGCGAGGTGGTCAAGCGGGCGCTGGAATTGCACGCGACCGCGATAATTCTAGTACATAATCATCCCAGTGGCGATCCAACCCCATCGCCCGACGACGTGGCGATGACCCAGGAAATCCGCCAAGCGGCGCGGGCCCTGTCCATCGTGCTGCACGATCACGTCATTGTCGGCAACGGCCGCTGGACCAGCTTCCGCCAGGAGGGTTTGCTTTAAGCTGGCCGCTCCCGCCGCGTGCCGGCGTAGATAATGGTGAGCCCGCTGGCCACCACGATGGCGGCGCCGACGAACACCCACACATCCGGCACCTCGTTGAACACGAAGTAGCCGATGGCGGTGGTGCCGATCAGCAGCGTGTAATCGAGCGGCGCCACCGTCGCGGCTGGGGCGTTGCGATAGGCGGCGGTGACCAGCATGTTGGCGGTGCCGCCAACCGTGCCCATCACCGCGAGCCACGCCAGTTGCGCCCCGCTCGGCCAGACCCAGCCGAACGGGATGAAACACAGCCCGGTGACGATGCTGCTGATCGCCAGAATGAACGAGGTCGCCGCCGTGCTCTCGGTGGCGCCGAGGCGGCGCACCAGGATCAGGCCGACCGCGTAGAACAATGTGGCGCCCAGCGCGACGGCGGCGGCGAGGCCGAACACGCCGGTGCCGGGCCGGGTGATCACCAGCACGCCGGCGAACCCGGCCAGCACCGCGATCCAGCGTTTGCGGTCAACATGTTCGCCCAGCAGCTTGCCGGAAAACACCGTCACCAGCACCGGGGCGGCGAACGAAATGGCCACCACGTCGGCCAGCTTCATGTGGCCGAACGCGTAGATGAAACCGCCGAGCGAGATGGTGGATAGCGCCGAGCGCCACAGATGCGCGGTCAATCGTTTGGTGCGCATCGCCCGAAAGCCGCCGTTGCGCGACACCACCAGCAGAATCGGCGGCAGCGCGAACACCCAGCGGAACAGGAAGACCTGCATCACCGGCAGTTCGGACGCCATCTTCTTCAGCAACGAGTCCATGACGGTGAACGCCAGTACCGCCAGCATAGCCTGCACCACGCCGCGCCGGACGTTGTGCGGCCGGGATATGCCCGGGGCGGCGGCGGTCGTCATGGGCCTGTTGCCTCCCGATGCGGTGGATTTTCCAGCCTCAATAGGCCATCCACGGCAACGGCAGGCGCGGCCCTATGACAGCGCAGCAGCCGGACGAAATCCCTACCGGCGGATGCCCAGGCGTGGCATCCTGCCCGCATGGAACGCCGTGTTTTGATTGCCGGGCTGACCGCCGCCGTGGCCTTGCCGGCCGCCGTGCGGGCGGCAGCCGCGAATGTGGCGGAGGCATTTGCCGCAGCACTGACCGCGCACGACATATCGGCCTTCGCCGCATTGTTCGCCGAAGAATACGCCCAGCACCAAAGCAGCGCCGCGGCACCGCCGCCAGTGCCAGGCAAAACCGCCAAACAAGCGACCGTGGACTACTTCGCCGCCCGGCTGGCCGGATTGCCCGACCTTGCCGTGACCGCCAGCCCCGTCGTGGTTGGCGGCGACATGGTGGCGGCGAACTTCACTTATACCGGCACCCATGCCGCGCCGTATTTCGGCATCCCGCCCAGCGGCAAACGCATCACGTTCAATAGCTGCGACATCTTGCAGGTGCGCGACGGGTTGATCGTGGCGCATTGGGGGGCAGCCGACATCGCCGGACTGCTCAAGCAATTGCACGGCTGACCGGGATCAGCGACCGGGATCAGCGACCGGTCTCAGCAACCGGTCTCAGCCGGGCATTACATGTCCGGCCACATCCCAGCCGCCCTTCCAGATCAGTTGCAGCGCCACGAACAGCACCACCAGCAGCCCAATCCAGGCGATCCAGCGGTACCGTAACAGCAACCTTGCCACCAGATCGGCAGCGACACCCATCAGCACCACCGACAGCGCCAGCCCGGTGACCAGCACCCAAAGATGGCCTTCGGACGCTCCGGCAACCGCCAGCACGTTGTCCAGGCTCATCGACAAATCGGCCAGCACGATTTGCACCATCGCCGCCGCCAGCGTTTTTGGCGCCGAAATCTCGTGGCCCGGCGTGCCGGTGCGCCGCAGTTCGCGGTACATTTTCCAGCACACCCACAGCAGCAGCAGCCCGCCCGCCAGCAGCAGCCCGACGATGGCGAGCAGTTGCAGTGTCACCGCGCCGAGCGCGATCCGCAGCAGTGCTGCGCCAAAGATGCCGGCCATGATCGCCTTGCGCCGCTGGTGCTTCGGCAGGCCGGTGACCGCAAGACCAACCACCACGGCGTTGTCGCCTGCCAGCGTGAGGTCGATCAGGATCACTTGCAGCAGCGCTGCAAGCTCGTCCCACATTACTCCATGCGGCATGCGTCGTCCTTACCTGCGGCCTCGCCGGTTGCGAGGGTGAACCCGGCCGCCGTAGATGGGCGCGCCCGCGACATATTGGAACTACCATGCTCACTCGCTACTCCCGCCCGGCGATGACCGCGATTTGGGCCCCAGAAAATCGCTACCGGATTTGGTTCGAGATCGAGGCGCTGGCCGCCGAGGCGATGGCGCTATACGGCGACGTGCCCGCCGAATCGGCCCGCGCCATCCGCGAAAAGGGCGGTGCCAAGCTGGCCGCCATCGGTCCGGCCGATGTCGCCCGCATCGACGAGATCGAGCGCGAGACCCGTCACGACGTGATCGCGTTTCTGACCTGGCTGGCTGAGGGGATCGGCCCGGACAGCCGTTTCGTGCATCTCGGCCTGACCAGCAGCGACGTGCTGGACACCACACTGTCGGTGCAGCTGACCCAGGCCGCCGATCTGCTGATCGCCGATATCGACGATTTGCTTGCTGCGCTGAAGGCGCGCGCAATGGAGCACAAGCACACGCTGACCATCGGGCGCAGCCACGCCATCCATGCCGAGCCGACCAGCTTTGGCATCAAGCTGGCCGGGCACTACGCCGAATTCGCCCGCAACCGGCAGCGGCTGGTCAATGCGCGCGCCGAGATCGCCGTGGCGGCGCTGAGCGGCGCGGTGGGCACGTTCGCCCACGTCGATCCGCGTGTGGAGGAATTCGTCGCCGCCAAGCTCGGCTTGTCGGTCGAGCCGGTGTCCACCCAGGTGATCCCGCGCGACCGTCACGCGGCATTTTTCTGCGCGCTCGGCGTGGTGGCCAGCGGCATCGAGCGGCTGGCGACTGAAGTGCGGCATTTGCAGCGCAGCGAAGTGCGCGAGGCGGAGGAATTCTTCCATCCGGGGCAAAAAGGCTCCTCGGCGATGCCGCACAAGCGCAACCCGGTGCTGAGCGAGAACCTCACCGGCCTCGCCCGCATTGTGCGGTCCGCCGTGACCCCGGCGCTGGAAAACGTGACGCTGTGGCACGAGCGCGACATCAGCCACTCGTCGGTCGAACGCGCCATCGGGCCCGACTCCACCGTGACGCTGGATTTCGCGCTGGCCCGGCTGGCCGGGATGATGAAGACGCTGGTGGTTTATCCCGAGCGGATGGCGGTCAATCTGGAATCGCTCGGCGGTGTGGTGCATTCCGGCGAAGTGCTGCTGGCGCTGGCCCGCGCAGGAATTCTGCGCGAGGACGCCTACAGGATCGTGCAACGCAACGCGATGGCGACCTGGACCAAGCTCGGCACCGCCGAAGGCCGCAGCTTCCGCGAAAATCTGGACGCCGATCCGGAGGTAGCCGGGCGAGTCGCGCCAGAATTGCTGGATGCGGCGATGGATGCGCGGATGCACCTGAAGCACGTCGATGCGATTTTCGCCCGGGTGTTCGGGGCGTAATCGGATTTGCGGCGGCGGGATGCGGTGGCGTACGCTGCCGCCCGCATCATTGCGCGGGAGGCTTCGATGGATGGCATGACCGGCAAAGTTCAATTGTCGCTGCGCGTGCCGGCCGGGCTGGCCGACGAGTTCACCCGCATCGCCGCCGCACTCGGCCGTGACCGGTCGTGGGTGATGCTGCGGGCGCTGCGGCTCTACCTTGAAGGCGAAGGCAGCGACGTGCTGCGCGATGCCGAGGGCCTGGCAGCTTTGGATCGTGGCGAAGGAGAGGATTTCGACGCGGTGATGGACGAAGCCGACGCCATTCTGGCGCTGGCCAAGCCGGGCTGATGCCAGGCCGTCCGGCGCGCATGTCGCCGGAAGCCAAGGCTTGGTTCCTTGCCAAAGTTCGTTATCTGGCCTCACATAGTCCTGCGGTGGCCACCGCCTTTGTGGCGCGGATCAGGGCGTCGCGGCTCACTCTCTCGGACGAC
>JANYDF010000018.1 GCA_025359905.1 Rhodospirillales bacterium
ACGCGCCAAGCTGCCGGAGATCGCCCGATGGTGATAAATGCATCACTCCGTTGAAGTCTGATGCGACGTGGCGTATCGTGGAGTAGAAGGCTTAAGGGGCTTGGGCATGGATGAGCGTCCTCGAAAGGCAACACGCCTCACCGTGAGCCTCGAAGAGCAGGACTATCGGACGCTCCACGAAATCGCGCTGGCGCGTGACGCATCGGTTTCGTGGGTCATTCGCCAGGCGATCCGACAGTTCATTGAGACCACGCCGAAGCCGTCAGACCAGCCGCCGGCGATTGCGGGAGGCCAGAATCCATGACGCTCCTGGCGAATAGCGGGAAGGATCGAGCGGGCGGCCTCAACACCGCCGAGAGCAGCCCGTCTGGGGCCAGCACCGCATGAAGGCGCCTCGTTGGACCGTTGTCAGCCCCTCTGCTTACGAGTGGGAACGCGAGGCTCTGGAGTTCCTCCGCGAGCATCTGCCCGATCGTGACCCCTGGCGCGCGTGGTCGAATTTCGAGTTCGTCGATGATGACGGGCGCGTCAACGAGGTCGATCTGCTCGTCCTCGGCCCTGCCGGTTTGTTGCTGGTGGAGATTAAGAGCCGGCCGGGTACGATCGACGGCGACGCGCACAGTTGGGTTTGGATGACGGATGGCCGCCGCCACACTGTCGACAACCCCCTTCTTCTCGCCAATCGCAAGGCGAAGCGCCTTGCATCACTGTTGAAGCGACAAGACGCCTTTGGGCGCGGTGCCAACCGGGTGCCATGGGTCACTGAAGTGATCTTCCTCTCGAAGGTCTTGCAGCCACCACGCATCGATCCTGGCACCGCACGCAGAGTTTTCCTGAAGGGTAATCCTACCGGCAATCCGGCCGCGGGGATTATTGCCGCGCTGACGGGAACGTCGGATGCGGAACTCGGGCGCCCGGGTTCTGTAGACTCGAATATCGCCCGTGCGACCGCAAAGGCTATCGAGCAGGCGGGCATCCGGCCGGCTGGCCGGGACCGACGGGTCGGCGACTACCTTCTCGGCGCGTTGCTTGGCGAAGGCGACGGCTGGCAAGACTTCGTTGCCAAGCACGCAAGCCTCGGCGTGGCGCGCCGCGTCCGGGTTTATCCGTACGCCCGAGCAGCATCGCCCGATGAACGCGAGCGGCTCGGTCGCATGGCGATGCGCGAGTTTCGGGTGCTGGAAGGGATTGATCATCCCGGAATCCTCAGGGTCCTCGATTTCCGGGAAACGGAGCTCGGCCCGGCGCTGGTGTTCGAACACGACCCCGCTTCGATCAGGCTAGACCGCTTCCTTCGAGAAAAACTCTCGGACCTGACGGCTGAAGCGCGCCTGGGGCTGCTGCGGCAGCTTGCCGAGGCGCTTGGCCACGCGCATGGCAAGCGCCTGTATCATCGCGGCCTGGCGCCGCAAAATATCCTCGTCCACGGCGTTGCCGAGGGAGAGCCTCGCCTTCAAATCATGAATTGGCAGGTCGCTTCGCGTGCAGAGGGAAGCCAAACCGCCATTCCGGTCACGTCAGGCACGCGCAACATCGAAAATCATTTCGGTGATCCGGCCAAAGTCTATCTTGCCCCCGAAGCGCTCAGCGGCGGTGAGGCCGGCGCCCAAGCGGATGTCTTCTCATTAGGCGCGATCGCTTATCACCTTTTCACCGGCCGCCCGCCGGCAGACAGTCCGCTGGACCTGCCGGCCAAGTTGCGTGAGGGCGGCGGATTGCGACTAGCCGAAGCTGTGGACGGCATCGGTTCCTTCCTTCAGGACATGGTCCGTGCGTCCACGGCGCCAATCCCGAGCGACCGGATCGCGTCGGCTGGCGAGTTTCTGCAATATCTCGCCCTCGCCGAAACCGACACGCGCGCGCAGGATTCAGCGACGACAGTCGATCCCAGCGTCGCGAAGCGGGACGATTCGCTCGACGGCGGGTTCGTCGTTGTCCGCAAGCTCGGTCGTGGCGGCACCGCGGATGCATTGCTGGTGCGCCGCGATGGCGAAAAAGAAGAACTCGTCCTGAAGGTCGCTGTCGACGAGGCCCATGGCGACCGTATCCGGGCCGAAGCGGCCGTCCTGGCTCCGCTGCGCCATCCAAACATCGTGCGAATTATCGAGACGCTGACCGTCTCCGGCCGTGAGGCCATCCTGATGGAACGGGCTGGTGACCGCACACTGGCGGAACGCCTGCGGGGCGACAACGCGGATGACCTGTTGTCGCTCGACATGATGCGGCGGTTTGGCGAGGACCTGCTTCAGGCAGTCAATTACCTCGAAGAACAGGGCGTCGCCCATCGCGATATCAAGCCAGACAATATCGGTATTGCACCGGCTGGCGGCAGCGGCCGTC
>JANYDF010000153.1 GCA_025359905.1 Rhodospirillales bacterium
CTCGGTGTTAGAGGCGAGATGCTCTATCCGGCGCCATGGATTGCCGGGTCAAGCCCGGCAACGACGATGAGTCTTGGTCAGCGAGAGTTGGTTTAACCTGTGGCTTGACCAAACGCCGCGCGGCAGCGAGCCGCGCGGCAACCGGAGGATCGCGATGGACTACGAGATTTTCGACGCGGGCAACGTGGTGCTGCAAAGCGGCGCCACCATTCGCAATTGTAAGCTGGCGTACAAAACCTTCGGCACGCTGAACGCCGCGAAGGACAACGCCATCGTCTACCCGACATGGTATTCCGGCCAGCACCAGGACAACGAGTGGCTGGTGGGCCTTGGCATGGCGCTGGACCCAGCCAAGTATTTCATCATCATTCCCGATATGCTGGGCAACGGGCTGTCGTCCTCGCCGAGCAACACGCCGGAGCCGTATAACGGCCCGCGCTTCCCCCAGATCACCGCCTACGACAACGTGATGGTGCAGCATAAGCTGGTGACCGGGAAATTCGGCATCACCACGCTGCCGCTGGTCACTGGCTGGTCGATGGGCGCGCTGCAAACCTTCCACTGGGGCGCGATGTTCCCTGGCATGGTGCAGCGCATCGCGCCGTTCTGCGGCTCGGCCAAATGCTCGCGCCATAACTTCGTGTTCCTCGAAGGCGTCAAGGCGGCGCTGACCGCCGATGCCGCGTTCGCCGCCGGCTGGTACAAGAGCAAGCCAGAAACCGGGCTGCGCGCGATGGCGCGGGTCTATGCCGGGTGGGGCTTCAGCCAAGCCTTCTACCGCGAAGAACTCGACATCAAGACGCTGGGCTTCTCCTCGCTGGAAGATTTCCTGGTGGCGTTCTGGGAAGGCTTCTTCCTGCCGAAAGACGCCAATAACCTGCTGACCATGCTGTGGACCTGGCAGCGCGGCGATATCGCCAACAACGCCCTGTACGGCGGCGACTTCCGCAAGGCGCTGGGGGCGATCACCGCCAAGGCCTACGTGATGCCGGGCGCCACCGACCTGTATTTCCCGGTCGCGGACAGCGCGTTCGAAGTGGCCAACATGCCGAACGCGACGCTGATCCCGATCCCGTCGATCTGGGGCCACTTCGCCGGCGGTCCTGGCACCAACCCAGTCGACGTCGCGTTCTTGGACGAGAAGTTGAAAGAGTTGCTGGCCAGCTAACCCGCGCCGCTAACCTGCGCCGCTCACCATCGCCCCCCGGCGCTGGCCGGGGCGGCCACCTTTTGCCGCCATACCGAGCAGGAGCACCCAATGCCGATATCCTGGAAAAGCGACGCCGCCGCCATGGCCGCCGCTGTGCGCGCCAAGCACGTCTCCGCCGTCGAACTCGCTACGGCAGCGCTCGCCCGCGTCGATGCGCTCGACAGCACGCTGCACGCGTTCTGCACGCCGACGCCGGAACTGGCCTTGCGCGAAGCCGCCGCCGTGGACACGGCGATTGCCGCCGGCGCGCCCATCGGCCCGCTGGCTGGCGTGCCATACGGCATCAAGGATCTGATCTGCTCGAAAGACGTCCGCACCATGTCGGGTGCTGTCGCCTACGCCGATTTCGTGCCGGATGAAGACGACATCGTGGTCGAGCGCATGCGCGCGGCGGGCGCCGTCTCGCTCGGTAAAACCAACGTGCCGGAATACGGCTATAGCGGCGTCGGCCATAATCCGGTGTGCGAGACCACGGTCAATCCGTGGAACATCGAGCGCACGTCTGGCGGATCGAGCGCCGGGTCGGGTGCGGCGGTCGCGTCCGGCATGTGCCCGATTGCATTGGGCAGCGATGGCGGCGGCTCGGTGCGTATCCCGTCGTCGTTCTGCGGCCTGGTCGGCGTCAAGGCCTCGATGGGCCGCGTGCCGCTGTATCCTGGCACCAAGGACGAACGTTATCCCGGCGTTTCCTCGTGGGAATCGCTGGAACATATCGGCCCGATGACGCGCACGGTGCGCGATGCGGCGCTGATGCTCTCGGTGATCGCCGGGCCCGACTCGCGCGACCGCCTGTCGATCCCGACCGATGACATCGACTGGATTGCCGCCGCGCAGGTGCGCGACCTGAAAGGTCTGCGCGTTGCCTACAGCCCGGATTGGGGCTACGCCGCCGTCGATCCCGAAGTGCGCCGCGTGGTGGGCGAAGCCGCGCGGGTGTTCGAGCAAGACCTCGGCTGCATCGTCGAGGAAGCGCATCCCGGCTTCGAAGACCCGTACGGCGCCTTCTGGGGTCTGGTGGCGATGGAAACCGACCTGAAAGGCATGCGCGCGATTGTCGCCGAACATGGCCACAAGATGACGCCGCATCTGGTCGATTTCATCACCCGCGACTGGAAGGCCGAGGACTTCACCAACGCGGTGATGACCCGCAAAGCCGTGGTCAACAAGATGTGGCGCTTCATGCAGCGCTACGACATTCTGCTGACGCCCATGCTGGCGGTGCCGCCGTTCGCGCTGCACATCCAAGGCGTCGAGAAGATCGACGGCCGCATGGTGCAGCCGTTCCAATGGCTCGCCTTCACGTTCCCGCTGAACATGACCGGGCAGCCCGCCGCCACGGTGCCCGCCGGGTTCACCAAATCCGGCCTGCCGGTGGGCTTGCAAATCATCGGGCCGCATCTGGGCGATGCCGCCGTACTGCGCGCGGCGGCGGCGTTCGAAGCGGCGAAGCCGTGGGCCGATGCCTGGCCGGCGCTGGCCCAATGACCTCGCTGGCCAATTTCATCATTGCCGAGGAGCCGTATTACCGGCCCGTCGGCAATGAAGTGGCGGTGTTCGAAGCCGCCTACCGGCACCGGCTGCCGGTCATGCTGAAAGGCCCGACCGGCTGCGGCAAGACGCGGTTTTTGGAATACATGGCGTGGCGGTTGCAACGCCCGCTGATTACCGTGGCGGCGCACGAGGACATGACCGCCGCCGATCTGGTTGGCCGCTATCTATTGGCGCCCGGCCAAACCGTGTGGCACGACGGGCCGCTGACGCTGGCAGTGCGCGGCGGCGGAATTTGCTACATCGACGAAATTGTCGAAGCGCGGCAGGACACCACGGTGGTGATCCATCCGCTCACCGATGCGCGGCGGATTTTGCCGCTGGAGAAGAAAAACGAGCTGGTGGCGGCGCACCCGGACTTCCAGTTGGCGATTTCCTATAACCCTGGCTATCAAAGTGCGGTCAAGGACTTGAAGGAATCGACCAAGCAGCGTTTCGTCGGCATCGATTTCTTCTATCCAACCGCCGATATCGAAGCCGAGATTGTCGCCCGTGAGGCCGATATTGACCTTACCCTCGCCATTACCCTGGTCGAAATCGGCCGCCGTTCCCGCCATTTGCGCGGCCAAGGACTGGAAGAAGGCGCATCGACTCGCATGTTGATCCATACCGGACGCTTGGCGCTGGCAGGCTTGGGGTTGGCTGCGGCGGCGCAAGCAGCAGTCGTGCTGCCGCTGACCGACGACGCCGAGTTGCGCGAGGCGCTAACCGCCGCCATCGCCGCTTGCCTGGGCTAATGCTGGCCGAGCGCGCGCCGTCCGAACGCCTCGCCGCTGCGCTGCGGCCACGCCCGGCGTTGGATGCGGCCTTCCGGCAGGGGTGGGACGCATTGGCGGGCGATGACGCAGCGGAACGCTGGGCCGCTGCGGTGCTGGCATTGCTGCACGCCAACGCCGGGGCCGCCTGCTTGATGGCGCTGCTGCGGCTGCACGCCAACCCGGCGACGCTGGCCGATGTGGCCGAGCACGTTACCGAGATTTGCCGCCACGCCGGTGCCGGTGCGGCGGTCAATTGCCTGGATGCGTGGGACCGGCTGCGGCTCCCCGGCCTGTGGCCCGGCTTCCTTCGGCTCAGCCGCGAAGCGCCGGACGATCTACCAACGCTGGCCGCGAGCGCCGCCAGCATCGCCCAAGCTGTCGGCGGCAGCGGCTTCGCCGATTTCGTCGCCCTCGGCCTGAAAGCCACCGGGCGCGACAAGCTGCGCCGCGCTGCCTTCTTCGCGCTGACCGATCCGCTCGCCCGCCGCGCGCTGGCGCACGGCGAAGGCAGCGGCTTTGCGATACATGAACGGCGGCTGAAACTGTTTGCCACCGCATTGTGGGGCCGCCCCCCCGCGCTGCGCCCGCTGCCGGCCGCCGAAGGCCGCCCGCCGCCCCGCCGCGCCAGCCTGTCGGACGGCGTGGTGCTGCTGCCGGAAACCTTCCCTGGCGTGCCGCCCGCAGCGCAAGCGGCGCTGTATCGCGCCAGCGTTGCGCACGCGCTGGCGCATCTGCTGGCCGGTGCGCCGCGTCAGCCAGTTGGTTCGCTCAAGCCGATGCAACTCGCCTTGGCCGGGCTGGTGGAGGATGCGCGCGTCGAAGCCCTCGCCATGCGCCGCTTCCCTGGCTTGCGGCGGCTGTGGGTGCCGTATCACGTGGCGCAGCCCGAGGGCGTCACCGCCCCGGCCCTGTTCGCCCGCCTCGCCCGCGCGCTGTTCGACCCAGCGTACGCCGACACTCACGGCTTCATCGTCAAAGCCCGCGCAATGGTTGCCGCCGCCGCGCCGTTCGACCCCGCCGCCAGCCGCCGCATCGGCGGGCTGCTCGGCAACGACCTCGGGCAAGCCCGGGTGCAGTTCAACGGCCGCACCCATGTCATCGAACCGGCGTACCGCGACGACAATCTCGGGCTGTGGGATTTCGGCGACAAGGCCGAAGCGCCGCCGGAGATGCTCGACCTGATGGTGGAAGCAGCACGGGTGCGCCAGGAGGCTGGTGACAGCGGCACGCAGCAGCAGGGCACCGACGCTGGCACCGCCCGCGCCCGGCCCGTCGCACAGCCAGCGCAGGACAGCGTGTTGCTGGCCCGCTACCCGGAATGGGACCGCGCCGAAGGGGTCGAGCGGCCCGACTGGACCAGCGTGCGCGCGGTGCCCGCCGTGCTGGGCGATGTGCGGCGGTTGGATGCGGCGCTGGACAGCGTGCCGGATCTGCGCCGCCGCATTTCGCGCCTGGTGCGCGCCGCCAAACCCGGCCGTCCGCAGCGGTTGAAGCGCCAGCCGGACGGCATGGACCTGGATATCGACGCGGTGCTGGACGCCGAGATTGCCCGCGAGGCTGGCGAATTGCCCGGCGAGCGGGTGTATCGCAGCACCGCGCTGCAAACCCGCGATCTGGCCGCCGTGGTGCTGGTGGACGTGTCGGAATCCACCCGCCAAGGCAACGTGCTGGAAATCGAGCGGCTGGCGGTAACGCTGCTGGGCGAGGCGATGGCCGCCCTCGGCGACCCGTTCGCGCTGCTGGCGTTCGCCTCGGACGGGCGCGAGCAGGTGAAACTGACCCGCATCAAGGACTTTGCCGCCCCGTTCGACGCGCTGGCCCGCGCCCGGCTGGCGGGGCTGGCGCCGGGTCTGTCCACGCGGCTTGGGGCGGCATTGCGCCATGCGGGCGCGGAAGTGGCGGACGTGCGCAGTTTCCGGCGGCTGGTACTGGTGCTGACCGACGGCGAACCGTCCGACATCGACGTGCCCGATCCGCTCGATCTGGTGGAAGACAGCCGCCGCGCCGTGCTGGGCCTGCGCGCGCGCGGCATCGACGCCTTCGCGGTCGTGCTGGGCACCGAGGGCGCGGACAACGCCGCGCGCATGTTCGGGCGGTCGGGCTACGTGGCGCTGCGGCGGCTGGAGGATTTGCCGGCCCGGCTGTCGGATTTGTATTTCAGGCTGTCGCGGCGCTGACCGCTACTTGCCGCGCGCCAGCAAGCGGCAGCCGGTCAACGCCTGCGCTGCGTCCGCCGCCAGTGCGGCGATGCAGCGCCCCAGCGTGCCGCCGTCCGGTCCCAACAGCCGCACCGCCAACCCCAGCCCGCCGGGCGCCGCCGACGCGCCTGCGAAACATCCCGCCGCGTCCGCCGCAGCTTCAAGTGCTGCAGGATCGGGCAGCAAGTTCGCCGGGCCGAGCACCAGCAGCAGCCCCCACGCCCGCCAGCCGCCCAGCACGCCGGGGCCGGACAATGCGGCACCGTCCACCCCGCCCCGGTCGCTGAGCCGCACCGCGCCGCTGGCGTCGCGCACCGTGATCGCGCCGTGGAACCGCGCAAACGCCCGCCCCTCGCCGCGCGGATCGTGCATCGCGGCGGCATCGGCGATGATGGCGCGGGCGCCGTTGTGCAGGGTGATATCCAACGTCGCCGCCACATCCGCCGCCGGAAACAGCACCAGCGGGTCGGGCAGATAGGCCAGGAAACCGCCCGCCGCCACGCTTGCCGAGGTGGTCAGCCGGGCAGGCGCTGCTTCGCAGGCATGCACGATTGTTGCGGATTGCGTGGTGACATGTGCGGCCGCCCCCTGCCCCACCTCCAGCGCCAGCGACAAATCGTCGCCCGCGTAGACGCCGCCCGAGGCCGATTGCAGATACAGCGCCGCGAGGTCCGGGCGCGGCGGATTCGGGTAGAATGGCCGGGTGATGTGGAATGGGTATGGCACATACTGATGCAGCAGTGCTGTCCTGCCCCCCGCCACGCCGAAGCTCAGCGATGCGCCAAGCTGTCTCAGGATCGGAACAACACCGCCGCGTCGATGGCGGCGGCGATCTCCGCCACGCCGTCGCCGGTGCGGCAATTGGTGGCCAGCACCGGGCGGCCGCCGCGCACGCTGCGCGCCTCGTCCAGCATACGCGGCAGGTTCACGCCGACATGCGGCGCGAGGTCGGTTTTGTTGACCACCAGCAGATCGCAGCGCAGCACCCCAGGCCCGCGCTTGCGCGGAATATCGTCGCCGCCCGCCACGTCGATGACGAACATCCACCAATCCACCAGATCGAGCGAGAAGGTCGAGGCCAAGTTATCGCCGCCCGATTCGTAAATCAGCAATTGCAAGCCGGGGAATTTCGCCTCCATCTCGTCACCCGCCACCATGTTCATGGTCGGGTCTTCGCGGATCACCGTGTGCGGGCAAGCCCCCGCCTCCACCGCGCCGACGCGCGCCGGGTCGATCAGGCCGGAGCGGCGGATACGCTCGGCATCCTCGCGCGTCACCAGATCGTTGGTGATGATGGCAAGGTTGATGCCGTTGGCGGTCAGGCGCGGGATCAGCGCTTCGATCAGCGCGGTCTTGCCGGAACCGACCGGGCCGCCGATGCCGATGCGGGCTGCCGTCATCGGAGCATGTACCGGCGTGCCAGTGGCACGGTGCGCGCCGGTTCGCAGGTCGCCAGCACGCCGTCGGCGAACACCTCGAAGGTTTGCGGATCGACCCGCATGTCCGGGCAGGCGTCGTTGTGCAGCATGTCGGATTTGCGCAGGCCGCGCGTGCCGCGCGCTGGCAGCAACGCTTTGGAAAGCCCGAGTTGCGCGGCCAATCCGGCCTCGATGGCCAGCGGATGCACAAAGCAGGCGGACAGCGCCGGGGCGGCGCGGCCGAACGCGCCCCATTGCGGGCGCAGCAGAATCGGCTCGCAGGTCATCAATGAGGCGGCACTGTCGCCCATCGCGCCCCAGGCGATGAAGCCAGACTTGATGACCAGTTCGGGCTTGATGCCAAAGAACGCCGGGCGCCACACCACGATGTCGGCCAGCTTGCCGTCTTCCAGCGACCCGACATGATCCTGAATGCCGAAGGTGCGCGCGGCGTTGATGGTGTATTTGGCGATGTAGCGGCGGATGCGCGCATTGTCGCCGCGTCCCGGCGCATCGCCGGGCAACTGGCCGCGCTGGTCTTTCATCTTCGACGCCAACTGCCAGGTGCGGCAAATCACTTCGTGGATGCGCCCCATGCCCTGACTGTCGGAGCCCAGCATGGAAATCGCGCCGATGTCGTGCAGCACGTCCTCGGCGGCGATGGTTTGCGCGCGGATGCGGCTTTCGGCGAACGCCACGTCCTCGGGGATCGACGGATTGAGGTGATGGCACACCATCGTCATGTCGAGATGTTCGTCGAACGTGTTGACGGTGTACGGATTGGTCGGGTTGGTCGATGACGGCAGGCAGTTCGCCACACCGGCCACACGAATGATGTCGGGCGCATGGCCGCCGCCCGCACCCTCAGTGTGATACATGTGGATGGTGCGGCCTTTGATGGCGGCCAGCGTGTCCTCGACAAAGCCCGACTCGTTCAGCGTGTCGGTGTGCAACTGCACCTGGAAATCCAACTCGTCGGCCACCGACAGGCAGTAGTCGATGGTGGCGGGCATCGAGCCCCAGTCTTCGTGGATCTTCAAACCCAGGCAGCCGGTGGCCAGTTGCTCGCGCAAGGATTGCCCGCGATGCGCGTTGCCACGGCCGAGGAAGCCGAAGTTCAGCGGCCATTGCTCGCTGGCTTGCAGCATCTTGCCGGTGTTGAACGGGCCACCCGAATCGATACCGACCGTGATGGGGCCGAGCGATCCGCCGATCAGCGTGGTCAGCCCGCTGGCCAGCGCGTGTTCGGCCAGCCCAGCCGAATCGAAATGCACATGCACGTCGATGCCGCCCGGCGTGGCGATCAGCCCCTCGCAATCGCGCACGGTTGTAGCGGCGGACACGATCAGGCGCGGATCGACGCCGTCCATGATCGCCGGATTGCCCGCCTTGCCGAAACCGGCGATGCGGCCATTGCGGATACCCAGATCGCCCTTCACCACGCCGAGCACCGGGTCGATCAGCACCACGTTGCACAGCAGGAAATCCAGCGCGCCCTCGGCACTGGTCACATGCGTCGCCATGCCGATGCCATCGCGCAGCGTCTTGCCGCCGCCGTGCAGGCATTCATCGCCGTAGCTGGCGTGATCGTGCTCGACCACGGCAATCAGCGAGGTATCGCCGAGCCGGATCGAATCGCCGGTGGTCGGGCCATACATCGCGGCGTAGTCGCGGCGTGGAATACTGGCCATGCGTGCCCCCTATGCGCCGCGAAAGTTCTGCGACCGGGCGCGCGCGAGTGCTTCGGTACGACTGGCGTCGTCCAAGTCTTGGCCCAGCGTCAGGTTGTTCAGCCCGGTGAGTGTCTGGCTGCCGCCAAAGCCGACCAACGCCACTTCGCGCACCTGCCCCGGCTCGAACCGCACGGCGGTGCCGGCGGGAATGTCGAGCCGCATCCCGTATGCGGCGGCGCGGTCGAAATCCAGCGCGCGGTTGACTTCGAAAAAATGATAGTGCGAGCCGATTTGCACCGGCCGGTCGCCGGTATTGACCACCCGCACCCGCCTGGTGGGGCGGCCCGCGTTCAGTTCAATGTCGCCCGGCAAAGCGGTGATGGCGCCCGGCTCCAGCGTGTCCGCCGCCGCCCCTTCCGGCGGGCGGATCGGGTCGTGCACCGTGACCAATTTGGTACCGTCGTCGAACATGCCTTCAACTTGCAGGATCGGCAGCATCGCGGCGACACCGGGCAGCACGTCCGCCGTGGTGAGAATGGTGGAACCGAAGCTCATCATCTCGGCCACCGAGCGGCCTTCGCGCGCCCCTTCCAGAATGTCGTCGCTGATGATCGCCACCGCTTCCGGGTAGTTCAGCAGCAAGCCCTTGGCACGGCGGCGGCGGGCCAGTTGGGCGGCAGTGAAGATGGTGAGCCGTTCCAGCTCGGTCGGGGTCAGCAGCATCGGGGCCTCCGCATCAGGTGGCGAACAACCGTAGCGCGGAACGCGCGTGGCGGGCTGCGGCAATGTCGAGCATCGGCAGAAAACCTTCCGGCAGGGCGCCGTGCGGCGGCGCTGCGGCCGCCAGATCGGCCAGCAACGGCAACACGCTGGCCAAGGCGCGCTGGCCCTCGATGGCGCCCACCCGGCCCAGGCGCACCACGGCGGTCACCATGGCGGCCGCGCCAGCATACCCGGCGGCGGCGATGGCGGTGGCAAGGTCCATGCCGAGGGCCGCGAACACCGCGCCCTGCATGGCGGCGAGATGGCCGAGGCATATGCCGCTGCGGCAGGCGGCGCGCAGCCGGGCCACACCTTGCGTGCCAAGCCGGTCGTGTGCCGCGAGGAACGCCGCCCCGTTGCGGCGGGAGCCGTCGCGCAGCGGTTGCACCAGGGTCGCCGCTTCCAGCGCCGCATCGGCCCGCGCAATGGCGTCCAGATCGGTCCCGGCGCGATATGCGGCGGCCAGTGTCACGCGCTCGCTGTTCGCCCAGCGCTGGGCGAGCGTGTCGCGCAGCAAGGCCGCGAGTGTCGTGCCATCGGCCTGCGGGGCTGCGGCAAAGAACGCTTCCAGCCCGCCGGAAAATGCGAACGAACCGCTGGGAAAGCCGCTATCCGCCTGCCAAAGCGCGTGCAGCGTGGCAATCACGCAGCATCGCCTTCCGCCAGCACGGCAGCGGCGACGCGGCGGTCGCTGACCAGGGTGCCAAGCCGGGCCACGTAGTTATCGACCGGACCTTCCAATGCCACCAGCAGCGACTCCCCGGCAAAGCGCACCCGCCAGTGCAGATTACCGGCGTGGTAGCCGAGTTCAACCGCGTCTGAAATCGAACGCGGCGACAGTTGCAGCCAGCGTTCGGCGTTCACCCGCACCACGATGGCGCGGCCCGGTTCCAGCAACAACACCGCGCCGTCGAACAACGCTTGGTCGCGCGGCAGCGAAATTGCGAGGTCTTCGCCCGCCCTGGTCTGCGCCCGCATCCGCCGGCGGCTGACATCGCCCGGCGCGAGCGGCAGCACATCCACCGCACCTTCGTGTTCAAGATCGTGCAAGGCGCTGGCGAATTTCTCCTCCACGCGGCTGCCGAGAATGTGTTCGATCCGCAGCATGCTGGTCTCCCGAAGGCCCGGCCGCACGTGGCGGCCGGGCGGGTGCGGTCAGCGGTGCAGGGTGGTCTGGTTCGGAATGCCGTCCATCGGGCACTCCTCGGTGCCAATCGTCGGGCGGGTGAACGATTCCACCATCTCACGGGTGCCTTCCGGATCGGCAATCCAGCGCGCGTAGAAGTCGTACGGGCAGGCCGCAACGCCCTTGTCGCCCTCGCCGGAGTTGATCTTGCCGGTGTAGCCGCGATGCAGCAGCTTGAACAAATGGTTCTGCGACTGGCCGGTGCGGCGGAAGTCGCGGATCAGCGAGGTGGACAGTGCGGCGTATTGAATGCCGTATTCTTCCTCACCGCATTCGCCGAGCGTGCGGCCGTCGAAGCCGATCAGCGCCGAGTGGCCGAAATACGAATACACCCCGTCGAATCCGGCCGCATTGGCCACCGCGACATAGGTGTTGTTGGCGAACGCCATCGCCTTGGAGATCAGGATCTGCTGTTCCTTGGCCGGATACATGTAGCCCTGGCAGCGCACGATCAGCTCCGCGCCACGCATCGCGCAGTCGCGCCAAATCTCGGGGTAGTTGCCATCGTCGCAGATGATCAGGCTGATCTTCAAGCCCTTGGGGCCATCCGATACATAGGTGCAATTGCCCGGATACCAGCCTTCGATGGGCACCCACGGCATGATCTTGCGATACTTCTGAACGATCTCGCCCTTGTCGTTCATCAGGATCAGCGTGTTGTACGGTGCCTTGTGCGGATGTTCTTCGTGCCGCTCACCGGTCAACGAGAACACACCCCACACCTTCGCCTTGCGGCAGGCTTCGGCGAAGATCTCGGTCTCCTCGCCCGGAATGCTGGCGGCATTCGCGTACATCTCGGCGCTGTCGTACATGATGCCGTGCGTGGAGTATTCCGGGAAGATCACCAGATCCATGCCCGGCAGACCCGTCTTCATGCCCACCAGCATGTCGGCGATCTTGTGGCAGTTGGCCAGCACTTCCTCGCGCGTGTGCAGGCGCGGCATCTTATAGTTGACGACGGCCACGCCGACCGTGTCGTTACTGCTGCTGATATCGCCGTGAATCATGGTGCTCTCTCCTGCTCTTGTTCAGCCGCCGTTATGGGTCAAACGGCCATGTGCCGGTGCACGACAGCGTCGGTCAGTCCGGCAATTGCGCCCGAGGCGACCACGCGCCCCTTCTCCATCATCACGAAGGCATCGGCGGCACGCCGCGCGAAGCCGACGTTCTGCTCGACCAGGATCACCGTGATCCCGACTTCCTTGTTCAGGCGCAGGATCAGCGCCTCGATTTCCTCGACGATGTTCGGCTGGATGCCCTCGGTCGGCTCATCGAGCAGCAACAGCTTCGGCTCCGCCGCCAACGCGCGGGCGATGGCAAGCTGCTGCTGCTGACCACCCGAGAGCACGCCGCCGGGGCGCTCCATATTCTGCGCCAGATACGGAAACAGGCGCGGCACGATCTCCGGGATCGCACGCTTGCCATCGGCACGGGCGAAAGCGCCCATCAGGATGTTTTCGCGGATGGTGAAATCCGGGATGATCTCGCGGCCCTGCGGCACGTAGGCGATGCCGGCGCGGGCGCGGCGGAACGCCGGTTGCGCGGTGACATCGGCCCCGCGGAATTCCACCACGCCGCGCGTGCGGTCCAGCAGCCCCATGATGGTTTTCAGCAGCGTGGTCTTGCCGACGCCGTTGCGGCCGAGCACGGCGGTAACCGCGCGGTCCGCCACCGCCAGCGAAACGCCGTGCAGCGCGTGGCTGCGGCCGTAGAAGCTATCGACATCGCGCAGCGCCAACATCACGCCGTCTCCATTGCGATGCCGTGCGAGCCGAGATAGGCGCGGCGCACATCGGGGTTGTTCTCGATCTCTTTGATGCTGCCCTCGGCCAGCACCTTGCCCAGATGCATCACGGTGATGGTCTCGGCGATTTCGCGCACGAATGCCATGTCGTGTTCGACCACCAGAATGGTGTGCTGGCCGCGCAAACCCTTGACGATCTCGGCGGTTTTGTGGGTTTCGGCCTGCGTCATCCCGGCGGTCGGCTCGTCGAGCAGCAGCACTTTCGGGTCCTGCACGATCAACATGCCCAGTTCCAGCCACTGAGTTTGCCCATGGCTGAGATTGGCGGCCTGGGTGCTGGCGACATCGGTGAGGCCGGTCAGTTCCAGTACCTCGTCGATGCGGCGGCGGCGGGCGCGCGGAATGCCGATACCGAGATTGGCGCGCACGCGCGGGTCGGCGCAGCTTGCCACATCGAGATTGCCGCGCACGGTGAAGTCGCGGAACACGCTGGGGATTTGGAATTTACGCCCCACCCCGGCGCGGGTTTCCACCAGCAGGCGGCTGCCGATCAGCGCCAGCGCCAGGAAGCCTGCGACCAAATAATAGGTGGCGCGCGAATACGGGTCGAACTCGAAACCCGCCACGGTGAAGGTGCCCAGATCGGTCAGGCCATTGAAGCCGTTGGTGACCGGCTGGGCATCGATGATCAGCAGGCGCACCAGCAATGCCAGCGCCAGCGTGATGACCGAGACGAAGACGCCTGCAATACGCTTGCGAAACACGATGACGCCGAGGATGGCGGCCAGCACCACCGGCACCAAGACACCCATCGCCACGCCGAACCACTGCGATTGAAATGGCAGCCACAGAAACGAGGCGTTGCTGATGCAGCACAACTCGGTCGGCGCGCCCGGCTCGGCGTTCCACAGCATGAAGTCGGGCACCGGCTGGTCGGAGCCTTGTTGCAGGCTGGTGTTGCTGGCGAGCTTGAGCGACATGGCGAGCATGTACGCACCGGCGCCAAAGAACAGCCCCTGCCCCAGATTGAGGATGCCGCCGTAGCCCCAGCACAGCGACACGGCGACGCCGAGGATGCCGAATACCAGGAATTTGGCGATGCGGTTCAGCCAGAATTCCTGCAACACCAGCGGCGCCAGCAGGATCAGCGCGATGAAGATGATGTAGGCGGCGCGGTCGAGCGTGCGTTGCGTCGTCATGCTCAGCGGCCCTTGTACGAGAACAGGCCGTTGGGTTTGACGATGATGATCAGAATCACCAGCCCAAACACCACGGCGCGCGCCAGAATATCGTTGGTGAGTGCCGCCACGCCACCATTGACCTGCCCCAGCAGCCCCGCCGACAGCACCGAGCCGAGCAGGCTGCCCACACCGCCGGCGACAACCACCATCACGCCGGTCATCCACTCGGGCACCTTGACGTTTTGCAGTCCGGGGCCGAGGCCCTGAATGTGAATCTTGAAGAAAGATAGGCCGAATTCCAGCCGCACCGCCTGCTGCACCAGGATCGCGACCCCCCAGGTTGCCAGTAGCGTGTCGAGCAGGCGGCCATACAATCGCCGCACCACCACCCGTTCGATGGCGTAACCCAGCAGGCCGGTGATGATGAAGGCCAGCGGCAGCGAGGCGAGAAAGCTGCACCGGCTTGGGGTAAGCGTCGATGATCTTGGCCTGACCATCCGGCTGCCACTGCGCGATGCGCGGCGTAAGATACGTGTGCAGGTTGTCGGCATCGACGGTGACATGGCCGTTCGGGGCATCGAATTCCTGGCCGCGCACGCCTTCGCGAATGGCGTCCGCCGTGGCGGCACCCGCCTTCTCAACCGCCTGCTTCCACAGAAACACTTGGAAGTACGACGATTCCAGCGCGTGATGCGTCACCGCCTTCGGGTCTTTCACGAATGCGCGGTAGCGTTCGACGAACGACTTGTTGCGGTCGCTGTCGATGGCCATGAAATACGGGAACGAGGTGTAGCTGCCCACCGCGTATTCCGCGCCCATCGCGGCGATTTCGATTTCGGACGTTACCGTGGCGCAGATCGGCAGCTTGTCGTGGGTCAGGCCCTGGTTCTTGAACTCGCGGTAGAACGCCACCACCGAATCGCCAACCACGTTGGACAGCACGGCATCGCAGCCAGAATTCTTGATCTTGTTGACCATCGAACCCCACTCGGAATGGCCGAGTTCGAGGTACTCGTCGGCGACGAACTCGGCGCCGTTCTGCTTCATCAGGATCTTGCAGACCTTGGCCATTTCGCGCGGGTAGATGTAGTTCGACCCGACGATGAAGAACTTCTTCTTGCCGAGGTTCTTGACGATCCACGGGATGAAGTTGGAAAGCTGCTGGTTGGGCACAGCACCGGTGTAGACCACGTTGCGCGAGCACTCGAAGCCTTCGTAGTACGTCGGATAGAAATACATCGCGTCGTGCTTCTCGAACACCGGCAGCACCGCCTTGCGGCTGGCCGAGGTGTAGGAGCCGAACACAGTGGCCAGCTTGTCGCCGACGACCAGCTTCGAGGCCTTCTCATTGTAAGTCTTGGGATCGGACGCGCCGTCCTCCAGCACCGCCTCGACCTTGCGGCCCATCACGCCGCCGGCGGCGTTGATTTCGGCAATCGCCATCATCGTCGCATCGGCCAGCGACTTTTCGATGATCGACAGACCGCCGGTCAGCGAAAACAGCACGCCGACCTTCAGCGTCTCGGCAGCGGCAGCGCTGCGGCTGAAGAAAGACGGCGTGGCCAGCGTGGCGGCGCCAACGGCGCTCGCCTTCAATAAGGAACGGCGGTTCAACGACATTGCACCCTACTCCCAAGGGTTCGACAGCACGCAGATTCGGGGCACGCAGAAAGAGCACGGCACACGCCAAAGGCGCGGCAGGGCGGCGGGCGGCAGCTTCGTTGCCGCGCCCGGGTAAAACGAAAAAAGCCAGGTAGGCCCTTCACGGACCTGCCTGGCTTCGATGCCATGCGGGGCAGCAACACTGGTGCCCCGGCGTGTGGCGCGTCGCTGCTTTGCGCGCTGCCACTTCCTGTAGGTTAAGTGGCTTTCTGGGACGAGTTCAAGAGCTCATTTGCGTTGATGATCGCCAACGCCATTTCTTCGATCGGCACCCGCTTGGACATCGCCTTGCGGCGGATCGTTTGGTGGGCCTCCTCCTCCGTCAGACCTTGCGCGGTCATCAGGATGGACTTGGCGCGCTGGATGTTCTGGATGCCGACCAGCTTGCGCTCGACCTTCTGCAAATTCTTCGCCGCCTGCTGGCGTTCCAGCCACAGGCTGCGCGCCACGGTCAGGTGGGTTAGCAGCCCGAACGGGCGCACCGGGCGTTCGATCACCGCGTGCGCGCCCATTTCCAGCACGATTTGCAGGATCGACGGGTCTTCGTAGCCGACCACGGCGATCATGGTGGGCGCAATCCCCTCGAAGCTGCGGCGCAGGCGCTGGATGGCGGATTTGCTTTCGTGATCGACCGCCAGCACCACCACGTCGGCCCCGTCGGCATGCTCCGGGATCGGCCACGCGGTATCCACCTGGCAGCCGATGCGGCGCAGATGTCCGGCCAATTCCAGCCCCTCGCTGTCGGGCGCATGGATCACCTGCACCCGCAGGCCGCGCAGATCGCGAAGGATCTGAATCGACATGCCGCCTCAGCCGGCCGGGCTGCTGAGCGGCAATGCGCTGCCAATGCCGTCCGAAGACCAATCGTCCAAACTCGGCACCACGGAATACGGGTCTGGCCGCACCCGCACGCCCGGGTTCCAAACAATCTGGAACTTGCCGCGCGCATCCAGCCGGGCGACGCGCGGCCACAGATAGGTGTGGTTGTTGTCGCGATCGATCCGCACGCGGCCTTGCGGGGCGGCAAATTCGATGTCGGCCAGCTCGGGCAGCACCCGCTCCGGGTCGGCGCTGCCCGCCCGCGCGATGGCGGCGGCAGCCAGATGCACCTGGAAATACGCTGCCTCAGCCGCCGCCGGCACCGGGGCGGCCTCGCCGTGCCGGGCCTTGTACGCGGCGGTGAAGCGCCGCGCGGCTGCGGTGCCGAGGGTTTCGAAGAACGGTGCCGCAGTGAGGTGGCCTTCTGCCACCTCGGCCGGCATGTCCGCCACCTCAGCCTCGCCGGTGGTCAGGCTGGCGATGGGCTGGCGGGCCGGATCGAAGCCAGCGGCGCGATAGGCTTTGTAAAATGCAGCCGTTGCCTCGCCGACCACGGTGGAGAAAATCACATCCGGCGCGGTCTTGCGGATTTCGTTCACCGCGCGGGCAAAATGCTCCTCGCGCGCGTTCAATGGCACATACAGCTCGTTGACGATCTTGCCGCCCGATTGGCGCACCAGATCGGTCATCACCCGGTTGGACTCATACGGATAGACGTAGTTGGAGCCAACCAGCATGAAGCGATTGCCGTAATGCTCGAACAAAAACCGCGCCAACTGCACTGAATTCTGGTTCGGCGCCGCGCCGGTGTAGATGCAGTGCTTCGAATACTCGAAGCCTTCATACAGGGTCGGGTAAAACAGCAAGGCCCGGTGCGATTCAATCACCGGCAGCACCGCCTTGCGCGTGCTCGACATATAGCACCCGAACACCAGCCGCACCCGGTCCAGCCCCAGCAGGCGCTCGGCCAGGGCCCGAAAGCTCTTGGGGCTCGATTGCGGGTCGTAGACCACTGGCTCAATCGGCAGATCGAGCACGCCGCCCGCCGCGTTGATTTCGTCAATCGCCAGCAACGTCGCCTGCAACTGGGTCCGTTCGACCCCCGACGTGGCGCCGGTCTGCGAGAACAGCACCCCGACGCGCCACGACCGCCGGGCTTGCGTTACGTCATCCATCGTCTGTCGGCACTCCACCGGCATATTGCCCGCCACCATTATCAGCTTGTGCTGGGCGCATACCATCCATCAAGCCCGGCCGCATTCCTGCCAAGCAAGCGCGTGCGGCCTTGGCGCGCGGCCTTGGCGCGCGGGCCGCTGCGGGGCAAACCGGTCAATCGCCGTAGCCATCCCCCCTCACGCGGGCCGCGCGAGGCGGGCACTGCTTATACCAAATCTCGCTGACCAAGACTTATCGTCGTTGCCGGGCTTGACCCGGCAATCCATGGCGCCGCACAGAGCATCTCGCCTCTCACACCGAGCGTTGGCATGGATCGCCGGGTCAAGCCCGGCGATGACGATTCAATGGATCATGGGTTCAATTCCACGAGCTTTGGTATTACTCCTTGTACAGCTTGCGGAAATCGGGGTGCGTGTGGAACCAGTACTCGAAGCCCTTCACGTTCTTCTGCATCGCGTAGTCGGCGTAGCGGCGATACAGCGGAATGCGCGGCATTTCGGTCATCACCGTGTCCACCATCGCTTGCAAGCTGTCGGTGTAGACCTTCGGGTCTGCGGTAAAGCGCGCGGTGTCGATGATCTTGTCGAGTTCGGGGTTCACGTAGTTGGCGGTATCGAACACCGAGTTGTTCTTGCCGTAGAAGTTCCAGTAGAAGAAATAGTCGGGGTAATCCAGCCAGATCTTCACGTTCATGTCGATGAGCACGAGATCGTTCTGCACCGGCACGCCGATAACCTGAACCCGGCACCACCAAGTCCGGCATGGTCAGCTTGTTGTAGCCATCGAACGTCATTTTGAAGGGGTGTTCATCAACGGCGGTGAATTGCGCCGGATCGGTCAGCGAGTTGACCATACGGCTATGGTCGTTGGCGGTCGGCACCATCGTGTCCAGCCCGTTCGGCCCCATTTCGGAGACGATCAACAGTGTGTCTTTCGGCGCTTCGGCGGCAATGGCCGGAAGTGCCGCTAGCGCGGTCGAAGCCAGCAGCACAGCGGCTGCCCAACCTTTCTGTCGCAATGCCATATCATTATCCCCAAATGTTGAACAAAGCGGCAGGCACGCAAGGCACGCCGGGGCTTCGATGGATCAGAGGCCCAACTGGGTGACGAGGGTTGGCCAATGCTGCGCCCACGGCCGCGCCCGCTCGAACGCGGCAGAGGCGCGCAGCACGGTGGCGTCGGCGAGGTGCCGCCCGGTGATTTGCAACCCCACCGGCCGCCCATCGGCGGTGAACCCGGCCGGAACCGTCGCGACGGTGCGGCTGATCGGGCCGATATGTTCCAGCGATTCCCAACTGGAAATTCCCGGATACCGCTCGTCGCGGCAGCCGGGATACAGCGGCACCCGGCCCATCGACGCCTTGATGCCATACAGGCCGCACAGCGACGCCGGAATACGCACCGAGCCGCCGCCGTCGCTGCCGATAGCGAACGGCGACACGCCCGCCGCCACCGACGCCGCCGAACCGGCACTCGATCCGCCCGAGGTCAATGCCGTGTTCCACGGGTTGCGAACGCTGTTGCCCAGTGCTGCAACGATGCCCATCGCCAGCACGAACAGCGGGAACGCCATGATGGTATCCATCACCCGCCCGATGATGCGGTCGGTCCAGCCGCCGAAATATCCGGCGGCGGCGCCGAGCGCCAAACCGCCAATGAACGACAGCACCACCGCCGAAATCGCCATGCCAAGATCGAGCCGCGCCGCCGTCACCACGCGCGATAGGATGTCGCGGCCCAGCGCGTCGGTGCCGAACAGATGGGCCAGCGTCGGCGGTGAGAGCTTGGCGGTGCCGTCGGTCATCAGCGGATTGTACGGCACCAGCGACTGCCCGAAGGCGGCGCACAGCAGCAGCAGCACCAGCACCAGCACGGCGGCCAGCGTCAGCCGGTTCTCGCCGAACGCGTGGCCGATGTTGCGGGCGAGCGTTGCGGTGCGCATCAGGCTTCGAACCGCACGCGCGGGTCGATCACGGTCGCCAGCAGATCGACGATCAGATTGAGCAGCACGTAGACCACCGCCATCATCAACACGAAGCCCTGCCGCGAACAGACCCAGCGAAATCGACGGCAGCACCAGTTGCGCCAGCGCCGCGCCAAACACCTGCCAGTCGCCGGCGATCAATGCATCGACGGTATAGGCCCCGGTGATGCGCGGCGGCACGGTATACAAAATCTCGTTGAGCCGCCCGACCGGTTCGGGCGCGATGTCGAGCAGGAAGTAAAAGATGTAGACCAGCAGCAGACCGGCGAAAAACGTCGGGAACGCCGCAGCCACCGAAACCGAGGCGCGGCAGATATGGTCGGCCAATGAGTCGGGCTTGGTCGCCGCCCACACGCCCATCGGGATCGCCAGCACCACGGCGAACACCAGCGCGAACAGCGTCAGTTCCATCGAGGCTGGCAGCCGCTCGATCAAATCCGTCACCACCGGCTGGCCGGTGGTCAGCGAGTTGCCCAGATTGCCGCGCGCCAGATCGCCGACGTAGTGGACGAACTGCACCGGCAGGCTTTGGTCCAGCCCCAGTTTGGCGCGATCCCAGCGTGATGTAGCTCCACGACCGGCCCGGACTATCGGTCAGCGAGCCGTTTTCCAGCAGGCTGGCGGATGGGCCGCTTCGGCGGTGCGCGCGCTTGCATACCAAGTACAACTGCGATTAGCGCCAAGCAGGGCAGCACTGCGCCGCCCCGCTTGCACTGGCCCCGCCGCGCCGCAAATCTGCGGACGACGGAGACACGCAATGCCCCCAACGGCTCAGGTATTCATCGACGGCGAAGCTGGCACCACGGGCCTCGGCATCCGCGAACGGCTGCGCGGTCTGCCGCACATCGAACTGGTCAGCGTCGCCCCCGAGCGCCGCAAAGACCCCGGCGCGCGCCGGGCCGCGATGGCGGCGGCCGATGTGGCCATTCTGTGCCTGCCCGACGACGCGGCGCGCGAGAGTGCGGCGCTGGCCGACGGCCTGGGCGCGGACGGGCCAAAACTGCTCGACGCCAGCACCGCCCACCGGGTCGCCCCCGGCTGGACCTACGGTTTCGCCGAGCTCGACGCTGGGCAGGCCGCGCGCATCGCTGGCAGCCGCCGCGTCGCCAACCCCGGCTGCTACCCCACCGGTGCCATCGCGCTGCTGCGCCCGCTGATCGAGGCCGGGCTGCTGCCGCCCGATTACCCCATCAGCGTCGATGCGGTCAGCGGCTATTCCGGCGGCGGCAAGGCGATGATCGAGGCGCATGAGGCCACCGGCGGCCCGGCCTTCGAACTGTATGCGCTGGGGCTGGAACACAAGCACGTCGCCGAGTTGCAGACCTACGCCAAGCTGGCCCGCCGCCCGCTATTCGTGCCGTCGGTGGCACATCTGCGCCAAGGCATGCTGGTCTCGGTGCCGCTGCATCTGGACCTGCTGACCGGCCACCCGAAGGGGGCCGGCCTGCACGCCGCGCTGGCCGCCTACTACCAGGGCAGCGCCCAGGTGCGGGTGCTGCCGCCGCAGGCCGATGGCAAGCTGGATGCGGGCACACTGGCCGGCACCGATTTGCTGGAACTGCGCGTGCACGCCAACGATGCGCGCGGCCACGCGGTGCTGGTGGCCCGGCTGGACAATCTCGGCAAAGGCGCTTCCGGCGCCGCCGTGCAAAACCTGTTGCTGATGCTCGGCCTCAACGATTCGCTTTAACCGGAGACCGCAGCATGTCCAACCCGGCTTTATATAGCTTCGAGGGCAAATCGCCCCGCATCGACCCCACCGCCTTCATCGCCCCCACCGCCGCCGTGATCGGCGAGGTGGACATCGGGGCCGAGAGCAGCATCTGGTTTCACTGCGTGCTGCGCGGCGACAGCAACTTCATCCGCATCGGGGCCCGCTGCAACATTCAGGATGGCACCATCATCCACGTGAACGCGGGTCAATACCCCACCATCATTGGCGACGATGTCACGGTCGGCCACGCAGCGATTGTGCACGCCTGCACGCTGCACAACCGCGCCTTCGTGGCGATGGGATCGACGGTGCTGGACGGCGCGGTGATCGAGGAAGGCGGCGTGCTGGCCGCAGGTTCCTTGCTGACGCCGGGCAAGCGCATTGGCCGCTATGAGCTCTGGCAAGGCTCCCCGGCCAAACTGGTGCGCGTGCTGGACGCCGAGGAATGGTCGCGCAAGTTCGCGCCGACCGTGCCGATCTACACCGATCTGGCGGCGCGGTTCCGGGCCGGACTGGGCCGGGTGTAGTGCTGCGGCTGTAGCACAGCGGCTGGCGGGACGCCCCGCGCCCGCCAGGGCCGGGGCCAGGGCCAGGGCGATGCAGCGCGCCAGAACTCCGGTTTGCCCCAATCACGTTAGTTTTGCTAACATGCGCCCGTTTTCCCGTTTAGGAGCACCGCATGTCCCGCCCCGCATTGCTGCCGCGCCTACCCGAGCATGGCGCGCCGCATGGCGCGGCACATGGCGCAGCGGAGCGCGCCGTGGGCCGGGGGTCGGCGGGGGGTGCGCCATCCGCGCCATGTTTCCCACCGAAGGTGGGTAAACATGGCGGGCGGAGGCCGCACAACCCCCCCGCCGTCCCCTCGGCCCATGGCGCGGCGCATGGCGCGCCACATGGCGCAGTGCATGGTGCAGGGGGGCCTAGCCCGCCGCCGCTTTCAGCCAGCGCAACCGCTACGTCAGTTCGCCCGCACCTTCACATAACTGCCCGGTGCATCCTCAATCGGCGCCAGCTTGCCATCGCCCGGCACGCGGGCCTTTACCTGCAGCTTGTCCAGCGCGGTGATCCAGCGCTGCCAATCTGGCCACCACGAGCCGGAAATCTCGGTGGCGCCGGCGAACCACGCTTCCGGCTCGGCGGGCAATTCGCTGTTGATCCAGTGGCTGTATTTGCCGCCCTCGGGCGGATTGACCACGCCGGCGATGTGGCCGGAGGCGGCCAGCACGAAGCGGTTGGGCCCGCCCAGCACCTGCGTGCCGCGATAGGTCGCCCGCCACGGCGCGATATGGTCCTCGCGGGTGGACAGGAAATACGCCGGCACCTTTACCGTGGACAGGTCAATCGGCGTGCCGCCGAGTTCGATGCCGCCCGGTTCGATCAGCCGGTTTTCCTGATACATGTTCCGCAGGTAGAAACTATGCATCGCCGCCGGCATGCGGGTGGAATCGCTGTTCCAGTACAGCAGGTCGAACGGGAACGGATCGTTGCCCATCAGGTAGTTGTTCACCACGAACGACCAGATCAGGTCATTGGCGCGCAACATATTGAACGTCGTTGCCATCTCGCTGCCTTCGAGATAGCCGCGCTTGCTCATTTTATCTTCGAGCATTTTGATCTGCTCTTCGTCGATGAACACGCGCAATTCACCGGACTCGCGGAAATCCAGCAGGGTCACGAAGAACGTCGCCGACTTGATGCGGTCGTCGCCGTGCGCCGCCATCCAGGCCAGCGTGCTGGCCAGCAGCGTGCCACCCAGGCAATAGCCGATGGCATTGATGCCGCTCTCGCCGGTCGCCGCCTCAATGGCGGTCAGCGCGTCCAGAATGCCTTCCTGCATGTAGTTCTCGAAGTTCTTCTCCGACAACCGCTCGTCCGGGTTCACCCAACTGACCACGAACACGGTATGGCCCTGCGCGACGGCCCAGCGCACCAGACTGTTCTTCGGGCGCAGATCGAGGATATAGAACTTATTGATCCACGGCGGCACGATCAGCAGCGGGCGGCGCAGCACCTTCTCGGTGGCCGGGGCATACTGGATCAGTTGCAGCAAATCGTTCTGATACACCACCTTGCCCGGCGAGACGGCGATGTTCTCGCCGATCTTGAAGGCGTCGGTGTCGGTCATCTTGATGTGCAGCTTGCCCTTGCCGCGCTCCAGATCGGCCAGCAGGTTGTGCAGGCCTTTCAGCAGGTTCTCGCCGCCGGTTTCGGCGGTCTTGCGCAGCACTTCGGGGTTGGTCAGCAGGAAGTTGCTCGGGCTCATCGCATCGACAAATTGCCGCGCGTAGAAATCGACCTTCTGCGCGGTCGGCGCGTCCAGCCCATCGACATGGGTCACCACGTCCTGAATGAAGCGCGCGGACAGCAAGTAGGACTGCTTGATGAAATCGAAAACGTCGTTTTCCTTCCAAGCGCCGTCCTTGAAGCGGCGGTCCTTCGGATCGGAATCGATGATTGGCGGGGCGGCCTCCAGCCCCATCATGCGCTTGGCGGTGTTCTGCCACAGCGACATATAGTCCTGCCAATAGCCGATTTGCGCCTGCATCAACTTGGCCGGATTGGCCATCATGCGCGCGGTCATTTCCAGGAATGCCCCGGCGATATTCAGCGGGTCGGGCGGTGCGACGCCATCCTCGGCCTGCCGCTTGAGGAATTCCCCCACGATCCGCTGTGAGCGTTCGGCGATATCGGCCATCGACCGGCCCAACTCGGCCGGGTCGGGCAGCCTGAAAGCGGCAGCGTCCGGCGTATTCGGATCGGCCATGCGGGCATCCTTTCGTCGCGGGGTTGCCGCTGCTACATGTGCCGCGCGCCGCGCACGGCGGTGGAATGGCACAAAATCATCTTATGGCAGTTGCAATCAACCGGGGTGTTACAAGGGCGGCAGGCGGGGTTCAAGCGCTCCCGGCGCAGGCGGCCCATGCGCGACGCCGGGCGCGGCGCCGAGCGCGGGTAGCGTGTGCGCTGGCTCCGGTACTGGCTGTGTTATTGGCGCTGCCGGGCTGCGCCTCCGCGCCGCTGACCGACCCGGTGGGCTGGTGGCATCAGCTTGAGGGCGGGCCGATCGCCGACGCCCGGCCGCCGCCGCCCAATGCCGATGCGCCCTACCCCTCGCTGGGTGCCGTGCCCGCCAAGCCGCCCGCGCCGGATGCGGCAGCCCATGCCGGGCTGGCGCAGGGCTTGGCCGCCGACCGCGCCAACGCGCACTATGCGGCCCAGGTGGCCCCGCTGGCGGCCCCATTGGCCACGCCGGGTGCGGCCGCCCCGCGCCGCCCCACGCCGCCGCCCGCCCTGCCCGCCGCCGCTGCGGACGAGCAGCCGAACGCCAGCATGGCCGCCGCCGAAGCCGCCCCCGCGCCGCCGCCCAAACCGGCCGCGAAGTTGCCGGTGAAGCCCGCCGCCGCCCCATCTGCTGCCCCATCTGAACCCAGGCCGGCCGATACGCCGATGCCGCCCATTCCCGATGCGCCGCCGCCGGCGCCGCAGTTGTCCGGCCTGACGCTGGCGACCACCGGGGCGGCCACCGTAGCGGCGCCCGCCGCCACGGCCCCGCCGCCCGCGCCGCCGCCGCCCCCGCCCCCGCTGCCGCCCAACGCCATCGCGTTCCCCAGCGGTTCGGCGGTATTGCCGCCGGAGGCGTCGGCCGTATTGAAGTCGCTGGTCAGCCAGCGTGGCGCGGCTGCGGTTTCCATCACCGGCTTCGGCGAAGCGGCGTCCAACGATCCGCCGGCGCAGGCCGCCGCCCTGCCGCTCGGCTATGCCCGCGCCCGCGCGGTGGCCGCCGCCTTGCTGGCGCGCGGCGTCCCGGCTACGTCGCTGCGCATCGAGGCGGTGGCACCCGGCAACGGCGCTGTTGCCCGCATCGTGAACTAGCCCCGCCGTCAACCGGCGCAAACCGGCGACTGCACAGCGCAAGTTGCCAGACTCCGCCGTGCCGATTCCAATACGATGCCGCTTTCCCGATACTGCCCATAGACCACGGACCCGAGTGCCATGCCCGAAGAGTTCCACCGCATCCGCCGCCTGCCGCCCTACGTGTTCGCCGAGGTCAACGCGGCGAAGGCGAAGGCCCGGGCTATTGGCGAGGACATTATCGACCTCGGCATGGGCAACCCCGACAGCCCCACCCCGCCGCACATCGTCGCCAAACTGATCGAGACGGTGCAGGACCCGCGCAGCCACCGCTATTCCACCAGCAAGGGCATTCCCGGACTGCGCCGCGCGCTCGCCGGCTACTACCAGCCCCATCTCGGCAGCCTGGAGTTCAGCAAGCAGTTGCTGGCGCGCGCGCGGGTGGCGGTCGCCCCCGGTATCGGCTTCGGCGAGCACGGCGACGGGCATGTGCGGATCGCGCTGGTGGAGAACACCCATCGGCTGCGCCAGGCGCTCCGCAACGTGCGGATGTTCCTGCAACAGGACAATGCGGGACCGGCCGAGGCCGACCTGACGGTCGCGGCGCAATGACGCGCCCGTTGTCGGTGGCGCTCGCGGGGCTGGGCACCGTGGGCGTCGGCGTGCTGGGCCTGCTGCGGCA
>JANYDF010000034.1 GCA_025359905.1 Rhodospirillales bacterium
CGGGAGGAAACCAAGTGAGCGACAATCCGCATATCGTGCTCGACGCGCGCTTCAACAAATATATCTTTGGGCATACCAAGCTGGAGAAGCTGTGGACCGGGGCGCGCTGGGCCGAGGGGCCGGCGTATTTTCCGGCCGCCCGGCACCTGATTTTTTCCGACATCCCGAACGACCGGCTGCTGCGCTTCTGCGAGGACAACAGCACCGTCTCGGTGTTCCAGAGCCAGCAGGGCAACCATAACGGCCACACCGTGGACCGGCAGGGGCGGCTGATTTCGTGCGAGCATCGCGGGCGGGTGGTGTCGCGCATCGAGTTCGATGGCACCACCAAGGTGCTGGCCGCGCACTACCAGGGCAAGCAGTTCAACTCGCCGAACGACGTGGTGGTGAAGTCCGACGACTCGATCTGGTTCACCGACCCGACCTACGGCATCGATTCGGAATACGAGGGCGATGCCCACCCGTCCGAAATCGGCGCCTCCTACGTCTATCGCATCGACGCGGCGACCGGCGCGGTGACCTGCCTGATCACCGACATGGTCAAGCCGAACGGCATTGCGTTCTCACCGGACGAGAGCCTGCTGTATGTGGCCGATACCGGCCTGACCCACGACCCGGCCTGCGCGCCGGTGATCAAGGTGTATCCGGTCAATGCGGATGGCCGCAGCGTCGGCGCCGGGCGGGTGTTTTCGACGTGTCAGGTGGGGCTGTACGACGGGTTCCGGGTGGATATCCACGGCAACATCTGGTCCTCGACCGGGGCGGGCGTGGACTGTTACGCGGCGGACGGCACGCTGATCGGGCAGATTCCGGTCCCGGAGATTGTCGGCAACCTGACGTTCGGCGGGCCGAAGCGTAACCGGCTCTACATCATGGGCCAGACCTCGCTGTATTCGATCTACCTGAACACGCAGGGCCAGAAGTACTGCTGAACGGCGCAGGCCCCGGCGGCGTGGAAATAGGCCGGGGCCGCAATTCTCAATGGGAGTTGAGTAAACTGGATTGCGCGCTGGCGCGATCTCATGTCATCTGGTTCCAGCGCTGGCTGGCGAACTCCGCAAACGGAGCCTGACGACCAACAATCCCGGCGCGAGGGACGGACCGAGTGACGGCTGCTGCATCCGCGGCTCATGGCAAATCCACCGGCAATGGGGAACCGTTGCTGCAAGTGCGCGGTGTGTCCAAGCGCTTTGGCGGCACGCTGGCACTCGACACTGTCAGCATGCATGTCGGGCGCGGCGAGATCGTCGCGCTGCTCGGCGAAAATGGGGCGGGCAAATCCACCCTGATCAAGATTTTGGCCGGCGTGCATCCGCTTGATGAAGGCAGCATCACCTATGATGGCCATGACGCGCTGGGCGGCACGCGCAAGCTGCCGATTGCGTTCATCCATCAGGATCTCGGGCTGATCGAGTGGATGACGGTGGCGGAAAATATCTGCCTCTTGCTCGGCTATCCGCGCTGGCTTGGCGTGGTCGATTGGTCGGCCGCCCGCCGCCGCGCGGCCCGCGCGCTGGAAATGCTCGGCTCGGATATCGACCCGGATACGCGGGTGAATTCCTTGAGCCGCACCGAGAAATCCCTGGTGGCGATCAGCCGCGCGCTGGCCGCCGATGCCGAATTGCTGGTGCTCGACGAACCCACCGCCAGCTTGCCCGCCGACGAAGTGGCGCGATTGTTTATCAGCCTGCGCCGCCTGCAATCGCGCGGCGTGTCGATGATTTATGTGTCGCACCGGCTGGACGAAGTCTTCGAGATCGCCGACCGGATGGTGGTGCTGCGCGATGGCCGCGTGGCGGGCGACCGCAAAGTGAGCGAGACCACGGCGGAGGAGGCGATCATGCTGATCGTCGGCCGCGAGCCGTCGCAGATTTTCCGCCGCCCGGTCGATCAGCATGGCAAGGCGCGCCTGGTGCTGGACCAGTTGCAGATCGACTGGGTCGGCCCGATCGATGCCGAGATCCACGCGGGCGAAGTGGTCGGCCTGGTTGGCCTGCGCGGCGCCGGGCAGGAATTGGTGGGGCGCGCGATTTTCGGGCTGGAACCGCCGACCGGCGGGCGCGTGTTGCTCGATGGTGCGCCAATCGCGCCGAAATCGCCGCGTGAGGCGATGGCGGCGGGCATCGATCTGGTGTGGGGCGACCGCACCGCGGGATCGGTGGTGCCGATGCTGTCGGTGCGCGAGAACATGTACATCAACCCGCTGGCCGCCGGGTTGTCGCCGTTCACCTATATCTCGCCGGGGGCTGAGACCCGTGCCGCGCTGGAGCTTGGGGCCCGCGTCGGGCTGCGGCCGAACAATCCGGCGCTGCCGGTCGAGGCGCTATCCGGCGGTAATCAGCAAAAGGTCGTGGTTGGCCGCTGGCTGCATCTGCAAGGCAAGGTCTACATCTTTGAAGACCCAACCGCCGGTGTGGACGTCGGCGCCAAGGCCGATATCTATAAACTGTTCAACGTGGCGCTGGCGGCTGGCGCCGCCATCCTGATCGTTTCGACCGACTTCGAGGAGGTGGCCAATGTGTGCCACCGGGCGTTGGTGTTCGATCGCGGCAGGATGGTGGCCGAACTGGCTGCCGCCGATCTGTCGGTCAACGCTTTGCTCGCCGCAGCCTCGGCCAGCGTCGGCCACAGCGCTTCTTCTCCTTCAGCCAAGCCGCACGGGTGACGCATGCAGTCTTTGCAATCCAACGCGCTTGAGCCGACGCGTTCCGACCTGGCCCGTTTGAGTGCGTTCGAGCGCGTGCTGCGGCTGATCCCGGTGTACGGGCTGCCGTTGCTGACGCTCGGGCTGATCGTCGTGTTCTCGATTCTGCTGCCGGATACCTTCCCGACCGCGCTGAACGCGCGCTCGATCCTGAGCGACAAGGCGGTGATCGCGCTGCTGTCGCTGTCGGCGATGCTGCCGATGATCGCCGGACGTATCGACCTGACCGTGGGTTACGGCATCGTGCTGTGGCACGTCGCCGCCATCACGCTGCAAGTCACCTATGGCTGGTCATGGCCCGCAGCCGTGGCGGTGACGCTGCTCGGCGGGCTGATCTCCGGCTTGATCAACGGAGTGCTGGTGGAGATTGCGCAGATCGACAGCTTCATCGCCACGCTGGGCACTGGCACCATCATGTATGCGCTGGCCAATTGGCATACTGGCGGGCGGCAGATCATGGGCGTGCTGCCCGATGGGTTCAAGGCGATCAATGCCACCTGGGTGCCAGGCTTGCCGGACTGGCAGGGCATTCCGATTGGCGCGGTCTACGTTTTGCTGCTCGCCATCGTGTTGTGGCTGATTACCGAGCGGCTGCCGCTGGGCCGATATTTGTACGCCATTGGCGCCAACGCCAAGGCGGCGGCGCTGAACGGCATTCCAGTACGCGCCTATGTGATCGGCGTGTTCGTGGCGTCCGGCCTGCTGACCTCGTTCACCGGCGTGCTGCTGGCCTCCAAGCTGCGTATCGGCCAATCGAGCGTGGGCCTCGACTACCTGTTGCCAGCACTGGTCGGTGCGTTCCTGGGGTCGACGACCATCAAGCCGGGGCGGGTCAATGTCTGGGGCACGCTGGTTGGCGTGCTGATCCTGGCAGTCGGCATTTCCGGCATCCAGCAATTCGGCGCCTCGTTCTTTGTCGAGCCGCTGTTCAACGGGGCGACCCTGATCGTGGCGATCGGTATCGCCGGTTACGCCCAGCGCCGCCGCTCGGCCGTGCGGCGCAGCAAGGATTCGGGGTCTTAACAGGTTCCGCGTTATGCGGATCATGGACCGCTTCGGGCCAACGCGCCCGAACGGCGACACTTAGGGAGAAGCGACAACATGCTGACACGTCATCTGCTGAAAGCGACGCTGCTGGCTTCGGCCGGCCTGCTCGCGCTGGCTGGAACCGCGCGCGCCGACGAAATGAGCGCGGCTGCTGACTACATTGCCAAGGTGACCGCCCCGGTGACCACCTGGGCTGGCCCGACCGATGGCCCGAAGGCCGTTGGCCACAAGCTGATCGTCGTGGTTTCCACCGACCAGCGTAACGGCGGCGCGCGTGGCGTCAGCGAAGGCATCGAAGAAGCTGCCAAGGTCATTGGCTGGGATGTTCGTACCATCGACGGCCAAGGCTCGGTGAACGCCCGCGCCGCCGGCATCGCCCAGGCCGTGGCGCTGAAGGCCGATGGCCTCGTGCTTGACGCCATCGATGCCGCTGAGCAGGCTGCCGCGACCGAAGCCGCCGTGAAGGCGGGGATTAAGGTTGTTGGCTGGCACTCCGGCCCGGCGCCCGGCCCGATGGCCAAGTTTGGCATCTTCACCAACCTGACCACCGACCCGTTGGAAGTCGCCAAGGCTGCGGCGACCTTCGCCGTGGTTGACTCCAAGGGCAAGGCTGGCGCGATCGTCTTTACCGACAGCGCCTACGCCATCGCCATCGCCAAGTCCGACGCCATGGCCGCCGTGATCAAGGCGTGCGCCACCTGCACCCTGCTCAGCGTGGAAGACACCCCGCTGGCGGATGCCGCCAACCGCATGCCGCAGCTCACCACCTCGCTGCTGCAACGCTACGGCGCCAAGTGGACGTATGCCCTGTCGATCAACGACCTGACCTTCGACTTCATGGCCCCGTCGCTCCAGTCGGCCGGCATTGCCGGCGGCGGCGCGCCGCACGCGATTTCAGCTGGTGACGGTTCAGAACCCGCGTTCCAGCGCATCAAGGCGGGCGAGTATCAAGTCGGCACGGTCGCCGAGCCGCTGCGCTTGCACGGTTGGCAGGAAGTCGATGAACTGAACCGCGCCTTCGCCGGTGCGCCGGCCAGCGGCTTCGTCGCTCCGCCGCATCTGTTCATCAAGGCGAACGTCGACAAGGACGGCGGCCCGAAGAACATTTACGATCCGCAGAACGGCTATCCCGAGATCTACAAGAAGATCTGGGGCAAGTAAGACTTATACCACCCGTCCTCTCCGTAATGGAGGGGACGGGATTTCTCGCCGTGCCGTTTATGCGAATTGCGATTGTATTGTTCATCCTGATCGCTGGCTGCGCCCGGACCGGCCGGGCCTGCGACCGCATTCGGATCATGGGTTCTCGCCCGCGAGATTTTGCATTGGTCTCGGCTCCGCTGCTTTGCGGTGACGCAAAACCATCGCCAGCGGGGCCGGCTGTTACGGCATTAACTGTCCGCCATTCACCTCGACAATCTGCCCGGTGATATAGCCGCTCATCGCCGGGCTGGCCAAGAACAGGTAGGCGCCGGCGCATTCTTCCGAGGTTCCGGCGCGGCCCATCGGGATGGACTTCACGAGCCCCGCCATGGTTTCCGCCGACGTCATCCGTGCGTGCAGCGGGGTTAGGATAATGCCCGGCGCGACGGCGTTGACCCGGATGTTCTCCGCCGCCACTTCCTTGGCCAAGCCGCGCGTGAGAGTGGAAACCGCACCTTTGGACGCGGCATAAAGTTGTGTGCCCGGGCCACCGCCGTTGCGCGCGGCCACCGAGGTTGTGTTGATGATGCAACCGCCGCCTTGGCGGCGGAAATGCGCCAGCGCCGCACGGCTGGCTTCCACGACCGACGTGAGGTTGAGTTGGATTATACCTTGATACAGCGCGTCATCCGTCTCGGCATAGGGCATCCTGCCGAACAGCGCGCCGGCGTTGTTGATCAGCACATCCAAGCGGCCTGACCTGGAGGCCACGCGATCGACCAGCGGCGCCGCCGTGCCGGGCAGGCCGAGATCGGCGTGCTCGGCCCACGCAACGCCGCCTGCGCCGGCGATTGCATTCACGACCGCCTGCGCCTCGCTGGCGCTGCTGTTGTAGTGCACCGCGACATGGGCGCCGTGGGCGGCGAACGCCTTGGCCACCGCTGCGCCAATTCCGGTGCTGGCGCCGGTGACCAAGACGATGCGGTCTTGCAAGTCGCAGAAGGCGTCGGGCATACGGCGTGCTCCCAGTTGGAACTGCACCCTAGCGGCCTGTCGGGTTTTTCTCGACTCATGATCCTTTGCGGTGTAGTTCGCAAAGATAACAATGCCCGGCGGGCTGCCTTTCCATGCGGTTACTGATTGTTGAAGATGAACCGGCGATGGCGGAATTGGTGTGCGGTGCATTGCAACGCGCAGGGTTCCCGTTCGACGCTGCCGAGTCGCTGGCAAGTGCTGAATCATTCCTAAATACAGAACAATACGATGCCGTAGTGCTCGATCTTGGGTTGGCCGATGGCGATGGGCTGACGCTGCTGCGCAAGTTGCGCCAGGGCGGCAGTACGCTGCCGGTGCTGATCATGACGGCGCGCGACACCGAAGGCGACCGCGAGGCTGGGCTGGTGACCGGGGCGGACGACTATCTGGTCAAGCCGTTCCAGGTCGATGCGTTGCTCAATCACTTGCGCGGCTTGCTACGCCGGTATGAGGACGATCAGGGCGCCGAGTTGCGGCTCGGCAACCTTGCCCTGCACACGCCGACGCGGACGGTGACGATTTCCGGGACTGCGATGACCCTGCCGCCGCGCGAGACCTTCGTGCTGGAGATGCTGTTACGCGACCGTGGCCGCGTGGTGCCGCGCGAGGCCATCGAGGACCGGCTATCCGGCTTCGCCACCCCGGCCAGTCCGAACACCGTGGAAGTCTTGTTGAACCGGTTGCGCAAGCGTTTGGCTGAAGCCAGCGCCTCCGTGGTGCTGCAAACCATCCGCGGCGCCGGCTATATGATGACAGAGTCCTGACGTCAGGCCTTCCGGCGGTAATGGCGCTGCGCCGCAGCAACCCCGCTGCCCGATTCGACTTTAATGCCGATATCCTGCATCGCCATTTCCGCCCCAGAGATGGCGGCGAGGCACATCAACTCGTTCAAATCCCCCAAATGCCCAATGCGGAACAACTTGCCCGCCACTTTGGTCAGCCCGCTGCCGAGCGAGAGATTGTAGCGCTGGAAGGCGCGGGCAATCACCTCCCGGGCGTCGAAGCCGTCCGGCACCATCACCGCGGTGACCGTGTCGCTGGCCGATTTCGGGTCTTGCGCGCACAACTTCAGCCACCACCCCTCGGTGACGGCCGCGCGAACGCCACCGGCTAGATGGGCGTGCCGCGCCACGACATTGTCGAGCCCTTCTTCCTCCATCATCCGTAGTGCTTCGCGCAGGCCGTACAGCAACGGCAGCGATGGGGTGTAGGGGAAGTAGCCGGTCTTGTTGGAAGCGATCATCGCTTCGAGGTCGAAATACGACCGGCGCAACGGATTGTTCTTGCGGGCTGAGCGCCCGGCTTCTAGCGCCTTCTGGCTAAAGCATGACAGTCCCAGCCCGGCCGGCATCATGAAGCCCTTCTGACTGCCCGCCACCGCGCCGTCGACGCCCCATTCGTCCATTCGGAAGTCCAGCGAACCGATCGAACTGACGCCATCGACGAACAGCAGCGCCGGATGGCTGGCGGCGTCGATGGCGCGGCGCACGGCGGCGATGTCGCTGGTCACGCCAGTGGCGGTTTCGTTGTGCACCACCAATACAGCGCGGATATCGTGGCCCTGGTCGTGTTCCAGGGCGGCAAAGATGCGCTCGGGCGAGGCGCCGGCGCCCCAGGCTTCTTCCTGCACCTCCACGTTCAGACCGTGGCTTTCCGCCATGCCGATCCACAGGCTGCTGAATTGGCCGTGGCGCGGGGCGAGCACCTTGTCACCGGCGCACAGCGTGTTGGTCAGCACCGTTTCCCAAGCGCCGGTGCCGGTGGAGGGGAAAATGAACGCCTGCCCGGACTGGGTGCGGAACACCCGCTTCAGGCCTTCCAATAGCGGCAGCGCCAATTGCGGGAATACCGGGCTGCGGTGGTCCTCCATCACCACATGCATCGCGCGCAGAATGCGGTCTGGCACGTTGGTTGGGCCGGGAATATGCAGGAAGTGGCGGCCGGGCATTGCGGTGGTTCCCTTGTCGTGGCGTGTGGCCGGCGCATGCAAGCGTCGCCGCCACCGCCCGAGCCGTTGGAAATTGGCATCGGGCGGCGTTTCGCAAGGGGATCGGGCTTAGAACAGCCCGGCGATGGCCCCTGTGTCCGTCAGCCCGATCTTCGCCGCCGAGGGGACGCGCGGCAGACCAGGCATCGTCATGATGTCGCCGCACACCGCCACCACGAATTCCGCCCCAGCCGACAGCCGCACTTCGCGCACCGTGACAGTGTGGCCAGTTGGCGCGCCCAGTTTGGTGGGGTCGGTGGTGTTGCTGTACTGGGTCTTGGCCACGCACACCGGCAGATGGCCGAAGCCGTTGGCCTCGAACTCCTCCAGTTTCTTGCGCACGCTCGACTCTGCCGCAATGCCGTCGGCGTGGTACAACTGCGTGGCGATGGTGTTCAGCTTGTCCCACAGTTTCATATTGTCGGGGTACAGCGGTTTGAACGCCGCAGGCCGGGTCTCAATGGTTTGCACCACGGCGCGCGCCAGATCGGCGGCACCCGCACCCCCGAGCGCCCAGTGGTCGGCCATGATGCAGGGCACATCCAGCGCCGCGCACAATTCCTGCACGCAGGCGATTTCGGCGGCGGTGTCGGCGCTGAAGCGGTTGATGGCGACCACCGGCGGCACGCCGAATTTCTTCACGTTCTCGATGTGGCGCTGCAAGTTGGCGAACCCGGCGCGCACCGCCGCCACGTTTTCGGTTTTCAGCTCGGCCTTGGCCATGCCGCCGTGCATTTTCAGCGCGCGCAGGCTGGCGACGATCACGGCAGCGGCGGGCGACAGACCGGCTTTGCGGCACTTGATGTCGAAGAACTTCTCTGCCCCCAGGTCCGCGCCGAAGCCCGCTTCGGTCACTACGTAATCGGCCAGCTTCAGCGCCGACTTGGTGGCCAGCACGCTGTTGCAGCCGTGCGCGATGTTGGCGAATGGGCCGCCATGCACGAAGGCCGGATTGTGCTCCAGCGTTTGCACCAAATTCGGGGCCAGCGCGTCGCGCAGCAGCACCGCCATCGCACCCGGCGCCTGCAACTGCGCCGCCGTGACCTGCTTGCGGTCGCGGGTGTAGCCAACGACGATGTTGCCGAGGCGGCGCTGCAAATCGGCCAGATCGGTGGCGAGGCAGAAAATCGCCATCACTTCCGAGGCGACCACGATATCGAAGCCATCCTCGCGCGGCACGCCATTGGCCACGCCGCCGAGCGAAGAGACGATCTGGCGCAGCGCGCGGTCGTTCATATCGAGCGCCCGCCGCCACGTGATGCGCCGCGTGTCGATGTCCAGTTCGTTGCCCCAGTAGATGTGGTTGTCGAGCAGCGCCGCGAGCAGGTTGTTGGCCGCCCCGATGGCGTGGAAGTCGCCGGTGAAGTGCAGGTTGATGTCTTCCATCGGCACCACTTGCGCGTAACCGCCGCCGGCCGCGCCGCCTTTGACGCCAAATGACGGGCCGAGCGACGGCTCGCGCAGGCACGCCATCGCCTTCTTGCCGATATGGTTCAGCGCGTCGGTCAAGCCGACCGTGGTGGTGGTCTTGCCCTCGCCAGCCGGGGTCGGGTTGATCGCCGTCACCAGGATCAGCTTACCGTCCGGCCGGTCCTTCAGGGTCGCCAGATAATCCAGCGAAATTTTGGCCTTGGTGTGACCGTATGGCACCAGATGCTCCAGAGCGATCCCCAGCCGGTCGCGCGCCAGATCGGCAATCGGCCGCAGATTGGCGGATTGCGCGATCTCGATATCGCTGCGCGCGGTTTGATGCTGGCTGGTCGCTTCCATCGTGACACTCTCCTGGATGCCCGCGTTTGCGTGGCGTTGTGGCGGCAATTCACTCGAGCGTGATAGCGCCATGCGGCGCGGGCAAACGCAATGTCATGGCCTCATGCCGATTTTCGAAGGGGTGGCAGGTTGACCCGCTCCCCAGCCGCACCCATCCTCCGCCGCCCCGTTTTAGCTGCGAGAATTTCCATGAGCGACTCGTCCCCGGACCCGACTGCCGCCGCCCGCCGGGGTGGTGGACGCAGTGCGCGGGGCGCGAAGCCGCGTGGGTTGCCGCAGAAGCCGTTCCGCCAGCCCAAGCGGCGCTTTCCGGCGATGCGGATTGTCTCGGACGACGAGTTGGAATCGATCCATCAGACATCGCTGACCATCCTCGAAGAAATCGGCATGGACTTCCTCAATGAGGAAGCGCGCGATTTGCTGAAGCAGGCTGGCGCGAGGGTTGATCCGAACAGCCAAAGGGTGCGTTTCGATCGCGGGTTCATCGAGCAGGCGGTGGCGACCTGCCCGGCGGAGTTCGTGCTGCACGCCCGCAATCCGGCGCGCAACGTCAATTTCGGCGGCGATTGGGTGGCGTTCGCGCAAATGGCCAGCGCGCCGAATTGCAGCGATACCGACAAGGGCCGCCGCCCCGGCAATCACGAAGATTTCCGCAATCTGATCAAGCTCGGCCAGAGCTTCAACATTCTGCATCTGTCCGGCGGCTATCCGGTGGAGCCGGTCGATCTGCACTCCTCGGTGCGGCATCTGGATTGCCTGTCGGACTTCGTGAAGTATACCGACAAGGCGTTTCACGCCTATTCGCTGGGGCGCGGCCGGATTCTAGACGGCATCGAGATCGCCCGCATTGGGCGCGGCATTTCGCATGAGCAGTTGGAGCGGGAAACCTCGCTGCTGACCATCATCAACTCATCCAGCCCGCTGCGGCTGGATGATCCGATGCTGCAAGGCATTATGGAGATGTCGGCGCGCAACCAGTTGGTGGTGATGACGCCGTTCACGCTGGCGGGCGCCATGGCGCCGGTGACCATCGCGGGCGCCGTCGCTCAGCAGAATGCCGAGGCGCTGGCCGGGATGGCGTTCACGCAAATTGTCCGCAAGGGCGCACCGGTGGCGTATGGCGGATTCACCAGCAATGTGGACATGAAATCCGGCGCGCCAGCGTTCGGCACCCCTGAATACATGAAAGCGCAGGTCCTGGGCGGCCAGTTGGCGCGGCGCTATCATGTGCCGTACCGCACCTCCAACGTCTGCGCCGCCAACACGGTGGACGCGCAGGCGGCGTACGAGAGCGTGTTCTCGCTGTGGGGTGCGATGATGGGCGGCGGCAATTTCATCAAGCATGCCGCTGGCTGGCTGGAAGGCGGGCTGACCTGCAGCTTCGAGAAAACCATTCTCGACGTCGATCTGCTGCAAATGGTCGCCGAGTTCATGGACCCGCTGGTGGTGGACGACGACACGCTGGCGATGGAAGCCATCCGCGACGTGGGGCCCGGCGGGCATTATTTCGGCACGCCGCACACCCAGGCGCGCTACCGCGATGCGTTTTATGCGCCATTGCTGTCCGACTGGCGGAACTTCGAAAGCTGGCAGGAAGCCGGATCGCCGACCGCGATGGATAAGGCCAACGGGCTGTGGAAGGAGATGCTATCCGCCTATGAGGCCCCGGCCATCGATCCCGCCGTGTTGGAAGAACTCGACGCCTACGTGGCGGTGCGTAAAAGCGAGGGCGGGTTCAAGACGGATTTTTGATGCGGGGGCGGCCGGGACGGCTCAGGCCGGCGGGATATTCTGGTTCAGCCGGAAGAAGTTCGCTGGATCGTATTTGGCCTTGATCCGCGCCAGCCGATCGTAAATGTCAGCGCCCATGCCGTTGCGCACCACGCCGGTTTCGCCTTCGTGCCCGGCCAAGAAGTTGGTGTAGAGCCTGCCGTTGGAATGCGGCCGCAAAACCTCCCACGATTGCCGCACCCAGCCGATATTGGCCGCGTCGTCGTCCGCCGAGGACCAGAACGCGTCGGTGCTGAACAGCCAGGGCTGGCTGCGGTCGCCGAACGCGGTGGCATCGGCTGCCACGCCGCGCACGGTCTCGCCGAAATGCCACACCGAGGCTTGATCCATCGGCGACGGCCGCTGGCCGGCGCATGCGGCGATCTTGGCGATCAGTTCGCCGTCCAGCGCCGGGAAATACAGTGAGCGGAAATAGGCGCGGTCGCGGCCCTTGGGAAACATCGGGTCGTAGAGCTGCTGGATGGTGCGATACGGCAGCTTGGCGCTCAAATCGTGCAGCGGTGTGCCGAAATGGCGCAGCGGGGCCAGCACGCGCTCGCCTTCGTCCGCCGGGCCGTCATAGATCGCGGCCAACGCCAGGATGCGCTGGCCGCGCGCGTGCGGCGGCAAGGCGGCGTCGTCTGGCAAGGTGGCGAATTGCGCCAGACTGCTGACCTGCTTCGGCGCTGTCTGCATGAAGTCGCGCCACAGCGGCAGCAACTCGGCCGCCCGTGCTTCGGGGTACAGCGCGTTGCACAGCATCAGCAACGGGGCGACCGGCTGCAACCGCAGTTCGAACATCACCACGATACCGAAATTGCCGCCGCCGCCACGGATCGCCCAATACAGATCGGGATTTTCCGTGGCACTGGCATGCACCATCCGCCCGTCGGCCAGCACCACGTCGGCCGACATGACGTTATCGACGCACAGCCCTGCGGAGCCGCGCAGCCAGCCGACGCCGCCCGACAGGGTCAGGCCGCCAACGCCGGTGGTGGAAATCAGGCCGCCCGGCGTGGCAAGGCCGAAGGCGGTGGTTTCGCAGTCCACATCGCCCCAGGTGGCGCCGCCCTGCGCCCAGGCGCGCTGCGCCGCCGGGTCAACGCGCACGGCATTCATCGCTGCCAAGTCGATCATCAACCCGCCATCGCACACCGCGTGGCCCGCCACCCCATGCCCGCCGCCGCGCACCGAGACCAGCAAGCCGTGCGCGCGCGCGAATTTTACCGCATCGATCACGTCCGCGACGCCATGGCAGCGCGCGATGGCGCCGGGCCTACGGTCGATCATGCCGTTCCACACGACGCGCGCGGCGTCGTACCCAGCCTCGCCCGGCAGCAGCACGGTACCGCGCAGCGTGGCACGCAAGGCAGCGATGGCCGCCGGTTCGATGGACATGGATTCTCCCCCTGTGCCGTACGCTCAAGCTACGTTTGCAGACCATTCAACAGCGATTCGGCCGTGGCCGCCATGCCTCGACACCGCCGCCCGATGCGCTAAACTTGCCCGCAGGGAAACGGGATAGGCTGGGGACAGGATGACTTCAAAAAATGTTGCGCTGGTGGCCGGTGGTCTCGGCGTCATTGGCCGTGCGCTGGTGGAGCATTTTTCGGCGCGCGAGGGGTGGGAGTGCATCGCGCTGTCGCGCCGCGCGCCGGATTTTGCCACCAGGGCGCGTTACGAACAGGTCGATTTGCAGAACGCGGTGGCGACCGACGCCGCATTGCAGCGCTTCGGCAATGTCTCGCACGTGTTCTACGCCGCGTATCAGGAGCATAAAGATCCCACCATCTCGACTGCGGTGAATCTCGGGATGCTGCAAACGCTGACCAAGGCGGCGGAAAAGCTGCCGAGTTTGAAGCGCGTGGTGCTGTACGAGGGGGTGAAATACTACGGTGTGCATCTTGGCCCGTTCAAAACCCCGGCCAAGGAAGACGACGCCCGGCACTTGCCGCCCAATTTTTACTACGATCAGGAGGATTGGCTGCGCGGCCATTCCGAGGGCAAGTCCTGGTCGATGGTGGCGTTGCGGCCGGACGTGGTGTGCGGCTTCGCGGTCGGCAACCCGATGAACCTGACGCTGGTGATCGCGGTCTATGCGGCAATCTGCCGCGAAATGGGCGTGCCGCTGCGCTTTCCTGGCTCGCAGGCCGCATGGAAGGCGCTTGCCCAAGTCACTGATGCCGGGCTGATCGCGCGCGGCTCGGAATTTGTCGCCGAGCATGCACCGGCGAGCGAGGCCTTCAACATCACCAACGGCGACCTGTTCCGTTGGGAGCAATTGTGGCCGGCGTTCGCCCGCGCCTTCGACATGGAACACGGCTGGCCGCTGCCGATGAAGCTATCGGAGTTCATGGCCGACAAGGAACCGGTGTGGCAGCGCATCGTCGCCAAGTACGGGCTGGAGCCGTACGCCTACAAAACCATCGCCGCCTGGGGCTTCGGCGACTTCATCTTCAACTGCGGCTACGACGTGATTTCCTCGACCACCAAACTGCGGCAAGCCGGCTTTGCCGAGGTCGTCGATAGCGAGGAAATGTTCCTGCGCATGTTCGGTGAATTCCGCCGCCGCAAGGTCATTCCATAATCTGTACCGAAGGAGACACGCGATGAGCGATCTGATGACGCCGTCATACGCCAAGAATATGAAGATCATCGGCCACACCGATCAGGGTGGCGGGCGCGCCGATGGCGTGCAGTTGATGGTGCACAAGGGCTACGCCTATATCGGCCATATCTTCTCGAAGGGCTTCTCGGTCGTCGATGTGCGCAATCCGCGCAACCCGGCGCCACTGAGCTATATTCCGGCGCCGCACAACACTTGGACCCTGCATTTGCAGCAGGCCAACGATTTGCTGCTCGTGGTGCACGCCAAGGATATGTTCGCCCAGCCGGAACTGGCCGACGAAAAGAACTACTACAAGGGTAAGCTGGACAGCCACGGCGAGTCGCCGGAGCAGGATTGGTCGGCCGGGCTGGCGGTCTACGACGTCAGCAACCCTGCCGTGCCGAAGCAGATCGGTTTCATGCCGGTCAAGGGCGGCGGACTGCATCGGATCTGGTACACGGGCGGCCGTTGGGCCTATGCGTCGGCGCTGCTGGACGGGTTCACCGACTATATTCTGATCACCATCGACATGGCTGACCCCACCAAACCGGTGCTGGCGGGCAAGTACTGGCTGCCGGGCATGAACAAGGCGGCGGGCGAAGTGCCGAACTGGAAAAGCACCGTCGGCCGCTTCGGCCTGCATCATCCGATCATTCATGGCGACATCGCCTATTGCTCATGGCGCGATGCCTGCTTGGCCGTGGTGGATGTGTCGGATCGCACCGCGCCGAAGCTGATCACGCACAAGACCTGGGCCCCGCCGTTCGGCGGCGGCACCCACAACGCGCTGCCGCTGCCCAACCGCGAATTGCTGATCGTGGTGGACGAGACGGTACTGGACAACCGCGAAGACGGCGAGAAGCCGATCTGGATTTTCGACAACCGCGACAAGGCCAACCCGATCAGCATCTCGACACTGCCGGAACCCAATGACACCGATTACCTGAAGGTCGGCGGCCATTTCGGCCCGCACAATGTCTACGAGAACCGGCCCGATGCGTTCGTCAGCGAAGACTTGATCTTCGCCACTTACCAGAACGCCGGCGTGCGGGTGTACGACATCCGTAATAAGTGGCAACCGCAGGAAGTTGGCGCCTGCGTGCCGCAGCCGCCAACCAAGATGGTCGATCCACGCCCGAACCGCCCGAAGGTGCTGCACTCGGCGGACGTGTTCGTCGATAAGAACGGGCTTGTTTACAGCACCGACTTCTCGGTGGGGCTGTACATCATGGAGTATACGGGCTGATTTGGGGCGGCGCGGGGGGGGCGGATGCCGCCCCCCGGTTGAACGCCGTTCGTAGGGCGCATCAGCGCAACGCCATTCGCCAAGCGCGGCACGAACGACCCGCGGCCATTGGCGACGGCAGCGCGTGGCGAGCGGCGGTGCGTGACCCCAATAACTTCGGAGTCGTAGGGCGGGTGAAACCCGCCGGCAGACGGCGCGGCCGAGTGCGATGGCCGAAGGCATACTGCCGCCCATGATCCCACTTGCGCCGGCGGGTTTCACCCGCCCTACACGACCCCGCGCCCCGAGCTACGCTTGCTGTGAATTTTGGGTGTGACCTAGAACGATGTGCTCAGATGGTCCGCGAAAGAAAGTCATCATCCAGAACGACACCTCTGGATCGCTTTCGTCTCTGGCGTATCGATATTCAAAAGCATCGCCGCTGCCGACGACGATATGCTGATGAGGCATGGAGAGAAGCCCATCCAGAGATTCTTTCCATGCGGGTTTGGACTTGTCTATGTAGATGAGCTTGACTCGATTGACGGAAACTCGTTCGCCGAAGTGGTGCCAATAAAGCCCGCGCACGATCCGTATGCATACGCGCTCGCGAACCTCAGGTGGCA
>JANYDF010000041.1 GCA_025359905.1 Rhodospirillales bacterium
GCCAAACGACTTTTTGCCCGGCTTTTGCCAACGCGGCGATGCGGTCTGGCGCATCGGTCAGCAGGCGGGACGAATCGCGGCGCGCCATATCGAGCACGGCGGCGCCAACTTGGCTATTGTGTGCCACAACATCCGCCTCGCCGAGCAACCGCTGCGCCCGCAGCGTAAGCAAATCAGCGGCACCCGGTCCGGCCCCCACCAAATACACCAGTCCCGCTTGCGGGGCAGCGTCGTGCATTGCGCGCCTCGAATCGTGTCGATGCATCTAGAAGCGGCGCGGGTGCAGCGGCAAGCCGTTCACGCTTATTTGCCGCCGCAGTGTCGAGTGGGTAACACAGCGTCCGTTAACGAGGCCGCCATGCAGCACTTCCCCATTTTCCTTAACCTGAGCGGCCGGACAGTTCTGATCCTCGGTCATGGCGAGATGGCTGACCGCAAGGCAGTGCCGTTGCGCCAGGCCGGCGCATTGATCCGCATGGCCGCGCGTTTTGCTCCGGTCGATCTGGATGGCTGCGCTCTCGCGGTTGGCGCCGATGCCAGCGAGGCGGATTTGCAAGCCCTCTCGGCAGCAGCCTATGCCGCCGGCATTCCGGTAAATGTGGTCGATCGGCCGGAGTTATGTTCATACATTTCTCCTGCAATTGTCGATCGGTCCCCCATCGTCATCGCAATTTCGACTGGCGGCGCCGCGCCGGTGCTGGCCAGATTGCTGCGGGCACGCATCGAGGCGGCCGTACCACCCGCATTCGGCCGGCTGGCCGCGATTGCCGCCGAGTTCAAATCCGCATTTCGCCGCCGCTGGCCCGAGATGGCGCAGCGCCGCCGGGTGCTGGAACGTCTGCTGAGCGGCCGCGCTGCCGATCTGGTTTTCGCTGGTCAGGATGACGCGGCGCGGGCCGCATTCGCGGCGGCACTGCACGACGCTGCCCCGCAAGCGGGGCTGGTCTATTTAGTGGGGGCCGGGCCGGGTGCCGCTGATTTGCTCACGCTGCGGGCGCAGCGGTTGCTCGGCGAGGCGGATGTTGTGGCATACACCAGCCAAGTTGGCTTCGCCGTGCTCGATATGGCGCGCCGCGATTCGTCCCGCCTGCACACCGATGCGCCAGACCGCATCGCCGCGTTGGCAAAAGCCGGGCAAAAAGTCGTTTGGCTGCGCCACGGCAACCCGCAGCGCGATGCCGACCAAGCCGCGCTCGCCGAGGCCGGGGTGGTTGCGGAAATCGTCCCCGGCATCGGCTGACCGCTATTGCGCCACCCAGCCGCCGTCGATGGACAGCGGTGCGCCGGTGATCGTGGCGGCGGCGTCCGAACACAGGAAGACCGCCAGCGCACCGATTTGCTCCGGCTTGGAAAACTGCGCCATTGGCTGCTTTTCGGTCAGAAACGCGTGCTTGAGGTCTTCCACGTCGCGGCCCTCGCGCGCCGCCCGGTCGTCGAGTTGCTTTTGCACCAGCGGCGTCAGCACCCAGCCTGGGCAAATCGCGTTGACGGTTATCCCGGCATTGGCGAGCTCGATGGCGGCCACCTTGGTCGCACCCACCACGCCATGCTTGGCGGCGACGTAGGCGATCTTGTTGGCGCTTGCCACAAGGCCGTGCGCCGAGGCGATGTTGATGATGCGCCCCCAGCCGCGCCGCTGCATGCCTGGAATGACAGCCTTCATTCCGTGAAACACCGCTGAAAGGTTCAGCGCGATGACCCGATCCCACTGCTCATCGGGAAACTCGGCCACTGGCGCGACAAACTGGATGCCGGCGTTGTTGACCAGAATGTCCAGCGCGCCGAGCTCCGCCTCGGTCTGCGCCACCATCGCGGCAATTTGCGCTGGCTTGCTCAGGTCGGCGCCGGAATACGCCACGCGCGCGCCGAATTCCGCCGCGAGACCAGCGCGCAGCACCTCAATTTGCGCTGAATCGCCAAAGCCGTTGAGCATCACGCTGGCCCCCTGCCCGGCCAGCGCGCGGGCGATGCCCAAACCAATGCCGCTGGTCGATCCCGTGACCAGCGCGACCTTGCCCTGAAGGCTCATTGCTCGGTTCCCATTCCATGGCGAGATGCCGCATTCGCCATAAGCGACCCTGCGGCAACCGATCAAGTGCGCTGGAGCCGGGGGTGCAAGTGCGCTGGGGAGACCCTTATACAGGCGATGACATTTCTCCGATGCTGCGCTTGGCTTGCCGCCGTTGCCCTGGCAGCACTGGCAGGCCCTGCCCAATCCGCGTCCCAAATCGTGCCGCTCGCCCCCGGCAATGCAGTGATCGGCTTTCGTGCTTATGCCTTCGGACTGTTTCCAGTGGATGGCACCTTCGGCCGGTTTCACGGCCAATTGGTGGCTGACCCTGGCGATCCGCGCACTTGCCATGTCGAGGTGACGGTCGAGACGGCCAGCTTGCAGATGCCAAGCATCGCACTGCGCGACGACGTGCTGTCGCCCAGTCTACTCGATGCGAGCCGCTTCCCAACCTTGGCATATAGCGGCGACTGCCAGAGCGGCGGAATCGACGGCACACTGACCCTGCACGGGGTCAGCCGCAAATTGCCGCTGGCCATTCTGCGCGATGCCTCCAGTTATGCGGCGCAAGCAAGCCTGCGCCGGGCCGATTGGGGCATCACCGGGCGGCCGCTGATGGCTGGTCCCACGATTCGCATTCGCGTCAGCACCACGCTCGCCGCGCAATAGCGCCGCAAACCAGGGCGTTAGAGCGCGGACTTGCTCCCGCGCCGCGCCGCTCGTTAGAGTGCCCGCGAAGCACTGGAACACACCATGAACGACGACCTGTTCGGCTCCGGGGCCCCGGCACCCGGCCGCCCAGCCGCACCATCTGCCGCGCCGAAGGGCCGTGCCGCCGCGCGCGATGCTGCCGCTGCCGCACTGCCGGCCGACCCGGCCAGCTACTCGGCCAAAGACATTGAAGTGCTGGAAGGGCTCGAGCCGGTGCGCCGCCGCCCTGGCATGTATATCGGCGGCACCGATGAAACCGCGCTGCATCATCTGGCCGCCGAGATCATCGACAACGCCATGGACGAAGCTGTGGCTGGCCACGCCAGCTTCATCGAGGTGACGCTGGAAGCCAACAACACGCTGGCGGTACGCGACAACGGCCGTGGCATCCCTGTCGATCCGCACCCGAAATTCAAGCATTTGAGCGCCCTGGAAGTCATCCTCACCACGCTGCACTCCGGCGGCAAATTCAGCGGCAAGGCATACGAGACCTCCGGCGGCCTGCACGGCGTGGGCAGTTCGGTGGTCAACGCACTGTCGGAGACGCTGGATGTCGAAGTGGCGCGCGAGCGGGTGCTGTGGAAGCAAAGCTACGCGCGCGGCGCGCCAACCAGCAAACTGATCAACGCCGGGCCGGTCCAAAACCGGCGCGGCACCATGATCCGCTTCAAGCCAGACCCGGAAATCTTCGCCGATCTGCGCTTCGGACCGGCGCGGCTATACCGGTTATGCCGCTCCAAAGCCTATTTGTTCCGTGGAGTGCAGATCCGCTGGACCTGCGATCCGGCAATCATCAAGGACGATACCCCCGCCGAAGCGGTGCTGCATTTCCCCGGCGGCCTGCGCGACAGCCTGGAAGCCGACATCAACGGCGCCGGGCGCGTGCTGCCGCTCTGGGCCGGTGAGGCAGAATTGCCCGCCGGGCCGGGCGGCGAGCGCACCGGACGGCTGGAGTGGGCGGTATCGTGGCTTGAGGAAACCGACGGGTTTCTGCACAGCTATTGCAACACCGTGCCGACGACGCAGGGCGGCACGCATGAAACCGGTTTCCGCAACGCGATGCTGAAAGGCGTGCGCGCCTGGGGCGAGCATCGCAACAACAAGCGCGCGGCACAGGTGACGGCCGATGACATCACCGCGCAGATGGCCGCCAAGCTGTCGGTATTCATCCGCGATCCGCAGTTCCAGGGCCAAACCAAGGAAAAGCTGACCAGCCAGGAAGCCACGCGCTTGGTGGAAACCGCGCTGCGCGACCGCTTCGACCATTTTCTCGCAGGCGATCCGGCGCAGGCCGATGCGCTGCTAACGTTTCTGATCGAACGCGCCGAAGACCGCCTGCGCCGCCGCGAGTTGAAGGATACCGTCCGCAAATCCGCCACCCGCCGGCTGCGGTTGCCCGGCAAACTCACCGATTGCACGGTGGAGGACGCCGCACGCACCGAGTTGTTTCTGGTCGAAGGCGACAGCGCCGGCGGCTCGGCCAAGCAGGCGCGCGACCGGGCGACCCAGGCAGTGCTGCCGTTGCGCGGCAAAATCCTCAACGTCGCCAGCGCCAGTACTGAAAAGCTGCGGCAAAATCAGGAACTGAAAGACCTGATCGAGGCACTGGGCTGCGGCGTCGGCGACCGTTTCGACCGCACGCGGCTGCGCTACGGCCGGGTCATTATTATGACGGACGCCGACGTGGACGGCGCACATATCGCGTCATTATTGATGACGTTTTTCTATCGTGAATTGCCGGAATTGGTCCGGCAGGGTCACGTGTACTTGGCGCAACCACCACTCTATCGGCTGACCCAAGGCGCCAAATCGGTCTACGCGATGAACGACGCCGACCGCGACCGCAAGATGAAGCAATTCAAGGCCGGATCCAAAGTCGATGTCAGCCGCTTCAAAGGTCTCGGCGAAATGCCACCCTCGGCGCTGAAAGAAACCACGATGGACCCGGCTAAACGCACATTGCTAAAGGTTGTTGCCACGGCTGAGCAGCGGCCGCGCAACAATGAGCTCGTTGAGCAATTGATGGGCCGCAAGCCGGAATTGCGCTTCCAGTTCATCCAGGAACATGCACGCAGCGTGGCGGATATCGATATTTGACTCGATGCCAACTCAGCGCCGCTGCCGCTCGCAACAGCGGCAGCCACACTGCATCCGGCGTGATTTAGACCGACTTCTTCAGCGTCGGCGAGGCCTTGAAACGCACGGTCTTGCCAGCCTTTACTTTGATCGCTTCGCCGGTTCGCGGGTTCAGGCCCTTGCGCGCCTTGGTCTTGCGAACGATGAAGGTGCCGAAGCTCGGCAGCGTGAAGCGGCCGTTCTTCTTCAGCTCGCGCACCACCGCAGCGATGACTTCGCCAGCAAGGCGGTTGGATGCGGTGCCGGTCAGGAGTCCGTCGGCGGATTCCTGCAGTACGGAAGCGATGAAGGCTTTGGACATGCGTTGCTACATCCCTGTTCTGGCTTCTTCACTGGCCAGCGTGGCGCGAATCGCCACTGGCGTCAGCGTAATTGAAAGCCGCGGGGTCCTTACAGCGATTCTTGACGGCTGCAAAAACTTTTCTGGACAGCGCTGCAAGCCATCAAACGAATTTGGCCGCAAAACCCGCCAGCCGGCGATCTCCAGCCTCTTGCTCCTGCGCCGCGATCCTTGTTGAGTGTCGGTCACGCCATCGCAGGCTCTTGCCATGAACGCTGACCCGCCCCTGCCAGCCACCGAGGCGGCCGACCCGCGCTATCAGGAGCTCGATGCCTGGCAGCCCGCTGTTGTGCTGGAAGCGCTGCTCGAAGCGCAATTCGCCGCCGTGGCCGCCGTGCGCGCTGCCTTGCCCGCGATTGAAGCCGCCGCCGGCGCCGCCGTGCCGGCCTTGCAGCGCGGCGGGCGGCTGATTTACGCCGGGGCGGGCACATCGGGGCGAATCGCGGCGCAGGACGGCGCGGAATTGCCGCCCACGTTCAATTGGCCGCGCGACCGGCTGGTGGTACTGATGGCCGGCGGGCCAAACGCCCTCACCGCAGCGGCCGAGGGCGCCGAGGACGATGCCGGCGCCGGACGCCAAGCGATTGCCGACACAGCGGCCGGTGCGAACGACGTCGTGTTGGGAATTGCCGCCAGCGGCGGCACCCCGTTCACATGCGCCGTGCTGGAGGCGGCAAACGCGCGCGGCGCGGTCAGCATCGGGGTGGCCAACACCCAAGCCGCCCGGCTGCTGACGCTCGCGGCCTTCCCGATACTGGTGCAGACCGGCGCCGAACCACTGGCCGGCTCGACCCGCCTGAAAGCTGGCACCGCGCAGAAAGTCATACTCAACCTGTTTTCCACACTGGTGATGCTGCGCTTGGGCCATGTCCATCGCGGCTTGATGGTCGACATGCAGGCCAGCAACACCAAACTGCGCGCCCGCGCGCTGCGTATGCTGCAACAGCTTACCGGTGCCGACGGCACAGCAGCACAGGCGGCGCTCGATACAGCGGGCTGGCGGATCAAGCCCGCTGTTTTGGTCTTGCGCGGCCTCGATGCCGGGCAAGCAGCCGACCTTCTGGCGCGCAACGGCGGCCGCCTCCGCGCGGCCCTGGCGGAGATCGACCGATGATTGCCATTGAAACCACACACTTGTTCGACGGCGAAGCCATGCTGGGCCATCGCACCGTGCTGATCGAACATGGCCTGATCGCCGCCGTACTGACGCATCCGCCAGCCGGGATCACCGCACATGCGCTGCCGCCCGGCACGGTCTTGGCCCCCGGCTTCATCGACTTGCAGGTCAATGGCGGCGCCGGCGTGCTGTTCAACGACGCGCCCAGCGTGGAAGGGCTGCGCAGCATTGCCGCAGCGCATTTGCGCGACGGCACCACCGCGATTCTACCCACGTTGATCAGCGGCGAACGCCCGGTGATCCGCCAAGCCATCGCTGCCGTGCGCGCCGCCTTGGCGCTTGGCATTGGCGGCATCGCCGGAATTCACATCGAAGGTCCGTTCATCTCGCGCGCCCGGCGCGGTATTCACCCAGAATCGGCCATCATCGTGCCCACGCCGGATGACATCGTCTGGCTGAGCGAAGAATTTCCCGGCCCGCGACTGATGACCGTGGCCCCGGAAGTGGTGCGGCCCAGCCAGATCGCTGCGCTTGCGGGCGCCGGATACATTGTGTTTCTCGGCCACACCGACGCCAGTTGCGAAGCTGCGACCGAGGCGCTGGACGCCGGAGCGGCCGGATTCACCCATTTGTTCAACGCTATGTCGCAATTCGGCTCACGCACCCCCGGCGTCGTGGGAGCAGCTTTGGCCAGTGACACCGCGGTCGCCAGCATCATTGCCGACGGCCATCACGCGCATCCGGCAGCAGTGCGGGCGGCATGGCGCGCGCTGGGGCCCACGCGGCTATGCCTGATTTCGGACGCCATGCCGTCGGTTGGCGCCACCCATGGCGGTGGCTTCATACTATCTGGCCGGGCCATCTCGCTGGTCGATGGCAAACTCACCGACGCGGCCGGCACGCTGGCCGGAGCGCACTTGACCATGCGCGGGGCTGTGCAAGGCGCTGTGCGGCTGGCCGGCATTCCGCTGACCGATGCGCTGCGCATGGCCACCGTCACGCCAGCCGCCATCATTGGCCTGCGCGACCGTGGCGCGATCCGCCCCGGACTGCGCGCCGACTTGACCGCTATCGGGCCAGAGTTTCAGTGCGCTGGGGTCTGGCTGGCCGGTGAGCCGGTCAGCCAGACGTCAGCCGCTCAGACCGGCTCAGTGTCCAGCGCATAGCCCGCCGCGCGGACGGTGCGCACCACGTCGAGTTCGTTGTCACCGTTGATCGACTTGCGCAGACGGCGAATATGCACGTCGACCGTGCGGGATTCGACATGGATGTCCGGCCCCCACACCGCATCGAGCAGTTCCTCGCGGGAGAACACCCGGCGCGGATGCTGCATGAAAAATTCCAGCAGGCGGAACTCGGTGGGCCCCAAATGCACCGCGCGATTATTGCGCTGCACACGATGCGCGGCGAGATCCATGCTGATGTCATGGAATTCCAGCCGGCCCTTCTGCGGCACCGAATTGGACCGGCGCAGCAAGGCCCGCATACGGGCGAACAGCGCCTCCATATTGAACGGCTTGGTGATGTAGTCGTCCGCCCCGGTGTTCAACCCGCGCACCGCGTCCTGATCCTCGGCGCGCGCCGAGACCATGATCACCGGCAAGTCGCGGGTCGCGCTGCGGCGGCGGATCTGGCGGCAAACCTCGATGCCGGACATCACCGGCAGCATCCAATCCAGCAGCACCAGATCGGGTTGCGTCTCGGTAATGCGGATCAGCGCTTCCTGCCCGTCGGTCGCTTCCTCGACGCGGAAACCCTGCTTTTCCAAATTATAGCGCAGCATCGTCGCAATCGCCGCCTCGTCTTCGACGACGAGCACCAGCGGCTTGGCCAATGTCGAAACACCTTCCGGCATCCGAACCCCTTATTGTTCTCTCGTTACCGCTAAATCAATCGTGCGCCGGGCGCACAACCGCGTAGGGCGACGCATCGCCCTTTGGCCGGCTGCCCCCAAGCTGTTCGCCGGTGACCGCGTAGTACAGTGTTTCGGCAATGTTGGTAGCGTGATCGCCAATACGCTCCATATTTTTTGCGATGAACAGCAGATGCGTGCACGGCGTGATATTGCGCGGATCTTCCATCATGTAAGTAATGAGCTCACGAAAAAGCGCGTTATAAATCTCATCGACGCTCTCGTCTGACCGCCAGACTTCCATCGCCTTGTCGGTGTCACGCTCGCCGACCGCGTCGATCACCATTTTCAGGTGTTCCTGCACCAGCCGCGACATGTGT
>JANYDF010000049.1 GCA_025359905.1 Rhodospirillales bacterium
GCCGGCGAGAACCCATCGTCACCGCAATCGATGGCGAATTGCGTGTCGCGCAGCAGATGGGCGAGGCACATCTGCCAGAGCCCGGCATGGCCGCGCTGGGCGCCGTAGCTGTCGGAGATCCACACGCGCGGGCGATGCTCGCCGAACAACGCGCGCACCACGCCCGAGCCCCGGCTGGGGCGGATGACGTGCAGCACGTGGTGGGCGGTGACAAACACCCATTCCCACTGCGTCTGCTTCATCACCCGCACCGAGGTCTCGTCGGACGCGACCACCTCCGATGCCATGACCGCCGCCGTGATCGCCGAAGCGGCCGCTTCCAGCGGCGCCTGCGCGCGGGCGAGAATGTTGCACAGCGCGCCCTCGCTGATGGTCAGGCCGAACAGGTCTGCGAACAGACAACACAGCCGTTCGAGGCCGATCGCCTGGGTGTAATGCAGGTAGACCGCCAAGGCTTCGATGGACTTGCCGAACGGCGAGCCTGGCTCGAGACCTTTCGCCGCCTCGGCAGTGGCGCGTTCGCCGCAACAGGCGCAGCGTCCACCGAACAGCCGCACCCGCGTGACGTCGGGCGAGACCGGCGGCAATTCGATGCGGTCGTAGACCTGCTGTGGCGTCTGCGCTTCCTCGGCCCATGCGGCCGCGCAATGCGGGCAGGCGTCGAGCCGGAAATCGGCGACACGATCCGGGTTGGGGGCAAGCGTGCGGCCGAAACCAGGACGGCTCTTGCGCGGCGGCTTCCGGCCGGTGGGCGTTGCGTTGGTCTTCTGGCCCTTCGACGGCGGCAGCGACGAATTGTCCGGGGTCCTCGGCGGCTTCTCGAGTTCAGCGATCCGCGCTTCCAACACCGCGATCCGCGCCAGCGCCGCCTGCAACTGGCCGACCAACGGCAGCAGCGAGAGGATCAGCGCGTCCTTCTCGGCAACCGTCAGCTTGGAGAGATCGATGTCGGACGTCATCCCGACATTGAATCGAGCCGCCCGTGATCGCGTCAACCAGCTTCGTGACCAGGTCGACAGCGGGATGCGGAATGGCCGGATGGTTACCGGGGTGAGCAATTACAGCCACGGTCTACCGGCTGCTCAAGGCCCATGATCTGATCACCAGCCCGGCCTATGTCGTGATCAAGGCCGCCGACCAGTTCCACACCAGGACCACCCGGCCGAACGAGATGTGGCAGACCGACTTCACCTACTTCAAGATCATCGGCTGGGGATGGATGTACCTGTCCACCGTGCTCGACGATTACTCGCGCTACATCATCGCCTGGAAACTGTGCACCAACATGCGGGCCGAGGACGTCACCGACACGCTCGACCTCGCGCTCGCGGCGTCAGGCTGCGACAGTGCTATGGTACTGCACAAGCCCCGGCTGCTCAGCGACAACGGCCCCAGCTACATCGCCGGTGAGCTGGCCGAATATATCGAAGCCAACAAGATGAGCCACGTGCGCGGCGCCCCGATGCATCCCCAGACCCAAGGCAAGATCGAGCGCTGGCACCAGACCCTGAGGAACCGCATCCTGCTCGAAAACTACTTCCTGCCCGGCGATCTCGAGGCCCAGATCGAGGCCTTCGTCGAGTACTACAATCACCAGCGTTACCACGAAAGCCTGAGCAACGTGACACCTGCCGATGCCTACTTCGGCAGGGCAACAGCCATCATCAAACAGCGTAAAAGGATCAAGCGGCAGACCATCGAACATCGGCGCTTGCAACACCGCAAGCTCGCCGCATAACATTAACCACCAGACGAGGCCCGCACTCCCCTAATCTACGCCGCGTACTGCGCCAAATGTTCTGACGACGGACAGGACATGGAATGTACCTTGCCCATCCAGCCGGCACCGATCAGGCCGATCTTGACGTCTCTCATCGCGCCATCTCCTGCCCGTGCCCGACATCGACGGCATCAGCCGCCTTCCAGGTGCGCGCCGTCGTCGGCAGCGGCGGGTAGCCGTGAATCTTCGGCTCGGCGCCTTCGATGTCGAGCAGGAAGCGCTGCGCAGGGCTGCTGCGGCGGTACAGATCGTTGGTCAGATGTTCCCGCTCGTTGAGCTGCTGCGGAATGTCGCGGCGGCCGATGGCCAGATGCAGCACGCGGCGCGGCTTGCCGCTCTCATTGCGCGTGCCACCATGCCAGATGTGCCCGTTGATGACGGCGACAGAGCCGGCGCGGCCAGTGACCTTGATCTCCTGCGGGTGCGGCGCGTACGGGTCCTGCGGCATGATCAGGCGATCTTCCGGCGTGACTTCCACATGTTTGACCTCGGCCATGTTCACGTCCGGCACGTTGATCGGCACCCATTTGTGCGAGCCCGGCACCACGCGCGTCGGCCCGTTGTCGAGTGTCATGTCGTCGAGCATGACCATCGAGTTCACCACACGCCAGTCGGTTGGCGTCACGCGCGGGACATCGCTGTGCAGCAATTGCTGGCCCTGTCCTTTTGCGGGACTGCGCGCATTCAGCGAATAGACGCTGATTTCGCCGAGCAGGAAATGCGCCGCCGCCAGCGTCGGCTGGCAGGTCAGGCAGCGATCGAATGCTGCCGATTTGTTGAAAAGGTTGGACAGGCGCAGCGCACCCGGCTCGATATGCACCTCGTGCCCGCCGAATTCGCCCTCCAGTTTCTGCAACCGGTCGAGTTCGCTCAGCATCTCGGCGACCTCGTCCGGTGAGAACACGTCCTCGACCACGAAGTAGCCCTGCTCGTCCACCATGCGTCGCTGGTCCGGTGTCGGCGCCAGATCGCGCAGGCCGATCGCCTGCAATGCTTCAGCCGTGTTCATCGCACTCTCCCTTGCGTTGCATCAGGCGCGTGCCGCGCGGCGGCGGACGACGTACGCGTCGAACGCGAGCGCCAGCAGCAACACCATTCCCTTCACCATGAGCTGGATGAAGGACGAGACATTCAGCATGCTCATGCCATTGTCGATCGTCGCCAACAGCACCGCGCCCGTCATCGCGCCCGGCACGGTGCCGACACCGCCACGCAGCGAGGTGCCGCCGATGACGGCGGCGGCGATCGCGTCCAGCTCAAGATAAGTGCCCGTGCTTGGCGTGGCAGCACTGAGGCGCGCGGTGATCAGCACGCCGCCCACGCCATACAGAAATCCCATCAGCAGGAACCCACCGAACAGATGCCGCTTCAGCCCGATGCCGGACAGCACGGAGGCTTGACGGTTTGAGCCGATGAGATAGGCATTGCGCCCGAACTTGGTGCGCATCATCAGCACCCATAGCAGGATGCCGCAGGTGCCGACCCACAGAAGCGATGTGGGGATGCCGAGGAAGCCACCGAACGCCCACACCAGAAGTCCGATGGCGGCCGCGAGCCCCAGCAGTCGCGCCACCAGCCGCATCGGTACCATGCCGCCGCGAACCCGCGCGGCACGATATCGCTGCACGATCACCCATGTGCCACCCACGAACAGCGCACCGAGCACGACGTAGGAAATGCCCGGTGGGACGAACCGCTCGCTCAACTGCACGAAGCTGCGCTGCATCGGCGCGATGGTTGCGGCATCCGTGATCGTCAGGCCCAGGCCGCGAAATGCCAGCAGGCCACCCAATGTCACGATGAACGACGGCACCGAGATGCCGACCACCCACATCCCCTGCCAAGCGCCCATCGCGATGCCGGCAAGCAATGTGAGCAGCACCGCCGGGATCGTCGCAAACCCGTAGGTGACCTGCAACGTCGCCGCCACCACACTGCACAGAAACACGCCGCTGCCGATGGACAGGTCAATCTCGCCCATCACCATCAGGATCGACACACCACCCGACAGCACCGCGACCAACGAAGCCTGCCGCAGCAGCAGCGACATGTTGCGCGGCGTGAAGAACACACCGTCCGCCGCGATGTTGAAGGCGAGCGCGAGCAGAATGAAGACCACCAGCATCGACAAGGTTTGGCCGCTCAGAAGGCTGCCCAGCCCGGCTGTCCAGCGCCGCCCTGCCACGACCGGGGGTGCGGTCTCGACGGTGGCTGTCATGCTGCTGCCCTTTCGCCGGTCGCCGCCGCCATGATCGCATGGCGGGTCGCCTCGCGCCCGAATTCGCCGGTCATACGCCCTTTGTACATCACGAGGATCCTGTCGCATTCCTCCAGCACCTCGTTCAGGTCGCTGGAGATCATGAGAATCGCACACCCGTCGTGCGCGAGAAGGCGGATCAGGCGATAGAGTTCGAAGCGTGCCCCGACATCGACGCCGAGCGTCGGTTCATCGAGAATCAGCACCTTCGGCTTGGTCGCGATCCAGCGCGCCAGCAGCACTTTTTGCTGGTTGCCGCCGCTCAATGCCTCGATGGCGAGGTCGTCGCGCTTCGGCCGCACGTCCAGATCCCGAATGAATTGCGCGCTGCGGTCGTGCTCGCGCTTCTCGTCGACGAAGAACCGGCCGGCGACATCGGCCAGACTCGCCGCACTTATATTGGCATTTACGCTTTGGCCTTCGATGATGCCGGTCTGCTTGCGGTCTTCGGTCAGCATGCCGAGGCCGGCGGCGATTGCTGCGCGCGGCGAGGTGGGCAGATGATGTTGGCCGCCGATCCGCACGTCGCCCCGTACGCGCCCCGGCCAGGCGCCGAACAGCGCGCGCGCCACCTCCGTTCGGCCCGCACCGACGAGGCCGAACAGGCCGAGAATCTCGCCCCGGTGCAGCGTGAAACCGATCTCCGCGGCACGCAGGCGCTGGCCACCGTTGGCGTCATGGACAACGAGGTTCGCGACCTCCAGCATCGGTTCGGTGTTTGTTCGTGCCGGCCGCACCGCGCCCGCTTCGGGATCACGCCCGATCATTGCGCGGACCATCTCCGCCCGTCGCCCCTGCGCACTGTCCAGATGATCGACGATGCGGCCGTTGCGCATAACCACCACCCGGTCGGCGATCTGCTCGATCTCGTCGAGGCGGTGCGAGATGTAAAGGCAGCTTACCCCCTCGTCATGAACACGCCGCACATGCGCGAACAGGCGTGTCGCCTCCTCGTCCGTCAGTGCCGCCGTCGGCTCGTCCAGAATGATGATGCGGGCCGATTTCGACAGCGCCGCCGCGATCGTCACCAGCCTTTGCTCCGACGGTGCCAGCGTCGCCATCTGCGCATCCGGCGACGCGTGGATGTCAAAAAACCGCAACCGGTCGCGGGCCTGTTCGTACAGCGCCGATTCGTCGACGAAGCCGCGTCGGCCAGGCAGGATGCCCATGAACATATTCTCCGCGATGCTCAAATTCGGCGCCACCTGCAATTCCTGCGGCACCAGCACGATTCCTGCCGCCTCTGCATCCTTGACGTTGCGGAACGCCCTTTTGCGCCCATGCACAATCAGGTCGCCATCGAATCCCGCCGCTGAATACACGCCGGCGACGATCTTCATCAGTGTCGATTTGCCGGCGCCGTTCTCGCCGACGATGCCCACCGTCTCCCCCGGGCGTACGACAAGGCCGACGTCGCGGAGGGCGTGGGTGCCGCCGAACGATTTGCTGACGCCACGCACTTCGAGTACGGGTTCCGTCACGTTCATCCACCGCCCTCCGCTGTGGGCCGCCACGCGCTACTTGCAGTCGGTCTGGCCCGCGCCATACACCTGATCGATCGTGACCCAGCCTTTCGGCGCATCCTGCGTGACGAATTTGCAGAGATTGTCCTTGTTGACTTCGGAGACGGTGACGAGATGCGTCGGGACCGGACCCGCGCCCGCATCCAGACTGACGGTGGCTATGTCCGGCTTCTTCTTCTCGGCGAGCGCTACCGCCGCCTTCACCGCCGAAATGCCCATTTCGGTCAGATCGGTCCAGACCGTCATGGTCTGGACGCCCTTGGCGATCAATTGCAGATTGGCCGGCTCCGCGTCGAGGCCGGACAGATACACCTTGCCGCCGAGATTGCGACTGCTGATCGCCTGCGAGACCCCGCCCGCCATGCCATCGTTGGAAACGATGAAGGCATCCACATGATCGTTCTGCGCGCTCAGCACGTTCTCAGCGTTCGACAGCGCCGCCCGAGGATCCCAGTTGGTCGTAAACTGGTTGTAGACGATCTTGATATTCTTGTCGGGCACGAGATACTGGTCGTAGCCTTTGCTGATGATCTGCGCCACGTCGTTGGCGGGGTCGCCTTTGATCAGGGCATAGACGCCGTTGGGGAACAACCGCAGCGCGCCCTTGGCCTGCAATTCGCCGACCTTCGGATTATCGCGGCAGATGAAGTAGTCGACAGGCGCCGTGCCGATGCCGATGTCGTAGGCTACCACGGGCACACCTTGCGAATGCGCACTGTCGACGATGGCCCCGGCCGCCTTGGAGTCCACCGGCACGATAATCAGTGCGTCGGGACCTTGGCTCAGCAAATTCTCCACTTGCGAGGCCTGCGTCGTCGGACTGTCGTTGGCATACTGGAAGATCAGCTTCACGCCCAGTTTTGCTGCCTCGTTGCGCATGGCCGCGGCATCGAATTCCCACCGCCGCTGCACCTGCGTCTTCATCGCCACCGCAATGGTGTATTGCTTGGCCTGTGCGGCGACGGACACCGCGCATACGGCTGCGAGGGCCGCGCCGGTCAGTAGCAAACTGCGGCCTGGATTCATCGTCATTGTCGTGGTCTCCCCTTGGTATCGTGACGTTTCTAGGTGATCGCGCTCAGGTCGAGATAATGCCGCTCGACCCGCCCGATGTGGCTGGCCATCAACTCCGCGCCCGCGTCCGCGTCTTGCACGCGGATCGCGGCCACGATGGCGACATGCTGCGCGTGCGAAACCTGCCCGCGCCGCTTGTCCTCAAAGAAGGCCTGTCGGCGGCTGCGCGACAGCAGATAGAACGGATTGACCATGCGCACGAAGATCATGTTCTGGGTCGCGCGGAAAATGGTCATGTGAAACTGATAGTCCATGTCGGCAATCGGCCGCCCGGCGGCTATCTCGGTTTCGGTTGCGGCCAGCACCCGCTCCAGCGCCTCGATATCCGAGTGGGCGCGCCGCTCGCAGGCCAGCCGGATGGCCTGAACCTCCAGGATGCGCCGCACTTCCATCGATTCGCGAATGTCCGTCTCCTCCATCGGAATGCCGAGATCGTGAGTTAGGACCAGCGCCTCCAGACTGGTGGCACTCGGCTCCCGCCCCAAAAACACCCCGGAACTGGAACGACGTTCGATCACCCGCATCGCCTGCAACTTCGTCAACGCCTCGCGCACAGCGCTGCGACTGACGGAGAATCGTTCCGCCAGATCGCGTTCCGACGGGAGCCGCTCGCCGGCGAGATACCCACGGCGCTTGATGAACGCCATCGTCTCGGTCACGACGCGATCAATCGTGTCGTCGCGCACCACATCCTGCGCCGCCATGCCGCTCATCCGTCGCGCGCCCCCTACGACGCCTTCCGCAGCGTTGCTGCGGAGCGGACAATCGGCATGACCTCCTCGGCCAGCAGCCGCATGCTCTCACTCTGAATGGTGTAGTTGTGGCCTTCCCAGTCCGGGCAGGCGAGGACCAGCGAGCCGAACGGACCGACCTTTTCGCGGAATGCGATCAACTTGTCGGCCACCGTCCTGGGGCTGCCGTAAATGACGATGTCGTTAAGCACCACCTCGGTGGTGACATCGGCGTCGGCCATCTTCGGGTCCGGCCGCATCGCGATGGTGTAGTTGCCGATCGTCAGCGCCTTCCACAGATAGCTGAAGTAGTAGTGCAGCGACCCCTTCGGATCCATCGCGATGCGCCGCGCCTCCTCGTCGGTGCGCGCCACGACGATGTTGCGCGCCACGCGCCACTCCTCGCCGGTCGCCGGGCGCTTGGCAATCTCGCAGCCCTCGCAATACTTCTTCCAGTGACTGGCGACACTGTATTCCGGGATGAAGTTGGCCGAGATCGGAATCCAACCGCGCTTGGCCGCCTGCGTCATCGTGCCGGAAAACGGGCTCATGATCGACATCGCAATCGGCGGATGGGGTTTCTGGAACGGCTTGGTCATCTGGCCCACGCCGAGTTCCGGCACGATGTTGTCACGCAGCCGCACGGACCAGTAGTTGCCTTCGATGTCGTAAGGTGGGTCGCCCGCCCAGATTTTCTGGATGATGTCCACGCTCTCGAACGTCATCGCCTCGCGTCGCTTGCCGTCGGACGTGCCGAACAGTTCGAAATCGCTCGCCAGCGCGCCCGCGCCGATGCCGAAGATCAGCCGCCCCTGGCTCATGTGATCGAACATCGCGACCTCACCCGCGACGATGGCGGGGTGGTGGTTCGGCAGGTTGATCACGCCGGTCGCAAATTTGATCTGCCTGGTGCGCGGCAGCACGCTGGCCAGGAAGATCAGCGGCGAGGTGATCGGCTCGGTCGTAGCGGAGAAATGTTCACCGACCCAGGCTTCGGAAAAGCCGAGCTGGTCGGCCTGAACGATCTTGTCCGCGTCCTCGCGCAGCGTGTCGCCGAACGGCCGGTGCGGCGGGTGCAGCGGCATCATGAACAGGCCCAGATCCATCGTTTCCTCCCAGATCAGCGAATGATGTCGACGAACGCCGGCCCGTCGATGAATGGATGCGCGGCGACGAAATCCTCGTCCACGTCCAGGCCGATGCCAGGTGCCTCGTTCGGGCGCACGCAGCCGTCGCGCCCGACTGTGTAGGGAACGCCGCCCAGACCGTCGCGGAACAGATTGCCGCGCGAGACGTCGGCCTCGAAATACCCACCATTCTCCAGCGCGGCGAGCACGTGGATGGTCGCGGCCATGTTCAGCCCCGTGACCGACGTATGAGGGCAGATCGGCAACTTCCAGGCGGAACCCAATGCGGCGATGCGCAGCATCTCCGTCACGCCGCCGCATTTCGACAGGTCCGGTTGCAGAACTCCGATCACGCCGTCTTCTACCAGTCGGTGAAACTCGAAGCGCGTGTAATGATTTTCCCCAGCCGCCAGCGGAATGCCGCCGAACGTCCTTGCGGTTGCGTAGCTGCGATGGTCGTGTGGCGGGAACGGCTCCTCCAGCCACGCCACCCCCAGCGACTCGAACGCCGGCATCACCGCGCGTACGTCGGCTAACGAATATTCGGTGTTGGCGTCGACCAGGATCGTCAGGTCCGCGAATGCGGCGCGCACCGCGGCGACCCGCACAATGTCGGCGGCCGGCGAGTCGCCGACGCGCAGCTTCACGGCCCGAAAGCCCTGCTCCACCAATGGCCGCACCTCGTCCACCAGCGTCTCGGGCGGCTGCCAGCCAAGCGCGACGCCGCCGGCATAGGCGGGGATCGCGCGTGCCGCCCCGCCCAGCAAGCGATACAATGGCCAGCCGGCCGATTTGGCGCGCAGATCCCACAGCGCCATGTCGATGCCGCTCATCGCCATCGCTGTCGCCGCGCCGAGGCCATGGCTTTTCAACTGCATCCGGTAGATCGTCGTCCACAGCCCCACGACATCATCCACCGGCCAGCCGATGCACACGTCCCGCAGCACGCTGTTGACGACGTGGGCGACGATATTGGCGGCGCGCGCGTGGTGCGCCTCGCCATAGCCGATCAGCCCGTCGCTGCCGACCACCTTGACCAGCACCGTGTCGCGCTTGACCACCCGCCCGATGCCGAGCCGCGCGCCGCCCGAGACCGCAGCGGACATCGGCGTCGCCGACACGTTTGTGATGGTTGGCCCAGTGGCCGCGCCAGCGACGATGGGCGACAACACGCCTTGGACGTTCATGGCTCCCGACACTCTCTTGCTCCCATTCGTGGGTGGGAGAGTTAAACCGGTCTGACCAATCCGGCCAGACCAAGCTAGCCAACGGCGCCTGGAGCGTCAAGGGGTAGGTTCGGGATACGTGTAAAAAGTAGTCACAGGGCGGATGGCAGCGCGGCCCGGGCGCGTTTAGCAGGCTGCTGAACAGCGGCCGACTTGTCGCGTTTTTGTTTGGATGACGACGTCGCAAGGCTGCCGCTTGGTCGAAGCCGCGTTTGGTCGACCATCCTGTTGGCCTGCAGAGCCGTTCTGGCTCGCATCGGATTGCTCCGGACAGATTCCGGGCCTCATACGACGCCTCCCAGCAGCTTCGGCAGCCGCACCAGATTGTAGGCGGCCATCGCGAAGGTGAACTGCCAATCGATCTTCGGCAGCCCGCGATGCCGCGCCTTGCGCAAGCCGGCCACCGTCTTGGCCCAGCCAAACGCCTCCTCGATGCGTTTTCGGATGCGAAGGCTGACATCGTAGCCGGGATGACGTGTGGTGCGGCCGTCGATGGCCGATCTCCGCCCGTTGTTGTTCTGCGCGATATGCGGCGTGACGTTGATCTCGCGCAACTCGACGACGAAATCCTGCGCGTCGAAGCCCTTGTCGCCGCCGACGGTGATCGGGTTGGGCCGGTTGGCATGGGGTTCGAGCAGATGCAAAGCCGCGAGACGCTCGGCATGGCCCGACGCGCGGGTGGCGACGGCACCCACGATCAAGCCGTTGCGGTTCTCCATCAGCGCGTGCCCGATGAACGACAGCTTCGCCTCCTTGCCGCGGCCTTTGCGATACAGCCGGGAATCCGGGTCGGTGGTGGAGGCGTGCGTGTCGTTGCTGCGCTTCTGGCCATGAAAATTCTGCTCGCCATTGCGGCCCGCATCGGGCGGCGGCCCTGAACCGTCCTTCGGGCGGAAGCTCTTCGGACTGGCGCAAGCCTCAATAAGAGTGCCGTCCACCGAAAAATGGTCGTTCGACAGCAGGCGCTTGACCTTCGGGTGCGCCAGAACGGCGGCCAGGAACTTCCCCGCCACCTCGCCCGCCAGCAGCCGGTCGCGATTCTTGGTGAACGTCGTCGCGTCC
>JANYDF010000070.1 GCA_025359905.1 Rhodospirillales bacterium
GCGGCGGTGCCCGCGCCGGCTGCCGTTGCGGCAGGCGCGATGGCCGGGCCCGGCGCTGCAGGACGCGCGGTGGCGGTGGCGGGCGCGGCCGGCAAATGCAGTTGCTTGGCCACCACTGGCGTGACGCCCGCCGTGGCCGTGGTCGGTGTCACCGGAACGCTGGTCACCGGGCGGGCAGCGGCAAGCTGCTGCGGGGTGATGTGCTGCGCCACCGCCGCGACCGGACGCGAAGACGTCATCGCCGAACCCGGCACCACCGTGGCGGCGTTGCGGTTGGCGTAGTTGTTGGTGATGTTCGTAACGTTGGTGATGTTGGTGATATTGGTCCGGTTCGAGACGTAGGTGCGATTGACGTTCTGCACGTAGCCGGGGCTGGTGTGGTACCACGGGCGGTACACTTCGCCGAACCCGAGCGGGAACCAGCCGACCGAGGCGGACAACCCGATTCCGATGCCCACGCTTAGTCCCACACCGATGCCAGCGCCGAAGCCGACGAAGCTGACCAGCGCCGGGGCATAGACCGGCTCGTAATATGCTGGGCGTTCATAGCCGCCCGCGCCGTAACCGGGCGACCAGCCCCAGCGGTTATCGACCTCGACCCAGCGGCCGTAGTGGAAGGGCGCGAAGCCCCACGGCGCCTCATCCACCCAGGTCCAGCCCCACGGCGCGACGAAGGCCCAGCGGCCATGCCGGTATGGCGCCCAGTCAGCTTCGACTCGGGGATACCAGACATTGCCGTAGGTCGCGGCGACCGACCAACTGCCATGCTCGGCCAGATCGTCGCCGCCCGGCATCGCGGCCACTTCGGGCGGCGGCGGGGCAGCCTGCGCGGCTTGTGCTGGGCGCGGCGCGTCCTCGGACAGCATTGCGGTCATGAACGCATCGCGTGCTGCCGGGCCGACGGTGCCCTGGAAGGTCCGCTCGCCAGAGATTTGGGCGGTCTGCCCCGCTTGCACCGCCAGATCCACGCCCGGTGCGACAACTTGCGCCGCCCCGTCCTCAACCGTGACAGTGGTCGGCGACTGGGTGTCGCCCGCATTGATCGCGTAGCGTCCGGGCGCGGCGATGGCGACCGTGCCGCGCGGGGTGCGGACGGTATAGGTCTCGCCGGGCGCCAGACGGCGCACCCGCACGAACACTTCGCCCTGCGCTTCGGTCGCGGTCAGCGTCTGCGCGTCCAGCGTGTCGATATCGAGCTCGGTGCCGCCAGCAAGGCTGATGCGGTTGGCCGACACATCGATGGCCGCGCGCGCTTCCGGCTCGGTCCACACGGCATCGCCAGTGGTGACCGGGAAATTCAGCGAGGCCGGGTCCCAATGGTCGGCGCCGGTGCCATGAAACGACACGGTGCCGGCCAGCCGGGCGATGCGCCCGGCGCGGGCCGGCGGATCTGCGGCCGGCTCAGCCGACGGTGCCGCAGGCGCGGCCCCGGCGGGCGGCGGCGGCGCATCTTGCGCGTGGGCGGTGGGTGGCGGGCAAATCAGCGCGCCGCCAAGTGTGGCAGCGGTGGCGAAGCGGGAAAGCCGGGCAAGGCTATTCATGTTGGGTCCCCTGGAAGGTCCAGCGCACTGGACCTAGCAGATATTAGGACCCAGAACGTGGCGAAATCAGGACCATACGGTGGCGGGGTGGTGCTGTTCGCATCACATGGCCGCAGCGGGCGCTATTGGCCGCGTCCGGTCGCCATCACATTAAACGTGTGCAGCATCAGCGACAGGTCGCACTTCAGCCAAGCGCCCAGGCTGGTCAGCCGGATGCCGTAGGCATGATCGAACGCCACTTTGCGGCGCACGTCGTCGATGCAGGTGTCGTAGCCCTGGCGCACTTGGGCTAGCCCGGTGATGCCCGGCCGCAAGCCGCTGGTGCGCTCGGCAAAGAACGGGATGGCGCGCTCCAGGCGCTGATAGAAGCCGGGCCGCTCCGGACGCGGGCCGACGATGGACATGTCGCCCTTCAACACGTTGAGCAATTGCGGCAATTCGTCCAGGCGGGTCTTGCGCAGCACCAGCCCCACCCAGGTGATGCGCGGGTCGCGCCGCGCCGCCCACACTGCGCCGGTATGCGCTTCCGCGTCGGCGCGCATGGAGCGGAATTTTAGCATCATGAACAAATCGGTGCGATCAGCGTGCATCCGCCCCACCCGCATCTGGCGGAACAGCACCGGGCCGGGGCTGTCGAGCAGGATTGCCAGCGCCACCAGCGGCCACAGCGGCGCGGTGATCAGCAGCCCGGCAATCGCTACCGCGATATCCAGCGCCCGTTTTGCGGCCACGACGCGGGCCGGCACATGCGAGTCGTCCAGGGGCGGGAAGGCGGCGTTTGCGCCAGCCGGCAGACGGCGATTCGACATGGCTCACTCCAGAGTCCGGGCGGCAGCAATTGGCTGCCGATGGGTCTGGGTCTCGGTCGCAAGAAATATGCCACTACAAAATAGATCGGATTGGCTGAATTTCGCAATATGCGTCGCGCATTGCGACGCGCGATGCGATTAGGCGTCCGGAAGCTCGCCGTCGGTCCGCCAGCTTTGCAATTTGCGATAAACCGTGGACGGGTTGATTTGCAGCAGCGCGGCGGCGCGCGGCACATCGCTTTGCGTTCGGCGCAACGCGGCCATGATCAGCCGCCGTTCCATGACCGCGAGCGGCACGATCTCGGTTTCCTCCGGCTCGGCCGGTGCCTGCGGCACCGGCGGCGGTGCGGCGGGCGCCGGCTGGTAGGCGGGCGGCGGCTGATAGACAGGCTGGGCCTGAAAGACCGGCTGCGACTGATAGACAGGCTGCGTCTGATAGACCGGCTGCGTCGGGTAGACTTGCGGACCGGCCGTCGCCGGTTCGGATGGCGGCGAATGTGGCAGTGGCGGCAGCGGAGCCGCAACCGGCGCTGGCGCCGC
>JANYDF010000037.1 GCA_025359905.1 Rhodospirillales bacterium
TGAAGGCGGGCGCACCGTCGTATCAGCGCCGTTTGAAGGGCTGAGCTAGATGGCGAAGCAGGATTACTACGCAACGTTGGGTGTGGCCCGGGAGGCCACCGCCGACGATATGAAGAAAGCGTATCGCAAGCTGGCGATGCAGTACCATCCTGACCGCAATCCCGGCGACAAGGCCGCTGAGGCGAAGTTCAAGGAAATCAACGAGGCGTATGACGTCCTGAAGGACGAGCAGAAGCGCGCCGCGTATGACCGCTTCGGCCACGCCGCGTTCGAGAACGGCGGCGGCGGCGCGCCGGGCGGCTTCGATTTCGGCAGCGGCGGCATCGGCGATATTTTCGAGCAGATGTTCGGCGACTTCGTCGGCGGCGGTCGGCGCGGCGGTAACGGGCGAGGTCCTCGCCCCGGCCAGGACCTGCGCACGAGCGTCGAAATTGATCTCGCCGAGGCGTTCTCCGGCATCAAGTCCACGCTGCGGGTGGCGACGCGCGTAAGTTGCGACGCTTGCGCCGGTAACGGTTCGGAAAAGGGCGCGGGCGGCGTGGATACCTGCGGCACCTGTCAGGGTGCGGGCAAGGTGCGGGCGCAGCAGGGCTTTTTCATCGTCGAGCGGACGTGTCCGACCTGCAACGGCCAAGGCCGCACGGTGCGCAACCCATGCCGGGTTTGCTCGGGCGCGGGCACCGTGCAGCGTGAGCGGTCGCTGCAAGTGCAGATTCCGCCGGGCGTCGAGGACGGCACCCGCATCCGGCTGGCCGGCGAAGGCGAGGCGGGCGGGCCGGGGGCGCCAGCCGGTGATCTGTATGTGCATGTGGCGATCCGGCCGCATCCGATTTTCCAGCGCGACGGTGCGACAATTTTCTGTCTTGTGCCGCTGCGCATGACCCAGGCAGCACTCGGCGCCGAGTTGGACGTGCCTGCCATCGACGGCACCCGCGCCAAGTTGAAAATTCCGGCCGGCACGCAAACCGGCCAGCAATTCCGCCTGCGCGGCAAAGGCTTCTCGGTGCTGCGCAGTTCGCAGCGCGGCGACATGGTGATCCAGGTGCAGGTGGAAACGCCGAATCACCTGACCGCCAAGCAGCGCGAGTTGCTGGAGAAGTTCGACGCGGCCAGCGAGGGCAAGGGCAGCCCGGAGCACGAAGGGTTTTTCGCTAAGGCCAAGGAGTTCTTCCACGGCCGGGGATGAGCCGAGGTCGCAGCGCGATTGCCTGCCAGGGGTCAAAGTTGCTCATGGCAGGCGGGCGCGCCGGGTTCGTTGCGCCGGCGATAGGCTGCCGCTAGACTGATATCCTATTGGGAATGGTGCGCCGCGCCCGAGCGGCGCGCACTTCGGCTTGTAGCCCGAGGAGATCAGTGCCGTGGCACTATTCGATCTCATTCTTGCAATCGACCAGTCCATTGCCCGTTCGCTGAATGAATGGGCGGCTTTACCATCGACGTTCAATCGGCTGATTGTGTTCATCAATGCGAACGAATTCGCGAAGATGGCGCCGTTTGTGTTCGTTGCAGCGTGGCATTGGAATGCGCCGCCGATGCCAGCGCGGCGGCGCGTGGTGATCAGCGGGCTGACCGGCATTTTTGTCGCTTTCTTCATCGGCCGCATCTTGCAGACGATGCTGCCGTTTCGTGAGCGGCCGTTTCGCGATGCGGCACTCGGCCTCGTGCTGCCGCATGGTGTCGCGGCCGACTCGCTGGGCGGTTGGAGTGCTTTCCCATCGGATCATGCCGCGATATTCGCCGCTGTGGTCGGGCTGATGTTTGCGTTGTCGCGGCCCGTCGGCGTGCTGGGGTTGCTCTATGCGTGCCTGCTGGTCCTCGCGCCGCGTGTCTATGCAGGCGAGCATTTTCTGACTGACGTGCTGGCCGGTGCCGCAGTGGGCGGCGCTGCTGCGGTCATCGCCTTGCGCTCCCCCATTTCGCGCTGGCTCGCGGTGCCGTTCGAGCGGCTATTGGCGTGGCACCCGCCCCTGTTCTACGCGCTATCGCTGGTATTCATAGCGGAATTGATCGAAATGTTCGACGATGTCCGCAAGTACGCGTCAGTGTTGAAGGGCCGCATCGCCGGAACATTCCAAGACGTTCCGGCGCCGCCGTCTACGGCACGGTCAGTACAGATTGTTGCGGTAGCCGTCCTCCACCAGTTCATCTGCTTGCGGCGCCGGCATCGCCCGTGTTTGGTCGGCGATGATTGTGCCGAGCGATGGGAAACTGCGGCGCTCGACCTGCGCCGCCGGGTCCCACAAATGGCTGCGCATCAACGCCTTGGCGCAGTGGAAAAACACCTCGGTCACTGCGATTCGCAGCCCGGCGGTTGGGATTTTGTTCTGTGCCTGAACGGCGGCCAGCGTGTCGCTTCCGGTGATCACGGTGGCGTTGCCATTGACCCGCAGCGTTTCGTTGATGCCGGGTACGAAGAACAGCAGGCCCACGCCCGGGTGAGCGACAATATTGCCGTAGCTATCCACCCGGTTGTTGCCCGGCCGGTCGGGCAGCAGCAGCGTGTGATCGTCCAGCACATGCACGAAGCCGGGCGCATCGCCGCGCGGACTGGCATCGGCGCCGCCCTCGCCGTCGGCGGTGGCCAGCACCGCAAACGGCGACAGCGCGATGAATGCGCGGCAATGCGTGTCGAGCCGGTCGAGCACCTTGCGCACCGCCAGCGGATGCACGGTGCCATAGTGCTCACGCAAGGCGGCCGGATTGGTGATGTTGTTCATTACAGATGCCCTTCCTGGTTCATGTGCAGCATGCGGCGCGATGCGGGCAGGCGGCAACGGCGCCGCACTGGACGGCGCTGCGGCACTCAAGCACAGTCCGCGTTATGCGCAAGGGTATTGGAATAGCCGGCATCGCCGGACGGATGGGCACGGTTCTGGCGGAAGAAGTCCGTGCGGCCGGAGCCAAATTGGTAGGTGGGATCGACCGGGCCGATGCGCCGGGACAGACCATGTTCGCTGATATCGCGGCCCTGGCTGCTGCTTGCGATATCGTTATCGACTTCACCCACGCCAGTACGGCCGCCAGCCACGCTAGGGCGATCGCGGCGGCGGGCGCGGGCTGGGTGCTCGGCACCACCGGTTTGTCGGCTGATGACGATGCCGTGGTCGCCGAGGCGGCGCGGTTGGTGCCGGTGGTACATGCACCAAACTTCTCGCCTGGCGTGAATTTGGTGCTGGCGCTCGCCGAGCGCATGGCCAACGCACTGCCTGGTGACACCTACGACGCCGAAATCGTCGAAATGCATCATCGCCAGAAGGTCGATGCGCCGTCCGGTACCGCACTCGGCATGGGCCGCGCCGTGGCGCGCGGGCGTGGGGTGAACCTTGCCGACGTGATGGAAAGCGGACGGCACGGCCACACTGGGGCACGCAAGCCGGGCGCAATCGGCTTTGCTGCCTTGCGTGGCGGGCAGGTGGTGGGCGAACACACGCTGCTGTTCGCCGCCGCCACCGAACATATCGCGATCACCCACCGGGCGTTCGACCGCCGCGCCTTTGCAACAGGCGCGGTGCGGGCTGCACTTTGGGCCGATGGCCGCGCGGCTGGGCTGTATTCCATGATGGACGTTTTGGGGATGCGCTAAGGGGCCGTTCCTGCGGGTGATTATGCCGATACACGCTGTAGTGACGTGATAGGCTTGACCCCGCCAGCCGCATCCTTCACACACCCCCGCCGACCGTTAGGTCATTATCTTTCATCCGTCACACCGGGATATTCCATGCGCGACAAGGGCGAATTCCTGTTCACCTCCGAGTCCGTCTCGGAAGGCCACCCCGACAAAGTGGCGGATCGCATCAGCGATACCGTGCTCGACACGTTCTTGGCCGCCGACCCCTATGCCCGCGTGGCGTGCGAGACGCTGGTGACCACCAATCGCATCGTACTGGCGGGCGAAACCCGTGGCCCAGACACAATTACGCCGGAATTGCTGGCGCACAACGCCCGCATGGCAGTGCATGATATCGGCTACGACCAGGAAGGTTTCTCCTGGAAGCACGCCAAGGTCGAAGTGCATCTGCACGCGCAGTCGTCCGACATCGCGCAGGGCGTCGATTCGGCCGGCAACAAGGACGAAGGCGCTGGCGACCAGGGCATCATGTTCGGGTACGCCTGCACCGAGACGCCGAGCCTGATGCCGGCGCCGCTGTACTACGCCCATCTGATTTTGCGCCGTATCAACGAGTTGCGGCATAACAAGGACGTCTCGGTGGCCGGTCTGCTGCCGGACGCCAAAAGCCAGATCACGTTGCGCTATATCGACGGCAAGCCGGTCGGCGCCACCTCGATCGTGTTGTCCACCCAGCACGAAGAAGCGCTGACCCAGGAACGCATTCGCGAGATCGTCACGCCGATCTTCGAGAGCAGCCTGCCGCAAGGCTGGTTGCCGGGGAATGACGAAATCTACGTCAACCCGACCGGCAAGTTCGTCATCGGCGGCCCAGACGGCGATTGCGGCCTGACCGGGCGCAAGATCATTGTCGACACCTACGGCGGCGCCTCGCCGCACGGCGGCGGCGCGTTCAGCGGCAAGGACCCGACCAAGGTGGACCGCAGCGCCGCCTATGCCTGCCGCTATCTGGCCAAGAACGTGGTGGCGGCCGGTCTCGCCGAGCGCTGCACGTTGCAGATCAGCTATGCCATCGGCGTGTCGCACCCACTTTCGGTCTACGTCGAACTGCATGGCAACCCCTACGAGGTGGATGAGCAGAAGCTCGAAAAGACACTGCGCGAGTTGATGAATCTGACGCCGCGCGGCATTCGCGAGCATCTGCGCCTCAACCGGCCGATCTACGCCGTCACCTCGGCGTATGGGCATTTCGGCCGTGAGCCGGACGAAGAGAAGGGCACCTTCACTTGGGAGCGCACCGATCTGGTGGCCGCCCTGAAGTCGGCCTTCAACCGCTGATCGAGTCCGCACCCGAGCGGCGGCTCAAGCCGCCGCCGGACCGCTTGTATGGGCGGCCGCGCGTTCACACGCTGCGGCCGCGCCAGCTTGTACTGATGGATGTCACGCTGCCCCGGCTGCGGTTCGACATTGCCAATGCCGCCGGTCCGCGCGCGGCATTCGCCGATCCGATCGGCGAACTTTGGCTTGAAGTTGGGTACGGCGGCGGCGAGCACTCGCTGGCGCAGATCGCCGCCAACCCGCAGGCCGGGCTGATTGCCTGCGAAGTGTTCGAAAACGGCATCTGCTCGCTACTGTCGCGCCTTGTGCCGGAAGGCGGAGAAGCGAGCGCGCCGTTGCCTGGCAATTTGCGGCTGTGGGATGGCGACGCGCGCACGCTGCTGCGCGCGCTGCCGGCTGCCAGCCTCGACCGGCTGTTCCTGATGTTCCCGGACCCGTGGCCGAAATCGCGCCACGCCAAGCGGCGGTTCGTGCATCCGGCGCTGCTGCCCGAACTTGGCCGCGTGCTGAAGCCGGGGGCGGAGTGGCGCATCGCCTCTGACGATCCGACCTATCAAGACTGGGTAACCGAAGTGCTGGCCGGGCAGACGCTATTCGTGGTGCCGCCGCCAGTCAGTGAGCGCCCGGACGGCTGGCCGCCGACGCGCTACGAGGCGAAGGCGCGTGCCGCCGGACGGTTCCCGCGCTACTGGACTTTGACGCGGGGCTGATCGTTGCGGTACGGGATTTTAGCTACCCTTGCATCTGCCCCCCCTCGCTGCTATCTGACTGTCATAAATCATCTTCCGCAGACGTTACGGAGGGTGGCCTTAACCGGCCGCCTTTTTTTGTTTGGACCCTGACCTCCCCATCCATACCGGCCTTGAAGCCCGCTTCGCCGCCATCGTGGCGCCGGCGCTGGCCGATATGGGCTATGAACTCGTCCGCATTGCTGTGCTCGGGCGCCAGCGGCCGACTGTGCAAATCATGGCCGACCGCGCCGACGGTGCGATGATCACAGTGGAGGACTGCGAGGCAATCAGCCATGCAGTGGGCGCGATCATCGACGTCGATGATCCGATTCCCGGCGAATGGGAGTTGGAGGTCAGCTCGGCGGGAATCGACCGTCCGTTGACGCGGCGCAAGGACTGGGTGCGTTTTGCCGGGCATCTTGCTAAGGCGGAGACAGGAATCCCGCTCGATGGCCGCAAGCGCTTCAACGGCATTGTGCTCGGCGCGACGGACACGCATGCGCAAATGCGCCTGGACGATGGCGTCGAGGTGGCGCTGCCGTTGCAGGATATTCGTAAGGCTAAGCTGGTGCTGACCGACGCGTTGATCGCGGCGACCGCCACCCCCACCAAGACCAACTGAGAGGGCACCGCCCATGGATACCGCCATTGCCCGCCCCGAACTGCTTCTGGTCGCCGACGCCGTCGCGCGCGAGAAGTCGATTGATCGGGAAGAAGTGCTGGAGGCGATGGAGCAGGCCATCCAAAAGGCCGGCCGCGCCAAGTACGGGCACGAGAAGGACATTCGCGCCACCATCGACCGTAAGACTGGCGACGTCCGCCTGTCGCGCTGGACCGAGGCGGTCGAGGTGGTCGAGAACGAGGAAACCCAAATCCCCGTTCACATCGCCGCCAAGTTCAAGCCGGGCATCAAGATCGGCGAGCATCTGGTCGATCCGCTGCCGCCGATCGACTTCGGCCGCATCGCCGCCCAGACCGCCAAACAAGTCATCGTTCAGCGTGTGCGCGAATATGAGCGCAAGAAGCAGTACGACGAGTTTAAGGACCGCGTCGGTGAGATCATCAACGGTGTGGTCAAGCGCACCGAGTACGGCAACCTGATGGTTGAAATCGGCCGCGCCGAGGCGCTGCTGCGCCGCGACGAGTTGATCCCGCGTGAGAGTTTCCGCAATGGCGACCGGGTGCGCGCCTATATCTACGATGTGCGCGAAGAACCACGCGGGCCGCAGATTTTTCTCAGCCGCACGCATCCTGGCTTCCTGGCCAAGCTGTTCGCGCAAGAAGTGCCGGAAATCTATGACGGCATCATTGAGATCAAGGCGGTCGCCCGCGATCCGGGCAGCCGCGCCAAGATGGCAGTGATTTCCCGCGACGCCTCCATCGATCCGGTCGGCGCTTGCGTCGGTATGCGTGGCTCGCGCGTGCAGGCGGTGGTGCAGGAACTGCAGGGCGAGAAGATCGACATCATTCCCTGGAGCCCGCAGGCCGCCACCTTCGTGGTGAACGCGCTGGCGCCGGCCGAAGTCACCAAGGTGGTGATGGACGAGGAGGCCGGGCGCGTCGAAGTGGTGGTGCCCGACGATCAATTGTCGCTGGCCATCGGCCGGCGCGGCCAGAACGTGCGCCTGGGCAGCCAGTTGACGCGCTGGGACATCGACATTCTGACCGAGGCGGAAGAATCGGAGCGCCGCCAGGAAGAATACCGCCGCCGCACCGGGTTGTTCGTCGAGGCGCTGGACGTGGACGACGTGATCGCTGGGCTGCTGGTGACCGAGGGGTTCAATACCATCGAGGAACTGGCCTTCGTGCCGTCCGATGAGCTCGCGGCGATCGAGGGTTTCGACGACACGGTTGCCGACGAGTTGATCCGCCGCGCCGAGCAATTCCTGGTGCAGCGCGACAACGAGTTGAACGACAAGCGCTTGGCGCTCGGCGTGACCGACGATGTGGCGTCGTTTGAGCTGTTCACACCGGCCATGCTGGTGACGCTGGGCGAAAAGGGCGTCAAGACACTCGACGACTTGGCCGATCTTGCGTCGGATGAGTTGGTCGAAATTCTTGGCGAGGCGAATATTGATGAAGCGGCGGCCAACGAAGTGATCATGGCAGCGCGTGCGCATTGGTTCGGCGAGGAAGCGGGCGAGGCGGAAGCCGAGCCTGAGGCCGAGGCCGGTGAAGCGGAGCAAGATCACGCTTGACGATCTGCCACCGGCGGCCGAGCCGCCGGACATTGCTGACGAACCGCAGGATGAGCCCGAGACCGGCCCGCTGCGCCGCTGTGCGGTAACGCGCGAGCGGCTGGCGAAGGAGCGGATGATCCGCTTCGTTATCGGCCCGGCCGGACAAGTGGTGCCCGACCTGGCTGCACGGCTGCCCGGGCGGGGAATCTGGTTGAGTGCGCGGGGGGATGTGATAGAAACCGCTCGTACCCGGGGCGCCTTCGCGAAAGCGGCGCGCGCCCAGGTGACGGTGCCCCCCGATCTGTTGTCCGGTCTGCAGGCGGCGCTTGTGCGGCGGATCGGCGAACACCTGGGTCTTGCCCGACGCGCCGGGCAAGCAATTGCCGGGTACAGCAAGGCGCGGGAGTGGCTTGAGAAGGGCAGTGCAGCCCTCGTGGTTCAGGCGTCGGACGGCAGTGCCGAGGAGCGGCTGCGCTTTCTGGGCAGCCGGTCGTTGCCTGTTGTGGCACCGCTGGATGGAGCGGCGCTTGGCGCCATATTCGGTCGTGACCACACCGTGCATGTCGCGGTTGCCTCCGGGCAGCTTGCGGAGCGGATTCGAGGCGAGGCGGAGCGTTTGGCGGGCCTGATGGGTGCGCCGGACGATAGCGAAGGCAGTGCACGGGGTGACACCCGCAAGGGCAAGTCCCAGCGCGGCCGGACCGATGGAGTGGCGTCCGGCTTGGCCGGGCGGGACGAATGCAAGGTACAGGCGGATAGATGAGCGAAGGCAACGATCAGGACGCGGTTAAAAGCCGCCTTTCTCTGCGACCGGCGAGTCGCTCGGAGGTAGGCCGTACCGTGGATGCCGGATCCGTTCGACAGAGTTTCAGCCACGGCCGCTCCAAGGTGGTTCAGGTGGAAGTGGTGAAGAACCGCACGCCCACCCCGGCGCGTGCGCCGAGCGCGCCGCCGCCGCGGGCTGCCGCCGGGGCGCCATCGGCCGCCACCAAGCCGCAGCCCGGCCCAACCGGCCGCCCGCCGGCCGGTGCTGGCCGTGCGCTAACGGCAACCGAACTCGCCGCCCGGCAGCGTGCGCTGGCCGAGCAGGTGCGCGAAGCCGCGCGCCGCGAG
>JANYDF010000005.1 GCA_025359905.1 Rhodospirillales bacterium
CGCGGCCGGGCGGCGGCGGCGCGGCCTGCAACAGGCGCGGCGCGGCGGCGGCCGGGATCAGCACCGCGACCGGTGCTGGCGGCGGTTCCGGCTTGGCGGCGGGCTGTTCGGGCTTCGGCGCTTCCGCCTTGGCCGCCTCGGCGGTCTGCTTCGGCGCTGGCGGCTTTTGCGCGATTGGTTTGGGGGTGGGCGGATCGGGGATCACCATCACCACCGGCGCATCGCCGTAGACTTCCTCATGCCCCGCCAGTTGCGACACCAGCGTGAGTTCCTGGCCGCCGGGCGGCAACGCTTGGTCCAGCAGCGCCACCCATTGCCCGCTCTCATCGGCAGTCATGCGGGCGATCTCGCGGCCATTGTCGCGCAGCGTCACCACCGCACCCGGTGCGGCGCGCCCGGCAATCACGGCGGTGCCGTGGCCACTGACCCGCACAATGTCAAAACTCGGCCGTTCCGGCGGCTGTTCCACCGGAACAGGCGCAGGCTTGACCGGTTCCGGCAGCGCCGCCGCAGCCTTCGCCGGTTCCTCGATCACCGGTTTCTCGATCACCGGTTTCTCGATCACCGGTTCCGGCTTGGCCGGTTCCACCTTTGGCGGCTCAGGCGGCACCGGCTCGATCTTCGCCGGTCCCGGCTTGGCCGGTTCCACCTTTGGCGGCTCGGGCGGCACCGGCTCGATCTTCGCCGGTTCGGGTTTGGCCGGTCCCGGCTTGGCCGGTTCGATTTTCGGCGGTTCCACCTTCGGCGGCTCGATCTTCGCCGGTTCCGCTTTCGGCGCTTGCACCTTCGGCACTTCGGGTGCCAGGGCCGGAGCCGGGGCCGGGCGCTGCGTCAGCCAATAGCCGCCCGCCACCGCGAGCGCGGCGACCGCCGCTACGGCAATAATGCGGAACGCCCGCGCGCCAGAGGTACCCGACTGTGCGGGCGTCGATTCGTTATCAGCCATAACAAGCAACCTATGCGGCGTGGCGCGGCACCGCAATGCACTGTTCCGCCGGAAACCGCTGTCTTAGCGGTCTTTTCCGCTGCCGCCCGGGCCGCTAATGGAGACCGGTGGCCAAGTGCGGCCCAGCAGGAGCGAGCGATGGCGTTACGCAACCGGCAGAAGATGGTGATGTTGCCCATGCAGGTGTGGGATCTGCCGGTGCGGCTGTTCCACTGGCTGCTGCTGCCGCTGCTTCCGGCCGCCTACCTCACCATGAAGGGCGGCTACCCCGCCGTTCACCTCATCATCGGCTATGTGCTGCTCGCCCTGGTGCTGTTTCGCGTCCTATGGGGCCTATTCGGCAGCGACACGGCGCGTTTCGCGCAGTTCCTGCGCCGCCCCGCCGCCGCCGTTCACCATCTGCGCCGCCTGACCGTCGCCGAGCCGGACAACGAGGTTGGGCACAACGCGGCTGGCGGCTGGATGGTGCTGTTCATGCTGCTGCTGTTGCTGGTGCAGGCCGTCACCGGCCTGTTCGCCCATCACAAGGGCGGCCCGGACGGCCCGCTGGCCAAATTTCTCGGCGACACGGCGGCGGGGCTGGTCACCAACGTGCACGGGGCCAATTTCAAGCTGATCTTCTTCGCCGCCGCCGGGCACGTGGCGGTGGTCGCGGTCTATCTGTTCATCAAGAAGCAGAACCTGATCCGCCCGATGGTCACCGGCAAAAAACGCCTGCCTGCCGCCACCCGCGCGCCGCGCCTGCGCAGCCGCCTGCTGGCGCTGCTGTTGCTGATTGTCGCAGGCGTGGTTTCCGCCACCCTCGCCACACAATTCTAAGGAACCTTCGCATGCCAGCTATCCGCTCCGCCGCCGTGTTCTGTGGTTCGCGCAACGGTCACGCGCCGAAATACCGCGCGGCGGCGCTCGAACTCGGCGCCGGGCTGGCGGCGGCGGACATCACGCTGGTGTTCGGCGGCGGCCGGGTCGGGCTGATGGGAGCAGTGGCAGACGCAACCCTGGCAGGCGGCGGCCGCGTGACAGGGGTGATTCCAGAGTTTCTGGAGCAGTGGGAGGTGGCGCATGGCGGCGTTACCGAGCTCATCGTCACCGACAGCATGCACACCCGCAAGCGCCGCATGTTCGAGTTGTCGGACGTGTTCATCTCGTTCGCCGGCGGCCTTGGCACGTTCGACGAGACCTTCGAAATCCTGACCTGGCGGCAACTGCGGCTGCACGACAAGCCAGTGCTGATCTGCGATGTCGACGGATCGGCAGCACCGCTGACGCACCTGATCGAAAGCGCCGTGGCCGAAGGCTTCGCGCCGCCCAACGCCCGCGACTTCTACGAAGTGATCTACGGCGTGCCCGCCCTGCTGGCGCGTTTGGCGCAACTGGAGATCGGCGCCGAAGCCGTGGCGCAAACCGCACGGCTTTAAACGCCGCCCCCGCTTGCCTCCCTCGGCGAGGGAGGCTACAAGCCCGGCCTCGGCCGGAGTGTAGCTCAGCCTGGTAGAGCACTGTGTTCGGGACGCAGGGGCCGGAGGTTCGAATCCTCTCACTCCGACCATTCCCGCGCTAGCCAATTTGGCCAAGCGAGCCGCCCCGGCGGGCAGAAATGCCCGCCGGGCGGGCGGTTCATTGCCCCGATACCGCGCGCCATTGCCATCGCCGCATGGCCTAGCCGCGCCATCACGCTGGCGATATACCGAAAGCTCAGCATTGCAGGAGCCAGCCGCGCATGGACCTCAAGGACCACATTCGCGGGATTGCGGATTTCCCCAAGCCGGGCATTCTATTCTACGATATCTCGACATTGTTGCGTGATGCCGATGCGTGGCAGGTCGCCATGGGCCGAATGGCCAAGATAGTGCGCGCCTATCAGCCGGACGTTCTGGCAGGCGTTGAGTCGCGCGGCTTCCTGATCGCCGCGCCGCTGGCGCTGAAACTCGGCTGCGGCTTCATCATGCTGCGCAAGCGCGGCAAGCTGCCGGGGGCCACCGTGGCGCTGGACTACGATCTGGAATACGGCTCCGACCGCATCGAAATTCAAGCCGACGCGGTGGCGCCGGGTCAGCGCGTGGTGGTGGTGGACGATCTGCTGGCCACCGGCGGCACCATGGCGGCGGGCATCCAGTTGCTGCGCAATGTCGGCGCCCATGTGCCGGCGGCGGCGGCGCTGATCGAGCTCAGCTTCCTGAACGGCCGCAGCCGCATCGACGTGCCGTTCGAATCCCTTGTCACCTACGATTCTTAACCTGCGCCCCATCCCCCTGCACCGCCGGGCGCTGCTCGGCGGGGTGGCCGGCATGTTGCTCGCCACACGCCATGCCCGCGCAGCCAGCGCTGGATTCCCGGCGAGCGCTGGGTTCCCAGATGGCGCCACGCTGCTGGTGGCGGGTCCGGAGGACGGGCGGCTCGACCAATGGGCCACCAGCCTGATCCCGGCGCTGGCGCACGGCCTGCCGGCGGCGATGACGCTGCGGCGGGAGATTGCGGGCGGCATCGATGGCGTGACCGGCTGCAACCAGTTCGAGGCCCGCGTTGCCCCGGACGGCGCCACCGTGCTGCTGCTGCCGGGTGCCGCGGCGCTGGCGTGGCTGGCGGGCGACCCGCGCGCCAAGTTCGACGCGGCGCGCTTCGTGCCGGTGCTGGCCGGGGTAACGCCCGGCGTGCTGCTCAGCCGCCGCCCGTTGAACGCCGCCGCCGCCGGGCCGCTGAGCGTCGCCGCGCAGCGCCCAGACAGCGCCAGTCTGGCCGGTCTGCTGGCGCTCGACCTGCTGGGCATCGCAGTGCGCCCGGTGTACGGCCTGGGCGGCGCTGCGGCCGAGTCAGCGCTTGCCTCCAAGGCAGTCGATGCGCTGCTGCTGACCGGGCCGGATGCGGCGGCGCGCGCCGAGGTTTTGTCGCAGAACGGCGTGCGCCCGGTGCTGAGCTTCGGCGCGCCGGGCAATGACGGCACGCTGCAACGCGACCCGCTGTTCCCCGCCGTCCCGGCGCTGCGCGAATTGCTGAGCGGCAACGCCGCCGAGGGTATGCGCTACGAGGCATGGCGCGCGGTGGCCAGCGCCGCGCAACTCGAGTTTCTGATGGTGCTGCAATCGCCCACGCCCGCCGCCCTGGTGGCGCTGTGGCGGCAGGCGGCGGCGCAGGCCGCCCCGTTGGTGCTGCCGCCCGCCGGGTCCAACAGCCTGCACGTGCTGCCCTGCCCGGCCATCAACCGCTTCGCCGCGCCGCTGGCCGCCGATACCGCCACATTGTTCGAACTGCGGCGCTGGATGGCCGAGCGGCTGAACTGGCAACCGGCCTAGCTGGCCGCCGGGCGCCCCATCGCGCGCCGTCCCGCCACGGTGACGTGGCCGAGCACAGCGGCCATCACCAGCGCGCCGCCCGCCACCGTGCTGGCCAGCGGCGTCTCGCCGAACGCCAGCCACACCCAGAACGGCGCCAGCGGCGCTTCCAGCGAGCCGATCAGCGCGGTTTCCACCGCCGGGATCAACTTGCTGCCCGCCGAGACCAGGATCAGCCCCAGGCCCATGTTGCTGGCCCCGAACAGCGCCAGCGCCGCCAGGTCCGGCGTGCTGACCGGCCATACCGTCGCCATCGGCACGGCGGCCAGCGTGGCGAGCAGCGCCGAGACGCAGGACGCCGGGATCATCGGGATGCCGCGATGGCGCCGGGCGATGACGATCATCACCCCCATGGTCAGCGTCATCACCACCGCGATCAGGTCGCCCGCCGGATTGCCCTCATGCATCCCCGCCGCCACGGTGATCAGCACGCCGAGGAAGGCGATGCCGGAGGCGAGCAGCGTCAGCCCGCCCGCCCGTTCGCGCAGCACCACCCAGGCCATCAGGGCGGCGACGAACGGGATGGTGGCATAGATGATGCCGACATGCGCCACCGTGGTCAGCCGCATCGAGGTGAGGAAGCACAGCATCCCCACGGTCGACGTGACGCTGAACAGCCATCCTGCCCGGCCCAGGCCGGCGAACGCGGGCCACACCCGGCCGCGCTTCTGGATGGCCAGGAACGCCAGCGCGGTCAGCGCCCCAAACACGCCGCGCCAGAACACCATGGTCCAGGTGTCCACGGTAATCAGCCGGGTAAAATACCCCGCCGCACTCCAGCACACCGTGCCAAAGGCGACCATGAGCAGGCCGGTCCGGTAACTGCGCCGCGCATCGGTCACGAGCGTACTCCTTGGCCAGGGCGTGGGACGGGGGCGTGGGCCGGGGGCGTTATACGGAGCGGCCGGCGCGCTGGGCAACACTTCGCGCTGGGAAACACTTCGCGCTGGCAGCACCCGCGCGAGGCGTCCACGAGGCCGCGACTGCGCCATGCCGCGCGCCATGCGCCGCGCCATCTGGAGGGGTGTGGCTGGGGGGCTGATGCGGCCTCCGCCCGCCATGTTTACCCACCTTCGGTGGGAAACATGGCGCGGAT
>JANYDF010000085.1 GCA_025359905.1 Rhodospirillales bacterium
TGTATGCGTTCCCGGCCCCCAGCGCAGCCACCGGCTACACGCCGCATGGTTTCGGTCCGCTTGGCGGCGTGGTCGCCGACGCGGCGGGCGCGCTGTACGGCGCCACGTACAGTGGCGGCTTGTACTGCAACAGCGGGTCGTGCAACGGCGTCGGCGTGCTCTACAAATTGGCGCCGCTGCCGCCCGGCCGGCACGGCCAGTGGCAGCAAACCGTGCTGCATATCTTCAAATACGGCACCATCGACGGCTGGTCGCCTGAAGCCACCCCGGTATGGCAATCGCCCGGCGTGCTGGCGGGCACCACGCGCTACGGCGGCAACGCCGCAGGCTGCACCGCGACGATGCGTTGCGGGATGGCCTATCTGCAAATCGTGCCGTAACGGCGCGTCGTTCGCCGCAGGCAATTTGCTTTCCCGGATCGCAGAATCCGGGTTCTGCAACGCGCGGCTCTGTCCTAGCCTCGCCGCCGCAATGACGAGCAGGTGCGGCGTGAGCATTCCGACATCGACCCCGCTGGATGGCGCCAGCGACATTTGCCGTATGACCGCAGCGCAACTCACTGCGCGCTACGCCGACGGCTCGCTGTCGCCGGTCGAAGCCGCCCGCGCCTGTCTGGACCGCGCCCGCGTGGTGGATGCCACCTGCAACGCTTTCACCCGCATCGACGACGACGCGGCCCTCGCCGCCGCCGCCGCCTCCGAAGCCCGCTGGCGGGCCGGCGCGCCGCTCGGCGCCATCGACGGCGTGCCCACCACGATCAAAGACATCGTCTGGGTGAAAGACTGGGAGGTGCGCTACGGCACCACCAGCGTGCCCGGCATCACCGCCAGCGAAGACGCGCCCGCCGTCGGCCTGCTGCGTAACGCCGGGGCGGTGATTCTGGGCCTGACCACCACGCCAGAATTTGGCTGGAAGGCCATCACCGACAGCAAACTGACCGGCATTACCCGCAACCCGTGGAACACCGAGCGCACCCCCGGCGGCTCCTCCGGCGGCGCTGCCGCCGCGGCGGCGGCGGGGGCTGGCGTGCTGCATCTGGGCACCGATGGCGGTGGCTCGATCCGCATTCCGGCGGCGTTTTCCGGCATCACCGGCATCAAGCCCACCTTCGGCCGCGTGCCCGCCTTCCCGGCCAGCCCGTTCGGCACCGTGGCGCATCTCGGCCCGATGACCCGCACCGTGGCCGATACCGCGTTGATGCTGGACGCAATGACCGGGCGCGACCTGCGCGACTGGTTCCAAAACCCGCTGCCGTTCAACCCCGCCTGCCCGCTGACCGCGCGCCCGCTCGCCGGTTTGCGCGTCGGCGTATGGGATACGCCCCCGAAAGGCACGGTCGCCACCGACGTCGCGCAACGCTTTGCCGAGGCGGTTGACAAACTCGCCAATGCCGGGGCGCTGCCCACCCGCATCGCGCTGCCGGGCGAGGATTTGTGGGACCTGTTCAACGTGCATTGGTATTCCGGCGCCGCCGCTCGGCTCGCCGCCGTGCCGCAGGATCGCCACGGCGACATCGAACCCGGCCTGCGCGAAGTCGCCGCCGAGGGCGCCCGTTACAGCGGCACCGATCTGATCCGCGCCGGGATCAAGCGCGCGCTGTTCGGCGCCGCGTTCGACCGGTTGTTCGAGCAATTCGATATCATCGTCTCGCCCGCCGCCGCCATCACCGGCTTCACCGCCGGTCTGGAAGTGCCGGAAGGCTCGGGCCTTGGCCGTTGGACCGAGTGGGCTGGGTTCAGCTACCCGATCAATCTGGCGCAAGCCCCGGCCTGCGTGGTGCCGTGCGGTTTCGGCGGCGACGCGATGCCGGTTGGCCTGCAACTGATCGGCAAGCGCGGCGACGATGCCGGGGTGCTGGCGGTGGCGCTCGCCTTCGAGCAACTCGGTTAGGGGCGGCGCATGTACGACACCATCATCGCCGGCGGCGGCACCGCCGGTTGCGTGCTGGCCAACCGGCTGTCGGCCGATCCGGGCCGCAAGGTGCTGCTGTTGGAAGCCGGGCGCACGCCGCCGCTGAACTCCGAGATTCCGTCAAACTGGGTGCTGCTGTTCAACACTGGGGCCGATTGGGGCTACCACACCGAAGCGCAGGCCGGCTGCAAGGGCCGCCGCATCTTCTGGCCACGCGGCAAGATGATCGGCGGATCGGGCGCGATGAACGCCATGATCTACATGCGCGCGCTGCCCAGCGACTACGACAACTGGGCGGCATTGGGCGCGCAAGGCTGGGACTGGGCCCACGTGCTGCCCGCGTTCCTGAAATCCGAACACAACCCGCGCTTCGGCAATTCGCCATACCACCGCACCGGCGGCGAACTGCACATCTCCGACGTGCCGTATATCGACCCCACCGAGCGGCAGTGGCTCGCTGCCGCCCAGGCCGCCGGGCTGCCGTTCAACGACGATTTCAACGGCCCGCGCCAGGAAGGCGTAGGCTTTTTCCAGTTGACGGTGAAAGACGGCGAACGCTTCGGCACCGGCAAGGCGTTCCTGCGCCCGGCGCTGGAGCGGCCCAACCTGACGGTGCGCACCGGCGTGCTGACCACCCGCGTGTTGATTGAAAACAATCGCGCCGTGGGTGTGCAGTATCTGGAAAATGGCTATCTGCACAACGCGCCGGCGTCGTCCGATGTGGTGCTGGCGTCCGGCAGCATCGGCTCGGCGCAATTGCTGCTGCTGTCCGGCATTGGCCCGGCGGACGAATTGCGCGCCGTGGGCGTCGAGGTCAGGCACGACCTGCCCGGCGTCGGCAAATCGCTGCAGGACCATATTAACATCCCGATCACCTTCGCCACAAATGACCGCGTTGGCATCGGCGGCATGAACGACGCCGAACTCGGCGCCGCGTTCACTCAATGGAGCCGCGAGCGCAGCGGCCCGCTCACCTCCAACTGGGCGGCGGCGGGCGGCTTCGCGCGTAGCAAACCGGATGTGGCCGAGCCGGACTTGCAGTTGTACGGCGTGATCTCGGCCAACCGCGATCACGCGCGCTATATATCGTCCGGCCCCGGCATCACGCTGCACGCCACCTTACAGCGCCCGGACAGCCACGGCGAATTGCGGCTGCGCTCGGCCGATCCGCTGGAACACCCGTCGCTCGACCCGCGTTATTTCGTCAGCGACCCTGACGGCTCCGATCTCGCCACCATGGCCGAAGGCGTCAAACTCAACCGCCGCATCGCCGCCCAGTCGCCGTTGCGCGACTTGATCGAACGCGAAATCACCCCGAGTGCTGAGGCGCACAGCGACGCCGCGATTGCCGATTTCATTCGCGGCCATTGCACCACGCTGTACCACCCCACCAGCACCTGCCGCATGGGCATCGATCCGCTGGCCGTGGTCGATCCGCGCTTGCGGGTGCACGGGCTGGATGGCCTGATGGTGGCCGATGCCTCGGTGTTCCCGAAGATGGTATCGGGCAACACCAATGCGCCGGTGATTATGGTAGCAGAACGGGCGGCCGGGTTTATTACGGGGTAAAAGTGCAAATGCTGGATGGCGCGGCGCCGGCGCCGCCTCATCATTGCGGCGCCGCCAGGACTCCAGGGCAGCACCGCCATCATCATGAAGCCGGCCTGCGCCGGGTTGACGCAGCATGCCACCGAACACAGCACGTTGCGTAAAAATCTACTCCATGCCATAATATTTACGTAAATTTCGCGTGGAGAAGTGCGATGACCGCGCCCAACAAGCCTTTGGTGTTCGACAAGCCGCTGCGTGGCCGCATCTATGACAGCATCGCCGAGACCATCGGCAATACGCCGCTGGTGCGCATTCCGCACATCGCCGCCGAGGATGGCCTCGTGGCGGACGTCGTGCTGAAGCTGGAGTTCTTCAACCCGATCTCCAGCGTGAAGGACCGCATCGGCGTCAGCATGATCCTCGCGCTCGAAGAACAGGGCCTGTTGCAGCCGGGCGGCACGCTGATCGAGCCGACATCGGGCAACACCGGCATCGGGCTGGCCTTCGTCGCCGCCGCGCGTGGCTACAAACTCATCCTGACCATGCCGGAAAGTGTGTCGATCGAGCGGCGTAAGATGCTGGCGCATCTGGGCGCCGAACTGATCCTGACGCCGCGCGAAAAGGGCATGGGCGGGGCCATCGCCAAGGCCAACGAACTACTGGCCGCAACACCGGGTGCGGTGATGCCGAACCAGTTCGCCAACCCGGCCAACCCGAAAATCCACCGCGACACCACCGCCGAGGAAATCTGGCACGACACGGCGGGCGCGGTTGATTTCGTGGTCTCCGGCATCGGTACCGGCGGCACCATCACCGGCGTCGGGCAAGTGCTGAAGCCGCGCAAGCCGGGCCTGCAAATGATCGCGGTCGAACCGGAAGCAAGCCCGGTGCTGTCGGGCGGCAAGCCCGGCCCGCACCCGATCCAGGGCATCGGCGCTGGGTTCAAGCCGGACATTCTGGATTTGTCGCTGGCCGACGAAATCATCCAGGTCTCCAACGCCGACACCATGGCCAACGCCCGCCGCTTGGCGCGCACCGAGGGCATTCCGGGCGGCATTTCGTCGGGTGCCGCACTGACGGCCGCACTGGTGGTGGCCAAACGGCCGGAAAACGCGGGCAAGCTGATCGTGGTGATCATCCCCTCGTTCGCCGAACGCTACATCACCACGGCGTTGTTCGAGGGCGAATAGCCGCGCGTGCAACGCGCCGCGTACCGCGCCGCCGACGCCACCACGCTCGCGGGCTGGGTGGCGCGTGGCGAGGCGACGCCCGGCGCGTTGCTGGTGGCGGCACTGCGGGAAGCCGAGGCTGCGTCCGGTCTGGGGGCGATTTGCCAGTTGCTGCCGCAATTGGCCGAAGCCGCTCTGCCAGGCGTGGACCCCGCCGCGCCGTTCGCCGGGGTGCCGTTCCTCATCAAAGACCTCGGCTCGCCGCTGGCCGGTGCGCCCACCTTCGCGGGCAGCCACCATCTGCAATCGCGCGCCACCCCGGCGGTAGCCGACGGTGAATTGGTGGCGCGCTTCAAGGCTGCCGGGCTGGTGCCATTCGGCAAAACCACGGTGCCGGAATTCGGCATGAATCTGGCCAGCGAACCCGCCGCCGGGCCGTTGTGCCGCAACCCGTGGAACCAGGCGCTCGGCGCCGGCGGCTCGTCCGGCGGTGCGGCGGCGGCCGTCGCGGCTGGCATCGTGCCGATGGCGCACGCCACCGACGCGGGTGGCTCGATCCGGGTGCCCGCCGCGTGGTGCGGGCTGGTCGGGCTGAAGCCGTCGCGCGGCGCGATCCCGCAAGGCCCGGACTTCACCAATCTGTTGGGTGGATTGGCCAGCGAACTGGTGGTCAGCCGCACCGTGCGCGACACCGCGCGGGCGCTGGCAGTGGCGGTGCTGCCGCCGGTCGATGGCCCGTATCTATCGCCGCTGCCGCACGGCTACGCCGCCGCCGCGCTTGACCGCCCGCCCGGACCGCAACGCATCGCGCTCGCCATCGCCGCACCGGATGGCTCAGCGCCTGCCCCGGCTTGGGCCGCTGCCGCCGAGAGCGCCGCGCGGCTGTTGCAAGCCGCTGGTCATGGAGTGGAACCGCTAGACCCGCGCGCACTGTCCGGTTTCTGCACCCAGTCCCGCCGCGCCTTCGCCCAGTTCGCCTGCCGCAATCTGGCCGCCGTGGTGGACATGCTGTCCCCTGCCCCGGACGGAATAGAGCCGATGAGTTGGGCCGCCGCCCGCAAAGGTGCCGCGTTGCAGCCGCGCGATTTCGTGGCGCAGGAAGTGGCACTGGCTCGCTCGGCCTATGAGTTCGCCCGGCTGCAACGCCGCATCGGCATTCTGCTAACTCCCACCGTATCGGGTCCGCCGCCGCCGCTCGGCACGCTGCGCACCGATGGCGGCGACCTCGCTGCCCACTTCGCCGCGTTCGCAGCACTGGCCCCGTACGCCGCACTGGCCAACGCCACCGGCTGCCCGGCCATTGCGGTGCCGCACGGACATGACGCGGACGGGTTGCCCTGCTCGGTGCAACTGCTCGGCCCGCCGGGCAGCGAGGCGGTGCTACTCAGCTTGGCGCGCCAGCTTGAACAGGCCGCACCCTGGCAACTGCTGGCAGGATCGGTATGACGAATAACGATGACGATATCGGTCCAATCATGGACCGTTTCGCGCCCTACGTCGCCACGCTCGGGCGCGGCCCCGGCCGCTCGCGGGCATTAACACGCGGCGAGGCATTCGATGCTTTTACGCAAATTTTGAACGGCGAGGCCGATCCGCATCAGGTCGGCGCGTTCATGATGCTGCTGCGGTTTCGCGGCGAGAACGCCGATGAGATCACCGGCATTGTCGAAGCGCTGCAAGCCAGTGTGCCGCCTGCGCCGCACGCCGATCTGGACTGGCCGAGCTACGGCGCCGGGCGCACCCGCACCCTGCCGTGGTTCCTGCTCGCGGCCCTGGCGCTGGCCAGCAGCGGCGTGCGCGTGCTGATGCATGGCAGCAACGAATTCGGCAGCGGCACGCCGGTGGCCGAAGCATTGGCAGCACTTGGCATCCCGGCGGCGCGCGGCATGGACGGCGCGGCGGCAGGGCTGGACCGCAGCGGGTTTGCCTATCTGCCAATCGAAACATTGTGCCCCGGCGCCGCGCAACTGCTTGGTTTGCGGCGCTTGTTCGGGCTGCGCTCGCCGGTCAACACGGCGGTGCGGTTGCTCGACCCAGCGCGGGCGGCGGCGGGCGTCGATGGGGTGTTTCATCCGCCATATATCGAGGTGCATCTGGGTGTCGCCGAACGCCTCGCCCGGCCGCGCTTGCTGGTGCTGAAAGGCGGCGGCGGCGAGGCGGAACGGGTGCCGGCCAAACCGGCCACCGCCCATTTGTGGTCCAGCGCACACGGCCGCAGCGAACTTGCGCTGCCCGCGCGGGAGGGCCTGCCGCCAGCGGCCGAGGCAACCGATTTGGCGCATTTCCTGGCCGTCTGGCGCGGCACGGCGGACGATCCGCGCGCGGTGGCGACGGTGCAGGCCACGCTGGGATTGGCCCTGCTCGCGCTCGGCCACGCTGCGACGGCGCAGGATGGCGAGCAACGCGCGGCGCGCTTGTGGGCCGAACGGAGGCTTGCATGACCGGCCTGCCGGTGATCGACGTGTCCGGCCTGCGCGCATCCGATCCTGCGGCGCGCGCGGCAGTGGCGGCCCAGTTGGGGGCTGCCTGCCGGGGCGTTGGCTTTTTCTACATCACCGGCCACGGTATTGCCGATGCGTTGCTGGACAGCGTGTTTGCCGCCGCCCACCAGTTCTTCGCGCTGCCGGAACAGGTGAAACTGCGGCAGTCGATCAAGCTGTCGCCGCATAATCGCGGCTACGTGGCGCTCGGCGCAGAACGGCTGGACGAAACCGCGCCGCCTGACCACAAGGAAGCGTTCAACATTGGCCTCGATCTCGCGGCAGAAGACCCGGACGTCGTGGCGGGCAAGCCGTTTCGTGGCGTCAATTTATGGCCCAGCCTGCCGGGCTGGCGCGACACCGTGTTGGCGTATTTCGATGCCTGTTGGGCGCTCGGCCGCACGATCCATCGCGGGTTTGCCCGCGACTTGGGCGTGGCCGAGGATTTCTTCGACGACAAATTGGATGCGCCACTCGCCACGTTGCGATTGCTGCACTACCCCGCACCGGCCGATGTGACCGAGGTGCCCAGTCTTGGCGTGCCCGGTCTTGGCGTGCCCAGTCTTGGCGCGCCCAGTGCTGGCGCGCCCGGTGCTGGCGCGCATACCGACTATGGCAACCTGACCATCCTGGCGGTGGGGGGCGTGGCCGGATTGCAGGTGCGGCGGCGCGATGGCGTCTGGCTGGACGCGCCGCAGGTTCCCGGTGCGCTGGTCTGCAATATTGGCGACTGTTTGATGCGCTGGACCAACGACGTTTACGTCTCCACGCCGCACCGGGTGATCCGCCCGGCCGCCGAACGCTTTTCAGTGGCATTCTTCCTGGATCCCAACCCGGACGCCTGCGTCGCGGTGTTGCCTGCGGTGCTGCAAGCCGGCGCGACCGCAAAATACCCGCCGATCACCGGTGCGGCGTATTTGCAGTCCCGGCTGGCCGCCACCTACGACCATTTGCGGGATGCGCCAGGCTAAGCTTGGCAGCCCCATTTTCGTTTATCGCATCGTTTAGGTTATCGATTACACCTGTGGCATAATATTTGCGGATCATGCGAGACATGCCACGGGTGGGGCGCGAGAACGATTGACGATAGCCTCCGAAACGCCGGTTCCTCCGTTAATCGCAATCGCACGCTTATGTTTTATGGAACATATAGCAATCGGTTCCACTTCAGCTGATCCATGCACTTGAATAAATTCGGCAGGCTTGCCTTGCCGGCTGCCGCGCCGCATCGCGTCAGAGTGATAGAGTGATTTATTTTCAACCGCATAGTCCACCCGCGCTGCCCCCTGTCAGCCGGCATACGTCAGCGGATCGTCATTTGCGCTGCCACCGAACCGTCAACGCAACGTCGGTGATTTTGGCTGTGGCGGGCGAAATTTTCGGAAACTCAGCGGAATTGCGCGGCGATGAACGCGCCGTCGCCCGCAATCACCCCCTCATCCGGCCCCGCGCCGCTGGTCGCCTGCAAAGCGTTGCCTGCCGCCCGAAAGCGCGATACGCCGACACGGCACACGATCCCTCCGGAGAGACGAACCGATGACCAGCGCCGCCTGGGTGAAAGCCTGCGAGATCGACGATGTGGAACCGGAGGACGTGTTCCGCTTCGACCACGCCGGCCGCACCTACGCCATTTACCGCAGCGAAAGCAGCAACTGGTACGCCAGCGACGGGCTGTGCACGCATGAAGCGGTGCATCTGGCCGACGGGCTGGTGATGGGCAACATCATCGAGTGCCCCAAGCACAACGGGCGCTTCGACATCCGCACCGGCGAGGCCAAGGGCGCGCCGGTATGCATCAATCTGAAGACCTATCCGGTGAAAACCGAAGGCAGCGCGGTGTTTATCGAGCTGGGCTGAGCGGCGGCGCCGGCATTTGCCCGGCGAACCAATTGGCGAACGCCAGCAAATCGCCGTCGGCGCCGAAACCGGCGGCGAATTGCACGCCAATCGGCAGGCCGCTGCGTGACAGCGCGACCGGCAGACTGATGGCGGGATGGCCCGACAGGTTCACCCAGCCGGTGAACGCCGCATGGTCGCGCGGCCCGGCGGGCTGGCCGTCGATTTCGCGGGGATACGGCTGATCGGCCAGCCACGGCAACGCGGCGGCGGTCGGCGTCAGCACTAAGTCCACCTCGGCGAAGAGCTCCGCACAGCGGCGGCGCAGGGCCGCGAGCCGGTCCAGCGCGTCGAAATAATCCGGCGCCGTCAGCTTGCCGCCGTCGGCCGTCATCGCTTGCACCGATGCGCCGCCCTCGGCAGCGAGTTTCGGCGTGCGCCCGGCCAGCCACGCCACCCCGGCGCGCGACACCACGTGCCAGATGCGCGCGGCACTGTCCAAATCGAAGAACACGCCGGTCTCGCGCACGTCGTGTCCGGCATCGGCGAGCATTTTGGCCGCCCGCGCGGTGGCCGCCGCCACTTCTGGATCGACCGGCGACGCGCCGAAACGCGGCACATACAAGATCCGCCGCCGTCCGTCCGGCCACGGCCCAGCAGCCAAGTACAGCGAGCGGCGGTCGCGCGCGTCGGGGCCTGACATAATGCTGTCCAGCAGCGCCGCGTCGGCCACCGTGTGCGTCAGCGTGCCGATGGTCTCGAAATCAGTCAGGATGGCAGGAAATCCGCCGGTACGGGCGATCCGCCCAATGCTGGGTTTGTAGCCGACCAGTCCGGTATGACAGGCCGGGCGGCGGATCGAGCCGCCGCCATCGGTGCCGATTGCCGCCGGAACGAGGCCCGCCGCCACACTTGCCGCCGCACCGCCCGAGGAGCCGCCCGGCGTGAGCGCCAGGTTCCACGGATTGCCGGTGACGCCGAACAGCGCGTTGGCGGTGTAGCCCTCCAGCGTCAGTTCCGGCACGTTGGTTTTGCCCAGAATCACAGCACCCGCCGCGCGCAGCCGCGCCACCGGCAGTTCGTCACGTTCAGGCACGAAATCGGCAAACGCCTTGCTGCCCCAGGTGGCGGGCAGGCCGGCCACCAGAATGCTGTCTTTGACCGAGAGCGGAATGCCCTCCAGCGGCGAGCGCGCCGCGCCGGCTTGCAGCCGCGCATCGCTGTCGCGCGCGGCGTGGCGCGCAGCTTCGGCATCGATGGCGACGAAGCTGTTCAGGGCTGGATCACGCTGAGCGATCCGCTCCAGGCAGAGCTCCAGCAGCGCCTCGGCGGTCAGCCGCCGTGCGCGCAGGGTGGCACTCAGGCTGGTTAGATCGTGCATGGGGATCACTCCAAACTCTGTCCAATCGCGGCGGGCAGCTTGGCGGACCGGCCCAGTCCCGCCAACACGGCAAGCGCGATCACGTACGGTGCCATTTGCAACACGTAGGAACTGGCGGGCAGCCCGAAGGTTTGCAGCCGCAGCCCGAACGCATCGGCGGCGCCAAATACCAGGCACGCGGCGGCGGCACCCGCCGGGGTCCAGCGCCCGACGATCAACGAGGCCAGCGCCAGATAGCCGCGCCCGCCGGTCATGTTGTCGGTGAAGGTGCCAACCTGCTGCAATGACAGCACCGCCCCGCCCAGCCCGGCCACGGCGCCGCAGGCGATCACCGCCAGCAGCCGCGTACGGGCCGGATTGCCGCCCGACGCAAACACCGCCTCGGGGTTTTCGCCGGTAGCGCGCAATGTCAGGCCCGCCTGGGTGCGGCCAAGCCACCACGTCAGCGCCACGCAGCCAGCGGCGGCCAGATAGGTCAGCGGCGGATGGTTGAACAGCAGCGGGCCGAGCACCGGCAGATCGGCGAGCCACGGCACCGGCCAGTTCGCCAGCGGGTCGAGATGGATCGACGGCGCGCGGCCGCCATTGGCGCGCAGCAGATAGCTGGTCACCCCGGCGGCGAAGATGTTGGCGGACAGCCCGGTGACCATCTGGTCGGCGCGGAAGCGCACCGCGACAAGCGCCACCAGAAGGCCAATCACCGCCCCGCCCGCCAGCGCCGCGCCAATCCCGACCAGATCGCTGCCGCTGGCCCAGGTGGCCACGGCGGCGGCGAACGCGCCCGCCAGCATCATACCCTCGAGCCCAACCGCGAACACCCCGGCGCGCTCGGACAGAATGCCGCCGAGCGCCGCCAGTAGCAGCGGCGTGGCGATGCGGATCGTGGCGGCGAGGAAATCCATCACGGCGCTCCCACTAGCGCCGCGCCATCGCGGCGAGCGCGAACAGCATGGTCAGGCCCTCGATCACCGCGACCAGCGACGACGGCACGCCGACCTGCCGCTGCATCGACAGTGACCCGGCTTCCAACATGCCGACGAACAGTGCCGCTGGGACAACGGCCAGCGGTTCGAGCGCCCCGAGCAGCGCCACCGCCACCGCCTTGAAGCCGAAACCGAGCGAAAATCCTTCGATCAGGCGGCGATGAATGCCCAACACCTCAATGCCGCCCGCCAGCCCGGCCAGCGCACCCGCCAGCAGCATGGCGCCCCAGGTCAGCGCAGGCAGCGAAAGCCCGGCATAGGCGGCGGCTTGGCGCGACGCCCCGGCCACCCGCAGCGCAAATCCGAAACGGCTGCGCCATAACAGCAGCGACAGGCCGCCAGACGCCGCGACGCCCACCAGAATGCCGGGATGCGCGCCAAGCTCGGCGAACGGATGCGCCAGCCACGCCGCACGCGGCAGCAGCGGCGATTGCAGGAATCCGGCCCCTGGCGCGCCCAACGCCCCGGCGAGTGCCTGTTGCACAAGCAACATTGCGATAAAATTGAGCAACAGCGTCACCAGCACTTCGTGCACATGCCGCCCCAGATGGATCGCCGCCGCCAAACCGGCCCAGGCCGCCCCGGCCAGTGCCGCTGCCAGCAGCGCCACGCCGATGGCTACAACCGGCGATTCAACCGGCCACACCAGCGCAGCCGTTGCCGCCCCCAGCCCGCCGATGGCGATTTGCCCTTCGGCGCCGATGTTGATGATCCCGGCACGAAAACACAGCGCCACGCCAGACCCAGCCAGCAAATAGGGCGTGGTCTTGTTCAACGACACGCCGAGCGCGTGCGGCGATCCGGCGGCTCCGCTGGCAATTGCGGCGAAAGCTTCCAGCGGGTTGTGGCCGGACAGCGCGATCAGCGCCGCAGCGCACAGCACCGCCAGCAGCACCGCAAGAAACAAGCGGAAAGCCAACGTATTCACGCCGCCTGCCCAGCCATCCAAAGCCCGATTTGCCGCAGATCGGCCTGCGCGCGCGCCACCACGCCCGCGATGCGCCCGCCGCTCAGCACGGCGATGCGGTCGCCAATGGCCATCACTTCGTCCAGTTCGGAGGAAATATACAGGATCGCAGCCCCCGCATTGCGCAGCGCCATCACGCGGTCGAGCACGAAGCGTGTCGCCCCCGGATCAAGGCCCCAGGTGGCTTGATGCGCGACCAGCACGGTCGGCGCGCGGTCGAGTTCGCGCGCCACCACGATCTTTTGCTGATTGCCGCCGGACAGCCGCGCCACCAGCGCCGAGGGGCCAGCGGCGCGCACGTCGTGCTGCGCCATCAACTGCGCGGCGTGGGCGCGGCGTGCTTTGGGGTGCAGCCAGAATGTGCCGCCGTAGGGCGCGCGGCCGGAATCGCGCAGCGCGAAGTTCTCCGCTACCGGCATCGCGCGCACCAGGGACGTGCGGGCCCGGTCGGCAGGGATGTAGGCCATCCCCGCCGCCATGCGCCGCGCCACGCTGGCGCCGGTGATATCGGTGCCGTTCAGCGCGATGCGCCCGGCCGCCGGCCGGCGCAGCCCGGCCAGCGTGTCGGCCAATTCAAGCTGGCCATTGCCGTCCACCCCGGCGACACCGAGAATCTCGCCGCCGCGCAGGTCGAAATCGATACCGTCCAGCCCTGCCCCGCGCAGACCGCTGACGCCCAGCCGCACCGCGCCGGGTGCAGCAGCGTCTGGCGCGTGCGGCGCCGTGGGATCGCGCCCGACCATCATTTCGGCCAGCGCCGCCCGGCTGACGCCCGCCACCGGCACGCGCCCGGCCAGTTTACCGGCGCGTAGCACCGCGACCTCGTCGCACACGTCCAGCACTTCCGGCAGCTTGTGGGTGATGAACACGATGCCTTTGCCCTCGGCGCGCAGGCGGCGAAGGATGCCGAGCAGCCCGGCGACCTCGGCAGGGGCCAAATTCGATGTCGGCTCATCGAGAATCAACAAGTCCGCATCACGCAGAATCGCTTTCAGAATTTCGATGCGCTGCCGCCGCCCGAGCGGCAAATCGGCCACCATTGCGTCAGGATCGAGGTCCAGGCCGAACCGCGCGCTGGCCTCGCGGATGCGCGCCGCCATGGCTTTGCGGCGCAGCACCCGCCCCGCTTCGGCCCAGCCGAGCATGACGTTGTCCACCACGCTCATCGCCTCGATCAGCATGAAGTGCTGATGGATCATCGCCAGGCCGGCCGCCATTGCTTCGGCAGGCCGGTGGCCAGACAGTTCGCGGCCCTTGAAGGTGATGCTGCCCGAATGCGGCGGCAGCATGCCGAACAGCACCTTCATCAGCGTGCTTTTGCCCGAGCCGTTCTCGCCGAGCAGGCCGAGGATCTGGCCGCGCGGCACGGTAAGGTCGATGCCATCGTTGGCGCGCACAGCGCCGAAGCAGCGGACGATGCCGCGCATTTCGAGCAAATGATCGGTCATGCGGTGTTGGCTGTTGCTCAAATTCGGGTCACCCCGGCGCAGGCCGGGGTCCAGGGCCGCACCACCGAAGCTGCGGCCCTGGATTCCGGCCTACGCCGGAATGACGGTCTTTTCGCTGCCAGCAAACCCTAGCTGCCGCCGCGCGCGTCTTGCTTCGTCGGCACCACCTTCAGGGCGCCAGAGGCAAACTTCGCCGCCATATCGTGCAGTTCGCTCACCAGTGCCGCCGGCACGATCGGGTTGAACTCCTTGCCCTCGGCGTAGGCCAGCTTTCCTCCGGTCACCGGCGCGGTGTCGTAGCCATACAGCACGAAGCTGCCGAACAGCGCGCCGCCCTTCACCTTGTCCGAGGTCGAGCCGAACATGCCGGGCCAATCCTCCAGAATGTTGGTCAGCACCGCATCCGGCGCCATCGCGGTCTGGTCGAAGCCGCGCCCGGTGACATAGACGTGCTTTTCCTTCGCCGCCTGCACCAGCCCGGCTTCAGCCGCGTTCAGCTTGCCGGTGATCACGTCGGCCCCGGCGGCAATTTCCGCCAACGCGGCTTCCTTCGCACCGGCGGCGTCTTCCATGTCTTTCACATAGATGATGGTGACCTTGGCGCCCGCCTTCTCGGCGCAGATGCGAAAGCCGCCGGCCTGGGCGGTGATGTTCGGCACGCCTTCCAGCCCGTAGACGCCGCCGACCTTGCCGGTCTTGCTCATCTTCGCCGCCAGCACGCCGACCTGGCAGCCGAACTGGGCGTTGTTCCAATCAATCGACATCACGTTCGGCGCCTGCCCCTCGTTGCCGCTGACCGCGATGAACTGGGTCTTGGGGAATTCCGGGCCGACCTGCTGCATCGAGGAGACGAAGCGGCCGGAATGTCCCATGACGATTTTGTAGCCCTTGGCGGCGTAGTCGCGCAGCGCCTCGGCCTCGTCGGCGTCGGCCACATTCTCGGAATACGCCGTCTCGAAGCCGTGCGGCTTGAGGCTGAGCAGGATGGAATAGCCGAGCGCGTTCCAGCTTTGGTCGTTGATGCTGCCCGGCAGCAGCATCGCCGCCTTATCTTGCGCCTGGGCAGGCACGGCGCAGGCCAATAGTGCAGCGGCGAGCGCAAGGCCGCTGGCGGCACGCAGGACAGATTTGTTCACGGAGAATCCCTCGCTAAGCTGATGTCGCAGACCCGGCAGCACCGGGACTTCAGTGAAGATATTCAAGTTTCGTGCCGTTTCATCCGCTCCGGGCTAAACCCGAATAATCGCGGCAATCGGGGCTTCGCCGGGGGCGCATTGATGCTCGGTGCCGCCGGACACGAACACCGCCGGATCGCCGGTCACCGAGGCGATCACCGCACCCAGCGCCGCGCGGGCGTGGCGTTCGTAGTTGATGTCGGCGTCCGACAGCATCGTGGTGCGGCGGCCGCGCACCATGCCGGTCGGCGGGGCTTCGGCCTTGGCGAACAGCGCCACGGCGGCCGAGGCATCCGCCCCTTCCGGCAACCCGGCGTTGTGCAGCGCTGCCCGTACTCCGGCAGCGTCGATCACGTCGCGCAGCACCGCGTGGCCAATGCGGAGATTGCCGCCAGCGGTGGGCGAATTGCCGAACAGCAGGATCTCGCAATTGCGCAACTCGCCGCCCGCCGAGGTGTTGGCGACTTGCGAGTACAAATCCATGCGCCGGGCGATCACCGCGTCCGACAGGTCGGCCTCGGCGACCTCACCCAATCCGAGTGCCACGCCAAGCGCCGTCGCGCCGCGTGCGAACGGTTTGGAGCCGTTCGGGTCGCGGGTGACCAGCACCGCACCGCGCCGGTCGGCATCGGCCACTAAAGCCGGCGTCAGCAGCGGGCCTTTCACTTGCACGTAGTGCACGTCGCTGGCAGCGGCGATACCCGCTTGCGCTTGGGCTTGGCGCACCGCCGCCGCAACCTCGCGCACCTGCGCCAGGGTGCCGACTTCCTCAGCGGCGAAGTCGCGCGTAATGGCGATGCCGAGCGCCAAACGTGGACCGGCGGCCGGTTCGGCGGCGCTGCGGGTGAACAGCGTGGCGTGCGGACTGAGCACGCCTTCGGTGCCGCCGGACCACACGAAGGCGATCCGCTTGGTGACCGCCTCGGGCGGCATGTCCAGGTGTTTGGCGAGCAGCAGCGAATACGACAGCGTGGCCAGCGCGCGGGTAAAGTCGTTGGCGCCGCCGTTGCCCTCGGTCTTGCCGATCAGTGCGACGATTTCGGACGGCACCACCACGCCTGCCTCGATCAGCGCCGCCAGCGCCGAGACATCGCCGGGCTGGTTCATCGCCAGTTTGTGCACACCGATCCGCATCGGTCGTCCCTTTCGCCCGCCACGCAGGACAATCAGACTGCCATCCGGCGGGCGGCGCAATCCTGCGGCGCCTACATGTTGATCGTCAAGCCGCCATCGACCACCAGCATGTGGCCGTTCATGTAGCTGCCCGCCCGGCTGGCCAGGAATACCGCAGCACCGCCGAGTTCTTCCGGCTGTGCCCAGCGCCCCATCGGGCAGCGCTGCTTAACCCAAGCGTCGAACTCGGGGTTTTGCGTCAGCGCCGTGTTCATCTCCGTGTCGAAGAAGCCGGGGCAGATGACATTCACGGTCAGGCCCTTCGGCGCCAGTTCAACCGCCAGCGTCTTGGCCATGCCGCCCAATCCGGCCTTGGCGGCGGCGTAGGCGTGCACCGTCGGGCGGGCGACGATGCCCATGATCGAGCCAGTGAAAATGATGCGGCCCGACCCTCGCGGGATCATCGCCCGCGCCGCCTCGCGCGCCAGCACGAAGCAGCCGGTGAGATTGATGTTCAGCACCCGCAGGAAATCCTCGGTTTCCCACTCCAGCAGGGGCTTGCGGTGGTTGATGCCGGCGTTCAGCACCACGGCATCGAGCCGCCCGTGCCGTGCCGCGATGGCGGCGACCTCGCGGGCGCAGGCGTCGAAATCGGACACGTCGAACGCGGCGATGCCGGCTTTCAGGCCGCGCGCGCGCAAGCCCTCGGCCGCCGCGGTCAGCGTGGCAGCGTCGCGCCCGTTCAGCACCACCAGCGCCCCCGCCTCGGCCATCGCGGTGGCCATGGCCAGGCCCAGGCCACGGCTTGCCCCGGTGATCAGCGCCACGTGATCTTGCAGTGAAAACAGGCCGGACATTGTTGGCTCCCCCGTGTTTGCCGATTTACAGCAGATTGGCCGTCAAACGGCCACCAAAGCCAATGCCTGTCAGGATTCTGTCAGCGCCACGGGGTTATGACACCGGCGACGCATCGGAACGGGTCCGAGCTCTGCGTGAAAGTAATAACTTGGTTGAATTTGATATAGATCAACACAGACGATCGCTTTCAGCATCATTGTATTGAGTTCACAGCTCCTCAGGAGGATAATAGATGCGTAAATCAACTATCGCTATTGCTGCATTCGCATTCCTGTCACTGCCAGCCGCCAGCCGCGCCCAGATGATCGGCTCGTACGATAACTTCGACTGCTTTAACGACACTGGCAAGACAGCCGAGGGTTTCGAGATCGACGTCGAGGACGTGTCGCCCAGCGACATTACCCGGGCGTTCCCGTCCAACTTCTCGGCGACGCCGTGGGTGATCCGTTATGGCGCGGCCACCATCACCAGCTACGACTTCACCGTCGCCACGCCGGATGCGCCTCACAGCTACGACGCCGGTCACAAGGGCGTTCTGGTCACCTGGGCGGCGACGCTGCAAGGCGGCGTGTGGAAAGCCGCTTACGGCAACCAGCCGTTCGGTGCCGGCAGCGTGGCGGGCGACGGCACGCCGTTCGTGCCCAACCCGACGCTGACCAACGGCGAGTCCTGCTGGTATTACGGCCAGGGTGCGGCCTATCCGACCAGCGGCTGCGACCATTTCGGCATCAGCTTTGGCGGTGGCGTAACGCCGGGCAAGATGACCTATCACTGGAAGATCCCCAATGCGAAGAACACCGCGCTGGTGAACGCAGGCCTTGAAGCTTCCATCCCACCGTCGCCGGTGCTGAACGTGATCCCGCCGGTGAAGCCTGCGGCCCCGCCGGTGGTTGTGGCGGTTGCCCGCGCGCCGGCCGATGCCAAACGCGACCCGAAGCGGCCGCAAGCGGGTGAAGCGCAGTTCGGCGATGCATACTGGCTGCGCACCACCACGCTGTATAGCCCGGCAGGCGCACTGCTCGACAATCTGCAAAAGGCCAACGTCGCCAACGCCAAAGTGCCCAAGACCGTTGCCTGGACCCTGCTGCAACGCGCCCCTGGCATTGGGCCGAACGCCGGCATGCCGGAACGCGAAGCGGCGGAAAACGACAATGTCGGCGGCAAGAACGTGCAGGTGACGAAGCAGTACGAGTACTTCAAGTTCAGCGGCGCCTATGACAGCGAGACCCATCAAGCGCTGTGCGACATGTTCTACGCCAATCAAGCTGACGTGCTGGCCGCAGGCGGCAACACCGTGCAAGTAAGCTGCCAGAACGCGGCGGGCAACGATGCGCCCTACACCAAGCAGTATTGGACGCTCGATCCGGGGCCGATGGTGGCGCTGCACGCCACGAAGGGCAACCTGGGCAGCTACCTTGGCGCGCACATCAACGCCTACAACGTGAAATAGCCCAGGCTTCCGCTGAACGAACGGCCAGACCGGCGACGGTCTGGCCGTTTTGCTATCAAAGGGCCGCAGCTACCACGGCCAAATGATGCTCGGTATCGCCGAACAGCGTCTCGATCATCGCCAGCCGTTTGAAATAGTGACCTGCTTGGTACTCCATCGTCATGGCGATGCCGCCGTGCAACTGGATGGCTTCCTGGCCCACCAGCCGCGATGAACGATTGACCTGCACCTTTGCCGCCGCGACGGCTGCACGCCGTGCCGCCGGATCTGGATCGTTCGCCATCATGGCCGCGTACATCGCCATGCTGCGCGCCTGTTCGACGGCGATCAGCATATCCACCGCCCGGTGCTGCAACACCTGAAAGCTGCCGATGGCGGCGCCGAATTGGCGGCGCTGTTTCAGATAGTCCACCGTCAGCGCCTGCAATGCCGCCATCGCACCCACAGCTTCAGCGCACTGCGCGGCAATGGCTGTGTCAATCACTGCATCGAGCAGGGCCGCACTGCCGAGCCAAGCATCGCCGGTTACGCGGGCACCCTGCAAGGAGACTTCAGCAGCGCGCAAACCGTCCTGCGTCGCATAGCCGCGCCGCGACACGCCGGCAGAATTGGCCTCGATGACAAACAACATGAGACCCGCCGCCTCGCGCCGTCCGCCGCCACTGCGCGCGCTGACGATGTAGTGGGTCGCGGAATCACCATGCAGCACCAGCGACTTCTCGCCGTCCAGCACCCAGCCCGATCCGTCCGGCCGGGCCGTCGCCGCTACATCGTGCAAATGATAACGCGACTGCCGCTCGGCGTGCGCCAGCGCCAGCCGGGCGCTGCCATCGATCACGCGGGCGATCAGCGGATGCCCGGCGGTGCGGATGAAGCCGCCGCCCAGCACAATACTGGCGAAATATGGCTCCAGCACCAGTCCGCGCCCGAGCGCCTCCATCACGATCATCGTCTCCACCGCACCGCCACCGCTGCCGCCGTCGGCTTCGGCAAACGGCAAGCCCAGCAAACCAAGTTCGGCGAATTTGGCCCACAGCTCAGCGCTGAAGCCGTCGGGCTGGCGGGCGTACTCGGCGCGGCGGGCGAAATCGCCGTAGTGATCGGCAATCAAACGTCCGATGCTGTCTTGCAGCAGCGTCTGTTCGCCGGACAGGTCGAAATCCATCGTGACCTCACAAGCCTAAAATGGCTTTGGCGATGATATTGCGCTGGATTTCGTTTGAGCCGCCATAGATCGACACCTTGCGGGTGTTGAAATACTGCGGCGCAATCGGCGCCGCCCAATCCGGCCCAACCGGCCACGCGTTGCTCAACGCATCGTCATTCTCGGGTTCCGGCATGAATGGCGCCGCGTACGGACCAGCGATACGCAGCAGCAACTCGGTGGCCGCCTGCTGCAACTCCGAGCCTTTGATCTTCAAGATCGACGAGGCCGGGTCGGGCTTGCCGCTGGCACGTTTGCTATCGGCGGCGACCACGCGCAACTGCGTCAACTCCAGCGCCTTCAATTCGATCTCCACCTCGGCCACCTGTTTGCGGAACGCCGGATCGTCCCACAGCACGCCGTCGCCGTCCGGGGTTTCCAGCGCCAAGCGTTTGACCCGGCGCAGCCGCTCCTTGGTCACGCCGATGCGCGCGATGCCGGACCGCTCATTGCCGAGCAGGAATTTAGCGTAGTCCCAGCCTTTGTTTTCCTGGCCGACCAGATTTTCCACAGGCACCCGCACGCTGTCGAAAAACACCTCGTTGACCTCACGCCCGCCGTCGATGGTGACAATCGGGCACACGGTGATGCCGGGCGAGCGCATGTCGATCAGCAGAAAGCTGATGCCCTCCTGCTTCTTCGCCAGCGGATCGGTGCGCACCAGGGCAAAAATCCAGTCGGCATATTGCGCCAGCGTGGTCCAAGTTTTTTGTCCATCGACGACATACCGATCGCCGTCGCGCACCGCGCGGGTGCGCAACGAGGCGAGGTCGGAGCCAGAACCCGGCTCGGAAAATCCTTGGCACCACCAATCCTCGATGGCCGCAATGCGCGGCAGGAAGCGTTGCTGCTGCGCCGCGTTACCGAAGGTGTACAGCACGGGGCCAACCATCTGCGCGCCGAACGGCAGCGGCGGCGGCACGGCTTCGGACTGCATCTCGGTGTTGAAGATGTAACGCTGCACCGGCGTCCAATTCTGCCCGCCCCACTGCACCGGCCAATGCGGCACCGCCCAGCCGCGCGCGTGCAGAATGCGCTGGCTGGTGACGATGTCTTGCTTGGACAGATGCCGCCCGGCGCTGACCTTGTCGCGGATTGCCTGCGGGATTTCGCTGCGGAAGAAGGCCCGCACCTCGTCGCGGAAGGCGATCTCCTCGGCGGTGAAGCGTAGGTCCATGGCTCCGTCCTTCCTGCGCCGGGCGTGACGCCGGAAGGTTAGAACTCCACCTCCAGATCCGGCAACTCGTCGGCTTCGGTCAGCGCCGCAGCCTTCCACTCCGCCATGTCGGGGGTGGCCAGCGTATGGGCGACATACAGCGCGCAGGCATCGTCGAGCTTGACGTCGTAGGTCAGGAATCGTGTCGCGACCGGCGCATACATCGCATCCGCCACGCTGCGCCGCTCACCGAACAGCCACGGGCCGCCCCAGGTTTGCAGGCAATCGCGCCAGATGGCGCAAATATGCTCAATATCCGCCCGCGCCGCCGACCACACCACGAAGCCGGGCCGATGCGCGCGCAGGTTCATCGGCAGGGACGAGCGCAGCGCTTCGAAGCCGGAATGCATTTCGCCGGAGATCGAGCGGCAGCGGGCCCGGGCGGCGCGGTCTTTCGGCAGCATTTGGGCGCGCGGGCGCAATTCGTTCAAATATTCGGCGATGGCCAGCGTGTCCCACACTTCCACCCCGTCATGGCGCAGGCAGGGCACGCGAATCGAGGACGTGCGCAACAGCAATTCGTCACGCGCCTTGGCGTCGTCGGGGTCCACCTTGATTTCGGTGAACGCCAGTCCGGACAGTTTCAACAGCAGCCAGCCGCGCAGCGACCACGATGAGTAGTTCTTGCTGCTGATGGTCAGCGTGGTCTGAGTCGCCGCTATCCCGCTCATGTGTGCACCCGGCTTGCTGCGGTGCAGCTAAACCCGCGCGGCGCGATCCGGCAAGACGAAACGGCCTCGCGTCCCGGCGAAGCGTGGCCTAGGCTTTGCAGCGGAGGTGCCTGACGGGATGCTGTATTCGTCTTACCAGACCATGATGGACCTGTCCGCGCCCTGGCGCCGGGCGGCGGCGCTGTCCTCGACCTGGCTGGAAAGCGCAGGCGCATTACCGCGCGAGGCGCAGGGCTTTCGCCGGTTGTCGGCGGCGCTCGACCTGATCGCCCGCTCCGGCACCACTCACACCCGCCCGGCATACGGTATCGACAAGGTGATGCTGGGCAACCGCGAGGTGGCGGTGCGCGAGCGGGCGGCGTTGACGCTGCCGTTCGGCACGCTGCTGCATTTCCAGAAAGACGCCACGGAGGAGCAGCCGAAAATGCTGCTGGTGGCGCCGATGTCGGGCCACTTCGCCACGCTGCTGCGGGGCACGGTGAAAACCCTGCTGCGCGACCACGATGTTTATGTCACCGACTGGCACAACGCCCGCGACGTGCCGATGCGCGCCGGACGGTTCGCATTGGACGATTTCGTCGCCTACGTCATGCATTTTCTGGAACATATCGGCCCAGCCGGCCACGTGCTCGCGGTGTGCCAACCCGCCGTGCCGGTGCTGGTGGCAGCAGCGCTGATGGCGCAGGACAACAACCCGGCCCAGCCACGCAGCATGACCTTGATGGCGGGCCCCATCGATACACGATACAATCCCAGCAAAGTCAATCAATTAGCCAAGACCAAGCCGATCGAGTGGTTCGAGCGGAAAATGATCTCGGCCGTGCCCTGGCAGTTCAAGGGCGCCGGGCGGCGCAGCTATCCGGGCTTCGTGCAGCTTGCCGCCTTTATGTCGATGAACCTGGAGCGGCACATCAAGGCGCATGAGCGATATTATCAGGACGTGGTGGAGGGCAACACCGCGCGCGCGGCAGCGCATCGCACGTTCTACGACGAATATTTCGCCGTGATGGACCTGCCCGCCGAGTTCTATTTGCAAACCGTGCAGTCGGTGTTCCAAGACCACGACCTGCCGCAAGGGCGTATGCGCTGGCGCGGGGTGAAGGTGGAGCCGAAAGCCATCCACCGCACCGCGCTGCTCACGGTCGAAGGCGAACTCGACGATATCTGCACCTCGGGCCAGACCATGGCGGCGCTCGATTTATGCGTCGGTCTGCGCCCAGCGATGCGGCGGCACCATTTGCAGACGGGTGCCGGGCATTACGGGGTGTTCAACGGGAAGCGCTGGACCAACGAGATTTACCCGCGCGTGCGGGCACTGGTGCAGGGCAACAGCCGGTAAATCCTGGCGCCGCTCAACGGGCCGGTCAGCTTGCCAAGGCGAGATCGATCAATTGCAAGGTGCGCGCCTTGTTGCCTCCGCCCAGCGACTGGTGAGCTTGGCCGGTTTGCCCTGCAACCAGCGCCGACCGGGCGGCCAGCAATTATACCAAATCGCCTGGGCGAGAACCCATGATCCATTCAATCGTCATCGCCGGGCTTGACCCGGCGATCCATGCCAACGCTCGGTGCTCGACGCGAGATGCTCGGTGCGGCGCCATGGATTGCCGGGTCAAGCCCGGCAACGACAATGAGTTTTGGTCAGCGAGATTTGGTATAAGCCACGGAGGCCGAATCCGCTCTATGGTATATCTACTCATACGCAGGTAATACAGTTCTGAATCTCGTGCCAATAGCATCGAGATTTATCAATTTTCTATTGAATTTTTACTACAGACCACACCAGACAAATGCCGCCGCACCTGGTCAAATACCAGGGCGGCGTCCTTCGCAATCATCCATATCGTGCCGCCTCACGCGTACGTGAAGCAGCGGCAACTAGCTGGAAATTCTGGCCCAGCCGTTATCGACCACGGCCTTCTCGCCCACCAGCGCTCGGAAGCTCACGGTCTCGCCGTCCTGCCACATCTCGGTGCGGATGGTGTCGCCAGGATAAACCGGCGAGGTGAACCGGCAGTCCATCGCGCGCAGCCGCGCGGTATCGTAGCCGCACAGCGTGCGCAGCAGTGCGTGGCCCACCACGCCGTAGGTCGCCAGCCCGTGCAGGATCGGGCGCGGAAAGCCAGCCAGTGCTGCAATCGCGGGGTCGATATGCAGCGGGTTCGGGTCGCCGCTCAACCGGTAGATCAGCGCCGCCTGCGTCGTGGTGGGTAGGCTGCACACCGCGTCGGGCGCGCGGTCCGGCACTTTGTGCGGCACCGGCGACACGGTGGAGGTGCCGCCACGCCCGCCGTCGGCCCGGCAAAACGCGGTTTGCGTCACGGTGGCGAGCTTGAGCCCGGTGGCCTTATCGCGGATGTCGCGCTCGCTGACCAGAAAGCCGCCCTTGCGATGGCCGCGATCGATGAAGTCCACCACCCGGTTGCGCGCCACCAGCACGCCTTGCGGCGGCAGCGGGTGGAAAATCTCGATCCGTTCGGAGGCATGCACCACCTTCACGTAGTCGATGCCGATGTTCTTGTACCAAACACCGGGATGCGCCAGCACCGTTGCCATGGTCGGCGCCGCCTTCAGCCACGGCTCGTAAACGAAGGCCAGTTGCGCGGTATCCAGCGGATCGGCGCCGAAACCGGCGCCCAGCGCATACAGAATGCTGTCGCGCTCGCCGTACGCATGTTCGACCTCGTCGAACGGCGTGTCGCGCAAGTGCGATAGGTCGGTCTGGGTCATCCTGGCCCGCTGCTCCCGTTGGTCGTTCCGGATAACCCCATTAAGCTCGCCGTTCGCGCAGCGCCAGCACGGCGCCCAGCACCACCACGCCAAACACGATGGCCCGCGTGGCGAATGGCAGTGTGGTGCCGGAGAGCAAGGTTTGCAGCGCGGTCAGCAGCAAGCCGCCGCCCAGCATCCCCAGATAATGCCCGCGCCCGCCGGTGATGAGCGCGCCGCCCACCACGACCACGGCAATCGACGGCAGCAAATACTCGTCGCCCATGCCCAGGCTGGCCTGCCCAGAGAACCCGGTCAGCAGTGTGCCGACCAAAGCCGAGCAGACGCCGGACAGCATGTAGACCCGGATCATCGTGCCGCCGACCGCGATGCCAGATAGTGCCGCCACACGCTCGCCGTTGCCGACCGCATAAATACGCCGCCCGAAACTGGTGCGTTGCAGCAGCAGCACCGCCACGATGACAAACAGCACATCGAAGATAACCACCGGCGTGACCCCGAACGTGGCATCGGTCATGAAATGGCGCAGCAGCGGCGAGGAGAAACCGTCCGGCGTGCCGTTCGAATAGACCAGCGCGATACCCTGCAGAATGCCGTTCATCGCCAGCGTCATCACGATCGGCGACACGCCCAGCACGACAATGCCGGCGCCGTTGACGAAGCCGACCGCCGCCCCGATCAGCAGTGCTATCGGCAGCGCGTAGATCAGCGCCACGTCGGACCCCTTCACCAGCCCGGCCAGCACGATGCCGCACAGCCCAATGGTCCACGGCACCGACAAATCGAGCCCGCCGGTCAGGATCACAGATCCCTGGCCGAGCGCAAGAATGGCCAGGAAGGTACTGAGGACGAGCAGCGAGTTGTAGTACGACCAATGGAACATTGCGTGGCCGAGCATGAACTCGGTCGCAACGATGGCGATGATCAAGCAAAGATAGGCCGGTACGGCGAAGCGCAGCGCCTCGGCATTGCGCACCGCCCAGCTTGGCCGCGCGGTCGCCGTGCGCAGTTTGTTGCCCCCCACGCGCGGCGGCAACACCAGCCGCTGCGACAGGCCGGAGCGCTGCGACGGCCGATGGCCCATGCCGCGCGCGCGCCACACCGCCCGCGCGTGACGAATAGCGTGCGCCAGCGCGGTATCGCGCCCAATCGCCGCCCCCAGCACCGCCAGCAGCAAAATGCCGCCTTCTGCCACAGTCGAGAAGTACGCCGAGACGTTGAGCACGAGCAGGATGTTGACGAACAACATCAGGATATAGCCGCCCGCCATCGAACCGAGCACACCGCCGCGCCCGCCGCCAAGCCGCGTGCCGCCGACCACCACCGCCGCAAACACCTGCAACAGCATCGGGTTGCCAACCAAGGGATCGCCCGAGCCGGTTTGCGCGCTGATAAACACGCCGGCCAGCCCGTAGCAGCCGCCGGCCAGCACATAGACCATGAATTGCACGAAGGCAGAGCGCACCCCGGCGGCGCGCGACGATTCCGGGTCGCTGCCGACCGCATAGATCGCCACGCCGAAGCGCGTACGTTTCAGCCAACTCCACACCAAGAACAACAACGCCAGCAGCGCCAGCGGGCGCGGCAGGATGCCGGGAATGGCGTCGCCCATGAACAGGTCGGACAGCGAGGAAGGCACCGTGCCGCCCGGCTTCGGCAGTTCCAGCAGGGTCAGGCCCTGCAGAATGAACATCGTCGACAGCGTCACCACAATCGGCTGCATGCGCAGAAATGCGATGAAGAACCCGTTGAACGCCCCGGAAACCAGCCCAATGGCGATGCCCAGCAGGATTGGCAGCAACGGCGACTGGGTCGGTGAGGGAAACTCCTGCGCCAGCACCGCGTTGACCAGCGAGACCAGCGCACCGGCCGACAAATCGAACCCGCCGCTCAAGATCACCAAAGTCTGGCCGGCAGCGGCAATCGCCAGCGTGCCGCCGGTGGTCGCCATCTGCGCCAGATCGTAATACGCGAGCGGCGCGGCGCTAAGTTCGGCGATGACCACCAGCAGGAGCGCTAGAACAAACAGTGCTAGCAGTAACCCGCGCTGGCGGGCGAAGCTGAACAGGCGGGGCGGGGCGGCGGCCATCACGCAGCCCTCTGGGCATGAGTAGACGCACCCAGTGTGGCGCGCAGGATTTCGTCTTCGGTCAAATTCTCATCCGCCAATTCGGCCGCCACCCGCCCGGCGTAAAACACCAGCACGCGGTCGGCCAGATGCACCAATTCCGGGATTTCGGTCGAATAGAACAGCACCGCGCCGCCCGCGTCGGCGAAGGCGCGCATCAGGCTGTACAACTCGTTCTTGGTGCCGACGTCGATGCCGCGCGTTGGGTCGTACAGCAGCAGCATCCGGCTTTCCGCCAGCAGCCATTTGGCAATGGCGATCTTCTGTTGATTGCCGCCGGAGAACGCGCCGACCCGGGTCCACATTGCCCGCTGATCGACATCGACCATCTCGAAAATCCGCTCGACGGCGGCGGCTTCGGCTTGCTCGTCGATCAGAATGCCGGTGTGGAAGCGCGAGATGACCGGCAGGCTGGCGTTGTGCTTGCCGTTCAGCTTCAGGAACAGCGCCTCGGTCTTGCGATCTTCCGGCACCAGCCCAAGGCCGATATTGGACCGCACCGCGTCGGCCGGCGAGTTGATCGCCACCGGCTGACCGTCCACCCGCAACTCACCCGCGGTGCGGTCGGCCATGCCGAAGCAGCCGAGGAACAGATCGAGCTGACCCATGCCCTGCAACCCGGCCACACCGAGAATTTCACCGGCGCGCAGGCTGAACGAGGCGTCGCGCAGCTTGCCGGTGGTGGCCAGACCGCGCGCACCCAGCACTTCCGGCCCCAGCATGCGCCCGGCCGGGGCGCGCGGCGGGAAGGCGTGGTCGAGCGTGCGGCCGACAATCATGGCGAACACTTCGGCATCGCTATGGTCCTGCACCCGCGCGGTGGCAATGTGCCGCCCGTTGCGCATCACGGTCATGCTGCTGCAAAACGCCCGCACCTCCTGCAACCGGTGCGAGATGAACACAATTGTCACGCCCTGGGCGCTAAGCCGGGCGATAATCTCGCCCAGCCAATCCACATCGCGCCCCGACAACGTCGACGTCGGCTCATCAAGCAGCAGCACGCGCGGCTCGCGGTAAATCGAGCGGGCGATCTCGATCTTCTGCTGCTCTGCCAGCTCCAGCGTGCCAATGTCATCGTCGAGGGCGATGTCGCCCAGCCCGAGCGATTCCAGATGCGCCGCCACCGAGTCGCGCGCCCGACGTTTGCGCAGCATGCCCAGCGGGCCGACCGGGCCATAGGGCAGCAGCATGTTATCGAGCACCGTCAGGTCGCGCACCAGGGTCATTTCCTGAAATGCCGTCTGGATGCCGTGCTGATGCGACACGCGCGGGCTGCTCAGCCGCACACGCTCGCCGAAAACGCTGAACCCGCCGGTATCCGGCATGACCAGGCCCGAGAGCAGCCGCACGATGGTGGACTTGCCCGCTCCGTTCTCGCCAAGCAGCGCATGCACGCTGCCGGTGGCAATGGAGAACGATACGTCGTTCACCGCCACGGTGGCGCCGTACGCCTTGCGCACACCTTCGACCGCAATCGCCGTGCCCATCGCCGCCGCGCCCTTGGACTCCAGCATGCTCGCCTCCCCGCCGCTGGCTTCTCGGTTCCGGGTTGTCGTCCCGGCGGGCAGCGGCGCGCAATCATGGCACGCGCGGCGGATCAGTCTAGCCGGTACGGCGCATATCTCGTCCGATTATCCGACAAGCGGCATTTTTGGGATCGGGAGGAGATGCTCAGGCAGGCGCATCCCCCCACAGCAATACGAGGACGCGCGGGCGGTCGCCGGGCCGATGATCGCCGACACCTCGGTGATTTTGTTCGCCGGGAACCCACCCTCGCGGGCGTGGCGTTCGATCACGCCGGCGCTCGCCGCCTCATGCACGCAATAGATTTTGTCGCCTGCGACGTAGCTGGTGATCCAGGTGTACGGCACACCGAGCCCCGCCACGACTTCGTTCGACTTGGCGGCAATGTCCCGCAATTCGTCGGCGCTGAGTTTATCCGCGCCGGGAATGTGGCGTTCAATAACGCTGGAACATGTGGCAACTGTTGAGCGGATGTTCCTGGCCGAATTCGGTGAAAAGCCCTCGGCGGCGCTGCGCAGTGCCGCGCGGCGGCGATGCTTTCGCAACACCGACGGCTATGCCGCGTTGCAGGTCGAGATTCTGGCCAATCAAGCGGAGCTCAGCGCCAGCCTGGGGCACGCGGCGAACGCCGATGCACTGGGCCGCGAATGGGTGGCAATTGCGGCGCGCGCATATGGACACGCATGTGGCGCGGGCGGCGGCGTTTATTGCGCGACGGCGGGGGTAGGCCAAATTTACGGCGAATTGTTCTGCCGTTGGATTTCCCGCTAGCCCACCCGCTCGAACCCCATTGCCACCCCCTGCCCCACGCCGACGCACATCGCCGCCAGCCCCAGCCGCCCCCCGCTGCGCTGCAATTCATCGACCACCGACAGCGCTATGCGCGCGCCGGACATTCCCAGCGGATGCCCCAGC
>JANYDF010000137.1 GCA_025359905.1 Rhodospirillales bacterium
CAGCACGGCACCATTGACGCGCAGCGCGTTGGCGGCGGCTTCCTCGCCGAGCGGCACTTCCAGCACGCGCAATCCGGCGAACAATCCGGACACGGCGAGCCGGGCGGTGGACAACACCGTGTCGTCATCCAGCAGCGAGCAGTCGGATTTGAAATGCAGTACGCCCGGCGGGGTGTGCACGATTTGCGCAGCGCGGCCCAATGCGCCCAGCGCCGCGACCAACGCCTCGGCCCCATCCGCATCGGTGCGCGCCGAGCGGCCAACTAGCACCCGGTCCGGCAGCACGAGCACGTCGCCGCCGTCGGCAAAGCCGGTCTCCAATTCCAGCACGCGCGCGAAGCGGCGGCGCAGCGCCGGGGCAATCGCCGCCGTCTCGCCGAACCGGCTCGCGGCGCCGGGACGCAGCAGGATCGCACCTTCGGGGAACACCAGCGCCGGGTCCTCGACAAAGATGGCGTCCGGGAACGCCTCCAGCGGCGGCAGCCGTTCGACGGTGACCCCTTCGGCGGTCAGCGCGGCCACATAGGCATCGTGCTCGGCGCGAATTCCGGTAAGCGTTGGTGCTCCGCGATCCTCGGCGCGCAACCCGCTCACCACCGACGCCGCCGGTTCGCGGACCAGGGCGTTGTCGAATTCGAATACGGCAGGCATTGGCGTTTCCTGTTCAGCCCCAAAGGCGCAGCGCGGAAGTCGCGGCAAAATACAGCATCAAAGCTCCGGTCAACCCTTTGACCGCCATGTTCCAAAAGCGCCCGCCAGCGCGGCGGTGCAGCGCCACCACGCTGGCGCACCACAACACGCCCCAGGTCATCGCGCCCACGATCACCGCCGCCGCCATCGCCAGCAAGGCAAGCGTGCCTGACCCGGCGATCTCGGGCCGTCCAACCGCAGCCAGCCAGAACGCCACGTTCCACGGGCTGCTCAGCGCCATGCCGAAGCCAAGCAAATAACTGGCGCGATGACTGTCGAACTTGCCCGGCCCGGCCGGGGCGGCAGCCGGCGGGGCGGTCAAATCGCGCCATGCGCCGCGCAGGAACATCACCGCCAGCACCAGCAGCAGCCCGATGCTCACCACGCCCATCGCCAGTTGCAGCGCCGGCGCGGTCAACAGCACGCCAATGCCAAGTGCCACCAGCACCGCCCAAATCCCGTCGCCGGTGCAAGCCCCCAGGATCACCCCGAAGCCTGCCCAAAAGCCGCGCGCCAGACAGCGGCGGGCAACCTCGGCATTGATCGGGCCGGGCGGCCACGCCACCGACCAGCCGAGCAGAAATCCGGTGCCGAGCAACGGCAAAATCGAGTCGTTCATCGCCAAGCAGCACCACGCTGGCGCTGCATGGTCAAGCGGGCGGCGGGACCAGTTTGCGCGCGGCGGGGGCGGCAAAATCCAGCACCGGGCCCAGCGGCACGATGCGCGCCGGGTTGATCAGTTCGTGGCTGGAAAAATAGTGCCGCTTGATGTGGTCGAAATCCACCGTCTCCGCGATGCCGGGCATCTGGTAGAACGCCCGCGTGTAATCCCACAGCGCCGGATAGTCGCTCAGGCGGCGCAGATTGCATTTGAAGTGGGCGTGATACACCGGATCGAACCGCACCAGCGTGGTGAACAGCCGGATGTCGGCCTCGGTCAGCCGCTCGCCGCACACGTAGGTTTGCCGCGCCAGCCGTTCTTCAAGCCAATCCAGCGTGTCGAACAGCGGTGGAATGGCGGCGTCGTAAGCGTCTTGCGTGCGGGCGAACCCGGCGCGGTACACGCCGTTGTTTAGCGTGCTGTAGACCCGCTCGTTCACCGTATCGATGTCGGCCCGCAGCACCGCCGGGTAGTAGTCGCCGGGCAGCGCCCCCAGACCGTCGAACGCCGCATTGAAAATGCGCAGAATATCGGCCGACTCGTTGTTGACGATGCGGTTCTGCTGGGTGTCCCACAGCACCGGCACCGTCACCCGGCCGGAAAACGCCGCGTCGGCGCGGGCATATAACTGGTGCATATAGTCGACACCGGGCACCGGGCCGCGCACCACGCCTGGGCCATCGGCAAAAGTCCAGCCGTCCTCGCCCATCAGCCAGTGCACCACCGACAGGCCGATCATCCCTTCCAGCCCTTTCAGGCGGCGCAGGATCAGCGTGCGATGCGCCCACGGGCAAGCGAGCGAAATATACAAATGATAGCGCCCGGCTTGCGGCGGAAATGCGCCGCCCGGCGCGATGCTGTCGCGAAACGTGGCCGACGGGCGCTGGAACGCTCCGGCCGCTGTGGGAAACGCGCGCTCATCGCGCAGCCAAACCCCGCCGGCCATCCGCCCCATGCGCTGAATTCCCTAAACGAACTCCGCCGCCGTTACGCGATCATCCGCCGCCGCGCAATTGGTGCCGCTGACCCACACCACGCAGCATGGCGCGCAATCGTGCTTGCTGGCCATCGCGGTCAGTTCGGCCGCGTAGCTGCGCCCGGCCGGGCTGTCCTTCATCTCGGCGTAATGCCGGTCGCATTGCCATTGCGAGTAGACGATCACCTGCCCGCGCTCCTGGCTGACATGGATCGCGGCACTGATGAAGCCCGGCATCCGGCTGGCATGGCGGCGGGTGAAATCCTGCACCGCCGCCACCACGCTCGGCCCGGTCGCGCGGGTGACCGCGAAGGTATCGATGGCGGTGAACAACTCCGCCTCGTCGTCAATGCGTGCTTGCATGGTCCGTGCCCCGCTGTCGTGTCGCGCCAAGCCTACCGCACTGCAGCGGAAAGCCCAACCTTGGGCCGCCATCGCCGCAACAACAATGCGTTGGCCACCACGCTGACGCTGCTGAACGCCATGGCCGCCCCGGCCAGCACCGGGCTGAGCAAACCAGCCGCCGCCAGCGGGATACCGATGACATTGTAAGCGAAGGCCCAGAACAGACCCTCGCGAATTTTCGTCCATGTTCGGCGCGAGATGTCGATGGCGTCGGCCACCAGCGCCGGATCGCCGCGCATCAGCGTGATCCCGGCGGTGCTCATTGCCACGTCGGTGCCGCTGGCCATGGCAAAGCCGATATCGGCGGCGGCCAATGCGGGCGCATCGTTGATGCCGTCGCCGACCATCGCCACGACCGCGTGCTGCCGCAGTGCTGCGATTTTTGCCGCCTTGCCATCGGGCAGCAGACCGGCAAACACCTCGTCGATACCCACCGCCCGGCCCACCGCTGCCGCAGCACCGGCGTTATCGCCGGTCAGCATCACGCTGCGCACCCCGAGCGCGCGCAACCGCGCCACGGCACCCGCCGCCGCCGGTTTGGCGGTATCGCCAAACGCCACAAGTCCCAACAGACGCGGCGCGGCGCCGCTCTCGCCCAGCCACGACACGGTATTACCCGCCTCGGCCAGCGCCGCCGCAGCCTGCGCCAGCCCGGACGCTTCGATGCCGGCGCCGCGCACCAGGGCTTCGGTGCCGAACAACAACGCGCGGCCCTGCACGCTGCCGGACACGCCCTGCCCCGGCAAAGCGCGGAAAGCGCTGACTGGCGGCAGCGCTTCGGCGGTGTGCTGGCGCAGCGCCTGGGCCAGCGGATGCTCGCTGCTGGCCTGCAAAGCTGCTGCAAGCCGCAGCACCTCGGCCGGCGCGCTGCCCTCGGCTGCCTGGATATCGGTGACCCGCAGCTTGCCCTCGGTCAAGGTGCCGGTTTTGTCGAACGCCACCAGGGTCACCGCGTGCGCCAGTTCCAGCGCCGCCGCGTCGCGGATCAGGATGCCGGCCCGCGCCGCCGCCCCGGTGCCCGCAATGATCGCGGCGGGCGTGGCCAGCCCCAGCGCGCACGGGCAGGCAATCACCAGCACCGCCACAGCGGTCAGCATCGCGTGCGCGAAGCTTGCCCCCGCCACCAGCCAGGCAATCAACGTCAATAGCGCAATAGCCAACACAACCGGTACGAACACCGCGCTCACGCGGTCGGCGAGACGCTGCACCGGAGCCTTGGAGGCCTGGGCACCCTCCACCAGCCGCACGATGCGCGCCAGCATGCTCTCGGCCCCCACGGCGGTCACCGCCACGCTCAGCGCGCCATTGCCGTTCATCGACCCGCCGGTGACGAGCAACCCGGCGGATTTCTCGACCGGCAGGCTTTCGCCGGTCAGCATCGATTCGTCGACCGCACTTTCGCCCGCAATCACCCGGCCATCGGCCGGAATGCGCTCGCCCGGCCGGATCAGCATGGTGTCGCCGAGGCGCAGCGTCTCCAGCGCCACCATTGTCTCCGCGCCGTCGCGCAGCACCCGCGCCGTATCCGGCCGCAAGGCCATCAGGGCGCGGATGGCCGACGCGGTTTGCCCTTTGGCGCGGGATTCCAGGAACTTGCCAAGCAGCACAAAGGTGACGATCAGCGCCGAGGATTCAAAATACAGCGTCGGCATATGCCCGGCGTGGGCGGACAGCAGCGTCACCACGCTGAGGCCGAACGCCGCCGACGTGCCGATAGCGATCAGCAAATCCATGTTGCCGCTCAGCGCGCGCGCCGCTTTCCAGCCGGCCACATAAAACCGCGCCGCCAGCCAGAATTGGATGGGGGCTGCCAAGGCGAATTGCACCCAGCCGGGCAGCATGAACGGCAAGCCGAGCAGGTCGGCGGCCATGCTGACGATCAACGGGGCCGACAAGGCCGCCGCCGCAATCAGGTGGCGCAACTCCGCGCGCCGCACCGCTTCCGTCCGCCGTGCCGCTTCGGCTGCCGACGGTACCCGCATGGCATCGTAACCCGCCGCCCGAACCGCCTGCACCAAGGCCGCCACATCCGGGCGCAAGCCGATCACCCGCGCCCGCTCGGTCGCCAGGTTCACCGCGACATCCGATACGCCCGGAGCACGCAGCAAGGCACGCTCCACCCGCCGCACGCAGGACGCGCAGGTCATGCCTTCGATCGCCAGTTCAAGCTCGGTCTCGTTGTCCGCCACGCGCGCGTCCATCGTCATCCCTTCGGGCCTGCTGCGTCAGATGGGGAGGCGTGCCATCGCGAGGTCAAGGGGCAGCATCGCGCACGGCGCGACTTGTGAAGCGACGGGCATCGGTCCCACCTAGCCGCAAAACCCGAGGAGCCAGCCAATGCTGCAACTACAGGTGAGCGGAATGGATTGCGGCCACTGCGTGCGCGCGGTGAGCGGCGCGGTGCAAGCGGTGCCGGGCACCGAAAGCGTCAGCGTCGATCTTGCGAGCGGCACCGTGCGGATCGAGGGCGCGCCCGATCTGGCCGCCGTGCGCGCCGCCATCGAGGACGAAGGCTACAAAGTTACCGGCTAACCAGCGCTGGGGCTTACCGGCCGCAGCACAACGCTGCCAACCATCGCATCCACCGCAACCACCAGCCCGGCCGCGCCGAAATTCCACAGCAGCACGATGGCCGAGGCGTCGTACTGGTGCAGCAGCGTCAGCGCGCAGGCCGTCAACGCGCCAGCCGCGACGCTGCCCGCCAGCACGGCGGCGCGCGGACGCAGCCGGGCCGAGCGGCGCAGCATCCAGAACATCGCCACGCTCAGCGGCGCGAAACTCAGCAGCAGCGTGCGCAAACAGCGCGGCCCTTCGGCCGGGTCGAGCGGCACGCTGTCGATGGGCACCCAATGCGCCAGACAGCCATAGCCCACTGTGGCGAACCAAATGGCTGCACTTGGCACCGGCAGCAGCAGCCACAGCCGGGAGCGATCCGGCAGGCTGAGCTGGAACGCCGCCAGCGCCGCCGCCGCACCGGTCAGCAAGGCTGCGGCGAACCCGGCGCAATAGGAAAACTGCGTCAGCCGCACGGCCAGATCGGCGCGCGTGCCCAGCACGGCCGCCAGCGCCGCGATGATGGCGCACGCCAGCCCGAGCCAAACGGCGGCGCGCGCCAGCGGCGGCCACGCCCGGCGCACCGGGGCGGCACGCGCGGCCAAAGCCTCGATCAGGTCCGGTGTCGTGCTCATGCGCCGTGCTCCGCCGCACCCAGCAGCGCGCGCAGCCGCTTCATCGCACGGTGGGTGGCCACCTTGAGTGCCGCGACCGACATTCCGCTGATGGCTTGCGCCTGCTCCAACGACATCTCCTGCAACTTCAGCAACTGTACCGCCGTCCGCTGACCGTCCGGCAGCCCGGCCAGCGCCGCATGCAGCGCGGGGGCATCGGCGGCCATGTCATCCTGCTTCGCTGCGGCGGCGAAAAAGGTTTCATGCTCTGGGCCGATGGCAACCTCGCGTCCGTGCGTGCGGCCCTGGCGGCGCAGGCGGTCGGCGATGCGGTGCCGGGCAATCCCGCCGAGCCACGGCTTGAATGGCCGCGCCGGGTCGAACAGCGCGCGGGTTTCATGCAGCGTCAACAGAATGTCCTGCACCGCGTCCTCGATATCGGCCGGGCGGCGAAACGCCCGCGCGGCCAGCGCGCGGGCATACGGTGTCACCGCCAGCAACAGCGCACGGTACGCCGCGCGGTCGCCAGCCTGCGCCGCCGCCATCAAGGCTGACCAATCGTCGGGTCCGGTAGGTGGGCCGGGCAACGTCAATTTCTGCGTAACCTTTGCGCGGGCGGCAGCGAACCATGGGTCATGCGTCCAATACAAGGAACCCACGCGATGCGCCGCAAGCAGTTCATCCTCGCCGCCCTTGCCGCCTTAGCCGGTCTGATCGCCGCCCCGCAAGCCCGCGCTGCCACCGAGTTGCCGTTCAGCGCCGTCGCGTTCGCGGCTGCTCAGAAGGCCGGCAAGCCGATTCTGGTGGATGTTTGGGCAAGCTGGTGCCCGACCTGTGCGCGGCAAGCGCCGATCCTGAAGACACTGGCCGCCGATCCGGCAAACGCCGAGCTCACCATCTTCCGGCTCGACTTCGACGCCCAGCGCGAGATGGTTCATGTGCTCGGCGCGCGGATGCAAAGCACGCTGATCGCGTTCCACGGCATGACGGAGACGGCGCGCTCGGTTGGCGACACGCAGGCCGGCAGCATCGCGGCACTGGTGGCAAGCTGCCAGAAGTAAGGTCAGCGCCGGTAGGTATATCGCCATGACACTCAGTTTCGGCAGCGCCGGGTTCGGTCTGCTCGCCGGCGTGCTGTCCACGTTGTCGCCCTGCGTGCTGCCGATCCTGCCGCTGGTGCTGGGCGGTGCCGTGGCAGCGCACCGCTTCGGCATGCTGGCGCTGGCCGCCGGGCTGGTGCTGTCGTTCACCGGCGTCGGGCTGTTCGTCGCCACCGTGGGGTTTTCGCTCGGGCTGACCGGCGATTTGTTCCGCGCCGTCTCGGCGGTCCTGCTGGCCGGTATGGGCGTGGTGCTGCTGAGCGGCGCGCTGCAAGACCGCTTGGCCTTCGCCGCCTCCGGCGTGGGCGATGCGGGCAACCGGCTGCTGGCGCGCGTCGCCCCGTCTGGCCTCGGCGGCCAGTTCGCCATCGGGGTGATCCTGGGCGCCGTGTGGAGCCCGTGCGTCGGCCCGACGCTGGGCGCCGCCTCGGTGCTGGCGGCGCAGGGCGAGAGCCTTGGCGCGGTGGCGTTCACCATGGCGGCATTCGGCCTGGGTGCGGCGCTGCCGCTGTTGCTGGTTGGGTCATTGTCGCGGGAGGCGCTGCGGCGCTGGCGCGGGCGGATGCTCGGCGCAGGCAAATCGGGCAAATACGCGCTCGGCGTGGGCGCGCTGGCGGTGGCGCTGCTGATTCTGACCGGTGCTGACCGGGGCCTGGAAGCCGCCGTGGTCGCCGCCTCGCCGGACTGGCTGACCAATTTGACCACGCGGTTCTGAGGCGGCTCGCTTCACTGGCACGAAGTCTGCTTAACTCGCGGGGCAATCGTCTCCGTGAGGCCCTCGTGGATATCGGCGTTTTCTTGCCCATCGGCAATAATGGCTGGCTGATCTCAAAGACCAGTCCGCAATACCAGCCCAGCTTCGCGCTCAATCGCCATGTCACCGAACGCGCCGAGCATTTCGGGCTGGAGTTCGTGCTGTCGATGATCAAGCTGCGCGGCTTCGGCGGGGCGACCGGACACTGGGACCACAACCTGGAATCGTTCACGCTGATGGCGGCGCTGGCGGCGGTGACGACGCGGATCAAGCTGTACGCCACCTCGCCCACGCTGGCCATTCCTCCGGCAATTGCCGCCAGAATGGCCAGCACCATCGACGATATTTCCGGCGGGCGCTTCGGGCTGAACCTGATTACCGGCTGGCAGAAGGCCGAATACGACCAGATGGGCATCTGGCCCGGACAGGAACACTATGCCAGACGCTATAAATTTCTGGCCGAATACGTGCAAGTTCTGCATGATTTGTGGCGCACCGGGCACTGCGACTTGCAAGGTGACTATTTCACCATGAAGGATTGCGTGCTCAGCCCGCGCCCGCAAGCCAAGGTGCCGATCATCTGCGCCGGGCAAAGCGACGAGGGCATGGCGTTCACCGCCCAGCATGCCGACATGAATTTCTGCCTCGGCCGTGGCGTCAACACACCCACCGCGTTTGGCCCGGCAGTCGACCGCCTGCGCGTGGCGGCGGCGGCAACCGGGCGGCAGGTTGGCACCTATGTGCTGATCATGGTGATCGCCGATGAAACCGATGCCGCCGCGCAGGCCAAGTGGGAAAGCTACCGCGAAGGTGCTGACCTGGAAGCGCTGGCCTGGGTGGCCAAACAGGCCGGCATGGACGCCACCTCGTCGGCGCACGCCCACACCACGCAACTCACGGTCCCAGTGGGTGCGGTGAATTTCAACATGGGCACCCTGGTCGGCTCGTACGCCTCGGTGGCCGCCATGCTCGACCAAATGGCGGCGGTGGACGGCACGGCGGGGGTACTGCTGACGTTCGACGACTTTGTGGCGGGGATCGAGAATTTCGGCACGCGCATCCAGCCGTTGATGCACTCGCGGCGCTGAACGGCTGGCCGCGTCAGTACGTCTCGGGCCGCATGCAGACGTGCCACCCAAATGGCAACTATCGATACTACAAGTCTCAGCAATGTTTGCGGCAATGCAGCCGTTAATCATACATCGCAACGCGCGGCGTATTGTCACACGCGCCGTCAGCTTGCTGTCAGGTAAATTTTAGTAGACCTCGGATGAACAGCGGCTCTGCGGTCCGTGCGGCGGACAGCAGTACGCGGGATGATGGCCGCCACCGAGGGAGTTCAGAATGGCACGGGTGAGACAGATGTAGCGCCGGATGCGCCGGCTTGGTTCCACGTTAGCTGCGTCTGCCGGAGCTGAGTCTGCCGGAGCTGCGTCGGTCGGCGGTGCGGTATCCGGCCGCAAGCGGGCCGGATTGCTTGCCATCGTGCTGGCTGCCGCTGCCGTGCTGCCGGGTGCGGCGGCCCATGCGCAGGGAGCGGGCGCCAATTGGACGACCCCGGCCGGCACCGTGCAAGGCACCAGGTTCAGCACGCTGACCGACATCACCACGGCCAATGCGGGCACCCTGGTCGAGGAATTCTCGGTCAAGACCGGCATGATCGGCAGCCACGAAGGTCAACCGCTGGTGGTCGGCACGACCATGTACGTGGTGACGCCGTTCCCGAACAAGCTGCTCGCACTCGACCTTGCCAACGCGGGCAAGCTGCTGTGGACCTACAGCCCGCCGGTCACCGGCTACGCGCGCGGCGTCGCCTGTTGCGACGTGGTCAACCGTGGCGCGGCCTATGCCAACGGCCTGATCGTGTTCGCCCTGCTCGACAACAGCGTCGTCGCGGTCAATGCGCAAACCGGCGTCCAGGCATGGCGCAAAAGCCTCGGCGACCCGCACACCGGCATGACCATGAGCGGCGCACCGCTGATCGTCGGCAACAAGGTGATCGTCGGCAATTCCGGCGGCGAGATGGGCGTGCGCGGCTGGGTGATCGGCCTTGATTTGGCCACCGGCGGCGAGGTTTGGCGCGCCTACAGCACCGGACCGGACGCCGACGTGTTGATCGGCCCCGGCTTTCACGCCTTCTATCCCAAGGACCAGGGCGCCAATCTGGGCACGACCAGTTGGCCTGGCGCGATGTGGCAGCAGGGCGGCGGCACGGTGTGGTCGTGGATCACCTACGACCCAGAGCTGAACCTGATATTCTACGGCACCAGCAATCCCGGCGTCTGGGATGCCGATCTGCGCCCTGGCGCCAACAAATGGGGCGCATCGGTGTTTGCCCGCAACCCCGACACCGGGGCCGCCGTCTGGGCCTATCAGTTGACGCCGCATGACGGCTGGGACTTTGACGCGATCAGCGAAAACATCGCCGTCGATCTGCCGTACGGCAACGATCCGTCGCGCAAACTGCTAGTACAGTTCGATAAGAACGGCTACGCCTACACCTTCGACCGGGCGACCGGCGAAGTGCTGGTGGCCAACCCGTTCGAGCCGGTGAACTGGGCGACCGGGGTTAATTTGAAAACCGGGATGCCGGCCATCGATCCGGCCAAGCGGACGCACCAAGGCGTCTGGACCAACAACATCTGCCCGACGCCGCTCGGCGGCAAAGACTATGAACCCGCCGCGTTCTCACCGAACACCAAGCTGTTCTACGTTCCGGCGATCAATTTGTGCTTCAACTATCAGGCGCTGAAGTCGCTCTACATCAAGAGCACGCCGTTCATGGGTGCTGACATGAACTTCATTCCGGGCGCTGGCGGCAACATGGGCGAACTGATCGCCTGGGATGCGGTGAAGGGCAGCAAGACCTGGAGCGTCAAGGAACCGCTGCCGCTGTATGCTGGCGTGCTGGCCACGGCGGGCGATGTTGTGTTCTACGGCACGCTGGACAAGTGGTTCAAAGCGGTCGACGCCAAGACCGGCGCGCCACTGTTCCAGACGCAGTTGGAATGCGGGATCGGCTCGAACCCGATCAGCTTCACCGGCGCCGACGGCAAGCAGCGTATCGCGGTGTATTCCGGCATTGGCTGGCTGGCGGGCGGCTTCGCGGGCGGCTCGTGCCCATTCGAAGCGGCCAACGGCGTGCGCGGCGAAAATGCCACCGGCCCGGCCGGTAGCGGCGTTGTGCACGTCTTCAAGCTGCCCTAGGCGGAACACGGCGATGCAAAGTGCAATGATGCTGCACGTGCGCGCATGGCTGGCGGCGGCCTGTTTGGCCGCCGCCCTGCCAGTGGCCGACGCGGCGGCGGACACGCGGACGCTGCGGGTCTGCTCCGACCCCGACAACATGCCGTTCTCCAACGACCGGCAGGAAGGTTTCGAAGACAAGATCGCAGCGGTGCTGGCCGATGATCTGCACGCCACGCTGCAAACCACCTTCCGCTCCGCCCGGCGCGGCTTCGTCCGCCGCACCTTGCAGACCGGCGACTGCGATGTGGTGATGGGTATCCTGAGCCACGCGCCGGGGGTTGCGACGACGCGGCCGTACTACCGCTCGTCGTACGTGTTCGTGACCGCGCGTGACCGGCATCTGCGCTTTGCCTCGTTCGATGACGAAGCGTTGCGCGACCTGCGTATCGGCCTGCACGCACTCGGGGCCGAGGGCGCCAACACGCCACCGGCCGAGGCGCTCGCCAAGCGCGGGGTGACTGGCAACATCGTCGGCTTCCCGATGTTCGGCACCGATGGCGAAACCGCCATCCCGCCGGGCCGGATCATCGACGCGGTGGCGGGCGGACAGATCGACGTGGCGATCGTGTGGGGGCCGATTGCGGGCTATAACGCACGGCAATATCCGCAAAAACTCGATCTGCTGGCCACCCCGGCCGACCCGGCGCAGCCGCTGGTGCCGTTCGCCTACGACATCGCGCTGGGCGTACGGAAAGATCAAATCGGCCTGCGCGATGAACTGGACGGCGCGCTGGAGCACCGGCGGGCCGATATCCTGGCGATTCTGAATGCTTACGGCGTGCCGCTGACCGACTGAACGGCTCACAACATCCGATCTTCTTGAACACAGGCGAAGGAGGAAAGCATATGCGCATTTTACCGGGCCGAATCGGCGCGACTGTCGGTCTCGCCCTCATGCTAGGGTCGGCACTTGCCGGCACCGCGGCCGCTTATACGTTAACTCCGGCCGGCGAGGGACGGCGGATGTTCCTCAAGCTAAACTGCTACGGCTGCCACGGCATGAACGCAGGCGGTGGGATGGCGATCAGCATCCAGCACGCCGAGCCGGGCGATGTGGGCGAAGCGGTCCGCAGCGGCGAAGAGTCGGGGATGCCGGCGTTCGGCAAATTCGTCACCCCCACCGATATCACCAACATCGCCGCCTATCTGGCGTCAATCGGCAAAGCCAACGAACCGAAGTTCACCCATTGGTGGGAACCCATCCCCTCGCAATGACAGTGCTGGCGGTGCAACGGCGTTCAATCGGCGAGCGCCCATTGCACCGCCGCTTCGGCGTGCAAGGTGGTGGTGTCGAACAGCGGCACCGCGCTGTCTTCGGGTTGCACCAGCAGCATGATCTCGGTGCAACCCAAGATCACCGCCTGCGCGCCGCGTGCAATCAACCGGGCGATCACGTCGCGGTAAGCGGCGCGCGAGGCAGCCTCGACGCGGCCTTGCACCAGTTCCTCGTAGATGATGCGGTGCACGGTGGCGCGGTCTTCGGTCTGCGGTATCACCACATCTAAATCGAACCGATCCCGCAGCCGTCCCTTGTAGAAGTCGTGTTCCATGGTGAACGCGGTGCCGAGCAGCGCCACGCGGGTGATCCCGGCCGCGCCGATCGCGGCCCCGGTGGGATCGGCGATGTGCAGCAGCGGCACCCCGGCGGCCTGCTCCACCGCGCCGGCCATGCGGTGCATGGTGTTGGAGCAGATCAGCACACACTCGGCCCCGCCGGCGGCCAACCGGCGCGCCGCATCGGTCATTGCCGCTTCCGCCAGATCCCAGCGCCCCGCGTGTTGCATGGCTTCGATTTCGCCGAAATCGAACGACCACATCAGGCAGCGCGCCGAATGGCCGCCGCCGAGCCGGGCGCGGGTGGTCTGATTGATAATCCTGTAATATTCGGCCGAACTTTCCCAGCTCAGGCCGCCGATCAGGCCGATCACGCGGTGCGGCATGGCATACTCCTTGGTGTGTTGGGCCAGCCCGGCCGAGGGATACAAAACTTGCTGCGGCAACTTATCGCCTCAGTATCGTCAATCGTGCACCTAGTCATGGGACCGCCGCCGATCGCCTATATAAAAACCTCACCGCTCGCCCAGACCAACAACGTGGGGATTTGTATTATTTTGCTTTCGTGCACTGTTCTGCGCCCCGTGCCTCCACTAGTATGCCACGGCATTTTGCCGGAGCCTGCGGCAATTGCTGCATATGGCCGGGTGCGCCTTCATGGTTTGCGAAACCCCGCACCGCGCGCCGGCCTGCCTTACCTACGTTTCGCCCAGCATTGCCCAACTGATCGGCCATTCCGCCGAAGCAGTCCTGCACCTCGGCAGCACCCTCAGTCTGTCGGACGCCGCGGGCCAAGCAGCGCTGAACAAGGCCATCGCAGACACCGAGCATGCGGACCAAGTGAGCTTCGTCTACCGGCTCAATCACGCCGATGGCCGATGGATCTGGATCAGGAATGGCTGCACCATCACACGGCGCGGTCCGGACGGCATGACCGCAGCGTGCGTGCTGACCGACGTGTCGCACGAATACGCGCTGCAAGCCGATCTGCATCAGACCCAGGAACGGCTGACCGAACTGGTCAACGAAGCCCCAGGCGTACTGACCCAATCCAAACTGACGCGCGACGGCAAATGGCAACGGCTATTTTTTTCGAACAATGTGCAGCGGGTCACCGGCTATCCGGCGGCGCATTTGTTGCTCCCAGGCGTGTGGGACGGGCTGCTGGACACCGCATCGCTTGCCGGGCGCGACGCCGCGCAGATGCTGCTCCCCGAAACCTGGACCAGCACCCTCGATGCGCAGGGATTGGCGATCCGCGATGCGGCGATCGATCAAGCGCAGCGGACCGGGCATGTGGACTATGACTGCTGGGTACGCCATGCCGCCGGGCACCGGGTGCGGGTGCGGGTCACGCTGCGCTGCGTCCCGGTGGCTGATGGACATTGGCGGATCATTGGCACGGGGCTGGATATCACCGCGCTGCACCTCGCCAATGAAGCCCGCGCGGCCGCCGAAGGACGGCTGGCCGCGCTGGTCAACGAGGCCCCGAACACGCTGTTCGAAGTGACGCTAAAGCCTGACAGCACGTGGGAGGCGACCTACCAATCCGGCAACGTGCCCCGGTTGCTGGGGTTCACCCAAGCGGAAATCATGGCAATTGGCGGCTGGGAATGTCTGCACGATGCGGACGGACTCCAGGCGCGGCACCGGTCGGTCAAGCAAGCCATCCAGACCGGCGAGGGCAGCTACGAGGCGTGGCTACCCCACAAAGACGGCCGTACGATCCGCACCCGAACGTCATGGCGCGCGGTGCCCGGCGATAACGGCGACTGGCGCTTCGTCGGCACCACGCACGACATTTCCGCGCTGCACGACGCCAATCAGGCCCAGGCCGCTGCCGAAGCCCGCGTGGCGGCATTGCTGCACGACGCGCCGGGTATGCTGCTGCAAGGCGAAGTCCTGCCCGATGGCCGCTTCCACCGTACCTATGTTTCGGAAAACGTGGCGCGCTACACCGGCTACAGCGTCGCGCAAATTGGCGCCGACGACGCTTGGACCAACTTGATGGACCCGGACGGGCAAGCCGAACGGCAGGCTGCCATTGCGGAGTCGCAGCGCAACGGTGAAGCAACATACGAGTGCTGGATACGGCATGCCGACGGACGGCGGCTGCGATTCCGTGCCGCGTGCCACGCCAAGCAGATCGGGCCGAATCATTGGCGCTACACCAGCCACCTGATGGACATCACCGATCTGCACGCGGCCATCGAAGCCCGCACCGCAGCGGAAGCGCGGCTGAACCTGCTGGTGCAGGATGGTCCGGGCGTGCTGTTCCAAGATCTGCTGGTGAAGGGCGGCACGCGGCAGCTTCTATACATTTCGCCCAACGTGCAAAGCGTGACCGGGCATTCACAATTGGGCAGCACAGGCAAACTGCCACAGGCCATGAGCGCCGTGGATGCGGCGGGTCTGCAAGCTTGGGAGGCCGCAACACAGTGCGCCTGCGAGACCGGCGAGGCGGCGTGCGAAGTCAGTCTGCTGCACGCCGATGGGCATCGGATGTGGCTGCGCGCCAACATGAAGACCCGGCTGACCGCTGGTGGCGATTGGCTGCTGACCGGCTACATGGTCGATATCAGCCGCGAGCACAGCCTATCCGATGCGCTGGAAAGCGCCCGGCGGCAGCTTGAGGACATGGTGGCGTCCGGGCCCGGCTGGTTGTACCGGATTTCCATCTTTCCAAACAACGATTGGCGGCTCGATTATATCTCCGACAATGTCGAGCGGCTGACAGGCTATACAAGCGCCGAAGTGTCGGCACCGGGTTGGCTGCGCTCGGTTCTCGATCCGGCGTTTCTGCCGGACATCGGGCAGGCAATGCAAAAATTGCTGATGCGCGAGCGCACGGCTGTCGAATACCGGTTGCGCACCAAGGGCGGCAATTGGATCTGGATCAACGACACGCTCAGCCCGAATGCGCATGCAAGCGCCGACGGCAGCCTGCAAGCGGTCGGCTATTCATCCGATATCACGCAGATCAAGGAACAAACCGCGCAATTGCAGCAAACCGCACGGTTGGCCGTGCTGGGCGAAATGGCCAGCGGCATGGCGCATGAGTTGCGCCAGCCGCTGTCGGCGATCTCCTTCGCGGCCCAAAACGCCGAACTGGCGCTCAACCGCAGTGATCTGGACAACGTGACGGTGCGGTTATCGCGGATCGTTCAGCAAACCGAGCGGGCCAGCAACATCATCGAGCACCTGCGCCAGTTTGCCCGCGGCGCCGAGCCGGCCGCCCCGCCGGAGCGGATTTCGCTGGCGAGCGTGGTGGAAGGAACGCTGACGCTGGTTGGCGAATCGCTGCGGCTGGCTGGCATCGAGGTGGAGCAGGCGTTGGGCGCGCCCGCGCCGGCGGTGCTGGCCCAGGTGATGCCACTGGAACAAGTGTTGGTGAATTTACTGCTGAATGCGCGCGATGCGCTGGCCATACACCGCCCGGTGCAGCGCCGCATCCGCATTGCCGCCGAGGCCGGGCCGCGCCCCGGTCTGGTGCAATTGTCAGTGTCCGACAACGGCGGCGGCATTTCGCCGGCCATCCTGCCGCTGGTGTTTCAGCCGTTTGTGACCACCAAACTGGCCGACAAAGGCACCGGGTTGGGGTTGTCGATCTGCCACGGCATCATCGGCCGCCTCGGCGGCGAGATCGCCGCCCGCAACGATGCGGACGGCGCGGTGTTCACCATCACGCTGCCCGAAGCAAGCGGGCAACCGGCCTGATGCCGCGCTAACCGGGGTCGAGCGAACGCAGAAAATCCACCGGGTCGTGCAGGTCGAGAATGTTGATCTCGGTCAGGTCGGGCACTGCGTCCGGCCGGTGGGCGGCATAGATCGGGGCGATGCAGGCCTTGCCGTTATACGAGACGCGGAACTCAAACACGCCAGGCTGGATCACCGGACGGTGCCCTGACGGCACGGCGGGCGCCGGTTCTGGCGCGGCGGCAAATGGCGCCGGTTCTGGAGCGGGTGGTGCTGCTTCCGGCACGGGCGGCGGGGGTTCGGCGGCGGGCAGCGCGGCAGTCGGTAGGGCGGCAGTCGGTAGGGCGGCAGCAGGCTCCGGCAATTCCGGCTGCGGCGCGCCACCGTGCGGCGGCAGGCCGGGCGGCAGCGACAGGTTCACCTCGCTCGGCGGGTAATGTCCAAGTTGGGCAGCCAGCCAATGCCACTCCTCCGGGTCGAGAAACTCCTCCTGCTTAAACGCGCCGTCGATGTGCGACATGTTAAAGGTGTAGCGAACGTCGATGAACGAGGCCATGCGCTCGTCGCGCAGATAGGCCACAAGTTCCGGGATTTCCCGCAAGTTCGACTTATAGGCCATCATGATGTAACGGATTTTCGGCGGGTTGGGGCCGGATTGGCAGGCTGCCAGCAGCTTCTCCCAACTCTCCATGAAAATCCGGTGCTTGGCGCCTTTGCGCATCCGCTCGTAAAGCTCCGGATTGCGCGATTCGATGGAGACGTTCAGGTGGTTCAGGCCGCTGCGGCCCAGCACATCGTAGTATTCCTGCGGCATCCGGCGGCTGAGATTACTGGTGTAGAAGATGTTGGAGCGAAATTCGGCGGGAATGCGCTCGATCATGCTGGCGAATTGCGGGTGCATGGTCGGCTCGTGCAGGCACGACAGCCAGAAATGCCCCTCGCCAACATACGGCATCAGCCGGATCGCCGCATCGAACACTTCATCGCTCATGGTATTGGTGCGGTGCGTGGTGGCGTAGTCGTACAGGCAAAACGGGCAGCGCAGATTGCAGTTGTCGACGATGTCGAGTGCGGCGTAGCGGATCGGCTTGTAGTCCTGCTGCGGATGCTTGGCGTGCGCCAGCGCCGGGCCGCCGCCGGCTGGGCGCACCCGCAGCCGCTGGCGCTCGCTCTCGGACAGATTGGCGGGCAGCACCATATGGAACCCGTGCGCCGGGCCGCTGGACGGCGGGTGCGCCAGCCAATCGGTCTGCCGGGCGGCACGGCCTTCGGCGATGATCATGGGCGCGGGGCCGCCGGTCAGCACAACCTCGAAGTCCGGGGCCTCGCCGGGCCGGGCCGGATCGACCATCCAGCCGGCGACGTGGCGGGTGCTGAGTTGTTCCACCAGCCCCTGATATGCGGGACGGACGGCAGGCGGCGGCGCTTGCAGTGACGCCGCACTCGAACGGGGGACATCCCGCGACCGGTTGGAAAACAGCCGTTTGATGCCGAACATCGTCCAATCCCGCTGCGATTGCGCGATCTGCGATAGCATACCGCCGCCCCGCGTGGCCAATCACGCGAATGGAACGCCAGCGACCCCTTTCCCGGCCCGCCGAGAACCTGTAGCTCCCGGTTATGCTTGACATCACGCCACGCCAGCTTGCCGCGACCGCGCCGACCGCCCAGGAGGGGCACGAGGCGGGGCTGGCGCGCCAGTACGGCCTCGCGGCGGAGCAGTTGCTGCGGCATTTCGCCCCGCGCCGGGTGTTCGACGCCGGGTGCGGCAGCGGCTTGCTGGTGCAGGCGCTGCGCGCGCGCGGTGTTGCGGCATTCGGGCGCGACAGCTCGGTGGCCGCGATCGGGCAAGCGCGCAGCGACATCCGCCGCTGGTGCAAAGTGGGGTTCGTCACCGACCCGCTGGACGGCGCATTCGATCTGGTGGTGTGCACCGGCACCCTGGCCCCGCTGACGCAGGCCGCTGCGGCGGAAGCGATCCGCAATTTCACCGCCGCTGCGCCGCGCGTGCTGTTCGCCGCCGGGGCCGACACGCAGCCGGATCAACTGCGGACGCAAGCCGATTGGCTGGCGCTCTGGGAAGCGGCCGGTCTGGTGCCGGTCATCGCCCACGATGCTGGATATGCCGGGGCGGATGCCTACGTACTGGAGCGCGGCGGCGCCGGCTGCGCCGATACTGCCGCATTCGCCGCCCTGCTGACGCATCGCGCCAGTTTGGCGCAGGCCAGCGCCAGCGTGCGGGCGGCAGCGTTGCGCGCCGATGTCGCCCGGGAACTGGCGGCGCTCAGCAGCGAATTGGCCGCAGCGCAGCGCGCTGCAGCCGACGCGGCGGCCGAGGCGCGCGATGCGCAGGCGGTCAACGCGGCGCAGCGGCACGAATTGGAGTCACTGCGCCAAGCGCTGCGGGCTGCACCGGCTCAGGCCGAAAGCCCGCCAGCGCCGCCACCGCCGCCACAAGCAGCGCCGCTGCCTGCGCCAATGGCCCCGTCCGCGCCGCGGCCGCTGCCGGCGCAGTTGCGCAGGCATCTGCGTTTCGGCGCACAACTGCTGGTGTGGACGGCGCGGCGTCAGCTTGGCCCGAAGCTGCGCGAACGCCGCGCCATCCTGGCCCGCGTGCAGGCGGTGGCGGCATCGCCGCTGTTCGATGCCGGGTGGTATCTGGCGCGCAACCCCGACGTGGCGGCCAGCGGGATGGACCCGGTGCTGCATTTCGTCACCAGCGGCAGCGGTGAGGGGCGCGATCCTGGACCGGCGTTCGTGACCGGGCACTATCTGGACCGCCACCCCGAGGCACGCGGCCTGCCCGGCGGCGCGCTGGTGCATGCGCTGACGCACGGCACGACGGCGGATGGCATGACGGCCGCGTACCGCGCCCAGCCGCAAATTGCCGCAGCCCCGCTGCCGCCGCTGCCGGCTGGCGAAACGGCGGCGAGCGTGCTGCTGGAGCGGCAATATCCGTATCTGGCGGCGCTCCCGGTGTTTGCCTCCCCGGCGCTGACGCAGAAACGGCTGACCGTGGTGCTCGACAGCATGGGCGCCAACCATCTGTATGGCGGCGTCGGCACCGCGATCATTTTGGCGGCGCTGACCGCCCAGCGCACCGGCGCGGCGTTGCGCTTCGTCACCCGTAGCGAACCGGCCGATCCGTCGCGCGTCGGCGCCATCCTGCGGCTGCACGGCGTGGAATGGCGCGACAACATCGAGTTCATGCACACCCCGCGCGACGGCTCGCCCGGCGCACGCGGCGTGGCAGTGGCGCCCAACGACTTCTTCATCACCACCTCGTGGTGGTCCACATGGTCGGTGCGCCAAGCGGTGCCGCGCGCCCGGGTGGCGTATTTGCTGCAAGAGGACGAGCGGATGTTCTATCCGCTGGGCGACGACCATTTGCGGTGCAGCGAGACGCTGACCGATCCGGGCCTGCTGTATCTGGTCAACTCGCAGTTGTTGCTTGGCCACTTGCAGGCCGAAGGCATGGCGCCGGGTGCGATTGCATTCGAACCCGCCTTCCCGGCGGCCTTGTACCGCCCGGCGGCGCGCAACGCTGGGGAGCGGCGCGGGTTCTTTTTCTACGCGCGGCCACACAACGACCGGAACCTGTACTGGCGCGGCGTGGAAGCGCTGTCGGCGGCGATCGAGGACGGCGTGCTCGACCCGGCAGAGTGGGAGTTCCATTTTGCCGGGCACGGGGCGGGTGGCCTGTCGCTGCCGCGCGGGGCGCGGGTGCGGTTTCCGGGGTCGATGCCGTGGGCCGAGTACGCCCGGTTCATCGGTGGCATGGATCTGGGCCTGTCGCTGATGTACACGCCGCACCCCAGCTACCCGCCGCTCGATCTGGCGGCCAGCGGCGCCGTGGTGCTCACCAACCGCTTCGGCCCGAAGCGCGATCTGGACGGCTACTGCGCCAACATCATCTGCGCCAACCCGGATGCGGGCGCATTGGTCGAGGGTTTGCGGCGGGCGGCGGCACTGGCCAACGACACCGAGACGCGCACGGCGAATTTCAACCGTGCCGGATTGCAGCGCGACTGGCGGGCCTCGCTGGCGCCGGCATTGGACAAATTGAGCGGCTGGGCGGGAGGCTAGGCTTGTACACCGCCAAAACCGCCCCGGTCGCTTACACCGCGCCGTGGGATATCCCGTTCGACCAGCGCGTGGCGATGCTGATGCGCGGGTCGCCGCGCGCGGCGTATTTCTACGCCAAGCCGGATACGAGCACGTTCCGCTACCGCGCCTACAATATTGCCCAGTCGCTGGCCGCCCTCGGCGGCGGCAACCAGCCGTCGGCCTCGTGGTTCACCGAGGCCGAGACCGGCCAGATGGGCCGCGTGCTCGACGCCTGCGACGTGCTCGTACTGTGCCGCAATTCACTCTACACTGACCGTGTCGCCCGCCTCGCCGCCCAGGCGCGGGCGCGCAACCGGCGCATTCTGTTCGACTGCGACGATCTGGTGTTCGACCCGGCGTTCGCGCACGTGATCGTCGATACGCTCGACCAGGACCCGCGCGTCGATGCGGTGTGGAGCACGTGGTTCGGCTATATTGGCCAGGTCGGCGCCACCTTCGCGCTGTGCGACGGCGCGCTGGTGACCAATCCGTATCTGGGCGGCAAGGCCGCCGCGTGGTCGGGCAAGCCGGTGCGGATCATCCCGAACTACCTGAACCGCGAGCAGCAGGACATTTCCGATCAGGTGTGGAACGCCAAGACCGCCAGCCGCTGGCGGCGCGATGGGCGGTTGCATCTGGGCTATTTCAGCGGATCGCCGACGCATAACCGCGATTTCGGGCTGGTGGCGCCGGTGATCGGCCGGATGATGGACGCCGATCCGTCGCTGTGGTTTCGCGGCGTCGGGTTTCTCGAACCTGGACCGCATCTGGAGCGGCACGCGGCGCGCATCGAGTCGATCCCGTTGCAGGACTTCATCAACTTGCAACGCGAGATCGGCGCGGTGGAACTCAACCTCGCCCCGCTGGTCGACAACGCCTTCACCAACTGCAAGTCCGAACTGAAATGGTTCGAGGCGGCGGCGGTTGGCGCGCTCACCGTTGCCTCGCCGACCTTCACGTTCCGCGCCGCGATGCAGCACGGCCGCGATGGCTGGCTGGCCGAATCGTTCGCATGGGAGCCGGTGCTGGCCGACGTGGTGCGCGGCTTCGAAGCCTACCGCGCCGACGTCGCCCCGCGCGCCCGCGCCGAGGTGCGCGAACGCTACGGCTGGGACCGGCAGGCGGCGGTGATTACCGCTGCGTTGTTCGAGGGCTGGTAACAGCGGCGTTGCACGCCGCCGTGCGGCGTGGTCGGAATTGGCCATGACGCTGATGTTCGACGATGTGGCCGCGATGCTGATCGCCGCCGTGCTGGGAGCCGCCATCGGCGCCGAGCGCGAGTGGCGGCGCCATCCGGGCGGATTGCGCTCCTGCGCGCTGGTCAGCGCCGCCGCCAGCGTGTTCGCCCGCATCGCGGTCGCGCATGGCGGCAGCAACCCCGGGGCTATGCTGGGGGCCATCGTCTCGGGCGTCGGCTTCCTCGGCGCTGGGGTGATCATGCAGCAGGGCGGGCACGTGCGCGGCCTGTCCACCGCCGCGACGTTCTGGGCGGTGGCAGCGATTGGCACCGCGGCTGGATTGCTGGACTACGGCATGGCGGCTGGGCTGACTGTGGTAGTATTCTTCGCCCATGTGGCACTGCGGCCGCTTTCGGCCTGGATCGAACGGGTGGCGCCGCCGGAAACGCCGGGGCCGCAGTAGGGGCCTGCTACCCCGTCCCGTCGCGCGCCCGCGTCGCCAGCACGTCGGCGCGGTCGTTCATTGGGTCGCCGGAGTGGCCCTTCACCCATCGCCAGTCGATGCTGTGCGGCTTGGCGGCGTCCAGCACGCGGCGCCATAGGTCCATGTTGGCGACCGGATCGCCCGCCGCGTTGCGCCAGTTGCGCCGCACCCAGCCGGTGTGCCAGCGGGTGATGCCGTTGCGCAGGTATTCGCTGTCGGTGTGCAGCACCACGGTGCAGGGCTTGGTCAGCGCCTCCAGCGCGGCGGCGGCGGCGGTCAGTTCCATGCGGTTGTTGGTGGTGGCGGCCTCGGCGCCGGACATTTCTTTTTCCACCTCGCCGTAGCGCAGAATCGCCGCCCAGCCACCGGGGCCGGGGTTCGGCTTACAGCCGCCATCGGTCCAGATTTCCACCACCCGGCGCACCGGCTCGGGCGTGTCAGAGGCCATAGGCGTGGGCATCCGGGGCTGAGAGATGGAAACGCAGGCGGCGGACGTATTCCAGCGGGTCCTTGCGGGTCACCAGTGCCCCGGGCGGCGTATTGATCCAGTCGAACAGCCGGGTCAGCGCGAAGCGGATCGCTGCCCCCTGGCACAGCACCGGCAGTGCGGCACGCTCGGCTTCGGTCAGCGGCCGGGTTGCTCCATAGGCGCGCAGCAGGGCGCGGGCCTTGGTGACGTTGAACGCCAAATCCGGCTCAAAACACCAAGCGTTCAGGCACACCGCGAGGTCGTATGCCAACAGGTCGGTTGCGGCGAAGTAGAAGTCGATCAGGCCGGACAGTTTGCCGTCCAGGAAGAACACGTTGTCCGGGAACAGATCGGCATGGATATGCCCGCGCGGCAGATCGGCGGGCCACGCCGCCAGAATGCCGTCGAGGGCGGATTGCAACTCGGCCGCCAGGCCCGGTTGCAACGCATCGACGGCGGCAGCATCGGCGAGGCTGCGGGCCAGCAGCGGGGCCCAGCCGGACGGGCCGAGCGCGTTGAGGCGAACCGGAGCGTAATCCGCCCCGGCCCGATGCAGAGCCGCCAATGCTGTGCCGAGCGGGCCGCAATGCATTTGCTGCACCCGGCGCGGCCAGACGCCGGGCAGGAAGGTGGTGATGGCGGCGTGTCGCCCGCACAGCAGCCGCAGCGCCGCGCCGTCGCGCCCGTGCACCGGCAGCGGGCAGGAAATACCGCGTTTGGCCAAATGTTCCATCAGGCCGAGGAACCAGGGCAGTTCCGCCGGATCGACGCGCTTTTCGTACAGCGTCAGGATGAAATCGCCCGAAGTGGTGCGCAGCGAATAGTTGGAGTTCTCCACCCCTTCGGCGATGCCGCGAAACGCCACCAGTTCGCCGATGGCGAAATCGGCCAGGAACTGACGCAGCGCGTCGTCGGAAACCTCGGTGTAAACGGCCATGTGGGGCGCGCGGGTCCTTGCGGGCTAACTGGCCAGGGCGGCCGGCAGCTTGAACACCACGTCCTCTTCCGTCACGCGCCGCTCGTCAATCTCCAGCCGGTAGCGTTCGCCGAGCCGGGCGAGCAGGCCATCGACCAACGACTCGGGAGCGGATGCCCCGGCGGTGATGCCCAGCGTGCGCACGCCGTCCAGATCGGCCCAGTCCATCGCTGCCGCATCCGGGATCAGCCGGGCCCGGCGCGCACCAGCCCGCTCAGCCACATCGCGCAGGCGCACAGAATTGGACGAATTCGCCGCACCGATCACCAGCACCAGATCGGTGCCGGGCGCGATGGCCTTCACCGCCGCCTGCCGGTTGGTGGTGGCGTAACAGATGTCTTCCTTGCGCGGCTCCTGCAAATGCGGAAACCGGCCGCGCAGGATACCGATGATCTCGATGGTGTCGTCCACGCTCAACGTGGTCTGGGTGATGAACGCCAGCGGCCCCGGCGGCGGCGCGACCCGCTCGGCATCGCCAGCGTTCTGCACCAGCGTGATCGCACCGGGCGGCAACTGGCCCAGCGTGCCGATCACTTCCGGGTGGCCCTGATGGCCGATCATCAGGATATGGCTGCCGTTGAGGTGATGCCGTTCCGATTCGCGGTGCACTTTGGAGACCAGCGGGCAGGTCGCGTCGAAATACACCAGCTTGCGGCGCTCCGCCTCGACCGGCACGGATTTCGGCACGCCGTGGGCGGAGAACACCACCGGGGCGTCGGCGGGCACTTCGTCCAACTCGTCGACGAAAATCGCGCCCTTTTGCTGCAAATCGGCCACCACCGTGGCGTTGTGCACGATTTCGTGCCGCACATAGACCGGCGCGCCGTGGCGCAGCAGGGCTTCCTCGACAATGCGGATGGCGCGGTGCACCCCGGCGCAAAAGCCGCGCGGCCCGGCAAGATGCACTATCAGCGTGGGTCGCGAATCAGCCATGGCGGCAGCCTCCCCGGCGGCAGTGGCGTGCGGTAACGCGGCTTCGAGTTGCGGCATGTTGTCCCGTGGCGAACGCCGCCGCACTATGCCGCCGCGTCCGGCGCCGGGCAATCCGCGCCGGGCCTGTTGCCGTCCCGTCCATCCGACCTTCTCCATCCTGAGTTTCGGGAGCCGCCATGCCCGCCACGACGCCCTGCCCCGCCCGCCGCCCGCGCCGCGCCGCGCCCGAATTCGCAGCTTTGGCGGCGCTGCTGCTTGCCGGGCTCGCCAGCAGTTGCGGCCCAGCCCCGGACCAATTCGCACCCGAATGCCCTGGCCTCGCGGTGCTGCGCGACGGCGGCGAGATTACGCGTTTTGCCAATGCGGGGCGCGATGCCACGGACATGGTGCTGAAAGCCAAAATCACCGCTGTACCAGCGAAGTGCCAGCGCGACGGGCGGACGGCCGTTGTGTCCACCCTGAACGTTCAGGCCGACGTGGCGCGCGGCCCGGCGGCCAAACCGGACAGCACGCCAGCGACCTACTTCATCGCGGTGATGGACGGCAACAAAGTGCTGCAACAGCGCGACTTTCCGCTGACTGCGACGTTCCCGTCCAACGCGGATAGAACGACGTTCAAGAGCGAAGACATCGAACTCACGGTGCCGGTGAGCGCGGAAAAGTCCGCCGCCGCCTATCAGATTTATGTCGGCTTCCGGCTGACCGCTGAGGAACTGGCCTACAATCGCAGCCGCCATTTGCCGTGAGCTTTTCCAATCGCGCATGGCCGGCGCCATTGCGCTACCGGCAGCCTGCGCCACCGCCTATAAGGCGGCGCCCGTAGCAGTACAGGACTCCGCCGTGACCGATCGAGTTGAGCCGCCGCACGCCACTATAACCGACGGCACCCTGGCCGGATTGCTGCCGCTGTTCGCCGGGCGCACCGTGCTGGTGCTCGGCGATGTGATGCTGGACCGCTACGTGTCCGGCGAGGTCCGGCGTATTTCGCCGGAAGCGCCGATCCCGGTGCTGCGCGCCAGCGGCCGCCGGGCGGTACTGGGCGGAGCCGCCAACGTGGCACAGAACGTGGTCGCCCTCGGCGCGCGGGCCGTGCTGGCGGGCGTGATCGGTCTGGACGATGCGGGTTCCGAAATCGGCCGCATCCTCGCTGGCTCGGGCAGCATCGCCGCCTGTCTGGTGGCCGCCACCGGACGCCCGACCACGGTGAAAACCCGCTTCGTCAGCGGCAGCCATCAATTGCTGCGGCTGGACGAGGAGGAATGCGGGCCCATCGATGCCGTCACTGAGCGGCGCCTGCTGGCCGAATATGCGGCGGCGCTGCAATCGGCCGACGTCGTGGTGCTGTCCGACTACGCCAAGGGCGTGCTGACCGACTCGGTGCTGACCCAGGCCATTGCGATGGCCCGCGCAGCGGGCAAGCCGGTGATTGCCGATCCCAAGCGCGCCAGCTTCGAGCCGTATCACGGCGTGGATGTGCTGACCCCGAACGAGAGCGAAGCCGCCCGCGCCACCGGGATCGCCTGCGACGACGACGCCAGCGCGGCACTGGCCGGTGAGCGCGCCCGCACCCAGGCGGATGCCGGGGCGGTGCTGGTGACGCGCTCGTCCAAGGGGCTGACGCTGGTGCGCCGCGATGCGCCGCCGCTGCATGTGCCGACCCGGGCGCAGGAAGTCGCCGACGTGTCCGGCGCGGGCGACACGCTGATTGCCGCCTTCGCCATTGGGCTGGCCTGCGGCGCTGCAATGCCCGCCGCCGCGGCACTCGCCAACATCGCGGCGGGGATTTCGGTCGGCAAGCTGGGCACCGCCACGGTCAGCCACGGCGAACTGAGTGCGGCCCTGCATCGCAGCGAGTTGCTGGCGCTGGACGACAAGATCGCCGAATGGGACGAGGCCCGGCATCTGCGCGCGGCGTGGCGCGCGGGCGGCTTGCGGGTGGGGTTCACCAATGGCTGCTTCGACCTGATCCATCCCGGCCATGTGCGCCTGCTGCAAAAGGCCCGCGCAACCTGTGACCGATTGATCGTCGGGCTGAACAGCGACGCCTCGGTGAAGCGGCTGAAGGGGCCGGAGCGGCCGTTGCAGCAGGAAATGGCCCGCGCGACGGTGATGGCGGCGATTGGCGCGGTCGATCTGGTGGTGCTGTTCGAGGAAGACACTCCCGAGAATTTGATCGAGGCGCTGGTGCCCGACCTGCTGTTCAAGGGCGCCGACTACACATTCGACCAAGTGGTGGGCGGCGCGTTCGTGATGGCGCATGGCGGCGAAGTGCGGCTGATCGACCTGGAAGCCGGGCACTCCACCACGTCCATCGTGCGGCGCATGAAGCCTGCCGCGCCGTAGGGAAATTGCCGCGCCAGCCGCACGGTCTACCCGGCGTGGCGCGAACGTGGCTATGCTGTTCGAGGGTGGAGGAAAACAAGAATGTCTGGAGCAACGCTCGAACAAGGTGAACGCCGGGGCGAATGGAAACCGGAACGGCTGCTGGCGCCGCCGCCGCTGTTCGTCTGGCCGCCGCGCCCGGTGGGGTTCCTGAAATGGCTGTTTGGCTGGAACGGCTACTTGTTCCCGTGGAACGCGATTTACGCGGTGATCGCCACAGTGACGTGGCTGTACCTGACCCCCGCCCTGACGGAGATGACCAGTTTCGCGCCGGGCTGGGTGTTCGCGCTGTTCGAGCGCAACGTGGCGTTGCTGGTGCTGATTGCCGGCGGCTGGCATTTGCGGCTGTATATGCAGAAGGCGCAGGGCATAAAGTATAAGTACAATCCGCGCTGGCTGTCGAAGAACACCGTGTTCCTGTTCAACAACCAGGTGCTGGACAACCTGTTCTGGACCTTCGTGTTCGCCGTGCCGATCTGGACCGCCTATGAAGCGGTCACGCTATGGGCCCAGGCCAACAGCTATATTCCCTATGTCGGCTGGCAGGATCATCCGGTGTGGTGCGCGGTGCTGCTGCTGCTGATCCCGCTGTGGCGCGAGTTGCATTTCTACTGCATTCATCGGCTGATCCACTGGCCGCCGCTGTATCGCACGGTGCATCATTTTCACCACAAGAACGTCAATGTCGGCCCGTGGTCCGGCATGGCGATGCATCCGGTCGAGCATCTGCTGTATTTCTCGGCAGTGCTGTTGCACTGGGTGGTGCCGTCCAACCCGCTGCACGTGATCTTCCAGTTGCAGCATCTGGCCTTCGCCCCGGCGCAAGGCCACACCGGATTCTACAAAGTGGTGCTGCCGAATGGCGTGGAGCAGGAAACCGGCAGCTTCATGCACTACCTGCATCACCGCTACTTCGAGGTGAATTACGGCGGCGACGGCTCGATCCCGATCGACAAGTGGTTCGGCACCTTCCACGACGGCTCGCCCGAGGCCGAGGCGCAGATGAACAAGCGAGTGCTGGGGCGGCGCAACGCGGGCTGATCGCCCGCATCACGCCACGGCGTGCAGGATCATGTTGAACGGGCCGAGATAGCCAAGTTCGTTCGACCAGTAGCTATGCACCGACGCGCGGCCAAATCCGGCCGCGCGCAGCATGTCCAGCACATCCCAGCCGATTTCATGCACCGCTTCACGGTGCTCAGCGGCTGGCCGGCCGGTTTGTGGCAGTGCCCGGCTGACAGTGCGGGCGGCGCGGTAGCGAAACGGCACGGTGAACACCAGCGAACCGCCGGGGGCAAGCACGCGGCGGAGTTCGGCGAAAGCCGCCGGCAGCGGCGGCACACGGTGCAGGTAGTTGGCGGCGATGGCCAAATGGAACGCGCCGCTTTCCGCCGGCAGCCGCAAGTCGCTGGCCACGGATTCGCCCGCCAGCAAATGCGGTAGCCACGTGGCGGCACCCGCCAGTGCGGTGAGCCGGACGTCGGCCGGGGTGGCCGGGCCGAGCAGCAGCAGCCGCGTCCAGTCGCGCAGACCACCGGCGGATTGGGCGAAATGCAATAAGGCCCGCCAGCGATTGGAAAGATGGTCGGCGCAGTCGCAAGCTAGGCCGTCGCTCCATTCCGGTACGCGGCGGCCATCGGCAAGCCGTTCCCAGCGCTCGGTGTCCGACGTGAAGGCGGCGCGGCGCAGGCAGGGCGCGCAGGTGCCAAGTTGCACCACGGCATCATCGCGGGTGGTCAGGCTGGTTTCGTGCAAATAGCGCGTGTCCAGCGACGCCTGCGCCACCCGGCAATATTCGCTGAACTCGGCCTGCGAGATGAAGCTGACCGACGGGAAGCGCGCGTGAAGGCGGGTCTGCATCGTGCGGGGCGGCCTGCTGAGTGGGACGGGGTTATGCGCCGGCGATCAGCGGGTCAAGCGCGCCCCAGCGGCTGCGGAACAGCGCCCACGCAGCCGTCGAGGCAGGTGCAAACTCGACCGCAGCACCTGTTGGGGGCTCGGGTTCCATGACCGCGCGCAAATCGACCCCGAGCAGACGGGCACGCAGCGCCAGATCGGCGTAAGCTAAGCCATGCGCCGCACCGAATCCCGGGTCGAGCGGGCCCAATTCGGCGAACACGGCGCGGTCCACGCACAGCGCCATGCCGAATCGCGCCGGTAGCGACACAGCCGGCGGCAATGGCGCATCGACATCGGCGAAACTGATGGCTGCTTCCGGGCCGAGCCATAGGGCGGGCGGCGCTTTGGCAAGCGCGCGGGCCAGGGCCAGCAACGCGGCGGCGGATGGCGTGGCCACCGTGTCCCCAAGCCAAAGCCGCCTCTCGCCCGCCCCGTGCGCCAGCGCGAGGTTGCAGGCAGCAATAACGCCGGCGGCGGCGCCGTCGCGCAGCATCCGTAAATTGCGGACCCGCGACGACAGCAGCGCCACCTCGGGATCGATGCCGGGGTCGATCACCAGCAGTTCCGCCCGCGCCAAAGCCAAGCCCGGTGCCAGCGCCGCGATACGGGCAAAGGCCGCTTCGGCTGCGCGCGCCACAAACGCCACGGTCAGCGCCGGTGATACCGGCGCCGGCAATACGATCGGTGGACCGTCTGGCCAGGGAGCCCGTCCGGCCTGCGCCCGCAGCCTTCCGGCCAACGTGCCAAACGCCGAGCGCAATCGCTGCGACGGCCGTTCAGCCTCCGGCGGCGGGCGCGCAGAGTCTAGATCTTGCCACAGCGCATCGACTTGCCGTTCTACCCGGTCCAACGCCGGGCCGCCGGGAGCCGACACCGCCGGCGCCGCGCGCAGCACGCGGCCAAAAATATGGCCAGACCGGCGTTCGCGCGCGGTGATCAGCGCCTCGCTGTCCAGACCCTCGGTGTTGGCGGGCAGCCGCAGCACGAAACCGTGGCGGCCATCGCCGTAGCCCCTGGTTTGCAGGTCGCGGCGGAAAATGGCCGCGACCATTGAGATGGCGAGGGTGTCATTGACCAGCAGATCGACGATCAGCCGCTCCTGCGGACGGCCGGGCACCCAGCACCAGCCGTCGAAGCTGCCATCGGGCCGCTCGCGCAGATCGCCGAGCAGGGCCGGTTCCGCCATGTCGCCTCCTGACCGCACCAACACCGGCGGCCCGGCGGACCTTACAGCACCTGCCGCAGCGTGGTCAGCCCGCGATCGGGCGCAGACACATCGAGCGGTAACAGAACGCCAGTTCACGGCTGTCCTGCCCGTCGTTGATGTCTTTCGGGCGGACGCTGTGCGGCATGTGCAGCATCAGCCGCATCACGGCCTTCGCCCCGCGCTCCAGCCACCATTCCGGTTCCAGCGCCACCAGCAGCGCGGTTTCCGCCCGTGCACTGAGCCGCCAGAAGCCGAGCCGGTAGCCATTGCCATACAGGGTGATTTCCTGCGCCGGGCGGGCCCGGGTAACGTAGGGTTCACCCATCACCGACAGCATCAGCCGGGTAACCGGCGGCTTGACGGCAACCGCGCAGGCCGCTTCAACCCCGTCGTTCCAGTTATGCCCTTCCTCGGGGCCGGACCAGCCAGAGACCATGCCCTTGGTGCCAATATCCGCGGCACCGAAAAGCCGGATCACCCCAGGTTCGCATTCCAGAAAGGAGTCGCGCCTTGTCATGTCGAGCACGGTGAAAGCCCCCTTGTTGGGACGGCAGAAACACGAGACCGTTACGTACTCTGGACTTAAACTGGCTGCAATCCCTCACGACACCGCAATGACCGGCCGATAAGCATCAGCACCAGAACGATTTTTCGATTTATTCCCTCCAATTAGACGATTTAATAATGAATTTTTAACAGTTTGCCCGCCAGCCCGCAGCCGTTCGGCGTGCGACGCTGCGGGCCCAACGGGGGCTTGGGGTCACATGGCGTCTATTCTGATTACCGGCGCCGCCGGCATGGTCGGTTCGCACCTGCTGGAACGGCTCGACGCTGTGCAGCCTGGGCAGGTGATCGGCAGTTACTTCCGCCCGACCGTGCGGATGGAGGAACTCGCTGGCCGATTCCCGATGGCTGAGTTGGACGTCCGCGATGCCGGCGGGGTCTTTCAATTGGTTGCCCAGCACCGGCCTGCGCAGGTGTTTCACTTGGCGGCGCAAAGCCTGCCGACAGTCTCGTGGTCCCACCCAGCCGAAACCATGGCGATCAATGCCGGCGGCACCATCAATCTGTTCGAAGCGATCCGCCGGGTCCGCGACACGCTCGACCCGAGCTACGACCCGGTGGTGGTGGTGGCCTGCTCATCGGCGCAATACGGCGCCAGCATGACACCGGAAAATGTGCCGATCGGCGAGGATGTGCTGCCGCTGCCGCTGCACCCGTATGGCGTGAGCAAGGTGGCGCAGGATCTGCTGGCGTACCAGTACTGGCGCAATTTCAAGATCCGCGCCGTGCGCGCCCGCATCTTCAACACCACCGGGCCGCGCAAGCGCGACGATGTGGTGTCGGACTTCGCCGCCCGCGTGGCGCGCATCAAGCGCGACGGCGGCGCGCTGCGGGTCGGCAACATCGAGACCCGCCGCCCGATCATGGACGTGCGCGACATGGTCGAGGCGCTGGTACTGTTGGCGGCGCACGGCCTGCCGGGTGAAGCGTACAATATCTGCGGCGACGAGGCTTACCGGATCGGCGACCTGATCCCGATTTTCGCCCGCCTCGCCGGGGTGGACCTGCCGCTGGCACCCGACCCAGCGCTGTTTCGCCCGTCGGACGAAGCCGTCATCCTAGGCCGCAATACCAAGCTGAAGGAACAAACCGGATGGCGGCCGGCGGTGAGCATCGAGGCGACACTGAAGGCGGTGCTGGACTACGAGCTGGCGCATTTGCCGGCATGACCACGCCCGATACGGCTGCGGCGGGGCATCGTTACCGCTTCGTGCTGCCGCTCTGCCAGGGCCGCACGGTGGCCGATGCCAGCGCCGGCAGCAGCTTCGCGCCAGACTTGCCGGGCGCCACGCTGTTGCCCGCCGACGGTTCCGGCGGCACTGCCGACGTTGTGCTATCGCTGACCCCGCTGCGCGGCCAGGAGATCGGCGGCGCGTTGACCGCCTTGCGCCGGGCGCTGACGCCGGGCGGCATTCTGGTGCTGGCGGCGGCGGATGGCGCAGCGGCGGCACAAGCGGCGGTATCGGCGGCGTTTGCCCATGTCGCGGTCTTCCGGCAGCGCCCATTGGCCGGAACGCTGATCACCGATGCCCGCTTCGTCAATGGCCGCATGACCGCCTTGGCCGAACCCGCTCCGCCCAGCACAGCCTGGTCCACGCTGCTGCTGGCGTCCGACGCCGCCTTGCCGCCGCTCGCCTCGGCGTTGTTCGAAGCGGCGGTGCCGGGCCAGATGCTGGCCGGCGCCCCCCCTGCCCTCCCGCCCGCCGCGCCCGGCGCGCCGGATTCGCCGCCCGCCGAACCCGGACTGGTGGACTTGCGCCGCCGCGCCGTCTCGCTGGTTGAGCGGCTGGTAGAACTCGATGAGCAGAGTTTTGCGCTGCAGGCCGAGAACAGCAAATTCAAGACACAGCTCACCCAGTTCAACGCCGCCAGCGGCGGCAGCGGGGTGGCCAGCGCGTTCGATGTGCCGCGCATCTTGTATTCCTGGCCGGTCGCTGACCATCCGGAGCGCGACCGCAGCGAACTGACGTTTTACGAGCACCGCCCGGACGACGACGCCATTGGTCAAGGCCGCGCGGGCGAGGCGTTCTTCCGCCGCTTCGGCCTGCTCACTGACCAGCCCGCCTATCACGAGGCGCTGGACGCGCTCAACGCCGCACCGCGCGCGCTGGCGCTGGACGATGACACCGTCGCGGGTGAATCGCCGGAGGTGTCGATTATCATTCCCGTGTACGGCCAGCTTGCCTACACGCTGAACTGCCTGGACAGCCTGTTCTCCCACGCCGCCCGCGTGCGCGCCGAGATTATCGTCATCGACGATAACTCGCCGGATGAAACCGGCGATGTGCTGCCGCTGCTCAACGGCATCCGCTACCACCTCAACGCGGAGAACCTCGGCTTCCTGCGCAGTTGCAACGCCGCCGCCGCGATGGCGCGCGGCCGCTTCCTGGTGTTGCTCAACAACGATACCCGCGCGCTGCCCGGCTGGCTCGACGAATTGCTCGACAGCTTCGCGCTGTTCCCGCGCGCCGGTTTGGTGGGGTCGAAGCTGCTGTACCCTGATGGCACCTTACAGGAAGCCGGGGCGATCATCTGGCGCGACGGGTCGGCCTGGAACTACGGGCGCAACGACGATCCCAACCGGCCCAACTACACCCACGCCCGGCAGGCCGACTACATCTCCGGCGCGTCGATCGCGGTGCCGGCCGAGCTGTGGCGCGCGCTCGGCGGTTTCGATGCGCTGTTCGCCCCGGCGTATTGCGAGGATTCCGATCTGGCACTGCGGATCGGCGCGGCTGGACGCGAGGTCTGGTATCAGCCGCTGTCGCGGGTGATCCATTACGAGGGCCGCACGTCGGGCACCGACACCAAGTCCGGCATCAAGGCGTATCAGGAGATCAACGGCCGCAAACTGTTCCTGCGCTGGCGCGAGGCATTGACCGCGCATCGCCCGAACGGCGAAGCGCCGTATTTCGAGCGCGACCGGACGGTGCGCAAACGCGCGCTGATCGTGGACGCCACCACGCCGACGCCGAAGCAGGATGCCGGGTCGGTGACCACCATGCTGACGCTGCAACTGTTCCAGCGGCTCGGCTACAAGCCGTACTACACCCCGCAGGACAATTTCCTGTTCGAGGCGCAGCACACCCCGGCGTTGCAACGCCTCGGCGTGGAGTGCGCCTATTCCCCATACGAAGGCCCGTTCGCGGACTATATCCGCCGCTACGGCGCGCTGTTCGATGCCACACTGGTGTATCGCGTGCCGGTGCTGGAGCAGGTGATCGACGATCTGCGCCGCTATGCGCCGCAAGCGCCGGTGCTGTTCCACACCATGGACCTGCATTTCCTGCGCATGGAACGCCAAGCCGAACTGGACGGCACGGCGGCCTCGCGGTTGGCGGCGGGCCGGATGAAAACCCGCGAACTGGACCTGATCGGCCGGGCCGATTGCACAATCACTCATTCGACCTTCGAGCGCGACCTGCTGGCCCGCGAGGCGCCGGGGGCGCCGGTGGTGGTGTGGCCGTTCATGTTCGAATTCTTCGGCACCGAGGTCGGGTTCGAGGAGCGCCGCGACATCTGCTTCCTCGGCGGCTACCGCCATCCGCCCAACATCGACGCGGTGCTATACTTCGCCACTGAGGTGCTGCCGCTGATCCACGCCGAAGCGCCGGACATCCGCTTCATCGCCGCCGGGGCCAATCCGGGCCCGGAACTGCGGGCGCTGGCCAGCGAACACATCATTGTGACCGGCCTGATCGATGACCTACGCGATGTGTTCGACCGCACGCGAGTGTTCGTGTGTCCGCTGCGCTTCGGAGCCGGAACAAAGGGCAAGGTTTCGACCGCCATGTCGTACGGCCTGCCAGTGGTCTCCACCGCCTGCGGCGCGGAGGGCATGGACCTGATCGACGGCGGGGACGTGCTGCTGGCCGACAGCCCGGCCGAACTGGCCGCCGCTTGTCTGCGGGTCTACCGCGATGCGGCGCTATGGGACCGGCTGTCGCAGGCTGGACAAGCGCTGGTGCGCGAGAAGCATTCACTGGCCATGGGCGAGCGTGTGCTGGCCGAAGCCATTGAGACAGCGCTGCGGCATAAGCTGGGGATCGGCCAATAAACGCAGGCAATCTGCCCTTGACCGGGATCGCTATCGTCATATCTTAGCAACGATATCATAGCCGCTGGAGCCCGTATTATGCCTATGCCGCCCAGCACTTACGTTATGCGCAAGAATAAAACCAAGACATCAATCAACGCGAAAGACTCAAAACAATCATTTTCACAACATATGCAGCAGCAAAAGCGCGATCTATGCCGTCACCTTTTGGCGCGGACCAAAATTACTCCAAATCAAATAGATTCTTGGATCACATTTCTTGATACCGTAAAAAATAAATCCCTTGAGCGGGATGAAAATACCCGCATGGGCAAATTCATCAAGGTTATCGAGAAAACTAAAGATTTTGCCGAACAAATATCCAAAGAAAAGCAATTTTTGAGCGAGCTTCGCAAACCAGCGCGAGATGTCATTGCACAACCGAATTTCAAGCACGCATTCGGTGCCGAAGATTTTGTATCCATCGCGATGGTCACTATTATTTTTCTCAAAGTCGTCAAACGATGGCTCAAAAAATAGCTTCGATGCCAGCACTATCCGGTGCGCGATACGCCGAAGCGCGCCTCCTATGCATGAATGCGCGAGGTAAAACGTTAATTTTGCCACGCACGCCCGCTTCACAACGCCCCGGCCCCGGCGCATAAGGCCGCGCGAAACGCCCAACCAGCGCAAACCAAACGCGCGTCCAGCATCCGCCAGGCCGCGCCCACGGAGGACTCCCCCCCCATGACCCGTCTCGACGCCAAACTCGCCCGTATTCATGCGGGCCAGTACCGCCCGAGCGACTTCATCATCGCCGACGCTAAGGACCCGGACATGGGGCCGAGCATCTCCTGGACTGGCGAAGTCAAGGGGCCGGACGGCGCCGTGCTGCGCAACCGCACCCGCGCGGAATTCCTCGACCAGATGCGCGCTATCGTGCAGCAGGATGTCGTGGACATCATGCTGGCCTCGGCGTCGAACATCGAAGTGCTGAGCCGCGAAGGCCTGTTCAACAGCAGCGCCGTGAAGCCTGCGATCCGCGCCAACGAATCGACCGACATTTGGGTGATGCGCGGCGCCACTTATTCCAAGCACGCCTCGCGCCCGTTCCGCACCCCGTCGCTGGCGCGGGTGAAGCCGCATACCGACCTCGGCCTGTATTCGGTGACGTTTAACCACGACATCGACGCCGATCTGGCCTCGCTGGCCGAATTCGCCAATTTCCGCGAGGAATGCGCCGACACCGGCTTCAGCTACTTCCTGGAAGTGTTCAACCCGAACGTCGACACCGGGATCGATCCGGCGGTGCTGCCGCACTACATCAACGACTGCCTGTGCCGCAGCCTCGCCGGCCTGACGCAAGCCGAGCGGCCGAAGTTCCTCAAGCTCGCCTATAACGGCCCGAAGGCGCTGGACGAACTGTGCAGCTACGACCCCAGCCTGGTCGTGGGCGTGCTGGGCGGCGGCAGCGGCACCTCGCGCGACTGCTTCGAACTGATCGCGCAGGCCGAGAAGTACGGCGCCCGCGTGGCGCTGTTCGGCCGCAAGATCAACCGCGCCGAAGCCCCGCTGGCGATGATCCAGATGATGCGCGAAGTCTCCAGCCATAACCTGAAGCCGGAAGAAGCGGTGCGCGTGTATCACGACGAGATGGCCAAGGCGGGCGTGAAGCCGGCCCGCGAACTCGCCCGTGACAACGAGATCACCGAAGCCGTGCTGAAGATGGGCGGCTAATCGCTGCTGGCGAACGCAAAATAAGTCCCCTCTCCGCCCGCCCTTCGCGGGGGGAGAGGGGCAGGAAGCCACTGGAGGGAATGGCGTGGGGCAACGGGCGGGGTTCGTCACCGGCGGCACGTGGTGCGTCGATAACAACAAGCTCGTCACCTACTGGCCGGGCGAAGATGGACTGGTGGAGATCGAGGCGGTCGAACATCGCGGCGGCGGCTCCGGCTGCAACTTCGCGGTCGATATGCGCAAGCTCGACCCATCGATGCCGGTGGAGACCATCACGCTGATCGGCGACGATGCCGATGGCCGTTTCCTGATGGCCGAGGCGGACGAGTTCGGCATCGGCCGGGCACAAATGCATGTCACCAGCGCCAGCGCCACGCAGTACACCGACGCGTTCGGCTCGCGCCGCTCTGGCCGCCGCACGCATCTGTTTTTTCCCGGCACCGCCGCGCTGCTGACGCCGGAGCATTTCGACTTCACCAAAACCACCGCCGCCGTGCTGCATCTGGGCTTGCCCGGCGTGCACAAGATCATGGACGCACCGTGGGGCGATGACCCCAACGGCTGGGTGACGCTGCTGAAGCGCGCGCGCGCCGCCGGGCTGCGCACCAACCTGGAACTCGCCAGCATTGCGCCGGATCTGCTCGCCAAACTGATCAACCCCTGCCTGCCGCATCTGGACACATTATGCGTCAACGACCACGAAATCGGCGCGCTGACCGGGCTTGCCACGGTGCGTGACGGAACAACCGACGTCGAGGCCGTGGTGGAGGCGGTGCAGACCGCGCTGGCGCAGGGCCCGCTGGAACTGGTGGTGGCGCATTTCCCGATGGGCGCCGTGGCCGCCACGCGCGACGGCGCGGTGATCCGCCAGCCATCGCTGCGCGTGCCGCCGGAGGCCATTGCCGCCGCCAACGGTGCCGGCGACGCGTTTGCCGCCGGAATGCTGTACGGCGTGCATCAGCACTGGAGCGTCCCCGACGCGCTGCTGCTGGCCTGCGCCACCGCCGCCGCGTCGTTGCGCGCGCTGTCCACCACCGGGGCGATCGCGCCCTGGCAGGACTGTTTGGCATTGGTGCAGCAATGGGGCCTCCGCCCGCCGATCTGACGCCATTGCGGCGGCAGGCAGCCTGACGCTATTGACTGAACGATGACCTCCGGCACCATCCGCCAATGCGCCGTCCTTGCGGGTGGCCTTGGTACCCGCCTCGGCGCGCTGACGGCGGCGTTGCCCAAGCCGTTGCTGCCCTGTGGCGACCGCCCGTTCTTGGCGTGGCTGCTGCGCGAGTTGTCGCGCTACGGCGTGACCGATGTGGTGCTGCTGACCGGCCATCTTTCAGATCGTGTGGCCGAGCAAGTGGCGGCGATCCAGCAGACGCTGCCGATCAAGTTGACCATCGCGATGAGCAACGAGCCGTCGCCCGCCGGAACCGGCGGCGCGCTGTGGCATGCGCGCGATCTGCTCGACGAGCGGTTTCTGCTGGTCAACGGCGACTCGCTGCTCGACGGCAATTTGGGGCGCTTGCTGGCCGACGCGGCCACCGACGGGCCGGACGTGACGGCGCGGCTGGCGCTGCGCGACCTGCCGGACGCCTCGCGTTACGGCGTGGTCGATTGGCAGGACGGCCGCATTACCGCATTCCGCGAACGCCCGCCGGCTGCGGCACCTGGGATGATCAATGCCGGCATCTACGTGATGCGGCGCGCGATCTTGGACAGCATCCAGCCGGAATGCTCGCTGGAACGCGACGTGTTGCCGGGCCTGGCCGCCCAGGGTGCGGTGCGCGGCAGCGTGATCGGCGGCTGGTTCATCGACATCGGCATCCCGGACGATCTGGCGCGCGGTCAGCGCGAATTGCCGCTCCGGTTGCGCCGCCCCGCGCTGTTCCTCGACCGCGACGGGGTGATCAACCGCGATCACGCCTATGTCGGCCACCGCGAGCGGTTCGATTGGACGGATACCGCACTGGACGCCATCCGCACCGCCAGCGACGCGGGGTGGCATGTGTTCGTGGTCACCAACCAATCCGGCGTCGCGCGCGGCATGTATTCCGAAGCCGACGTGCTGGCGTTGCACGCCTGGATGACCGGCGAAGTGCGCCGCCACGGCGGCACCATCGACGATCTGCGCTATTGCCCGCACCACACCGAGGGCAGCGTGGCGGCCTACCAGCGCCCCTGCCATTGGCGCAAACCGGCGCCCGGCATGCTGCTCGACCTGATCCGCGTCTGGAATCTCGCTCCTGCCAACTGCGTGCTGATCGGCGACCAGCCGACCGACCTTGCCGCCGCTGCGGCGGCGGGCATGCCAGCGCAGCGTTTCCATGGCGGCGATTTGTGCGCGATGGTGCGGGAAATCGTGCGCGGCAGCCCGGCGGCGCTGGCGTAACATTAAGCCGCGCCGCCTTAGAACGGCTGCGGTACGCAGGGCGGGAGGCTCGATGGCGGCGAAATCGAAGAAGTCCGTGGCTGAACCGCCGCCCGTGCGGCTGGTGCCGCTGAATGGCAGCCTGGACCGCGCCGACCGCGACGGCACCATCGAAGGCTGGTGCTGGTCGCCGGACGAGCCAGACGTGCATCGCATGTTGGCCGTACTGGCCGATGGCGGCGTGATCGCCGAGGTGCAATGCGATCAGGAGCGCGACGATTTGCGCGCCGCGGGCATCGGCGACGGGTTTCATTCGTTCCTGCTGTGCCTGGAACCCGAGACGATGCAACCGGGTGCCAGCGTCGAGGTGACGCTGCGTGACACCGCCACCGGCCAGCCGGTCGGCACGCCGCAGCGCGTCACCTGGGCCGGAGCCGCCGCGCAGCCCCCCGTAACGCCGGAACCGGCGGCCGTCCCCGAATTGCCCGCGCTGCACGGCCATCTCGACCGGGTGTCGCGCGATGGCTGGGTGTCCGGCTGGTGCTGGTATCCGGACTTGCCGGGCAGTCATGTCGAGCTGACCGTGCTGGTCGATCACCAGATCGCGGGCAGTTTCACCGCCGCCAATTTCCGCCCCGACCTGCAACAGGCGGGGATCGGCGACGGCACGCATGGGTTTTCCTATGCGCTGCCGTATAGTGCCCTGGCCGACAAAGGCACGCTGGTGGTCGCGGTGCGCGAAAGCGGCACCGGGCGCAATCTGAGCGACCCGATCACTGTCCGCCTCGGCCGCCTCGCTGGCGTCGAGGATCGCATCGTCGATCTGGAACGCCAGTTGCGTCTGATGGGCGGCCGGGTCGAGGAACTCAGCCGCGCCGCCCAGGCGCGCGACGAGGACCGCGCCGCGCGGGCATTGTTCGCCACTGTCGCCGGGTTCTTTCAGGAACTGGCCGGCGCGCCGCAGGGCGCCAGCTTGCGCAGCCTCGGGGCCGCGGGACTTGCAGGGGCGCTGGACGAAATCGCCGCCCGGCTCGCCCCGCTGACGCTGGCGCTGCCGGACCAGCCCAAGGCCACCATCTGCATCGCCGCCACCGCCGGGGTGGACGCGATCCATCGCTGCCTGCTGGCGCTGCACGAAGCGGGCATCGACGCCACGGCCGACGTGGTGCTGCTCGACGACGGCGGGCATGGCGGCGAAGCGGCGCTGCTGCCCTCGGTGGTGCGCAATTTGCGCTACGTGCGGCTGCACGACGCCAGCGGTTTGGTGGCCGGGCGCAACACGGTGACGCAGGCAGCGCGCGGCGATGCCGTGGTGTTCCTCGCACCCGAGGCGCATCTCACCGCCGGGTGGCTCGATGAAATTCTCGCCTGCTTCGCCCGTGAGCCAAAGGCCGCCATCGCCGCCGGGCGGCTGCTGCGCGAGGACGGTTTGCTGGAAGCGTTCGGCCTGCTGGCCGGGGCCGACGGCTTGCTGCGCGACCCCGGCGATCTGGCCCCCGCCGAAGCGCGTGAGTTCGGGTTCATGCGCCCAGTCGACGCCGTGGCCGGGCTGGCCTTCGCCATCCGCCGATCCGACTTGCAGGCGGCCGGCGGCTTCAGCCCGCTGTATCGCCGCTTCGGCCTTGCCGTTGCCGATCTGTGCGCCCGCTTGCGCGCCGCCGGGCGCAGCGTGCTGGTGCAACCGCTGGCCACCGCCGTCTGGGTCGAGCGCGCACCGGCCAGCGCCGACGGCGCAGCGCCCGACCTGAGCCTGCCGGACGAGGAGACCTTGCGGCTGCGCGAACAGTTGCGTGCCGAAGGCTGGCCCCCCGGCCCCGCCGCCGCCGGGTTCATCGGCCACGCACTGGTGATCGATGACGGCCTGCCGCGAACGGATCGCGACGCCGGGTCGATTGCCACGTTCGAGCAAATGCTGGTGCTGCGCCGCCTCGGCTACCGGGTGACGATTTGCCCTGTGCACGCCGGGGCGCTCGACCCCGCCGAGGTGGACGGGCTTCGGCGGCAGGGTATCGACGTCGCCGACGGATCGGTGACCGCGTATCTGGAGGCCGAGGGCAGCACGCTCGATTTGGTGCATGTGTATCGCTACGCCAACATGGCGATGCTGCTGGACCGCATTCGCACCCTGGCGCCGCACGCCAAACTGGTGTTCGCCACCGCCGATCTGCATTTTCTGCGCGAGCAGCGCCGTGCCGAATTGGCCGGCGCGCCGCCACCCGATGCGGTGCGCGACGATGAGTTGCGCTGCATTCGCGCCGCCGACGCCAGCATCGTGACCAGCGACTACGAAATGGACGTGTTGAGCCGGGAGCCAGAGCTTGGCCGCCTGGTGCTGCTGCGCTGGATTGTCCGGCCCGCGCCGGTTTCCGCCGGGTTCGCGCAGCGGCGCGACCTGTGCTTCATCGGCAATTTCCGCCACCCGCCCAATGTGGACGGCGTGCTGTGGTTCGCCGCCGAAGTGTTGCCGTTAGTGCGCGCCGAACTGCCCGGGGTGCGCCTGCGCCTCGCGGGCAGCTACATGCCCGCACAAGTGCAGGCGCTGGCGTCGGACGGAATTGAAGTGCTGGGCTGGGTCGAGGATCTGGCGGCGCTGTTCGCCTCGGTGCGGCTCTCGGTGGCGCCGCTACGCTACGGCGCGGGGTTCAAGGGCAAAGTGGCGACCAGCCTCGCGCACGGCTTGCCGGTCGCTGGGTCGAGCATCTCGCTGGAAGGCACCGGGCTGCACGATGGCGACGGCGTGCTGGTGGCCGATGACCCGGCGGACTTCGCAGGCGCCATCGTGCGGCTGCACCAGGATGCGGCGTTGTGGCAACACATGTCCGAGCGAGCGCAGGAGCGCGTGACCACGCTGTATTCGCCGCAGGCCGCCGATGCGGTCTGGCGAGGAATGCTGACGGAACTGGATTGCCCGGTAAGGGGTTAAACCGATGTATACGCTGTATTATTACCCCGGCAACGCCAGCCTGTTCCCGCACATGCTGCTGCGCGAACTCGGCGTGCCGTTTGAATTGGCGCTGGTCGACCGCGCGCAGAACGCGCAGCACAGCGCCGAATTCCTCAAGCTGAACCCGAACGGGCGCATTCCCGTGCTGGTGGATGGCGGTCTGGTGCTGTTCGAAACCGCCGCGATCGCGCTGCATCTGTGCGACCGCCATCCCGAAGCCGGGCTGGCCCCACCGGTTGGCACCGCCGAGCGGGCGCAGTTCTACAAGTGGATGATCCACCTTGCGAACACGCCGCAGCCGGAGTTTCGCCTGTGGTTCTACCCGGAGCAGCATGTGCCGAGCCCGGCGCTGGCCGAGGCGGTCAAGCAAACCGCCGGGGTGCGGCTGGAAGCAATGTTCGACCGCATCGCCGAGCAGCTTGAAGGCCGCGAATGGCTGCTCGAATCGGGCTTCTCGGCGGCGGATTTGTTCCTGTGCATGCTGGTCCGCTGGGGCCGCGGCCTGCCCCGCCCAGCCCGCGATGTCCCGGCGCTCGGCGCGCACGCCCGGCGCGTGCTGGCCCGCCCTGCGGTGCAGGCGGCGCTGGCTGCGGAACGGATCGCAGCACCGCTGGTGTAGTCAGACCGAGGCGGGCTTGCGCGGCCGTCCGCCCTTGGCACCGTTGGCTCGCGCGGCAGCCGATTTCGCAGCCGATGTCGATTGTCCGGCGACCCGCGCCAGCGCCTGTGTCATCCAGGCATGGGTACCGAACAACCCGGCGGCCAAGCCGCCAACCGGCAGGTCCACATCCAAGTCCGGCCAATGCAGGTTGAACTTCGCTTGACCGGGACCGGTGACATGCACCTGCGCCGGGGCATGATCGAGGGTGTAGATCACGAACCTGAACCCAAGCACGCGATGCACCACCACCATTGATTTAAAAAACCCATCTGTTTGGTTTACGAGAGCTGACGCTCAAACTGCAGCTTCAGCAATTTCGGCACCCGTCAACGCCCGGAACGGCACATCTGGGTTTCGGGTGGTTTTTGCGGTCCCGCCACCATCTGGCGACCATGTCCGAAGCGCAATCCACCGCTGACCCGCCCGCGCCCGTGCTGACGCCTGCTTTAACGCGGGCAATGGTGGTGGCGGCCGGATTCGCCGCAGCCAATGTCTGGTACAACCAGCCAATGATCGGCATGATCGCGCGCGATCTGCCTGCCCCCGCGCAACTGGCGGCGCTGATCCCCACCGCTACCCAAATCGGCTTCGCTAGCGGCATCCTGCTGTTGCTGCCGCTTGGCGACCGGATGGACCGGCGGACGCTGATTTTGCGTCAGTTGGTCCTGTTGACCGCCGCCCTGCTCGCCGCAGCATTGGCGCCGGGACCGTTCACGCTGATCGCCGCCTCGGTGGCGATCGGCGCAGGGGCCTGCATCGCCCAGCAAATCGTGGCGTTCGCCGCCGATCTGGCGCCGCCGCAACGGCGCGGGCAAGTGGTCGGCACGGTGATGAGCGGCGTGCTGTCCGGCGTGCTGATGGGCCGCGTGCTATCGGGCGCGGTGGCGCATTATGCGGGCTGGCGAACCATGTTCTTCCTGGCCGCCGGTTTGGCGGTGGCAATGGGCGTGCTACTCGCCGCGATGCTGCCGCGCAGCCGCCCGAAAGTCGGCGGGTCATACGCCAGCCTGATGTTCTCGCTCGTCACGCTTGTGCAAGTGCATCCGCCGCTGTTGCGCGCCGCACTGATCCAGGCCGGGCTGTTCGGCGGGTTCGCAGCCTTCTGGTCGTTACTGGCGCTGAAGCTGCAAACGCCGCCGCTCAATCTGGGCAGCGATGTGGCCGGGCTGTTCGGCATGATCGGCGCGGCGGGCGTGATGGTGGCAACATTTGCCGGGCGTCTGGCCGACCGGCGTGGCCCGCGCGGCGTGATCGGCGCAGGCATCGCGCTGACCGCGCTGGGATTTGTCGCGCTATGGGCAATCCCTGGGGTGGCGGGTCTGATTGCGGGGGTGTTGTTGATGGACTTGGGCGTGCAGGGTGCGCAGGTGGCGAACCAGTCGGTGATCTATGCCTTGCAGCCAGACGCGCGCGGGCGGCTGAACACCGTGTTCATGGGCGTGATGTTCACCGGCGGCGCGCTTGGCTCGGGCATTGCCGGGCTGGCTTGGACGCTGGCGGGATGGCCTGCGGTGTGCGCGGTGGGGCTGGCGCTGTGTGCAGGGTCAATGGCGCTGCATCTGCGCCGCCACCCGCTACGCCGCTAGCCGGAACAGCGTCACATCGCGCTGCGGGCGGTCCTCCAACTCCATCGTGG
>JANYDF010000141.1 GCA_025359905.1 Rhodospirillales bacterium
GAACGTCGCCGACAGATTGTCGCCGCCGCTTTCGATCAGAATCACATCCAAATCCGGGAAGCGTTTGTTCATTTCGGCAACGCCGGCCAAGTTGATGCTGGCGTCTTCGCGGATCGCGGTATGCGGGCAGCCGCCGGTCTCAATGCCGAGAATGCGGTCCGGCGACAGCGACCCCGCACGGGTCAGGAATTCGGCGTCTTCCTTGGTGTAGATGTCGTTGGTGATCGCCGCGATGTTGTACTGCGTGCGGAATCGCTTGCACAGCGCGTCCATCAACGCGGTTTTGCCGGTGCCGACCGGGCCGCCGACACCAACGCGCAGGGGTCCATGGGCAGATTTCATGAGCGGAATATCCTTGAGTACTGCGTTTCATGCCGCATGGCGGCAATGTCGGAGCGGAAGGCGCAGCCGCCAAGATCATCCAGCGCCGCCTCCCGCGTTGTTGCGGCAATTTCGGTGATGGCGGCTTCCAAACCGGCCAGCACCGCAAGGCCCGCCGATTGACCGAGCGGCACCAACCGCACCGCCGCCGAGATCAAATTGGCGGCGAATGCCTGAATTAGCGCCAGCACCGCGTCGTCCTCGGCAATGCCCTGGCTGCCCGCCAGCGCGCCAACAGCCACCGGATAGGGCAGATCGCCAGCCAGCGCCGCCAACTGCCTCAGGATTTCGGGCTGCCAGGACGCGGCGGCGGCCATGAAGGCGTTGCCCTGCCCCACCGTCTCGGCCCGCCGTTCCCGGCTTGGCTGGGTGGCCAGCGCCAGTTCAACGAGGTCGGTGAGTGCGGCAACATCGCCCGCCGCGCGGTGCGCATGGCGCAGCAAAATCGCATCGTTGCGGCCGCCGCCGTGGCGCAGCACATCCTCCAGCCAAACCCGCAGCGTGGCGCCATCGCGGATTTCGCCGGTATCCACCGCCCATTCCACGCCGTGCGACCAGGCGTAGCCGCCGGTCGGGAAGGCGGGGGAGATCCAGGCGAGCAGCCGCAGTAATGCGGCTGGCTCAGTCATCGCGGGCGTGCGGATGATGCGCGTGGAGATGTTCGTCATCCTGGTGATCGTGTCCATCGTCCTCATCATGCGAATGCTGATGCCCGCCCGCATACGCCCCCGCCTCCGGATCGAACGGCGCGGTCACGTGCTCCACATGCCCGCCCAGCAACTCCACCCTCTCCTCGATGACGTGATCGGTGCGGATGCGGATATGCTCGCCCAGCAACTGCACTGGCAGATGCCGGTTGCCGAGGTGCCACGCGATCCGCACCAAATCGCCGTCGTCATGCGCGTGAATATCGGCCAGCTTTTCCGGCCGCGCCTGCACCCGCACCACGCCGCCATCGTCGAGCAACAGCCCGTCGCCGTGCCGCAAGCGCGCAGCGTGCGGCAGATCGAGCAGCACGTCGTGCCCAGCTTCGGTGGTCAGCAGAATGCGGCGGCGATGGCGCCGGTCGTAATCGACCAGCACCGTATCCACCTCGCGCCCGGCGTCCCAACCGCCCGCCGGCAAAACCTCTCCGGCGCGCATCAGAACAGGAAATACCGCTGCGCCATCGGCAGAATCGTCGCTGGCTCGCAGGTCAGCAGCACGCCGTCGGCGCGCACTTCGTAGGTCTCCGGATCGACGGTGATGTCCGGCGTCGCATCGTTATGGATCATGCTGCGCTTGCCGATGCTGCCGCGCGTATTGCTGACCGCCGACAGCGTGCGCCGCAAACCCAGCCGCCCGCCGATATCGGCGTCCATTGCGGCGCCCGAGACGAACGTGATGCAGCTTGGCGCCAGCGCCATTCCAAGGGCGCCGAACATCGGCCGGTAATGCACCGGCTGCGGCGTCGGGATCGACGCATTCGGATCGCCCATCTGCGCCATGGCGATGCTGCCGCCCTTGATCACCAGATCGGGCTTCACGCCGAAGAACGCCGGCGTCCACACCACGATGTCGGCCAGTTTGCCCACTTCCAGGCTGCCGACTTCGTGCGCCAGCCCCTGCGCGATGGCCGGATTGATGGTGTATTTGGCGATGTAGCGCTTCACCCGCGCATTGTCGCGCTTGGCCCCGTCGCCGGGCAGTGAGCCGCGCTGCAACTTCATCTTATGCGCGGTCTGCCAAGTGCGGATCGCCACTTCGCCGACGCGGCCCATTGCCTGACTGTCCGACGAAATCATCGAGATCGCGCCCAGATCGTGCAGCACGTCCTCGGCGGCGATGGTCTCCTTGCGGATGCGGCTTTCGGCGAAGGCGATGTCCTCGGAAATCACCGGGTCGAGATGATGGCAAACCATCAGCATGTCGAGATGTTCGTCGAGCGTGTTCGCCGTGTACGGCCGCGTCGGGTTGGTCGAACTCGGCAGCACGTTGGGCAAACCAGCCACCCGGATAATATCCGGCGCATGGCCGCCTCCGGCACCCTCGGTATGGAAGGCGTGGATGGTGCGGCCTTTGAACGCCGCAATGGTGTCCTCGACAAAGCCTGACTCGTTCAGCGTGTCGGAGTGCAGCATCACCTGCACGTCGAAGCGGTCGGCGACACTCAGCGCGCAGTCGATGGCAGCGGGCGTGGTGCCCCAATCCTCATGCAGCTTCAACGATGAAGCACCGGCGCGGATCATTTCCTCCAGCGCCGCCGGGCGCGAGGCGTTGCCCTTGCCGGAGAACGCCAGATTCATCGGCAAGCCTTCAGCCGCTTGCAGCATGCGCGCCATGTGCCACGGACCGGGCGTGCAGGTGGTAGCCGAGGTGCCGGTGGCGGGCCCGGTGCCGCCGCCGATCATTGTGGTGATGCCGGAGGCCAGCGCCTCATCGACCTGCTGCGGGCAGATGAAATGGATGTGGCTGTCGATGCCGCCAGCGGTGACGATTTTGCCTTCGCCCGCGATCACTTCGGTGCCCGGCCCGACAATGATGGTCACCGCCGGCTGCACGTCAGGATTGCCCGCCTTGCCGATGCCGCTGATGCGCCCGTTGGTGATGCCGATATCGGCCTTCACGATGCCCCAATGGTCGATGATCAGCGCGTTGGTGATAACGGTGTCCACCGCCCCTTCGGCCTGCGTGGCCTGGGACTGGCCCATGCCGTCGCGGATCACTTTACCGCCGCCGAATTTCACCTCATCGCCGTAGACAGTGAAGTCTTTCTCGACCTCCACCCACAACTCGGTATCGGCCAGCCGCACCCGGTCGCCGGTGGTGGGGCCGAACATGTCGGCATAGGCACGGCGAGTGATGCGCGCCATCACAGATCTCCCATCACGAGGCCACGGAAGCCGTAAACGGTCCGCTTGCCCAGATACGGCACCAGTGTCACCTCACGGGTTTGCCCCGGCTCGAACCGCACCGCAGTTCCGGCGGCGATGTCGAGCCGCTGGCCTTGCGCCGCTGCGCGGTCGAAGCGCAGCGCCGCATTGGTTTCGGCGAAATGGTAGTGGCTGCCGACCTGAATTGGCCGGTCGCCGGTATTGGCCACCGTCAGCGTCGTGCGCGGCGCACCGGCGTTCAGTTCGATGTCGCCGTCAGCGGTGTCGATTTCTCCGGGAATCATGCGCGCGGTTCCTCAGCGGATCGGTTCGTGGACGGTGACAAGCTTGGTGCCGTCCGGGAAGGTGGCTTCCACCTGCACGTCGGCGATCATCTCGGCGATGCCGTCCATCACCTGCGCGCGGGTGATGACATGTGCCCCCGCTTCCATCAGGTCGGCCACCGAGCGGCCGTCGCGCGCGCCCTCAACGACGAAATCGGAAATCAGCGCCACGGCTTCGGGGTAATTGAGCTTCACCCCGCGTTCCAACCGGCGCCGGGCGACCATGGCGGCCATCGAGATCAGCAGCTTGTCTTTTTCGCGCGGCGTCAGATTCATGGCGTGTCCGTGGTCTGCGGGGCATCGGGCATGGCGTGTCCTGCCCACGATAGCGTCACATCGCCGCCGCGTCATGCCCATGCGGCGTGGGATTCGGTGAAAATACCAGCAGGCGCATCCGGGGTGGGCAGAATCGCCTGCCCCAGATCGGGCTTTGCCAACGGCTGAGTGCTGCGCCAAAGTTATTGCGGCAGCGCAGGGGGTTCGGATGAGCGGCACGGCACTCGGCCCGGGCGGGCATTGGCGCAACTGGGTCGGCAACCAGTCGTTTGTCGCGCGCCACATGGCCAAGCCGGCATCCGAAGACGAAATCGCCGCCGCCGTGGCCGCCGCGACACGTGAGGGACTCGGCGTGCGCGCCGCCGGGTCGGGGCATTCGTTTACCCCGGTGGTGGCAACCAGCGGCTTGCTGCTCAGCCTGCAACAGCACGCGGGCATTATCGCGGTCGATGTGGAGCGCAAGCAGGTGACAGTGAAAGCTGGCACCCGCATCGGCGACGTTGGCCGTGCGTTAAATCAACACGGGTTGTCGCTGATCAATCAGGGCGACATCGACACCCAGGCGCTGGCGGGCGCGCTGTCCACCGGCACGCACGGCACCGGGGCGACGCTGGGCAACATGGCCTCGCAAGTTGTGGGGATGCGCTTGGTGCAGCCCGATGGCAGCGTGCTGACGCTGGACCACGGCGACGAGCGCCTACTCGCCGCGCGCGTTTCGCTTGGCCTGCTCGGCGTGGTCTCCGCCTACACGTTGCAGGTGATGGACGCCTACAACCTGAAAGAAACCGTCTGGCGCGACGACTTCGCCGCCTGCCTGGAACGCCACGACGAACTGGCCGCCACCAACCGGCATTTCGCGTTCTTCTGGTGCCCGGTGCCAGAGTCGCGGCATTTATATTGCCTCGCCGACACCAGCAGCGTGTCCAACACGAAGCGCGATTTCGATGTGTGCGAGATGAAAGTGATGAACATCACCACCGATGCGCCGTACACGCGCGCCGATGGGTTCGAGAAGGTCGCCTATAGCTCGGACATCTACCCGATCGAATACGTGCCGAATTTCCACGAACTCGAATACGCGGTGCCGGTGGCGCACGGTAAACAGGCGCTGTGCGAGGTGCGCGACCTGATGCTGACCAAGCACCGCAACTGTATCTACCCGGTGGAATACCGCTTCACCGCAGGCGATGGCGGCTGGATCAGCCCGTTCTTCGAACAGGACAGCGTGACCATCTCGGTGTCCGGCGGCCCCGGCATCGACTACTGGAACTATCTGCGCGACGTAGATGCCATCCTGCGGCAGTACGGATCGCGCCCGCACTGGGGCAAGCTGCACTTCACCAACGTGGACGATATGCCGAAGCTGTTCCGCCGCTACGAGGACTTCCGCGCGTTACGGCGGGCATTGGACCCAGCTGGGCATTTCCTCAACGACCATTTTCGGCCGCTGTTCGCATAGCCGCTCTACGACTCGGCAACGTTGCCTGCGCGGATACGCGCGGCGGCTTTGATGAAGGCGCGGTCGAAGGTGATCGGGCCGCTGCAATCCTCCGCGGCCGCAACGTCGCGGCCACGCTCAACAATCACCGTTGGTATCCCGAAGACCATCCGGTATGGCTGCACTCCTGACCGCCAACTGCAAAACGATAGGCCCCGCACCGCACCCAAGCGAGCGCGGCCCGCCTTGCGCACCTGCCCATGGACCCCGATCTAAAAAGCATCGCACGGAGCGCCAAGCATGACCGACCTTTCCGTCCTCGACCTTGCCCCGGTCACGCTCGGCGCGACGCCGGCAGACGCGCTGCACAATGCGCGCGATCTGGCCCGCCACGCCGAGAAACTCGGCTACCGGCGCTATTGGCTGGCCGAGCACCACAACATGACCGGCATCGCCAGTGCTGCAACGGCGGTAGTGATCGGCTATGTCGCGGGCGGCACCAGCACGATCCGCGTCGGCGCGGGCGGCATCATGCTGCCCAACCACTCGCCGCTGGTCATCGCCGAGCAGTTCGGCACGCTGGAATCGCTGTATCCCGGCCGCATCGACCTCGGCCTCGGCCGCGCCCCCGGCACCGACCAGCGCACGCTGATGGCGCTGCGCCGCGATCCGTCGGCGGCCGAACATTTTCCGCAGGATGTGATGGAATTGCAGGCGCTGCTTGGCCCCAAGCAGCCAGGGCAGAGCATCCAGGCGGTGCCCGGCACCGGGCTGGACGTGCCGCTGTGGATTCTCGGCTCCTCCACCTTCGGCGCGCAATTGGCCGCCATGCTCGGCCTGCCATACGCCTTCGCCTCGCATTTCGCGCCGGACTCGCTGATGTCCGCACTGCGGGTCTACCGCGCCCGCTTCGAGCCTTCCAAGCAACAGGACAAACCGCACGCCATGGTCGGCGTGAACGTGGTCGCCGCCGAGACCGATGCCGAGGCGCGGCGGTTGTTCACCTCGATCCAGCAGAGCTTCACCAACCTGTTTCGCGGCACGCGCGGCAAGTTGCAGCCGCCGATCGACGATATCGAAACCTACTGGTCGCCGTCCGAGAAGGCGCAGGCGATGGGGATGCTGGGCTGCTCGTTCGTCGGTTCGCCAGACACCATCCAGCGCGAACTCGGCGCGTTCATCGCCCGCACCGGGGCGGACGAGTTGATGGTGGCGTCGGCCATCTACGACCACGACGCGCGCAAGCGGTCGTACGAATTGCTCGCCGGGGTGCAGCACGCCTTAGGCCGCGAAGCGGTCGCGGCCTAATGCCAAATCGCTTGGGCGAGAACCCATGATCCATTCGATCGTCATCGCCGGGCTTGACCCGGCGATCCATGCCAACGCTCAGTGTTAGATGCGACATGCTCTGTGTGTCGCCATGGATTGCCGGGTCAAGCCCGGCAACGACGATGAGTCTTGGTCAGCGAGATTTGGTATAAGTCCCGCTCAGCACATCCACACGCGCGGCAGCGCCCGGCCGCCGCGCAAACAGGCAAGTCCGGCCGCCACCGTGGCGCGCAACTGCGCCCCGTCACCCGCGACGATGCGGCCGATCAGCATGCCGTCCCAGGCACTGACGCCCGCCTCGCCGGGGGCTGCGGCGAAGGCGTCCCGCAACGCATCGATATGGGTTTCGGCGTCTGGCGCCACATGCACCAAAGTGGCCACCGCCGCCCCGCCGCGCGCCACCGCCGGGCGATGCAGCACGCTGGCCACCTCGCCCGATAGCCGCACGGCGTCATGCAGGATCAACCGCCCGGCGCGGCGCACCCGGATCGTGTCGGCCAGCCGCGCCGTCAGCACCTGCTCGCCGCTGGCCGCCCGGCCGAACAGCACACTTTCCACGCCGAGGAACCAGCCATCCGCGGCCATGTCGATGTCCAGCGCACGGTCCAGCGCCGCGCGGTCGAACAGAATGGCTTCCTGCGGCAGCCATTCCACTGCCGCCCCGTCGCCCACGATCAGCTTGGTGCGCAGCCTAGCCGGCACATCGCCCGGCAGCGCCCGGTAGAACCGCTCAGCGGCTTGCGAGGCGATGGTGGCGCGGGCGCCCGCGCGAAGTGCGAACTCCCAATCCAGCCGGTCGCCGCCCGCGACCCCGCCGGAACTGTTCAGCGTCACCGCCTCCATCCAGTCCACCGGGCGCGGAAACCGCGCTTTCAGGCAGCCGTCCTGGCGCAGCACGTCCAGCACGGTATCGGCCCCGCGCCGCTTCAGTACCAGGCGCAGCGAGCCATTGGCGCGTTGATGGGTCTCGCGGATTTTAGACAGACAGGCGGCGGCGGACATCGTGTTCGTCGAGCTCCTCGCGCCGGCCAGCGAGCACGATGCCACCACGATCCATCACCGCGATGCGCTGCGCAAGCTGCTGGGCGAAATCGAAATACTGCTCAACGAGCAGAATCGCCATTTCACCGCGTCCGCGCAGCAATTCGATGACGCGGCCAATGTCCTTGATGATCGACGGCTGAATGCCCTCGGTCGGCTCGTCCAGCACCAGCAATTTCGGGCGGGTCACCAGCGCACGCGCAATGGCAAGCTGCTGCTGCTGGCCGCCCGACAAATCGCCGCCGCGCCGCCCGAGCATGGTTTTCAGCACCGGGAACAAATCGAAGATATCGTCAGGCAACTTGCGCTTGCCGCGCGGCAGCACCGCGAAGCCGGTTTGCAAATTCTCGCTGACCGTCAGCAGCGGAAACACATCGCGGCCCTGCGGCACCCAGGCAATGCCGCGCTTGGCCCGGTCGTACGGCGCCAGCCTGGTGATGTTGTCGCCATTCCACATGATCGCGCCGCCGCTGACCGGATGCGCCCCGGTCACCGCCCGAAGCAGGCTGGTCTTGCCGACGCCGTTGCGGCCCAGCAGGCACGTCACCTCGCCCACGGCGGCTTGCAGCGACACCGCGCGCAGCGCGATGGCGGCCCCGTAGTGCAGGTTGACCTTTTTGATCTCCAACATGCTCAGCGTCCCCCACTCATCGGCCGAGATAGACTTCGATGACGCGCGGATCGTCGCTCACATGGTCGATGCTGCCTTCGGACAGCACAGAACCTTCGTGCAGCACTGTCACCTTGACGCCGAGGGCGCGGACAAACGCCATGTCGTGTTCCACCACGACCACGCTACGGGTACGGTTGATCTCGCGCAGCAACTCGGCGGTCTGCTCGGTCTCCGAATCGGTCATGCCCGCCACCGGCTCATCCACCAGCAGCAATTGCGGCTCCTGCGCCAGCAGCATGCCGATTTCCAGCCACTGTTTTTGCCCGTGCGACAAATCCCCCGCACGGCGGTGGCGATGTTCGGCCAGCCGCGCGGTCAACAGAATTTCCTCGATCCGGTCGCGCTCCTCGGATTGCGGCCGCGCCCACAGCGTAAAGCGCGGCCGCCGGTCGCCCGCCAGCGCCAGGAGCAAATTGTCCCACACCGAATGCGGCTCGAACACCGTCGGCTTCTGGAACTTCCGCCCGATGCCGAGTGCTGCGATGTCCGGTTCATCCAGCTTGGTCAGATCGGTCGAATTGCCGAACACCACGCGGCCGGAATCCGGCCGGGTCTTGCCAGTGATCACGTCCATCATCGTGGTCTTGCCGGCGCCGTTCGGGCCGATCACCGCGCGCATCTCGCCCTTTTCCAGCACCAGCGACAAGGCGTTCAGCGCGCGGAACCCGTCGAAGCTGACATTGACGCCGTCCAGATACAGCAGTGTGTCCTGATGCTGTTTCATTCCGCAGGCTCCGCCGCCGGGGTAATTTTCGGCGCGCGGCCTTGGCGCGACAGCAAACCGAGAATGCCGCCCGGCAACAGCAATGTGACCAGAATGAACATCGCACCCAAGGCGAACAACCACAACTCGGGCAGCGCGCCGGTGAAGATGGTCTTGCCGAAATTCACCAGCACCGCGCCGATCACCGCCCCCACCAGCGTGCCGCGCCCGCCGACCGCGACCCAGATCACGCTTTCGATCGAGTTGGCCGGCGAGAACTCGCCCGGATTGATGATGCCGATTTGCGGCACATACAGCGCGCCACCGATGCCCGCCATCACGGCGGACAGCACGAACACGAACAGCTTGTAGGCTTCCGGGCGATACCCCAGGAACCGCGTGCGGCTTTCGGTGTCGCGCACCGCGATCAACACCTTGCCGAAGCGCGAGGTGACGACATAGCGGGCAACGAGCAATTGCACCGCCAAGAAGATCGCGGTTGCCACCAGCAAACCGCTGCGCGTGGCGTCGGCCTGCAACGCAAAGCCAAACATATCCTTGAAGTCGGTCAGCCCGTTATTGCCGCCCAGCCCCATGTCGTTGCGGAAGAACGCCAGCAGCAGCGCGTAGGTCAGCGCCTGGGTGATGATCGACAGGTACACGCCGGACACCCGGCTGCGGAAGGCCAGCCAGCCGAACACCAACGCCAGCACGCCCGGCACCAGCAGCACCATGACAATGGCGAACGCCGGATTGTCGAAGCCATGCCAATACCAAGGCAATTCCTTGTAGTTCAGGAATACCATGAAATCCGGCAGGATCGCGTTGCCATACACGCCGCGCGTGCCGATCTGGCGCATCAGATACATGCCCATGGCGTAACCGCCGAGCGCGAAGAACGCCGCATGGCCCAGGCTGAGAATACCGGCGAAGCCCCACACCAGATCGACCGCGACGGCCAGCATCGCGTAGCAGAGATACTTGCCCGCCAGCGAAACCGCATAGGTCGGCACATGGTACGCCGAGCCCTCCGGCATCGCGACATTGCCGATCGCCAGCAGCCCGGCACCGCCCAGCACCGCGAGCAGGCACAGATTGAGCGAAACGCGGCTCATGCTTCCACCGCCCGGCCCTTGAGCGGAAACAGCCCGCGCGGTTTGCGCTGAATGAACAGGATCAGCAGCACCAGCACCAGAATCTTGGCCAGCACCGCGCCCGCCAGCGGTTCGAGGAACTTGTTGGCAATGCCCAGCGTCAGCGCCGAGACCAGCGTGCCCCACAGATTGCCGACGCCGCCGAACACCACGACCATAAAGCTGTCGATGATGTAGCCCTGACCCAGATTGGGGCTGACGTTGTCGATTTGGCTGAGCGCCACACCCGCCATGCCCGCCACGCCCGAGCCAAGCCCGAACGTAAGAGCGTCGATCCACGGCGTGCGAATGCCCATCGCGGCGGCCATGCGGCGGTTTTGCGTGACCGCACGCATCTGCAACCCGAGCGCGGTGAAGCGCAGCGCCGCCATCAATGCCGCCAGTACCACAGCGGCAAAAATGATGATGTACAGACGGTTATAGGTGATGGTCAGCCCGCCCCACATCGTCGCCCCGCTCATCCAGGCAGGCGTGGTCACATCGCGGTTGCTGGCGCCGAACAGGCTGCGCACCGCCTGCTGCAACACCAGCGACAGGCCCCAGGTGGCCAGCAGGGTTTCGAGCGGGCGGCCATACAGGAAACGGATCAGCAGCCGTTCGATGGCCACGCCGACCGCGCCTGAGACGAGGAACGCCATGGGAATGGCGATGAACAATCCGGCCCCGGCAATCCCCGGCGCATAGGTCTGCACCGCCTGCTGCACCACGAACGTCGTGTAAGCGCCCAGCATGACCATTTCGCCGTGCGCCATATTGATCACGCCCATCACCCCAAAGGTGATGGCTAGTCCAGCGGCGGCGAGCAGCAGCACCGAGCCGAGCGACAGCCCGTAAAACACGCCCTGCGCCAGCGTCCATAATTGCTGCACGCGGGCGATTGCCGCGCCAGCGTCGGCGGCAGCCTTCAGCACCTCGGGCGATCCGGCGGTGACACCGGCCAGCAACGACGAGGCTTCCAGATCGCCGCGCGCGCGCAGCGTGGCAATCGCGGCAATCTTGTCGGCGTCAGGCGTCTCGCCCGCCGCCAGCCGCGCGGCGGCGCGCGCCTGCTCCATGATGGCGCGCACCCCAGCGTCGCCTTCCTTGTCCAGCGCCCGGCCCAGTGCTGGCAGCGCCGACGGATCGCGCGACTTGAACACCGCTTCGGCGGCTTTGGCGCGGGTGGCGCGGTCGGCGGAGAACAGCGTCAGGCTGCCGAGCGCCGAATTGGCGGCTTCACGCACCGCGTTGTTCTTCTTCACCGGCTTAAGGCCGCCGGGGGCCGCGCCCGCCTCGCCGGTGCGCGCGTTCAGCGTGCCGGCATCGGTCTTGATCCACAGCGATTTATCGGCGGCGATGAACAGTTTGCCGTCTTGCAGCGCCGCAATCGCCGGTTGGGCCTGCTTGTCGCCGGACAGCGCCAGCGCCTCGATGGCGTGCTTGGTTTCGTCGAAGCTGCCGCCCATCCCGGCGAACGGGTCATCGGCGCGCGCCTGGCGCGGCGCCAGCGCCAGCATGAATGCCAGCATCAGCAGCAGGCAGCGGAGCAAATTCATTGAATTCCTCGGATGCGGGAAAAAAGGGCGGGCCCTCGCGGGCCCGCCCCTCCGGTCTCAGGCGCTTAGTTCGCGCCGCCGCACTTGCCGGTCTTGGTGTTGAAGTTGCCGCACGACATCGGCTTGCGCCAATCGGCGATCAGATCGCGCGAGCCTTCCAGGTACGGCGACCACTCGTTGGCCACCACGGTGCCCGGCGTCTGCCACACCACGTTGAACTGGCCGTCTTCCTGCACTTCGCCGATCAGCACCGGCTTGGTGATGTGATGGTTCGGCATCATCGCCGAGTAACCACCCGTCAGGTTCGGCACGGTCACGCCGATCACGTTGTCGATCACTGCGTCAGGCGACACGGTGCCAGCCTTTTCGACCGCCTTCACCCACATGTTGAAGCCGATATAAGCGGCTTCCATCGGGTCGTTGGTGGTGCGCTTCGGCTTCTGCGTGAAGGCGTGCCAGGTGTCGATGAACGCCTTGTTGACCGGCGCATCGACGCTCTCGAAGTAGTTCCACGCGGCCAGATGGCCAACCAGCGGCTTGGTGTCGATGCCGGCCAGTTCTTCCTCACCGACCGAGAACGCCACGACCGGAATGTCGGTCGCCTTGATGCCCTGGTTGCCGAGTTCCTTGTAGAACGGCACGTTGGCGTCGCCGTTGATGGTGGACACCACGGCGGTCTTCTTACCAGCCGAGCCGAACTTCTTGATTTCCGCCACGATGTTCTGCCAGTCGCTGTGGCCGAACGGGGTGTAGTTGATCATGATGTCCTCGGCGGGGACACCCTTGGACTTCAGGTAGGCTTCAAGAATCTTGTTGGTGGTGCGCGGATAAACGTAGTCGGTGCCGGCCAGCACCCAGCGCTTCACTTTGTACTCGCTCGCCAGGTAATCGACCGCCGGAATCGCCTGCTGGTTCGGCGCCGCACCCGTGTAGAACACGTTGCGCTCGCTTTCTTCACCCTCGTACTGCACCGGGTAGAACAGGATGCTGTTCAGTTCCTTGAACACCGGCAGCACCGACTTGCGCGAAACCGAGGTCCAGCAGCCGAACACGGCGGCGACCTTGTCCACCGAAATCAACTGGCGGGCCTTCTCGGCGAACAGCGGCCAGTTGGAGGCCGGGTCGACCACCACGGCTTCGAGCTTCTTGCCGAGCAAGCCGCCCTTTTTGTTCTGCTCTGCGATCAGCATGAGCATGACGTCCTTCAGCGTGGTCTCGCTGATCGCCATGGTGCCGGACAGCGAGTGCAGGATGCCGACCTTGATCGTCTCTTCGGCGCGCACGGCGCCCGGCAGCATCGTGGCGGAGAGGACGGCAGCGCCGAGAGCGGCGCCCCGCAGCCAGGAACGGAGTGAAGCCATGAAATCGTCCTTGCGGTTTCTTGTGAAGCAGCAGCAGCAGCCGACAGCCCCCGGCTGCCCGCAAATCGGTCATGCACGGTCCGTGCCAGCGTCTCGGGTCGAGTTTCGCATCCTATTTTTCGGCAATTGCCCGTGAATCGGGCACACACACCGCAGCACTGCCCCAGAGTGAAGCACACAGGCCGCGCAAGCCTGCTGCTGCACCGCCGCACTCCCCGCTGCCGCGCACAGCGTGCTAGAACATCGCCCGCGAGCGCACTGACATCCCAGCGCGCTTGCGTCGGTTGGTCAGGAGAATTGCGCTAATGCCGCAACGTTTGCGTGGGCTGTTTCTAGGCGCGCTGCTCAGCCTCGCGTGCATCGCCGGCGCCCAGGCGCGCGGCGTGGTGCTGGTGGTCAACTCGGCCAGCGCCTCGCTCAGCGTGGTGGACATGGCCACCCGCCGCGAAGTCCGCCGCATTCCCGTGCTGCGCGAACCGCACCACGTCATGCTGACGCCGGATCGCCGCGATCTGCTGGTCGGCGACACCGTGGGCAACGAATTGCTCGACCTCGACCCCGGCACCTACGCGCTGCGCCGCCGCATTCCGGTGGCCGACCCGTACCAATTGGGCTTCAGCCCGGACGGCAAACTGCTGGTCATCAACGGCCTCGCCCGCGCGCAGGTGGACATTCTGGACGCCGCCAGCATGAAGCTGGTCAAACGCTTCCCGCTGAAAACCATGCCGAGCCACATGGCATTCTCGCCCGATGGGGCCCGCGTGTTCATCAGCCTGCAAGGCACCAACCGGCTGGCCGCCATCGACCTGCATGAGATGAAGACCATCTACGAAGTCACCATCGGCCGCGTGCCCGCCGGGGTGATGTGGCTGAACGGCAAGATCCTGGTGGCGCTGATGGGCGACAACGGCGTGGCGGTGATCGACCCGGCCAGCGGCCACGTCGACCGCATCGTGCCAACCGGCGAGGGTGCCCACCAGTTGTTCCTCTCGCCCGACAAACGCATTCTGTATGTCAACAACCGCGTGGTCAGCACCACCGTGGCGCTGAATGCCGCCGATCTGACCACTTTGCGCGTCTACCCGGTGCCCGGCGGCCCGGACGACATCGATTTCGCGCCCGATGGCAAGCTGTGGATCACCCAACGCTTCGCGCACGGCCTCGCGGTGCTCGACCCCGCCACCGGCAGCGTCGATTCCATCCAGGTCGGCCGCTCGCCGCACGGCCTGATCATCAACCCGAACGCCGAGGCCAGCGCCCCCTGATGGACCCGACCCTGCCGTTCGACACCGCCGCCGGCTGGTTGCAGGAAACGCTGGTCCTGCCGCTGCTCTACCGGCTCGGCCTGATGCAGTGGGAAGACATCGGCTACGGCTGGGCGCTGTTCGCGGTGTATGGCGCCGCACAGGTGGCGCTGATGTATGCGATCTGCCTGCCGCTGGAACGCTTTCGCCCGGTGGAGCGCTGGCCGGACAGCAAAGCCGTCAGCGTCGATATTCTCTACACCCTGATCTCGCGCATCGGCCTGCTGCCGCTGTTCACCTTCGTGCTGTTCTACCAGCTCCAGGTCTGGCTGAACGGCTGGCTGACCGACAACGGTTACGTGCCGCCGACGCTGGAGCGGCTGTTTCCCGCCCTGCTCGGCCAGCAGGCACTGACGTTCTTTCTGTACGTCATCATCCTCGACTTCGCCGACTACTGGCGCCACCGGCTCAGCCACCGTTTCGGCTGGTGGTACGGCCTGCACGCGCTGCACCACGCGCAACGGCAGATGACCTTCTGGTCCGACGACCGCAACCATCTGCTCGACGACATCATCGGCTTCGTCTGGTTCACCGCCGTGGCGCTGCTCATCGGCATCCCGCCGCTGCAATTCCCGCTGCTGGTGCTGCTGCTGCGCCTGCTGGAAAGCCTGTCCCACGCCAACACCCGCCTGCGTTTCGGCTGGCTCGGCGAACGCCTGCTGATCTCGCCGCGCTTCCACCGCGCCCATCACGGCATCCTCGCCGCCGGGCAGACCAGTTGTAACTACGGCGCCCTGCTGCCGTGGTGGGACATGATCTTCCGCACCGCCGACTTCTCGCGGGATTACGTCCCCACCGGCGACCCCGAGGCCCCGGAAGTGCTCGCCACCGGCAGCTACGCCGCCCAGCAATGGGCCGGGCTGCGCGCGATGCTGCGGGCGATGGTGGGGCGGGTGGCGGCGGGCTAGCAGCGGCAGCGAACGCTCACCGGTCCAATGCGCGCAACGCCGCCTCAGGTTCGCGCGCAAGCACGCGCAGCAGGGCGCGCCCCGCCGGCCCGGGGGCCGCGCCGCCCTCCCATCGCCGCAAGGTGACCAGTGGCACGCCCAGCAGGGCGGAAAACCGCTCCTGCGTCATCCCCAACCGCGCGCGGATCGACGCCGGCGAAATGGCATCCTCGATCCGCAGATCTTCGGTCGGGTCTTGCCCGTCCTCGATCATGTGCCGCTCGATATCGGCCTCGGTCGTGGCCGCGAACACCGCCTCGTTGATCGATGGCGGGCGTGCCATGATCTCTGCGAGTGTCATCCGCGTGATTGCCATATCAACCGCTCCTTCCGGTTCGCCCGCCGTGCCGAGATGATACGCCGCACGCTGCCTCTGTCGGTATACACAACATGCAGCAGAGCATCCCGTGCCATTCCCAGCGCCCGGATGCGAACCTCGCCATAGGCGTGCCGGTCATCCAGCCATTCGATGACGCCGCCGGCGAACACCTGCGCCGCCACATCGAACCCGAACCCGCGGACGCGCAGGTTATGGGCATGTTTGCTGTCGTCCCATTCGAATTCCACGCAGCAGGCTGGCACGTGGAATGAAAACATGCCAGCCGCTCCGGGCGCACCCCCAGCAACAGCGCGGCACTTGGCTTATCTGGCACCACCGCCCCACACGCCGCACGCTCAGCGCAGCCGGCGCCCCTCGCCCACGCAGTGGGAGGGTGAGGGCCGATCCGTGCCATACTGACCAAACCGCAGCGGAGGCGCGCATGACCGAAATCATCCCCTCCCTGCTTTACAACGACATCCCCGCCGCCCTCGCTTGCCTCACCAGCGCCTTCGGCGCCACCGAGGAGATGCGCCACGCGACCCCAGGCGGCGGGATGCACGCGCCAGTGCTGCTGGACGGACACCGCATCATGCTGGGCGGCGGCGCCGCAAGCCACGGCATGGCCAGCCCGGCCGAGTCCGGCACCGCCACCCAGGGCGTGTTCGTCTCCATGGCCGACGTGGACGCGCACCACGCCCGCGCCCACGAAGCCGCCGCCCGCCTCGACCACCCCGCCCCGCAAGACCACGGCTACGGCCGCACCTTCACCGCCTGGGACCCGGAAGGCCACCCGTGGTTCTTCTGCGCGGCCTCGCCCCACACGTAGGGCGCATGGCGCTGCCGGTGCGCCGGACCGGCCAGGGGCAATTGCGTTTCGCCGCTCGGGCGGCAGCGAACGGCGAGGGCAGCCGCAGCCCGCCAATGCAACCGGCTAGTCACGGCAAGTGACGCTCGATCTCCATCGCCGTGTGCAGAATCCGAGCAATCGTCACGGTCCGGGTGTCCTCGCTCACATACACGATCAGATAATGCGAGCGGGCCCGGACCAAACGGAGGTGACCTTGTATCGTCCTTGCGGTGTCAGGGCACTCCGCCACGCGCTTGGCAGCGTCCCGCAGGTCCGCGATATAGCCCGCCGCGACGGCGCGGCCCCAGCGGCTGATCGAGGTGCGCCGGATCTCCTTCAGTTCCGCGATGGCGAGATGTGACCACGCCAGTCTCACCCGGCGGTCCGCGTTTCCTCGACGAACGCATCGATATCGAAGGTCTGGTCGATCCCGCTCGCCATGCCTTCGCTTCCCAGCGCCACAAGATGGCCCACGATGCGCGCATCCGCATCAAGCCGCCGAAGACCCGCCTGGCACGCCTCGGACAGATTTTCAAACCTGCCCTCCGCCACCAAGCGCAAGCCAATCTCCTTGGCTGGCCCCAAACGCACGCTGGCCAACCCCTCGCGCTGCCGATTCATCGCTCGCTCCATTGACATGGCAGCTTAGCACCTGCCCCGGCAGGCTAAAAGCACATCGGCCTTGCCGCCCACTTGCCGACTGCCGCACCCCGCGCACACGCCGGACGCATGGCGCAACCAATGCGCCCCCTAACCCCTCGCCCACGCAGTGGGAGAGGGAGGGGCCCACGCGCAGCGTGGGAGGGTGAGGGCCGATCCGTGCCATACTGACCGCACCGCAGCGGAGGCACACATGACCAGGATCATCCGCTACCTGTTCTACAATAGCGCCCCTGCCGCCCTCGATTTCCTCACCAGCGCCTTCGGCGTCACCGAGGAGATGCGCCACGCAACCCCAGGCGGCGGGATGCACGCGCAAGTGCTGCTGGACGGACACCGCATCATGCTGGGTAGCAGTTCCCCGAGCCTCGGCATGGCAAGCCCGGCCGGGTCCGGCACCGCCACGCAGGGCGTGTTCGTCTACGTGGCCGACGTGGACGCGCTGCACGCCCGCGCCAGCACCGCCGCCCGCCTCGACCACCCCGCCCTGCAAGACCACGGCTACGG
>JANYDF010000144.1 GCA_025359905.1 Rhodospirillales bacterium
ATGGCACGAACAGCATCGCGGCTGGCATCACGCGGGCCAGCCATTGCGCATCATGCCCCGCCCCGCTCGGCATGCGCTGATGCAGCCCCGGCGCGAAGCGCTCGGCGGCACGTTCCAGCGCGTCCTGGAAGCCCGGGTCCATGAGCGATGGCGTCGAGCGCGAAATATTATGCACCACGGCGCGGCACGGCCCCTTGTCGGCCTCCGCCACCAGCCCCTCCAGCGCCGCCTCCATCCGCTTCAGCACAGCGATTTCGGCGTCGCGGATCTGAAACACCACCTCGGCGCCGCCGGGGATGATGGAACCCGCTCCGGGGTCGAGCGTGATGCGCCCAACGGTCCAGACAGTGCGTTCGGCGCAAATGGACGGGAATAGGGCATCGATCGCGGCGATCAGCTTCACCGCTGCCAGCCCAGCGTCGCGGCGGATCGCCATGCGCGTGGTACCGGCATGGTTCTGCACCCCCTCGAAGGTGATGCGATAGGCCCAGATGCCGACGATGGAGGTAACGACGCCGATTTTCTGACGGGTGCTCTCCAGCGTGTCGCCCTGCTCGATATGGGCCTCCACGTAACCCTTGTAGCGCCCGGGCTCGACGCCCACGCGCCGCCGCCCGGCCAGCCCTGCGGCGGCCAGCGCATCACGCATCGACAGCCCCTCGTACTTGCTCCGCCCGGCATCGATGTCCGCCTCCGAAAAAACACCGATGTAGGAGCGGCTCCCGGGGAAGCTGGAATAGTGCCCCTCCTCGTCGGCAAAGGAGATCACATCCACCCCGCGGCCCACGGCTCGGGCGACCTCAAGCCCGTACATCACGCCCAGCGCCCCATCGAGCCAGCCGGCATATGGCTGCGTCTCGGTATGCGAACCGAGCAGAAGCCGCGGCCCGTCGCCTTCGCAACGGCCGATCACATTGCCGACGCCGTCGATCTCCGGCGTGAGACCCGCCTCGCGCATGCGCTCGCAGATCCACTCGCGGCTTTCCATGTCGACCTTGGAGTAGGTCGGCCGGTGCACGCCGGTCTTGTAGGTGCCGAATTCCCTGAGCTTGTAGAGATCGGCCAGCAGGCGCTTACCGTCGATGGAGACATTGGAGAAGGCCATGGCGATTCCTATTTGAGCTCGATGCCTTGCGGCCGCAGCAGCCCGTCCGGCACCGGAGCGAAGCCGACGAGCCGGTCGTTGGTGCCGAACAGCCAGGTTTGGTGGTACATTACGACGAAGGGACGGTCCTTCAGGTAGATGTCAGAAATCTCACCGTACATCGCCTTGCGTGCCGCCACATCGGTCACCCCCCGGGCCTTGACCAGCAGAGCGTCGAGGGTGGGGTTGTCGTAGCGGCCCCAGTTCAGGAAGCCGTCCTTGGCCAGCCAGATGGCGATATTGCCATCGGGGTCGGCGCGGCCGGACCAGATGCCGGTGGTCATCTGGTACTCCCCGTTGATGGCGGCCGTGGTGGCGGCGTTTGCCTCCATCATTTTGATTTTGATGTCGAACCCAGCCTCTCCGGCCATGGACTGGATCAACTCGGCGGTCTGCTGGGCGATGGGGGCGTTGTAGGTGAGCAGCTCGAAACTCACCTTCTCGTAGCCCGCCGACTTCAACAGTGCCTTCGCGCCGGCGAGATCACGCGGCGGCACCGGGCGGGCGGCGTTCCAATAGGGTGATGTAGGCGACTCCGCCTGGTTGTTGGGCACGAACATGCCCTCGCCGATCACCTGGTTGATCACATTGCGGTCGATCGCCTTCTCGAACGCCTCGCGCACGCGGGCATCCTTGCCGAGCGGATTATCGGCCATCGAGCCATGGGCGAGGTTGATGAACAGGCTCTGATAGGCAATCGCCGGCGAGGTTAGCAGCCGCAGTTTCGGGTCCGCCTTCACCCGCGTGGCATCGGAGGGCGGCATGCGCTCGATGAGGTCGAGCTGGCCGGATTGCAGGTTGATGAGGCGGATATTGCTGTCGGCGTAGGGGCGGTAGACAATGCGGTCGAGATGCACCCGCCCGGCGTCCCAGTAGCCGGAGAAGCGGTCGAAGGTGATGTGATCCTGCGCCACGCGCTCGGTGAATTTAAATGGGCCGGCACAGACAGGGTCCTTCGACACGTCGGCGCCGAGGCGGGCGAGCGCCTTGGGCGACATCAGCATCCCCGCCCGGTCCGCCAAAACGGCGACCAGCGGCGCATAGGGCTGGGCGAGCTTGAGGCGGACGGTCAATGGATCGACCACCTCGATCGCCGCGATCGGCTTGACCTCGCCCTTGCGCACGCTCTCGGGCGCGGATTGGTAGCGGGTGAGGTTGATGCGAACGGCCTCAGCATCCACCACCTCGCCATCATGGAAGGTCATGCCGGGGCGCAGCGTCACGGTGAGCGCCATATTGTCCGCCGACCACTCCCATTTGGTGGCGAGCTGCGGCTGAAAGGCGAGTTTGGCGTCGATATCCACCAGCTTGTCGCACAGCGCCGCGAACAGGATGCGCCCGACATAGGAGCCGGAGCGCGCAGGGTCGAGGATATCGGGGTCCTCGGCAATACCGACGCGCATTACGCTGGCGGCCTGTGCCGCGCCGGTCGCCATCGAAACCACGAGCGCTATCGCCGCCCATGTGTTGCGTCCGAATGTCAGCATCGCGCCGCCTCCTGTTGTCCGGTGAACCTCACCACGTGTCTTGCGCCAAGGAAAGACCTCGCATGCGTTGATGCACCTCGCCACGCGGGAATTGGTCGGCGATGCTGAGCCCGGAAGATCAGGGAGGACACGGATGCGGCGGATCGTGATGACGGCAGTGGCGCTCGGCGCGCTCACCGCCACGGCGGAGGCGCGGATCACCCGCCTCGAGAACGTCAAGGTGCAGCCGGCCTTCGGCGGAAAGTCCTTCTCCCCCACCGGCGCCTTCGAACGCGTCACCGCGCGGGCGCATGGCGAGGTCGATCCGAAATCGCCCCTCAGCGGCAATATTCAGGACATCCAGCTCGCGCCCCGCAATTCACGCGGCATGGTGGAATACGACACGGAGATCGACATTATCCGCCCCGCCAATCCGGCGGCGAGCAATGGGGTGCTGTTCTTCAACATCCTCAACCGCGGCAACAAGGGTGGCCTCGCCCTGTTCAACGCCGATGTGAAGGGCGAGCTGTCCGACATCAACGCGGTGAGTGACCCCGGCGACGGCTGGATGCAGAAGGAGGGCTACACCACCATCTGGTTCGGCTGGCAGGCCGACGTGGCGCCCGGCGCCAACCGGATGACCCTGCGGGTGCCGGCCGCGCGCAACCCAGATGGCTCGCCCGTCACCGGCGTGGTGCGGGCGGAATGGGGGCTGCAGGCGCCGGCCAAAAGCATCAACCTCAACGGCGGCTGGTTTAACGCCGGCAACACCACCTCCTACCCCACCGCCAGCACCGACAACCGCACCAAACTGGCGGACGGGTTCCTCCCCGTGCTCACAATGCGCGTCCACGAGAAGGCGGCGCGGGTGACCATCCCGAACGACCAGTGGAGCTTCGCCGATTGCACTGGCGCCGCCGCCACGCCGAGCGACACCAAAATCTGCTACCCCGCCGGCTTCGAGGCCGGGAAATTATACGAACTCATCTATCGCGCCAAGGACCCGCTGGTGATGGGCCTCGGCTTCGCGGCCGCGCGGGACCTCGCGGACTTCCTCAAGCACCGCGACAAGGACGATGCCGGCACCGCCAACCCGGTGGCGCATGGCAAGGACACCAAGGCCATCGTCATGGGTTCCTCGCAGTCCGGCCGGATGATCCGCACCATGCTGCATCTCGGCTTCAACCACGCCGAGGCCGGCGGCATGGCGTTTGACGGCATGCTGCCCCATATCGGCGGCGGGCTGCTGCCCCTCTCGCTGCGCTTCGCCCAGCCCGGCCGCGCCTGGGGCGAGCAGATCGATCATCTATACCCCGCCTATGATTTCCCCTTCACCTATGCCCGCCAGACCGACCCGCTGACCGGCCGCACCCAGGGCCTGCTCGACCGCTGCCAGGCCGACGGCACCTGCCCGCGCATCGTCCATGCCGCCACCGCCCTCGAAGTCTGGGAAGGCCGCCAGTCCCTCGGCCTCACCGACCCCTTGGCCACCAAGGACGTCGCCGATCCGCCCAACGTGCGCACCTATATTATGGGCTCGACGCAGCATTCCCCGGCGCCCTTCCCGACTCCGGCGCCGACGCTGTGCCAATATCCCGGCAACCCCAATCCCTATGTATGGACCATGCGGGCCCTGCTCGACGGCCTCACCAAATGGGTGCGCGACGACAAGCGCCCGCCGGCCGCAGCCGTGCCGCAAATCGCCGATGGCACGCTGGTCGCGCCCGACTCGGTGCACTACCCCTCCATTCCTGGCCTGCGCTTCACCGCGCTCAGCAACCCCCTACACGTGTTGGACCGCGGCCCCCGCTACAAGGCCGGCGACACCATGGGCGTGATGGACATCGAACCTCCCAGAGCCGGCTCCGCAAGCTACGGCGTGCTGGTCCCGCAGGTTGACGCCG
>JANYDF010000023.1 GCA_025359905.1 Rhodospirillales bacterium
GGCCCGAGGGCATGACCTGCACGCCGAAGCCGCGCAGCTCGCGATCCCAGAGGAAACTCTCCCGAACCTTGACCCCAACCTTCGAAGGTTCCGGAGCCTTCAGCGCGTCCACGGCACGCTTGGTGAGCTTTTCCCCAGCCATATCAGCCACCTACCGGAAATTTGCTTAGAATGGCGCTATCATACCCCTCTACGAAGCACATTCCAAGCACTTCAAAGCAAGTCGCGGGGTAGGTCCGGGATACGGACGGCGGGCAAGCCTCCCGTTAGACGATTAAATTATCGTATAAATACGCGCTCTAGCGGGTTACCGGATACCCTGGCGTAGGCCCTTCGGACACCTTGCAAAGGTTGGGGTCGAGGGTTCGAATCCCTTCGCCCGCTCCAATTTCTTCGATCCAGGTTATAGCCTCATGCGAGTGCTATCCTGGGGTCGGAGGTTCTGAATGCCAGACAGCTTGAACAAGGCAATGCAGCGGCTGGTGCCCGTATGGGACTTCCCGACGCGGTTGTTTCATTGGCTGCTGGTGGCGCTGATCGCGCTCAGTTGGGTCAGCATCAAGAGTAGCTGGATGCAGGTCCATTTCCTGTCCGGCTACAGCATTCTCACCCTGCTGCTATTCCGTGTTGCGTGGGGCCTGCTGGGCAGCGACACCGCACGTTTCGCGCGCTTCCTCGCCAGCCCAGCGGCGGCGGTTCGCCACATTTTGCGGATTGGACGGCGAGAGCCGGACACCGAAATTGGGCATAATGCGGCCGGCGGCTGGATGGTGCTGGTGTTGCTGCTGGTGTTGGCGGTGCAGACCGCCACCGGCCTGTGCGCCAACGACGACATTCTAACCCAAGGGCCGCTGGCCGATTGGGTTGGCAAGCCGCTCAGCGACCGGCTGTCGGTCATTCATCTGTTCAATTTCAAGATGATCCTGGCGGCCACCCTGCTGCACGTGCTGGCAATCGCCAGCTACGCGCTGCTGAAAGGCCAGAATTTGGTGCGCCCGATGATCACCGGCCGCAAGCTGCTGCCTGTTGGCATACAGCCCCCGCGCTTGGCCTCGCCGCTGCTGGCGGCAGCGCTGCTGATCTGCGCCGCCGCCATCGTCGCCGCGATTGCCTTCTTGGCCGGTTAGTTGCGTTCCTTGTAGGTGCGATGGCAAGCGCCGCAGGCTTGGCCGAGCGCTTGGAACTGCACGGCGAACGCCGCTTGATCGCCGGTCTTGGCGATTTCCGCGAGCTTGCCGGCGGCAGCCGAGGCCTCTTCGGCCGCCTTGGCGAACCCAGCCGCATCGCTGAATGCAGCGGCCAGCACCTTGGTATTGTGACCCGTCTCGGTTCCCGCCGGGAACAGCGACGGGAAGTTGTGGAACCAGCGCGACAGCGCACCCGCGCCGTCGGCAAAGCCCTTCACATCGGCCTTGGCCGCCACCGCGGCCTTCATGTCGGAGATCAGGCCGTATACGACGTCCTGCCCGGCCTGCCGGGTTTCGATCAGTTGCGCGGCTGGCGTGGCAATCGCCGCCTGGCTCCAGGCATACCCGGCCGGCACCAGCGCGCCGCCAAGCAACAGTGCTGATATTGCAATTATTTTTTTCATAGACCCGCCCTTATTTTCGTTGGCATCCGCTCATTCGACGGAATGACCACCCATCATAACGTGTGGCACCGCTCCCCCGTCAACAACACTCAACATGATACCGAGAACCGTCATAGTTCGAGCGCGCTCAGCCCTGGATGATCATCCGGTCGGCGGCCCAGCGGCCAATGGAACTTGCGGCCGGCCGCGGCAATCGGCAGATCGTTGATGCTGGCGATGCGACGCTGCATCAGCCCGGTGGCGGTAAATTCCCAGTTTTCGTTGCCATAGCTGCGAAACCAATGGCCGCTATCGTCGTGCCATTCATAGGCGAAGCGCACCGCGATGCGGTTTTCGCCATGCGTCCACACCTCCTTGATCAGCCGGTACTCGAGCTCGCGGGCCCACTTGCGCTCCAGGAACGCCACGATCTGCGCCCGGCCGGTGATGAACTCGGCGCGGTTCCGCCAGGAGCAATCCTGCGTGTAGGCCAGTGCCACACGCGCCGGATCACGGCTGTTCCAGGCATCTTCGGCCATGCGGGCCTTCTGCGTGGCAGTTTCGGCGGTGAATGGCGGCAACGGCGGTCGGCTGGTCATGGGGCGGTCCTCGACAGCATGGCAAAGCACGGCAGCGATCTGCGCCGCCCGGCGGCCATGCGGCAACCGGGCGGCACGCAGCAGACGGTTAGGCCGCCAGACGCACGGCGGCGCGTACCGCCGGGAAGTCGATTTCGGTCTGCGCCACATTGTTCAGCAAATTGGTGAAGGTGTTCACCGCGACATGGGCGATCACTTCAACGATCTCGCCATTGCTCAGCCCAGCCGCCCGCGCCGCCGCCAGATCGGCATCGCTGACGTGGCCGCGCTGCTCAACCACGCCAATTGCGAACCGCATCGCGGCTTCGGCCTTCGGGCCGGCGGCGTGGCCATCGCGCGCCTGCGCCAGATCGGCCGCACTCAGCCCAGCGTGGCGGCCAATGGCGGTGTGGGCTGACAAGCAATAGTCGCAGCCATTGCGCTCGGCCACCGCCAGCGCGATCTGTTCACCGAGTTTGCGGCCCAGCGTGCCGTGCTCGACCGCGCCCATCAGGCCGAGCATACCTTGCAGCGCGGCAGGCGACTGCGCTGCAACGCGCAGCAGGTTGGGCACCATGCCCATCGCCTTCTTGGCGCTGTCCAGCATGTCCTTGACCGTACCTTGGGCGTCAGCGTGCGCGATGGCGGGGATGCGATACATGGGGTGTCTCCTTGGCGGGCAGCACCAGCGGTTTGCAGTGCCGTGGCAGACATCTATGCGTTGTATGTTCTGCAATGAATTGCCAGAATTCGGTCTAGTCTATTTCAATTGGAGCAACAGTGGCCGGCCAGCTCGAAGCCATCACCATCTTCGCCGCCGTGGCCGAACTGGCGAGCTTCGCGGCGGCGGCGCGGCGGCTGAATCGCACACCGGCCGCCGTGACGCGCGCCGTCGCGGCACTCGAAGACCAATTGCGGACCCGGCTGTTCAACCGCACCACCCGATCGGTGGCGCTGACCGGCGAAGGCGCCCGGTATTTGGAAGCATGCCGCCGTCTGTTAGCGGCCTACGACGACGTGCGGCAGTTCGAACCGGGCAGCTCGGCGCAACCGCATGGCCAACTGAGCGTCACCGCGCCGGACATGTTCGGCCGGCTGCATGTCATGCCCTCGATCGCGACGTTCCTGGAACTGTATCCCCAAGTGGACATCCGCACCCTGCTGCTCGACCGCGTGGTCTCGCTGATCGATGAAGGACTCGATGTCGGCGTGCGGCTGGGCGAACTGCCCGACTCGTCGTTGCGCGCCATCAGCGCCGGGCATGTGGTGAAAGGCGTGTATGCCAGCCCAGCCTACTTGGCCCGCCACGGCACGCCGCAATCCCCGTTGGAGCTTGGCGGCCATCGCGTGGTCAGTTGCCTCGGCGTCACTCCGGTGCCCGGCCGCTGGACGTTTGAAAGCATGACAGCCGGTGGAACGGTCGCGGTGACGCCGCGGCTTGTGGTCAACGGCACGGAAGCCGCCGCCATCGCGGCTGCGTCGGGGGTGGGCCTGACCTATCTGGTGTCCTATCAGGCCGACAACCTCGTGCGGGCCGGGCAGTTGCAGCGCGTGCTGGCGGCCTATTCGCCGCCGCCAATCCCGGTGCACATCATCCACCCGGCGGGGCGGTTCCTGACCGCCAAGGTGCGGCTGTTCATCGCCCATATTGTCGCGGATTTGCGCCGAAACTTCGGCCGCGATCCTGCTGGGTCCTAGCCGGCTTCAGTACTGCGCAAACACCGTATCGCCGCCGGGACCGCCGAACAGCACAACGGCAAATGGCTCGCCAGGATCGCCCATGCCGGGGGCCGATTGCGGCATACCGGGCACCGCAAGGCCGATGGCTTTCGGGCGTTGCGCCAGCAGGCGCTTCACGTCGTCAGCCGGCACATGCCCCTCCAGCACATAGCCGCCCGCGACGGCGGTGTGACAGGATTGCAAGGCGTCCGGCACGCCGCGCGCCTGCTTGATCTCCGGCATGTCTGCCGTGTCGTGAATGGTGACGCTGAAACCAGCGGCACGCAGGTGCGCCACCCACGATTCGCAGCAGCCGCAACTGGGGTCTTTCCACACCACAACCGCTGGCAAGGCAGCCGCAGCGCCACGCGGCAGCGCGGCGGCCAGCGGTACGGCCAACAGCCAGCGCAGTGCCTCGCGCCGCTTGGCCATCGATGCAAACATCATCATACGGTTGCTCCTGCCCATACGCGTTGGGTGTTAGGCCTTTGCTGGCCCGGGATCGTTCGGCGCCAGCACCTTCACCATCACATTACCCTCCGGCACGTGATGCGCGGCCCGCAAGCCGTGCACCACGCCAGGGTCTGCCCCTTGCAGCAACGAGCGGATCGCGTTGCAGCCAAGCCGCCGGGCCGCCGCTTCCAATTCCAGCGCCAGAGCATCCAGCGCGCCGGCCGAATCCAACATATCCATGGCAACGAAATATTCCGCCGTCAGCACCGCCTGATGCGCTGGATCGTAGTCGCGCCGGTAGCACACCATGCCGCAGGGAAACGGCCGGGGCGGGCGGCGCACCACCAGGATGCCGCTGGATTGCGGGCGCCGCGCATCGGCGGTCCGCTTCGCAAAACGGGTCCATTGTTGCAGGTCGAGCGCAGGCGCCACCTGCCGGATCAACGGATAGGCAAGCGAGATCCGGTCGGACGTCAGTTCCTCTACGACGAAATCCTGCATGGTACGCCAAAGGCCTTTTGAGAGGCGCCACTATGCTGAGATGTGCGTCAGACGCATTTGACGCAAATCAAAGCCGCAGAGGTGACAAGGCCCTAATTAGGGTTCCGTTGTGTCGCAGTGCGGACTAGACTGTTCACTGGCGGAGTCCGCTCAGCGGTACACAATATGCAAGTTTTCCATCGTCCGGTCGTCGTCGCACGTTTGCACGCAGCGGACCCCTGTTCCAATTGCGGTGCGCGGCCTTACAGCGTGTGCAGCGCAATTGATGATAATGATCTAAGCCGGCTTGCAGCCGTCGCGGTGACCATGACCGCGGAAGCTGGACGCACGTTCGTCAATGAAGGTGACTCAGCGGATAATTTTTTTAACATCACGAGCGGCACCGCGCGTTTATTTAAGTCGCTGCCGGATGGCAGACGGCAGATTACCGGCTTTGCCGGGCGCGGCCATTTTCTTGGTCTCGCCGTTTCCAACAGCTACGCGTTCAGTGCCGAAGCAATCGAGCCGGTGCAGTATTGCCGCTTCTCGCGCATCAAGCTGCGCCAGATGCTCGATGATTTCCCGGCGCTTGAGAAGCGATTGCTAGAAGTCGCTTCGAATGAATTGGTCGCCGCACAGGAGCAAATGCTGCTGCTCGGCCGCAAGACGGCGCGCGAGCGCGTCGCTAGTTTCCTGCTATCGCGCAAACTGGAAACCGCAGCCTGCATCAGCACCACGCCGCATGTGCATTTGCCGATGACGCGCAGCGACATCGCCGACTATCTGGGGCTGACCATCGAAACGGTCAGCCGCACGCTGACCAGCCTGAAGGCCGATAAGTTGATCGGCATTCCGCACCCGGCGGAGATCGTCGTGCTCAACCAGACCGGCCTCGCCGCCCAAGCTGGCGGGTACAACTGATCCGGTTACGGCTGGATCTTGATCACCACCGCCCCGCGGTGCGCCAGCAGGTTGGGAACCGGCTTTAAAGTGACCACCGCCGGTAGCATCCAGGCTTGGTCGCGGCCCAATCCCACTGCCAGCAACATCAATAGGCCCCCAGCCAGCAAGCCGGCGGCGTAACGCGAGCGTGGCGGCGGGTTGAAATGCCGCAGCAGCGGTCCACTCCGTCGGATCGCCTGCTCGCGCGCTTCATGCTGGCGCACCAGTATCTCGGCCACGCTTAGCCGCCTGTGCAAGGCGGCGTTTTCCGCCGATAGGCGGGACAGTTGCACCCGAGCCGCCTCCACCTCGTGCAGCAAGCGGGCGGCATTGCCCTGTCCGCCCCGCACAGCGTCCAGATCGGCCGTCAGCCGCTCGAACAGGTTTTTCAGCGCCCCGCCGGTCACCCGATTGCCAGCGGCGCGCCGCCGCAGCGCCTCCAGCGCCGCCGCCGACTGACCGGCCTGCTCATCGAGCACCAGCGCGATAATGTTGGACAGCAGCCGCAACTCGGCCGCGTCGATCGGGGTCTCCGCCACAAACGCCTTCCCTGCCACTCGCCGATAGCAACCTTACCGGCTCACAGGCCGGGGCGTCAGTAGCCGCGCGCGGTATCCACCCGGTTCGGCAGCGCCTGCCCGTCCCGCCACGCCACAAGATTGGCGTGCAAAATGGCCAGACTGCGGCGGTTGTAGGTCGCCGGATCGTCGCACGACACATGCGGTGTGACGATCAGGTTTGCCGTGCTCCACATCCGGTGGCCCGGCGGCAGCGGTTCGGGGTCGAACACGTCCAGCACCGCGCCGGACAGGTGGCCGCTGTCGAGCAGGTCGCACAGCGCGTCAGGGTCCAGCAGCCGCCCGCGACCCAGATTGACCACCCCCGCCCCCAGCGGCAGCAGCGCCAAACGCCGCCGGTTGAGCAAGCCGCTGGTCGCCGGGGTCAACGGGCAGGCCAGCACAACGATATCGCTGGCGGACAGCACGTCATCGAGGGTGCCAACGCCTGCCACGGCGGCAAAATCCGGATGCGGCGCGGCGTTGCTGCGCACCCCGGTGACCGCCACCCCCAACGCCCGCAACGCCCGCGCCCCGGCGCTGCCCAAATCGCCGGTGCCGATGATGGTCACCCGCCGCCCCGACAATGGCGCAGTGAACAGCGGCCGCCACTGCCCGGCGCGCTGGGCGGCGGCTAAGGCGGGCAGTTTGGCAGCCAGCATCAGCGCCGCCATGGCGATGTATTCGCCCGCTTTCGGCGCGTGGGTGCCGCGATTGTTCAGCAGCGTCACGCCATCCGGCAGCCAGTCGAACGGCGCCAGCCCATCGACCCCGGCCGCATTGACGAACACCAGCCGCAACTTGGCGGCTTCCAGCGGCAGCAGGCTGCGCAACGTGCCGGTGCTGCCGATCAGCAGTTCCACGCCATCCGCCACGGCGGCGAAGTCGGCCAGCGTGACGCCGTAGGTGACTGTGTGCGGCGGTTCGTCCGCAAAGGCGGCGGCGGCCTGTTCAGGCGTGATGGCAAAATCCGGGTCGTTGGCTGGGTTCTGGATATGGATGCGCATAGCGCTCAGCCTGCCACGCGCCGGTTCAACCGCACAACGCGTGCAGCAGCACAGCGGTTGCCTGCGCCACGTTCAGGCTTTGCACCGCGCCGCTGCCAGCAATGCGGACCCTGCGGCGGCAGGCCGACAGCACGGCGGGCGAGATGCCATGCTCCTCGTTGCCCAGCACCAGTGCAATGGGCTGGCTGCGCGGCACGTCTGCCAGCGTCGCGGCGTTCGGGCTGAGCGAGGTGGCCAGGGTGAGGAATCGCGGATGCAGCCCGGCGAGCACGGCGGGCAGCGTGGCGCTGCGGAACAAGTCCAGATGCTCCAGCCCGCCCTCCGCCGTGCGGTATGCGGCATCGGACGGCATTGCCGCCCCCTCGCTCTCGCCGATCAGCAGCGCGCCAGCCCCAAAAAACGCCGCACAGCGGGCAATAGCGCCGAGGTTATGCGGGTTGCCAATACCGTCCAGCACCAGCAGCAATTTGGTGGCGGGCGGCTTGGCGGTATCGAACGGCGCCACGGTGCGCGGCTTGGCGACCACGGCGACGCCGCCGTGATGCGGCGTGCCGGCCACCTTTTCCATCTGGTCGGGCGGCACCATGCGGTACGGCTTGCGCGCGGCCGCCAGCGTGGCGCACCACGGCCCCGCCGTCTGGCGCAAGGCTTCGACGTAAAACAGCCGCATGGCATCGTCGGGGCGGCGGGCGAACAGAGCGCCAACGGCCTGGATGCCGCAGATGGTGTCGGGTTTCATGCAGGCGGCTTCCGCTAGCCCTGCCCGGCTGTCAACCTGCCGCGGCATGGACATCGACATCCTTTTCCAGGACAGCCGCTTCGCGGTGCTGAACAAGCCCGCCGGGCTGCCGGTGCACCCCGGCCCGCGCGGCGGGCCGAGCATGGAGGACGGCTTCGCGCAACTCTCGCGCCGCAAGGACGGGCCATGGCTCGCGCACCGGCTCGACGCCGATACCGCAGGCTGCCTTGTCGTGGCATTGCGCAAGGCCGCGCTATTGGAAGCGCAGGCGGCGTTTACCAGCGGCTTGGCGCGAAAAACCTATTGGGCCGTGGTGCTTGGGCGCCCAGCCGCCAACAGCGGCGTCGTCGACGCGCCGCTGCTGAAGCACAGCACAGCGGCCGGCGGCTGGCGCATGGTGCATGATTCGGCAGGGCAAGCGGCCGTCAGCGATTGGCGCGTGCTTGGCAGCGCGGACGGAATAGCGTGGCTTGAAGTGCTGCCACGCACCGGGCGGACGCACCAGGTGCGGGCCCATTGCGCGGAACTCGGCTGCCCGGTGCTGGGCGATCCAGTCTACGGCGCGCCGGGCCCGATGCTGCACTTGCTGGCCCGCGCCATCGCGCTGCCGCTGACGCCGCCGCTGGCAGCCACGGCACCACCGCCGCCACATATGCGCGCCGCCTTGCTCGCATGCGGTTGGGATGGCGTCAGCCGATAATGAACCATAAACGAAATAGCATCCCCTCGCTCCAGTGATTGCGGCGCAGGCCGGGCAGCCGCAGCGCCGCGATCCGCTCGTGCATGCCGCCCGCCACGGCGCGGCGTAGTGTGGCGATGTCCTGCCGCGCCGCCTGAGTCAGCATCGCTTCATGGGCGGCGAGACCGTTCAGATGGCGGCGAAAATCGGTCATGAACGGGCCGGGGCCGCGCCGCGCCGCAGCCAGCGCGCGGCGCAGGCGGGAGCGTTGCGCGCCAACCGCGTTGCCGGGATGCTGGCGATACAGCAGCACCGGCTCGTCGTCGGTGATCACCACGCCACCGGCGGCAGCGATCAGCAGATAACTCCACCAATCATGCAGCGTGCCGGGCGGCGGACGGCTGGCGCCGACCAAGCGGGCGGCGGCATGGTTGAGCAGAATTGTGCAGCCGGTGGCGATATTCTGCGTCAACGCCGCCGGGAAACCGGGCGCGCGGACAAATGGCGGCGATAGGCCGATGTGGCGGAGCTTGGAATCGACCAGCACTTGGCGGGCGCAGTAAAGCGCCGGCACGTCCGGCTTTACCGCCACCAGCGCCTGCATACCGCGCGTCAGTTTCTCCGGCAGCCAGACGTCGTCTTGGTCGGCGAACGCTACTGCGTCGCCCGCGCCGACTGTGGGCAGCGCCGCGCGCAACAGCGTAAGAAAGCTATCGGCGATGCCAAGCCGCGCCGGACGCTCGGTCACATGCACGCAATGCGCGCCGCCCGCACGTTGCGTAAAATTTTGTAACTGCATCGGCGTGCTATCGGTCGACCCATCATCTCGCCAGAAGAGGGTCCAGGCATCGTGGTTCTGCGCCAGGAAGCTGTCGAGTTGGGGAGCGAGATACTGACTGCCATTATAGGTGGACAACAGAATCGCCACGCGCCCCCCGAGCGCGCCTTCCCGAGGGCTCGTTGCGGTCACACGAATATGGCGTCCACCGTGCGTGCCACGCTCTCCTGCCATTGCGGCAACCGTACCCCGAAGCACTGCGCCAATTTGGTGCAGTCGAGCCGGGAGTCGGCCGGGCGGCGCGCGGGCGTCGGCCAGTCGGCGGTTGCGATTGGAGTTACGGTGGGGCGGGACAAACCGTGCGGCGCCGCGGCGTCGAAGACCGCGGTGGCCAGACCATGCCACGTCGTCTCACCGGCCCCAGCAGCGTGATACACGCCACCGAAGCTATCATTCCAGCCTTTACGCGCTAAAATATCCGCGATGGCGAGAATTCCTGCGGCCAAATCGTCCGCAGCGGTCGGGCAGCCGCGCTGATCGGCCACCACGCGCAGGGCGTTGGTCTTGCGCGCGGCATTGATCATGGTCAGCACGAAATTCTTGCCGGTCGCGGCATACACCCACGACGTACGCAAGATGATCGCCCGCGCGCCGGAGGCCAGCACCGCCTGCTCACCCGCCAGCTTGCTCGCGCCATACACGCCGGTTGGGCTGGTCGCGTCGGTTTCCACATACGGCGCGCCCTTGGCGCCATCGAACACATAGTCGGTCGAAATGTGGATCAGCGGCACGCCCGCCGCCGCGCAATACTGCGCCAGCAGCGCCGGGCCGTCACGGTTGGCGCGCCATGCGGCATCTGAGTCAGATTCCGCCTTATCCACGGCGGTGTAGGCGGCGGCGTTGATCACCAACGACGGCGCCACCCCTTGCAGCAGCGGCAGCACGCCGTCCGGCTGATCGAAATCGCATTCCGGGCGGCCGGCGCGGCGCAATTCGCGGCCGGCGGCCAAACGTTCCAGCGCCTGGGCGACTTGCCCAGTGCCGCCGATGACCAAGATGGGGCCGGTTTGCGTCATGTTATACGTGATACCAAGCGTCGCATTCGGCCAAAAGCGGCAGCTTCAGATCCTTATCGGACAGCACCGCCTCACCCTCCGCCACTGGCCAAGGCAGCGCCAGATCCGGATCGTTCCAGATGACGCCGCGTTCGGCGGCGCGATCATAGTCGGCGGTGACTTTGTAAACCACCTCGGTATCGGGTTCGAGCGTGCAGAACCCGTGCAGGAAGCCGCCCGGCACCCATAATTGGCTCCAGTTACCGGCGCTCAGCACCGCCGCGACGTGCTGACCGTAGGTCGGCGAGCCCTTACGGATATCGACTGCCACATCCCAGATCGCGCCCTTCACGCAGCGCACCAGCTTGCCCTGCACATTCGGCGCAATCTGGCAGTGCAGGCCGCGCACGGTGCCTTTCGCGGCGGACAGGCTTTGGTTGTCCTGCACGAACGGGCCAGTGACGCCGGCGGCATCGAAACGGCGCAGATTGTAGGTTTCCGAGAAAAATCCGCGCGAATCGCCGAATTTCGGCGGCGTGACCAAAATCACGTCGGGGATGGCAAGGCGTTCGACTTTCATCGCGCAGGCTCCGGTTAGGTATGCAGCCCGTCGGCCAGATCGGCCAGCACGCGGCCGAGTTCGGTTTTGCCCAGGGCGCGGGCATGACCACGCAACATCGCGGCGTCGATCCAGCCCATGCGGAACGCGACTTCCTCCGGGCAGCCCACGAGCATGCCTTGGCGGGATTGGATGGTCTGCACAAAGGTGGCCGCTTGCAGCAAACTGTCCGGCGTGCCGGCGTCGAGCCACGCGCAGCCGCGGCCGAGCCGTTCGACGTGCAGCGAGCCTTCTTCCATATACATGCGGTTGAGATCGGTAATCTCCAACTCGCCACGCGCCGACGGCTTGACCTTGGCGGCCAATTCGCCAACCCGGTGATCGTAGAAATACAGCCCGATCACCGCCCAGTTGGATTGCGGCGCCGCAGGTTTCTCGACGATTTCGCGCGCCCGGCCATCCGCATCCATGGTGACGACGCCGTAGCGTTCCGGATCGCGCACTTGGTAGGCGAACACCGTCGCACCGAATTCACGCGCGGCGGCAGCGCGAAGCAGCACGGACAGATGGTCGGCGAAAATCAGATTATCGCCCAGCACCAGCGCGCAAGGCTCGCCCGCCAGCCAGTCCCGGCCGATCAGGAAGGCCTGCGCCAGCCCATCCGGGCTCGGCTGTTCGGCATAGGTAAACGTGACGCCCAATTTTTCGCCGGTGCCGAGCAAGCGGCGGAACTGCGGCAGATCGGCCGGCGTGGAAATGACCAAAATGTCTTGAATGCCCGCCAGCATCAGCACCGTCAGCGGGTAGTAGATCATCGGCTTGTCGTACACCGGCAACTGTTGCTTCGACGACGCAATCGTCATCGGGTGCAACCGCGTGCCAGAGCCGCCGGCCAGGATAATGCCTTTTTTCACGCTTGCTTGTCCTGTTGGCTTGCAGGGGCGGGACCGCCTTGACCGAGCCGCTGGCCAGAATAACGCCCGGCGCGCACACCCTCCCACCACGGCCGGTTGGCCAGATACCAGTCGATGGTGCGGCCGAGCCCGCGCTCGAAATCATGCGGCGCGCGCCACGCCAGCGCCGCTTCGCTGCGGGTCGGATCGATCTCGTAGCGGAAGTCGTGGCCTGGCCGGTCGGTAACAAAGCGGATCAGCCGCTCGCGCGGCCCGGCGGGATCGGGCACGCGGGCATCCAGTGCCGCGCAGATGGCCTTGACCACCTGCAAATTGGTGCGTGGCTGCCGGGCGCCGATGGCGTAGGTAGCGCCGGGCTGGCCTTGTTCGACCACCCGCACCAGCGCCTCGGCGTGGTCTTCCACATAGAGCCAGTCGCGTTGGTTGGAACCGTCGCCGTACACCGGCAGGGTCTTGCCCTCCAGCGCGTTCAGCGTGACCAGCGGGATCAGTTTCTCGGGAAACTGCCACGGCCCGTAATTGTTGGTGGTGTTGCTCACGATGGTGGGCAGCCCGTAGGTGTGTTGCCAGGCCCGCACCAGATGGTCGGACGCAGCCTTGCTGGCGGAATACGGGCTGCGCGGATCATAGGCCGTGGTTTCGGTAAACGGCGGGTCACCATGATCGAGCGCGCCGAACACTTCGTCGGTCGAGACATGATGGAAGCGAAACGCCGCTTTGCGCTCGCCCGGCAGGCCGTTCCAGTAATTGCGCGCCGCATCCAGCAGAATGAAGGTGCCAACCACGTTGGTCTGAATGAACGGGCCCGGCCCGTCGATCGATCGATCGACATGGCTTTCGGCCGCCAAGTGCATCACCGCATCGGGCTGGTGCGTGGCGAACACCTGCGCCATGGCTGCCGCATCGGCCACGTCGGCGCGGATCAGCACATGCCGGTTATGCCGCAGACCCTCCTCCAGCGCATCCTCGCTGGCGGCGTAGGTCATTTTGTCAACGTTCACCACGCTATGATCGGTTGATCGAATCACGTGGCGGATTACCGCGGAGCCGATAAACCCACATCCGCCAGTCACTAAAAGCCGCATCCAAGCCTCTCAATATAGACTGGCGTGTCGCCGCACCTTGGCAGCATGTGCCGTCCCGGGCAACCGGTCGCTTCACAAAGACGTTTGACAACTGGCGACATGCCGTGACAGTCCGGCGACAACGCCGGGCGGGACTTGGCGCAGGAGTATGACATTCACATGATTCCCGGGCTGCCGCTGACCGTCGAAGCGCTGATCGTCGCCGCAACGACGCCGAACGTAACCTCGCATGGGCTGGCAACCTACGGCGACCGGAATTTTTCGCTGTTCACCGGCCGTGACCCGGAATCGCACGCGCTGGGGATACAACTGGTTACTGGCCCCGACCTGATGGTGGTGGTGACTGACCCCGCCAAGCCGATTGGCCATCTGCGGGTCAGCACCAACGGCGCCGGGAATTTGTTGTTCATCGACAACCGCAACTGGCAAGGCTCGCTGATCGGGACCATTCGCATTCTTGGGAGCGATTGCGCCGCGCTGTTCAACGACATCGGCCCCGGCGGCTATGTCGCGTTGACCGATGTGTTCATGCGCTCTGATCGGCAATTTCTGTTCTGGGGCCAGGGTGCGACGGCAGTGGAATGCAGCATCGAGATGGAAGGCAGCGATCAGGGTGTGGCCATCGGCGACGACGCGCTGATCTCCAACGGCGTGTGGGTCCGCAACTACAACATGCACGCGCTGTACGATCTGCAAACCAACACACCGATTGGCCGCAAACCGGTCACCACCGTGGTGGAACGCCATGTCTGGCTGGGGCAGGATGCGCTGTTGCTGAATTGTAAGCGAATTGGCACCGGATCGGTGATCGGGGCGCGTGCCCTGGTCAACCAATCGGTGCCGCCGCGCGTGGCGGCGGCCGGAACACCCGCCATTGTGCTGCGCGAAAATGTCAGTTGGGGCCGTGACACCTACCGGATGACCGAGGCCGAACGGCAGGCGATCGGGCTGTAAGCCGTGAAGAACGGTTCACCGTAACGGTTGCGGCCCGCTGCTGGCTTCGCTAAACCGCTGCTGCTGCCACGCGCATCCGGGCCGGCCAGGAGAGTCCATTGCAAGCCTCCACGTATATCCCTCATGTCGACCTGCTGCTTCAGGCCATGCGTATCAATCGGGACCGGCTGAACAGCCGTTCTAAAATTGCCGTCGATGCCCGGCTGTTGCGGACTCTTCTGCAAAATATCGTGGTTCATCTGCCGTTCTCGGCAGAATTTTATGAAACGACCTACCCGGATATCGCCGAAGCGGTCGCTTCCGGTAAAATTCCGGATTTGCATCGTCATTTCGTTGAGACCGGGTATTTCGAGGGGCGCATCGGCGCGCCGCCGCCGGTGGACGAAACCTATTACAGCAATTTGTACAAGGACGTGGCCCAGGCCGCTGCGCGCGGCGACGTGACCTCCGGCGCTGAACACTATCAACGGTCCGGCGCGTCCGAAGGCCGCATCCCGAACGCCGAGAGCAAGCCGGAGATCGACGTATGGATGGGAATCCTGCGGGTCAACACCGGCGGCGAGGGCTGAACCGCCGCTTAGCCCTTTCACCCTCTGCCGGTTCGGGCTAACCACCGATCATGTCAAAACCGCCGAACCGCGACGTCATCATGCGCGCCTATCGCGCGCTTTGCTCGCCGCTGGTCGATGACGAGTTGTTTCGCGTCGCCTTGGGCAGCGGGCGCGGCGATATCGGCAGCGTCGGCCGGTATATGCAGTTGCCACTGGTGCGGCGGCCGGTGCTGTCGGTGTATTTCGACCGCGAGTACTACCTCGCCACCAACCCGGACGTGCTGCAATCCGGCGACGATCCGCTGGTGCATTTCATCGACCAGGGTCTGAAGGCGATGCGCTCGCCGCATCCGCTGATCGACCTGCCGTACATCGCCGGCCAGGATTCACAAATTCTGGGCAACCCGCCGTCGATGTCGGCACTGCTCGATCTGCTGGACTACGACTTGATGGCCAGCAGCCCGTATTTCGATCTGACGTGGTACGCCGAGCAACTCGGCGGCCAGGCGCCGGAAAGCGCGATGCTGCGGCATTTCTTGACCGAGGGTCTGGAAGCGGGCGTCAAGCCGAACGCTTGGCTCGATCCGGCGTGGTATGCGGCGCAGTATGACGATGCGCCGAGGGCGCCCTATGCGGCGCTGCGGCACTTTGTGGTGGTCGGCGACCCCGAAGCGCGGGCTGCGGGACCGGCCTTCGACGGCCAGTTGTATCGCCGCCGCTACACCGATGTGGCTGATTCCGGTTTTCCGCCGCTGCGGCATTACCTCGGCAACGGACGGGCCGAAGGCCGCCAGCTACCCAGCGAGCAGCGCCGCAAAGTTCCGGTTAGCGTGGCCATGCCCGGCAGCAACGTGCCGCTTGGCGAGCCGCTCGCCACCGACGCCGCCAGCCTGTTCGACGCCGATGCAGCCGTGCGGCTGCTGCTGGAAAAAGCGCAGCAGGTCCGCAAGGATGCGGTGCGGGTCAGCCGCCCAGCGGTTGCGGTCGCGAACGCGCCGGCCGATGACCTGCTGTGCATCGAACTGCCGAAGGCTGCTGCGCCACGGCTGTCGATCTTGATCCCGGCGTACAACGAACTCGACCACACAGTGGCCTGTTTGATGGCCATCTCCGAAGCGCCGCCTGCCGTGGCGTTCGAAGTGGTGCTGGCCGACGATTGTTCGACCGATCCGGACGTCGCGCGCCTGGCGAACGTCGCCAACTTGATCTATGTGCGCCAGCCGCAAAATCTCGGGTTTCTGAACAACTGCAACGCTGCATTCGCGCAGTGCCGGGGCGAATACGTGTTGTTGCTGAACAACGACGCCCAACCGCTCCCCGGCGCTATCGACCGGCTGGTGGCGGCGCTGGACGCCGACGCCAGCATCGCCGCCGCTGGGCCGAAGCTGCTGTACCCCGAAGGCCGCTTGCAGGAAGCCGGCTGTCACATTCACGTCAACGGCGAAAGCGAAATGGTCGGCCTGTTTGCTGACCCGAACGAAGGCGGCTATTGCCGCGACCGGGACGTCACCTATTGCTCGGGCGCGGCCTTGCTGGTGCGCCGGTCCTGCGTCGGGCCGCAATTGTTCGACCCATCCTATGCGCCTGCCTATTGCGAGGACGCCGACCTGTGCTTGCGGCTGATCGCCGCTGGGCATCGGGTGCGCTACGTGCACGCGGCGCATGTGCTGCACTACTTGAGCGTTTCGACCAACCGGCAATCCATGGCGCGCAAGCTGCGCGTGATCACCCGCAATCAGGCCAAACTGGCCGGGCGTTGGGCCGATTTGCTCGGGCAATTGAACACGGTGCGGCCGATTGCGTTCTATCTGCCGCAATTCCACACCACGCCGGAAAACGATCTGTGGTGGGGCAGCGGCTTCACCGAGTGACCAACGTGGTGAAGACCCGGCCGAGCTATGACGGCCACTATCAGCCGCATCTGCCCACCGATCTGGGCTTCTACGATCTGCGCACCACCGACGCGCTGACCAAGCAGGCGGAGTTGGCGCAGCGCTACGGCATCGAGGGCTTCTGCGTTTACTACTACAACTTCGGCAGCCGCCGGGTGTTGAGCGCGCCGCTCGATGTGGTGCGGGCCAACCCGCAGATTCCGTTCAATTACTGCCTGTGCTGGGCCAACGAGAATTGGACCAAGCATTGGGACGGCGGCACCCGCTCGGTGTTGCTGGAGCAAAGCTACGACGACGCCACGCTGAGCAGCATCATCGCCGATGCCGCGCAACACGCCGCCGACCCGCGCTATCTGCGCGTTGACGGCAAGCCGATGTTCCTGGTGTACCGCCCGCTGCTGCTGCCGGACGCCCCGGCGTTCGCCGCCGCCTGCCGCGCGGCCTTCGCGGCGGCAGGCTTCGCTGGCGTGCATTTGGTATACGTCGAGAGCATGGAAGCGGTGGACGAAGGCGTGCGCCCGGCCGATCTGGGCTTCGATGCCTGCGTGGAATTTCCGCCGCATGGCCGCGCGATTGCCGCCGAGACGACGGCGGACATCGTCAAGGAAGGCTGGCACGGCTACCGCTACGACTATCCGCAGACGGTGCGCGCCTTCTGCAGGCGCGACACGGTGCCATATGTGCGCTACCCGGCGGTGTTCCCGAGTTGGGACAACACGCCGCGCCAGCCGATGAAGGGCACCAGCTTCGACGGCGCCTCGCCGGAAGCATTCCGCGTCTATGTCGAGGAAAAGCTCGATGAGGCCCGCCGTTTCCTGATGGGCGGCGAGCGGATGCTGTTCATCAACGCCTGGAACGAGTGGGCGGAGGGCGCGCATCTGGAGCCGGATACCGGCTACGGCCATCGCTGGCTGGAGGCGCTGCGCGACGCCATGACCGCGAAACGGTGGGCCTGATGGCGCTGCTCGACGACGTGCCGGTCACCATCATCGGCCATCCGTTCGCCCCCATCGGCATGGGCGAGCAGCTGCGCAGCCATGTTTCGGCCTGTGCGGCGGTGCATGTCGCGCCAGGGGTGTTCGACATTTTCCGTTACGCGCAGCGCACCGATAACGCGCATTTCGCGCTGATCGATGCGCGCGAGGTGGCCAAAGTGCCGCCCGGCATTCGGGTATTTCACGTCAACGGCGACGAAGTCGACAACGTGATCGCGGCGTTCGAGGCGCGCGGCAACGTGTTTGCCGACGGCTACAATATTATCGTGCCAGCCTGGGAACTGCCGGCCTACCCGAAGCCGTGGGTGGAAAAATTAGCCAAATTCGATGAGGTGTGGGCGATTTCCCGCTTCGTGCAGGACAGCCTGGCAGCCTCTGGCGTGGCCAGCCATGTCATCGGCCAGTCGATTGAGACCGATCCGGGGCCGCTGCTGCCGCGCCGGGCGTTCGGCATCCGCGAATCATCGTTCGTGCTGCTGCATTTCTTCGACGTATCGTCGTACGCCTCGCGCAAGAACCCGCAGGCGGTGCTCGACGTGTTCGACATGCTGCGCGAGGCCGAGCCGTTCCGCGATCTTCAACTGGTGCTGAAGGTCAAGAACATCGAGCGCGGCGCCGAGGATGCGGCGCAGGAGTTCCGCAATGTGCCGGGCATCAAAGTGCTCGACACGCCGCTGGACAGCGTGGGCGTGCGCAGCTTGATCAATGCGTGCGACTGCTTTGTGTCGCTGCACCGTTCGGAAGGCTTCGGGCGCGGACTGGGCGAGGCGATGGCGCTGGGCAAGCTGGCGCTCGGCACCGGCTGGTCCGGCAATGTCGACTTCATGACCGAGGCAAACTCGCTGGTGGTGCGCCACAAGCTGACGCCGGTGGAAGCGGATAGCTACCCGCATTGGCAGGGCCAAAGCTGGGCCGAGCCGGATGTGCAGCACGCGGCCAGTCTGCTGGCGCCGGTGCTGCGCGACCCGTCGCGCGGCGCTGCGATGCGGCGGCGGGCGCAAACCGAGGCGTTGCTGAGCCAAGGCCATCGCGCAGTTGGCCTGCGCATCCTGGCGCGGCTGGAAGATATCGCCGCGCACAGCGTGCAGTTCGGCACGCCCGCAGACATCCCAATGACCGCAGCTTCGCCCGTCGCCAAACCGGCCGCCCGCCGCCGGGGCAAAGTGGCGGGCGCTTAGCGCTTACCAGTAGCGGCGGTGGTAGCCGCCCCAGCCGAAGCCGAAGCCAATGGTGGGCGGATAGGCGTAAACCGGTTCCGGATAGGCGTACGAATACGGGACATAGCCAACCGGCGCCTGCTGCACCGGCGGCACCGAGTTGCCCGCCGCCGCCATGCACTGCGCGTACGTGATGTCGTAACTGCGCTGCAGGCTACCTTGCGACATGGCAGAACTGTTCGCCGCCGAAGAACCGCCGACCAGCAATCCGGCCCCGGCGCCAATCGCAGCACCCGCGCCCATTTGCCCTGAAGCGGAACCGAGCAGCGCACCGGCCGCGGCACCGAGCGCCGTCGCCGCGACCGCTGCTCCAGCCGAATTGCGCTCGCCCGCTTCCGCCGCCGCTTGGCCGCCGCCGATGGATTGCCAAGCCGTCTGACGGCAGCGCGAATCCTCGGCCTGGAATTGCTCGAACGACTTGCCGCTGGCTGGCATCGCAGCAAAACTCGGCCCTTGCGGGGGCTGCACGGCGCAGGCGCCCAGTCCGAGCAACCCGGTTAGCGCCAAGCCAGTTGCAATGACGCGCATTTGAAATACCTCCACGCCTGAACGACGTATGTTCACAAACAAATGCACGATGGGCATGGGCTGCAAGTGTTACCTGGATGACATTCCGGTCAACCTGCATTGCGGTGCACGCCGAAAGCAGTTCGATAGCGTGATATTCCGGCCGATTCCCGCTGAACCGGAATCCGGCTAACATCGCCGCTTCCGCCGGGAGGCTGCGTCATGTCCGAGACCGTTACGCCATCGCTGGGGCGCGTGCGCCCGCCGTTCCGCGCCGATCACGTCGGCAGCCTGCTGCGGCCGGTGGAATTGCGCCAAGCCCGCGCGGCGCGGGCGGCGGGCGGGCTGAGCGCGGCGGCGCTGCGGGCGGTCGAAGATCGCTGCATCGCGAACGCCATCGCTGAGCAAAAGTCACTGGGGCTGCGCGCTGCGACGGACGGCGAGTATCGCCGCAGCTATTGGCATTTCGATTTCCTCGCCGCGCTGGACGGGGTGGAAATGTACGTGCCGGAACAGAAGGTGCAGTTCCATGGCGCGACATTGCAACACGCGCTCAAGGTCACCGGCAAGATCGGCTGGAACCAGCCGGTGTTCGTCGATGACTATCGCTTCACCGCCGCCCACGCGCAAGGACTGGCGGTCAAGCAGACCATCCCCTCGCCGAGCGTGCTGCATTTTCGCGGCGGGCGGCGGGCCATCGACGCGCAGACCTATCCGGAGATGGCGCCGTTCTTTGCCGATCTGGGGCGGGCCTATCGTGGCGCGGTCGGCGCGTTTGCCGCAGCCGGTTGCCGCTATCTGCAACTCGACGAGGTCAATATCGCCTATTTGTGCGACCCGGAGCAGATCGAGGGGTTGAAGGCGCGCGGCGAGCATGTCGACGGGCTGATCGATGTGTATGCCGAGCTGATCAACACGGCGATTCGCGGACGGCCGGATGACATGGTGGTCAGCATCCATCTGTGCCGGGGCAATTTCCGCTCCACCTGGATCGCCCAGGGCGGCTACGAGCCGGTGGCCGAGGTGCTGTTCAACCGGATCGAGGCCGACGCGTATTTCATGGAATACGACAGCGACCGCGCTGGCGGGTTCGAGCCGCTGCGCTTTGTGCCGCGCGGCAACAAGGTGGTGGTGCTGGGGCTGGTGACCAGCAAGACCGGCGCGCTGGAGAGCAAGGACGAGCTCAAGCGGCGGATCGACGCGGCGGCCAAGTACTTACCGCTGGAGCAACTGGCACTCAGCCCGCAATGCGGCTTCGCCAGCACCGAGGAAGGCAATCTGCTGACCGAGGCCGAGCAATGGGCCAAGCTGCGGCTGTGCGTTGAAGTGGCGCGCGAGGTGTGGGGCGGGGTGTGAAAGCCAAAGCGGATCAATACAGCGCGTAGACCGCCGCCGCGACCACGGCGCAGGCCCAGCCAATCGCAGTTTCGATGCGCAGCAGCCGCTGGGACGGCTCCACCAATTGGCTTGCAACGACAAGGCGGCCGAGATGCGGAATGCGGCTGGTGCTGCCGGCCGGCGCAGGTATTGGGGTCATGGCCCGGTTCCTTCAGACGCTTGCCCATGCAAGCAGCGCCTGAATAGCGGGCCGGTTGTGCCGGCAAGGTGAAGCAGGTCACAGTTTCGGGCGGATTATCCGGCCAAAGGTCAGCCGATCCGCAGCAACCGCGGCCCGTGCAGCCGAAGCCACGTCATTGCGGCGTCGGTGTGCGGGGTCAGTTGCCCCACCAGGGCCCAAAAGCGCGGGCTGTGGTTCATGTGCACCAGATGCGCCACCTCATGCGCGGTGACGTAGTCCTGCACGAATGGCGGCGCCATCACGAGGCGCCAGCTAAACGCCAGATTGCGATTGGCGGCGCACGAGCCCCAGCGGCTGCGGGTGTCTTTCACCGTAATGCGGCGCGGGGCCACGCCGGCTTGTTGCGCCTTGCGGGCGACCAGTGCGGTCAAGCTGCGGCGGGCTTCGTGGCGTAGGAAGTCGGCCAAGCGGCGCGGCAGAAAGCCAGGGTCTCCGGCCACGACGATCTCGTTGCCCTCGACCCACGCGGTCCCGCGCACACCGGGGCGGTGGCGGACCTTGTGGTCGGCGCCGTGCAGCGGGAGCACCGCACCGTCGGCGAAGGCAATCGCGCCTGGCAGGGCGGCAAGGCGTTCGGCGACCCAAGCGGCATGGCTCATCAACAGCGCCACTCCGGCGGTGCGCCCGGCGCGCGGTGGCAAAGTGACCACCACCGAGCCGCCACGCGGGTCAATGCGCAAGCTAACCCGGCGCGCCCGGGCGCTGCGGCGCCACTCAATGAGAGCGGGGCCGCTCGGCAAGGTTAGCAATTCGGAATTGGCCCGTTCCATGGCGGGCAGCTTGGCGGTTTCGCCGCAGCGCGGCAATTGCTGCGTGCCGAATTTCGCCGCGCGTGCTGCTTTTTTGTGCGGCTTGCGTTGCTGGACCGCGAATTTGGTATGTTATAACATATCGGCTTGCTGGTCCTCCGGTGTGGAAACTGGCGTGGAGACGGCGATGTGGATCTTGGCGCTATGCCTCGCGATGCTGATCGGATGGGCTGCGCCGGTCGCGGCGCAGACGATTACGCCGCCGCTGAGCATCGTTGCGGCGGAAAATTTCTACGGCGACGTCGCGCGGCAAATCGCCGGCCCGGCTGCAATGGTCACCAGCATTCTGAGCAATCCCGACGACGACCCGCATATGTTCGAGGCGAGCGCCTCGGTGGCGCGGGCGCTGGCCAACGCGCGGATCGTTATCGCCAACGGCGCCGATTACGACCCTTGGATCGGCAAATTGCTCGATGCCAGCGCCCATGCTGGCCGCATCACCATCATCGCGGCCGCGCTGATCGGGCGCAAGCCGGGCGACAATCCGCATGTCTGGTACGATCCAGCAACTCTGCCTGCCGTGGCCGAGGCGTTAGCGGGAAGCTTGTCTGCCGCCGACCCGGCCAACGCTGCCGGCTACACGCGCCGTTTGCAAGCGTTCCGGGCTGCATTGGTGCCGGTCGGGGAAAAGATCGCGGCATTGCGGCAAGCATTCGCCGGCACAGCGGTCACCGCGACTGAGCCCGTATTCGGCTACATGGCAGCAGCGCTCGGGCTGGAAATGCGCAATGAGCGGTTTCAGCTTGCGGTGATGAACAACACCGAACCCGCCGCGTCCGATATCATGGCGTTCGAGCGCGATATCGTGCAGCACCGGGTCAAGCTGTTGTTCTACAATAGCCAAGCCAGCGACCAGTCAGCGAAGCGGCTGATGCAGATGGCAATGCAAGCCGGAATTCCTGTGCTTGGCATCAACGAAACCGCGCCCGCCGGAGTGCCGGTGCAGCAATGGCTGCTCGACACGCTGAACGCCACCGGGCAGGCGCTGTCCCGCCAGGGCTCCTGATGCCAGTCACTCTCTCGGGCGTCACACTGACGCAAGGCGGCCGGACGATCTTGCAGGACGCCGGTTTCGCCATCCACGATTGCGAATTCGTCGGCGTGCTGGGGCCGAACGGCGCCGGTAAGACGACGCTGATGCGGGCGATTTTGGGATTGCTGCGGCCGCAACGCGGCAGCATCGCCGTGTTCGGCCGCCCGGCGGAGCGCGGCAATCCGGCGATCGGCTACATGCCGCAGGTGCGCAGTGCGCCGGCCGGGCTGCGGCTGCGCGGGTGGGACGTGGTGGCCGGCGCTGCTTCGGGCTATCGCTTCGGACTACCGGGCATTTCGGCAGCCGACCGGCGCGAAGTGGCTTGGGCGCTCGATATCGTGGACGCCTCCGCATTGGCCGCGCGGCCGCTGGGTGAACTTTCCGGCGGCGAGCGGCAGCGGCTGTTGCTGGCGCAGGCGCTGCTCGGCCGCCCGCAATTGCTGTTGCTCGACGAACCGCTGGCCAGCCTGGACCCACGCCACCAGCACGGCGTGGTGGCGCTGGTGCGCGAACTGCAACAGCGGTTGAAGCTTGCCGTGTTGTTCAGCGCGCATGACTTGAACCCGGTGCTCGGGGCGCTCGACCGGGTGCTGTATCTCGGCGGCGGCCAAGCCGCGCTGGGCACCGTGGATGAGGTGGTGACGGGTCCAGTGCTGTCGCGGCTGTATGGCGCGGCGATCGACGTGGCGCGGGTGGATGGGCGGATTTTCGTCATGGCCGGGGCGCACACCGTCGGTTGCGCGCACGAGCATGGTTGAGCGGGGATAGCGGCGTGGACATGCTGCACTACGGCTTCATGGCCAACGCGTTTGCCGCCGCCGCGATCGTGTCGGTGCTGGCCGGATTGACGGGCTATTTCCTGGTGCTGCGCGGCCAGACCTTCGCCGGGCACGCGCTGTCGCATGTCGGCTTCAGCGGCGCGACCGGCGCGGTGCTGTTTGGCGTCGCGCCGCTCTGGGGGCTGCTGCTGATGACGCTGGCGGGCGGGGTGGCCATGGGGCTGCTCGGCGAGCGGCTGGCGCATCGCGACGTGGCCATTGGCATCGTGCTGTCGCTGTCGCTCGGCCTGGGAATGCTGTTCCTGCATTTCTTCACCGCCTACGCCAGCCAAGCCACGGCGCTGCTATTCGGCAATGTGCTGGGCGTGACAGCGCAAACGGTGTGGACGCTGCTGGCGCTCGCCCTGCTGAGTTTGGCGGCGCTGGCGTTGATCGGCCGGCCGCTGCTGTTCGCCTCGGTGCAGCCTGAACTGGCCGAAGCCAAGGGGGTGAACCTGCGGCGGCTCGGCGTGGCGTTCCTGGCCATCGTGGCCTTGGCCACCGCCGCCTGCGTGCAGATTGTCGGCGTGCTGCTGGTGTTCGCGCTGATGGTGGGGCCCGCTGCCACCGCCCAGCAACTCACCGCGCGCATTGGGCGCGGCTTGCTGCTGGCCGCCGGGCTGGCATTGGCGGAAGCCTGGGGCGGGCTGGTCCTGGCGTTTTACACCGACTGGCCAGCCAGCTTCTGGATCACCGCGCTGAGCGGGGCGGCGTATCTGCTGGCCAGCCTGACGCGGTTGCGTTGGCGCGCGGTGAAACCGCTCAGGCCACCGGTTTGAGCTTCACCCCGCAAGCGTCGAACGCTGCGAACAAAGCTGCCTCGGCGGGTTGGGCCAAGCGCATATGCGGCGGGCGGATGCGGGTCCAGGTGGCATCGCCGGTGTGGCGCGCGATCAAGGATTTCAGGCCGGGGATCAGCGGGGCCGAGGTGACAGCCTTGCGGATCGCCGCCAGCGTCACCTGGGCCGCCTCACCGGTTTCGTTGTTCCAGTTGGCGTAAACCACCGAACTGACCGCGCTGCCGACATTGCTGGCGGCCGTGATACAGCCCGCGCCACCGGCGTTCAGCAGCCGATGCAGCGCGCCGTCGTCGCCGCAATATACCTCGAAGCCCTGGGCGGCGAAGTTTTCCACGTAGGCGACGGTGTTGGCGAAGTCGCCGCTGCTGTCCTTGACGCCCTTGAACACGCCGGGGAAGGCGCGCAGCAGGCGGGTGAGCAAACCGATGGTCACCGGCACCGCCGATTGCGCCGGAAAGTGATACAGATACAGCTTGATATCCCCGCCAACCCGGCTGGCGACCTCGCCGAAATAGGCGAATAGCCCGTCCTCGGACGGGTTCTTGTAGAAGAACGGCGGCAGCAACAGCGCGCCCCGGCACCCGAGTTCGGCCGCGCGGCGGGTTAGCTTCACCGTGTCGGTGATCGCGGTGGTGCCGGTGCCGGGCAGCAGCACGCTGGCGGGCACACCGCGCTCGATCAACCCCTCCATAACATCGATCCGCTCATCGACGCCGAGGCTATTGGCCTCGCCGGTGGTGCCCAAAATGCCCAACCCATTGCAGCCGTTGCCGAGCAGCCAATGACAATGCCGGGCCATGCGGTCAAGATCGACCGACAGGTCGGCATGCATTGGCGTCAAGACGGCGGCGTTGACGCCACCGAACAGTGCATCGGTCATCATGGTTCAACGATCCTTCGTGCCGGCCGGCACATGCGAGGTGGGCAATGGGGGGCGGGCGACAGGGGGGCGGGCGACAGGGGAGCGGGCGACAGGGGGGCGGGGCGGCGGCCTCTGGCATTGCGGCCGGGCCAATCGACGATGTGCTCTTCCAAGGCGCCCGCAACCTTTTCGCTGATGGCACGGCCGCGCACCGAGACGCCGGCCGTGTGCACCGTCTCGGGATCGCCCGACACGAGCGGGTGCCACCACGCCAAATCGCGGCCCTCCGCCACCCGGCGGTACCCGCACGACGGCGGCAGCCAGTCGATCTCGTGGAGCGCCTCGGGCGTCAGTTGCACGCAGTCCGGCACATAGCGGCGCCGGTTGGCGTATTTGCTGCACTGGCAGGTTTGGTGATCGAGCAGGCGGCAGGCGACGTTGGTAAATGAAAGGGTGTTGTCGTCCTCGTGACGCAGCTTGTGCAGGCAGCAACGGCCGCAGCCGTCGCACAGCGATTCCCACTCGGCGCGGGACATCTCATCAAGCGTCTTGCGCTTCCAGAACGGGGGATTGGCCAGCATGGCCGCGAGCCTAGCCCGCAGCCAAAGGCAGGGCTACCCGCCAGCGTAGCGGGCCAGCGTTTCGGTCAACGGTGCGGCACCGGGATTATGCGCTTCGTTTTGCAGAATGATCTGCTGGGCAGCCATCGGGCGGCCATAGTACTGCGCATTCCAAGCGCCACGCGAGCTGATCAGGCTGCCTTCGAACGATACCCCGGCGAACAGGCCGCTGTTCTTGGCAAACGAGACGATGTCGGCGCGCAGCGCGGCCGTGGTGGAGCCGGAAACGCCAGCGCCCACGGTGGCGACTGCCACCGAGGCATCCGCGCCAATCTTGAACTGGCTTTCCAGCAAGGCGTTCAAACCGCGTTCGGTCAGCACGATGAACACCACTTCGCTGTCCTGTACGCCAAATTGCAGGCCGAAGCTGGCGCTGCCGAGGTCGTAGAAGGCAGGCGCCGTCCAGCCATTGGCGCCACGGCCAACCAGCACGCAGCCGCCGCCCTGGCCGCCGAAGAAGAACCCCGCCTTGAAGATCTGCGGGCAAATCAAAGCGCCCTTGGCCTTTTGCAGCACGGACCGCGCCTGGTTGGCATTGGCCGGGGCGAACATGTCCTGCACGGTCAGTGTGGCGCGGTCGACCAGTGTCTGCGCGTCGGTCTGCGCTTGGACGTCTCCGGAACAGCCAACCAACGGCAGCAGCATCAGCACGGCGGCAGCGAGCAGACGGATCATAAGGAAGCTCCAAAAATGATGAAGTGCGCCCCGGCGGTGTCATATCACCGGCGGCACGTGACCGGGCAAGCGCGATCAGGGCATCAGCCGCCGCGTTCCGAACCCTGGAAGTTGCTGCGGCAGCGGACCACATGCGGCCCATGTCCGAACCCCCCGCCATTTTCGTGCTGACCGGTGCGGGGATCAGCCGCGAATCCGGCCTGTCGACGTTTCGCGATGCCGATGGCGCTTGGGCCCAGGTGCGCATCGAAGACGTGGCGACGCCGGAAGCCTTTGCGCGCGATCCGGCGAGGGTGCACGACTTCTACAATGCGCGCCGGGCCCAGCTCACGAGCGCGGCGATTGCGCCGAACGCGGCGCATCTGGCGCTGGCCGCGCTGGAACGCCGCTGGCCGGGAGCATTTCTGCTGGTGACGCAGAACGTCGACGATCTGCACGAACGCGCGGGCAGCAAGCGGCTGCTGCACATGCACGGCGAACTGAAACGCGTCCGGTGCGCCCGGTGTGATGCCTCCCACAGTTGGGACGCGGCCCTGGATACCGCGACGGCGTGCCCATCCTGCCTGCTGCCGGGGCGGATGCGGCCGGACATCGTGTGGTTCGGCGAGATGCCTTACCATATGGAGCGGATTGGCGGAGCGCTGCGCCGCTGCGGCTTGTTCGTCGCCATCGGCACCTCTGGCAACGTGTATCCCGCCGCAGGCTTTGCCGCCGAAGTGTGCGGGCGGGCGCGAACCGTGGAGTTGAACCTGGAGCCGTCCGAAGTTGCATCGCAATTCGACGAAGCCATTCACGGCAAAGCGACCGGCGTGGTGCCGGCGTTCGTCGCCCGGCTGCTGGCGGCTTGGAAGCTCTAGCGGCGGCGGTTGCTGCCGCCCGGGCCTGCACGCTGTGCGCCGATCTGCCGCTCGGCCCGCGCCCGGTGCTGCGGCTGTCGGCGACGGCGCGGTTGCTGATTGTCGGGCAGGCGCCGGGCACCAAGGTGCATGCCACCGGCATTCCGTGGAACGACCCGTCGGGCGACCGGCTGCGCTTGTGGCTGGGAATGGCGCGCGACGAATTCTACGACGAGAGCCGCATCGCCATCCTGCCCACCGGGCTGTGCTATCCGGGCCGCCTGCCCAAAGGCGGCGATGCGCCGCCGCGCCCGGTGTGTGCGCCGCTTTGGCACCCCCGGCTGATGCCGCTGTTGCCCAGCGTGCGGCTGACCTTGCTGGTCGGGTCGTATGCACAGGCGTTTGCGCTGGGACAGGGCGCGATGACCGGGCGGGTGCAGCGATTTCGCGACTATTTGCCGCAACGTATCCCGCTGCCGCATCCATCGTGGCGAACGGTGGGGTGGGAGGCGCGCAACCCGTGGTTTGCCGCCGAGGTGCTGCCTGCGTTGCGCGCGGCGGTGGCCGCGGCACTCGCTTGCGGCACAGCTAGTCCGGCTCGTGCTCCAGCCGCTCGATATCCTCATCGCTGAAGCCGAAATGGTGGGCGATCTCGTGCACCAGCACGTTGCGCACCAGGGCATACAGGTCCTCGCCTTCCTCGATCCATTCCAGCAGGATCGGCAGCCGGTACAGGTAGATCAGATCGGGCATCCGGGCGATGTCGCCCAGGCTGCGGCGGTGCAGCGGCACGCCGCGATACAGGCCGCTGAGATCATACGGCGATTCGATGCCCATTTCGTCGAGCGTGGCGTCGTCGGCGATCTCCTCGACGGCGATGCCGACACCGTCGACATGCTGGCGCAGTTTGGCCGGAATGGCGGCGAGGGCGCGCTCGGCCAAGGCTGCGAGTTCGTCGATGGACGGCGGGGTTGTGAAGCGCCGCCCGGCGATTTCATGTGACGTCATCGGCCGAGCAGCGCACGCTGGCGGCCCAACGGTCAAGCGGCCGCAGCGAGGGACATGATGATTGCCAAACTGACCGAGGCCGAGCGCGCCCAGCTTGGCCACAGCATTCCGGCCTGGGAGATGGCGGCCGGCCGCGACGCGATCGTGCGGACGTTCAAGTTCGAAAACTTCTCCCAAGCCTGGGGCTTCATGACGCGGGTCGCGTTGCTGGCCGAGCAGCAGGACCATCATCCGGAGTGGTCCAATGTGTGGAACCGCGTGGAAATTGTGCTGAGCACGCACGACGCGGGCGGATTGAGCGCCCGCGATGTGCGGCTCGCCCAGGCCATCGACGGCATCGCGTAGGGTTCGGCGCTGTCGGACTCTCCAAGCTTTCCGGAACGCAGCCTCGCGGTGCGCCGGGCGGCAGCACGGCTGTGCGGGCGGCTGGGTTGGGCGCCGGTGCATGAAGTGCCGCTGCCGAACGGGCGCCGGGCCGATATCCTGGCCCTGCGCCCGGATGGCGGGTTTGCCTGCATCGAGGTGAAGTCCGGGCTGCGCGACTTTCAGACCGACAGCAAATGGCCGGAGTACCGCGACTACGCCGACGCGCTGTATTTCGCGGTTGATACCGATTTTCCGCAGGACGTGCTGCCGCTGGAGACCGGACTGATCGTGGCATGGCAAGGCGCGGCGGAGATCGTTCGCGCGGCGCCTGAACATCCGCTGAGCGGCGCACGGCGGCGGGCGTTGCTGCTGCGTTTTGCGCAATTGGCCGCATTGCGGCTGGCGGCCTTGGAGGATCCGGCAGGCGTGGCTGACGTGCGGACGGCCTTGCGCGTCGAATAGAGGGGGGCGCGTTGGACCTCGATCCTGGGTCTATGCAGGCTCGGGCAACCGTTCGGCGCGCACCAGCCTGCCGCCCCATTGCCGCAGCAAATCTGTCTCCAGCCCATCATGCGATGCCGCGTCGCCGCCGGTGATCAGCACGTCGGGGCGCAACAGCCGCAGCAGCGGAGTGGGGCTGTCGTCTTCGGTGATCACCACCAGATCGACCCCGGCCAGCGCCGCGATGCGGGCCGCGCGCTGCAACTCGGGTTGCGCCGGGCGGCCATTCCGCCGGCTGGCGGCCACCGCGTCGCCCGCGATAGCGACCACGAGCCGGTCGCAACTGGCGCGGGCCTGTTGCAGCATGTGGATATGACCGGAGCGCAGCGCGTCGAACACGCCGTACGTGAAGCCGGTGCGCCAGCCGCGCCGCCGCCAGCGTTCCATTTGGCCTGCCGCCTCGTCGCGGTTGACCAGCTTGCGCAGCGCGTGGGTTTCCGGCGCCAGGGCGGCAATTAGATCCTGTTCGCGCACCACGGCGGTGCCCATGCGGCCCATGGCGATGCCGGCGGCGATGTTGGCAAGTTGGGCCGCCAGGGGCAGCGGCACACCGATGGCAAGCGCCGCGCCGAGCGTGGCGACACCACAATCGCCAGCGCCGGACACGTCGAAGGCCTCAACGGCCTGCTGGCGGAAGTGCTGCACGCCACCGGCATGCACCAGCGACATGCCTTCCTCGGCCCGGTAGACCAGCACGGCGCCGAAGCTGAAGCGGTCGCGCAACGCGGTGGCGGCCGCGGCGATCCCAGCCTCATCGTCGGCGGGCAGGCCAGTGGCCAGCGCCAAATCGCGCCGCGACGTGACCATCACGTCGACGCCGGCATAAGGGGCGAAGTCGTCGCCGTGCACATCGACCACCACGGGACGGCCGGTCTGTTTGGCGGCGGCGACCAGCCGCACAGCGACGTCGCCGGCCATCATCCCCTTGCGATAGTCCGACAGGATCGTCAGCGAGGTGGCCAGCATGGCATCGCGGGCAATCCGCAGCAGCCGGTCGCCGAGTTTGGCATGGATCGGCGAGACGTCCTCGCGGTCAACGCGCAGCAATTGCTGCGCTTGGGCGATCAACCGGGTCTTCACGGTGGTCGTGCGTCCGCCCTGCACCAGCAGCCACGGCTCCACGCCGGGCTGCCCGCCGATCAGGCCGGTGAGATCCGAGCCCGCCTGATCGTCGCCGACCACCGAGACAAATGCGACCGCCGCATCCAGCGCACCCAAATTGCGCACGACGTTGCCAGCGCCGCCTGGCATCGCCAGTTCGCGTCGGACCGCCAAGACCGGCACCGGGGCCTCGGGGCTGACCCGTTCGACCTCACCGTAGATGTAGCGATCGAGCATCGCATCGCCGACCACCAGCACACTGGCGCGCGACAAGCGGCGCACCGCTTCGATCAAAGCGGAATTTTGCTGCTGGTTCGCCGTCGGGGGGGAGTCGGCCATGGCGCCCGAGATAGAGCCGGGGGCTGCCGTCGCGGTGCTGTCATTCGCCTGCATGGCTACGCCCTAATGAAGCAGATCAGCTATGACAAGAAGATATGGCGACTTTGACCGGCTCAAGCACGCAGAACACCGATCTGATCGTCTTCCAGCACCACGCAACTGAGCGTCCCGCCCATCACGGCCCCGGTATCGATGCCGATCCGGTACGCCCGCTTGGTGACATCGCGTGCCGGGGTGTGGCCGTGGACCGCCACGGCGGGGAGTTCACCTTTGAAGGACAGGAACGGCTCGCGGATCCACAGCATGTCCTCGGCTGACTGGCGCCCCAGTTCGACACCTGGGCGCAGGCCGGCATGGACGAACACGTACCCGCCTTGCTGATGCAGCAGTGGCAGGTTGCGAAGAAGGTCGATGTGAGCCGCCGGGATGTAGCGCGGCCAAGCGGAGGGCGGCGTAAGCCGTGGCACGCCCCAACTGGCCAGCGTGTCCGAGCCGCCATTGGACAGCCAGTGCATCACCTCTCCAACGCCAGCGGTATCGAGAGCGGTGAGCATCATCGCCTCATGGTTGCCCTTCAGATGGATCATGCGCAAGCCGGGCGCAGGCGGCGGAGCCAGCAACCGGTCGAGCACCCCGGCACTATCTTCACCTCTGTCGATGTAGTCCCCGACATGGATCAAAGTTGCGCCGGAAATTGGACGTTCTGCGAGATCGGCGGCGATTTGCCCGTGCAGTGCGGCCAGCCGGCCGTTGCAGCCGTGCACGTCGCCAATGGCATAGACGCGCTGGCCTTCGGGAAGCGTGGCGGGAGCTTGCGAAAAAGTGATCATGCTTGCCAGCCTAACCGGGCGGAGCAGCCGATTCGAGCAGCTTCGCCGCGGAATCGCCCGGCCGCGTACGGTTCGTTGCGTCTCACTCGGCGGCGCGCTTCGCGCGGTGCCCGCTCAGCTCGGAGCCGGCGTGCGATGGCATGAGCAACGAGGCCGGGGCGCAGGCTAACGCGACCAGCGCAATCACCAGGAAAGCGGCGGCAAAATCCGGCACAAGTGGCCGTTGGTGCCCGCTCAACGCCATGGCGATCTCAAGCGAGGCGGCGCCGGCCGTGACCCCGATGGTCAATGAGAGTTGTTGCAGCGTGGCATAGAGACTGGTGGCGCCGCTCATGCGATGCAGCGGAATGTCGCCGTAGGCCACGGTGTTGTAAGCGGTGAACTGCAACGATCGGAAGAAGCCGCCGAGCAATAGGATGCCGTAAACCAAAGCCGCTGGCCAAGCCGGGCGAAACGCCGCGCATAGGCCCATGAAAACCGCCGACAAAATACCGTTGACCAGCAGCGTGTCGCGAAAGCCGAAGCGGCGCAATGCGAAGGTGGTGCCAGGCTTCATCACGATTGCACCAGCCGAACTGGCCAGCGTGATCACGCCGCTCTGCGCCGCCGAATCGCCGAAACCGAGTTGCAACATGAGCGGCAACAGAAACGGCATGGCGCCGACGCCGACGCGAAATAGCGAGCCGCCAACCACCGAGACCAGGAAGGTCGGAATCCGCAGCAGCGACAGGTCAAGCAGTGGCGCCGGGTGGCGGCGTGCGTGCAGTGCGTACAACAGCAACGCTACCACGCCACCCGCGAGCACCCCCCAGCTAAGTGTGGGCGCAATGAGGCCACGGCCCACGGTTTCCAGCCCGAACATGATGCCGGATAGCGCGGCACCGCTCAGGACAAGCCCGATGCCGTCCAGCTTGGCGTGGCTGGGCTGCTTGATATCCGGCACATACAGCGTGACCAGCACCACGCCGAGCAGACCGATCGGCACGTTGATGTCGAATATCCAGCGCCACGACGCATAAGTAACCAGCAGTCCGCCGAGCGGCGGCCCGATCACCGGACCGATCAAGGCCGGCGCCGACAGCCACGCCATCGCGCCGACCAGTTCGCTTTTCGGCGTGGTGCGCAGCATGACGAGGCGGCCGACCGGAACCATCATGGCGCCGCCAGCGCCTTGCAGGATGCGGGCGAGCACCAGGAACGGCAGAGAGTCGGCGCGGCCGCACAGGACTGAGCCGATGGTGAAAATGGCGATAGCGGCACGGAACACCGTGCGCGCGCCAAAGCGGTCGGCGGTCCAGCCGCTGGCCGGGATGAAGACGGCGAGGCTGAGCAGATAGGCGGTGAGCGCCACGTTCATGTGGATAGGGTCGGCGCCAAACGCTTGCGCCATCGCAGGCAACGCCGTGGCGATGACGGTGCCGTCCAGGTTTTGCATGAACAGCGCGCACGCCACGATCAGCGCGATCAGCCGAGCCTTGCGGGCAACGGAGTCGGGCGCTTCCGGCGCTACCCCAGGGGGCGCGGGCCCGCCAGGGGGCGCGGGTCCGCCAGGGGGCGCGGGTCCGCCAGGGGGCGCGGGTCCGCCAGGGGGCGCGGGTCCGCCAGGGGGCGCCAGAGTGCTGCTCATACCGCGAGTCCCGGATGTCTCATGCGCGGCACGTTGGCCGGAGGTGCTGCCGCCGCGCCATGACTGTGCGGCGGATCAGCGGCGTTACGGCAGCAGAACCGTGCTGCCGGTGGTGCGCCGCGCTTCGAGCGCCCGGTGCGCGTCGGCGGCCGCAGATAGCGGGAACGTCTGGTTGACGCGAATGGACACTGCGCCGTTGAGCACGACCTGGAACAAGTCGGCGGTGGTCGCTGCCAGATCGGCGCGCATGGCAGTGTAAGTGGCCAAGCTGGGGCGGGTCAGGAACAGGCTGCCTTTGGCGGCCAGCAGTCCGATGTCGATCGGGCCGACCGGACCGGAGGAGTTACCATAGCTCACCATCATGCCGAGCGGGGCCAAGCAGTCGATGCTGGCCATGAAGGTATCCTTGCCAACGCTGTCGTAGACAACCGGCACCATGGCCCCGCCGGTCAGCCGCTTTATCTCCGCCGGCAGATCGCTGTAGCCGACCAGCACATGCGTGGCGCCGTTGGCGCGGGCGAGTTCGGCCTTGTCGGGGGTGGACACGACGCCGATCACGTTAACGCCGAGGTGCTTGGCCCACTGGCACAGAATGAGGCCAACGCCGCCGGCCGCCGCGTGGACCAGAATAGTCTCCCCGGCTTTCACCCGGTAGGTACGGCGCAACAGGTACTGCGCGGTCATGCCTTGCAGCATCATCGCGGCCCCGGTGGCGAAGCTGATACCGTCCGGCAGCCGCACCAGCCGGTCGGCGGCAATCGTGCGTTCGGTGGAATACGCGCCAATTGGAGCCGAGGCGTAGGCGACCCGGTCGCCCGGGGTTACGGCGGTCACGCCCGGGCCAACCGCGATGACGGTGCCGGCGGCTTCCATGCCGATCGTGGCGGGCAGCGGCGATTTGTACAGCCCCGTACGGAAATAAACGTCGATGTAGTTCAATCCAACCGCGGCATGCCGCACCAGCGCCTCGCCGGGACCGGGCTCAGGGGTCGGCACATCTTCCCAGTGCATGACCTCGGGGCCGCCATGGGCGTGAATGCGGATGGCCTTTGTCATGGGAATTCCATCGGGTTACGGCGCGATGCCAGAAGAGGAAGAAGAAGAGGAAGAGGAAGAAGACGAGTGGCGCAGGAGGTCCATGGCGCGGACTTCGAGATCGAGCAAGATGCGTTTCGTGGCAAGCCCGTCGCCGCCGGAATAGCCGCCAAGACCGGCGCTCGCCAGCACCCGATGGCACGGAATGATGATCGGGATCGGGTTAACGCCATTCGCACCGCCCACCGAGCGCGGGCTGCCGCCAGCCTCGGCGGCGATCTGCGCGTACGTGCGGGTGGCGCCTGCTGGGATACGGCGCAGCGCCGCCCAGACTCGTTGGCGGTACGGCGATCCGGCCGGGGCAAGCGGGAGATCGAAGGCGACGGCCTCACCGTCAAAATATGCCTGCAACAAATCCCGGGCGTGCAGCAGCAGCGGAGTTTGCGATTGAACGCTTCCCCAGCCCCAATCGAGGGCCACGATATGGCCATCGTCTTCGGACACGGAGAGATCGCCAACCGGCGTGTGAAGCGAGATCTGGGGCACGTAGCGCCTTTGTGAGTTGTGCGGAACGCACCAACGCGGATGGCAGACCCGGAACGCGCGGCTGTCAAGCCGGGCGGCACGGTTGCCGCATTGTCTGACCATCCGGCATCCTCGATAAATGGTGTCTTCGGCTGCAGACCTAAGCGGACGAAACGTCAGATTTCATGGAATATTGCGATACCGGACGGTCAGCAGCCGCGCGGTGTCAACGGGAGCCGACGCCATGCCGCGCCAAGCCGACGATCCGCCGCTGTATTTCGAGACCCATCTGTTCGTGTGTTGCAATCGCAGGCCGGACGGACATGCGCGCGGCTCTTGCGCCGCCAAGGGATCGGAGCGGCTGCGCGACTACATGAAGGCGCGCGTCAAGGAACTTGGCATTCCTGGGATCCGGGTGAACATGGCAGGGTGCCTGGACCGCTGCGAGCAGGGCCCGTGCTTGGTGATCTATCCCGAGGGCGTCTGGTATCACATCGAATCAATTTCTGATGTCGACACCGTGCTGCAACGCCACGTTGCCGGCGGCAGCCGTGTGGATGAATTGTTGCTGCCGGCAGCGGCGGCGCGCGCGGCTGATTGATGCGCGGCGCGGATGATACAATTTTCGCACCCGCCTCGGGGGCCGGGCGAGCGGCAGTGACCGTGTTGCGGCTGAGCGGGCCGCACGCTGGCGCTATTCTCGACCGCTTGGCAGGCCGGCGGCCAAAGCCCCGCATCGCATCGCTGCGCCGCTTGCGCGATTCCAACGGCGTTTTGTTGGACCGGGGGCTGGCGCTGTGGTTTCCCGGCCCAGCCAGCTACACCGGCGAAGACAGCGCGGAGCTACATTTGCACGGCGGCCGCGCTGCTCTTGAAGCCGTGGCGAACGCGCTGGCTGCATTCGGCGCCCGGCCGGCGGAGCCGGGCGAATTCACCCGCCGCGCGTTTCTGAATGGCAAGATGGACCTGATCGCCGCCGAAGCGGTCGGCGATTTGGTGGATGCCGAAACGTCGGCGCAACTTGCGCAGGCGCTGCGCCAGCTGGAGGGCGGCCTCGGCACGCAATATCGCGGCTGGGCGGCGCGGCTCACCAAACTGCTGGCGTGGCAGGAAGCGCTGATCGATTTCCCGGACGAGGATCTGCCGCCCGAGGTTGCCGCCGCGAGTGCCGATGAGCTGGCGGCGCTGCGGATCGAGATCGCGGCACACCTCAACGACGGCCGGCGTGGCGAGAAGCTTCGCGACGGGTTGGTGTTCGCCATCACCGGGCCGCCGAATGCCGGCAAATCCTCGCTGCTCAACGCACTGGCGGAGCGGGATGCCGCCATCGTGTCGCCGCAGCCGGGCACAACGCGCGACGTATTGGAAGTGCGGGTGGTTTTGGCTGGCGTGCCGGTGACATTGCTGGATACCGCGGGATTGCGCGAAACGGCCGACCCGGTGGAAGCTGAGGGGGTGCGGCGGGCTCGGGCCCGAGCGGCGACGGCGGACTTGGTGATCGAGGTGCGGGATAGCGCCACGCCAAGCCCCGGCATGGCGGCGGCAAGCGGCACCGGCTTGACCGTGCTTGTGGCGAACAAGGCCGACCTGGGGGACGCCACCCCAGCTGGCGGAATCGCGGTCAGTGCACTCACCGGGGCTGGCATGGCGGCGCTGCGCGACTTGCTGCAGGAACAAGCCCGGCAATTGACCAATCGCGCTGGCCCGCCGCCGTTGACGCGGGCACGGCATCGGACAGCCCTGACGGCCGCCCTACATCGATTGGATCAAGCTGGAATGGCGCCACTGCCGGAATTGCGCGGTGAAGATTTGCGCGCCGCCCTGTATGAGATAGGCCGAATGACCGGGCAGGTTGGGGCCGATCAGGTGTTGGACGCCGTGTTCAGCCAATTCTGTATCGGCAAATAACCGGCGCGCCTAAGTCCGGCGACCTGTCTGTTGGGATACTTCATCGGCGGCGCTTCTGACGGCGGCGCGCAATAGGCGGCGGCCGGGGCAGCACGGTGAAGCCGCTAGGGAACAAGAGCGATGCCTCACATTTTTGACGTCATTGTCATTGGCGGCGGCCATGCAGGTTGCGAGGCAGCGGCAGCGGCAGCACGGATGGGCGCGCGCACCCTGTTGCTGACCCATCAGCGGGCGACGATCGGGGAGATGTCGTGCAACCCTGCCATTGGCGGCATCGGCAAGGGCCACTTGGTGCGCGAGATCGACGCGCTCGATGGACTGATGGGCCGGGCTGCCGACATGGCTGGGATCCACTTCAAGGTGCTGAACCGCAGCAAGGGCCCTGCTGTCCGCGGCCCCCGCGCACAATCCGACAGGGCGCTGTACCGGGCTGCCGTGCAGGCATTGTTGGCGGAACAGGCCAATCTTGAAATCCGTGAAGGTTCAGCCGAGGGCCTGGAGCTTGATGCATCTGGCGCGTTGGCTGGCGTGCTGTGCGGCGATGGTACCGTCGTGCGGTGCGGGGCCGCGGTGCTGACCACCGGCACGTTTCTACGCGGCATGATCCATGTCGGGCATAGCAGCACACCGGCCGGGCGCGTTGGGGAAGCGCCCTCGGTCGGTCTGGCACTGGCTCTCGCGGCGCTCGATCTGCCGCTCGGCCGCTTAAAGACGGGCACGCCGGCACGGCTGGACCGCCGGAGCATCGATTGGCCGGGGCTGGCGGCGGATTGGGGCGATGCTGTGCCGGAACCCTTCAGCACGCTGACCACCAGCATTAGCAACCGGCAGGTCGAATGCCGGGTCACCGCAACCAGTGCAGCCACCCACGCCTTGATTCGCGCCAATCTGCATTTGTCGGCGGTCTATGGCGGGCAGATTGCTGGGCGCGGACCGCGTTACTGTCCGTCGATTGAGGATAAAGTGGTGCGCTTTCCAGAGCGGGAGCGGCATCAAATCTTTCTCGAGCCCGAGGGGTTGGAGGATGACACAGTATATCCGAACGGAATTTCGACCAGCTTGCCGGCGGATGTGCAGGCGGCATTCCTGGCGACAATCCCCGGCCTGGAGCATGTGCGGATTTTGCGGCCAGGCTATGCGGTGGAATACGACTATGTCGATCCGCGGGCCCTGTCGGCGGACCTCGAAGTGAAGCGGTTGCCGGGGCTGTTCCTGGCCGGGCAAATCAACGGCACCACGGGATATGAAGAAGCGGCCGGACAGGGCCTGCTGGCGGGACTCAACGCCGCGTGCCGCTGCTCAGGATCGGCGCCGCTGCGTCTGAACCGGGCCGACGCTTATATTGGGGTGATGACCGACGATTTGGTGACGCATGGCGTCAGTGAGCCGTACCGGATGTTTACCTCGCGGGCCGAATACCGGCTGTCGTTGCGGGCTGATAATGCCGATCTGCGGCTGACGGCGCGTGGCATCGGCATCGGTTGCGTCGGCAGCGCGCGGCATGCGGCATTTCAGTCGTTCCAAACCAGCCTAGCCGAAGCACGCGCATTAGCAGCCTCAGCCAGCTTGCCCGCTGCGGCGATCCAGCGTGCCGGAATAGCTGTGCGTCAGGATGGCCAGCGGCGCTCGCTGATGGAGTTGCTGGTGCTGCCGGATGCTCCGGATGACTGGCTTGCCTCCGAATTCCCGTGGCTCAAGCAGGTAGCGCCGCGGGTGCTTGAGATGCTGCGAACCGATGCGCTGTACGCTAACTACCTGCCGCGCCAGGACGCCGAAATTCGGGCCTTTCGCCGCGAGGAGTCGATCCTGCTGGACGCCGAGATCGACTACGCCGGAATTGGCGGTTTGTCGGCTGAAATTCGAGCCAAGTTGACAGCGCAGCAGCCAGCATCGCTGGGTGCCGCAGCGCGGATCGAGGGCATGACGCCGGCGGCGGTGGCTGCCGTGAGCGCGTATGTGCGGCGGCGTGGCATCGACGAGCGTTTCACGTGAAACACTCTGAGGCACCATCGAACATATTCGCCCCCGGCATCCGGGAGCGGCTTGAAGCCTATGCCGCTTTGCTGACCCGCTGGAACGCGCGGATCAATTTGATCTCGCGCGGCGACGCCAGCGACCTGTGGACGCGGCATATTCTCGATTCCGCCCAACTCGGCAATCTACTGCCGGCCGCCACCGGCACGCTGGCCGACTTCGGCTCTGGCGCCGGATTTCCCGGCCTTATTCTGGCAATCACCACCGGCTGGAAGGTGCATCTGGTTGAATCAGACCAGCGCAAGGCGGCCTTCCTGCGCGAGGCGGTGCGCGCCACGGGCGCGTTAGCCGAAGTGCACCCGGTGCGCGTCGAAGCGCTGTCGCTTGCGCGAGTCGCGGTCGTCACCGCGCGCGCACTCGCGCCGCTGCCCGACTTGCTGACGTTGGCCTACCCAAGACTGACCCCGGGCGGCATCTGTCTATTCCCCAAGGGGGTCACCGCCAACGATGAATTGACCGCAGCGGAAAACGAGTGGCACATGCGGGTTGAGCGGTTCCCGAGCCAGACCAGCCCCGGTGCCACGCTCCTCCGCATCAGCGAGCTCCGCCGTGTCGCATCCGATAGCTGATCAAATCGCTGGCGGCGCCGTCCGCCCCCGTGTGCTCGCCATCGCCAACCAGAAGGGCGGCGTCGGCAAGACCACGACCGCAATCAATCTGGCCACCGCACTGGCCGCACGCGGCGAGCGGGTGCTGCTGATCGACCTTGATCCGCAAGGCAACGCATCCACCGGCCTCGGTCTCAGCCGAACCGAGCGCCGCAATGGCACCTACCGGTTGCTCGCCGAACAACTCGACGTTACCGCCGTCCAACGGCCCACCTTTGTCCCGAACCTCTGGCTGATACCGTCCGGCCCCGATCTGGCCGGCGCCGAAATCGAATTGGTCGGTGAAGACCGGCGCGAATTCCGGCTACGCGATGCGCTACAGCATGACCAGAGCACGCCCCAGCCGAGCTACGTGCTGATCGATTGCCCGCCGAGCCTGGGATTGCTGACATTGAACGGCCTGACGGCGGCAGATGCCGTGTTGGTGCCGCTGCAATGTGAGTTCTTTGCCCTCGAAGGCATCAGCCAATTGCTCCACACCATCGATCTGGTCAAACGCGCGCTTAACCCCGCGCTGCGGCTGCAGGGGATTGTGCTGACCATGTACGACCGCCGCAACAATCTGTCCGAGCAAGTCGCCGCCGACGCGCGGGGCTTCTTCGGTGACCAGGTGTATGAAACCGTGATCCCACGCAACGTCCGTATTTCTGAAGCCCCCAGCCACGGCAAGCCGGTGCTGCTGTACGATTTTCGCTCGCCCGGCGCACAGGCATACGTGCAACTAGCCAGCGAACTACTGCGGCGCGAGCGCGAATTGGCCGGATTGGCCGCATGAGTCCGAAGGAACCCGGCCCCCGTCTTGGCCGTGGCTTGGCTGCCTTGCTCGGCGACGCCGCCAGCGGGCGCGGCGAAACCGAAGGCGTGCGCAATTTGCCAATCGAACATTTGGAGCCGGGACCGTACCAGCCGCGTCACCCGGTGGAACCGGCTTCGCTGCGCGAGTTGGCCGACTCGATCCGTGCCCGTGGCATTCTGCAACCTCTGTTGGCGCGCCCACATCCCAGCGCGCCGGGACGTTATCAAATCATCGCCGGCGAGCGCCGCTGGCGGGCGGCGCAAATCGCCGGCTTGCATGACGTGCCCGCCTTGGTCCGTCCGCTCGGCAATGCTGAGGCGATGGCGGCTGGTCTGGTGGAAAACCTGCAACGCCAGGACCTCAACCCAATCGAAGAAGCCGAGGGCTATCGCCGCCTGATCGACGAATTCGCGATGACGCAGGACATGCTTGGCGAAGCGGTCGGCAAGTCCCGCAGCCATGTGGCCAACACGCTGCGCCTGCTCAACCTGCCGTCGCGCGTACAAACCGAAGTGCGCAACGGCGCACTTTCCGCCGGGCACGCCCGCGCCTTGCTGGCCCACCCCGAACCGGAAAAAGCCGCACTTGCGGTGATTGCACGCGGCCTGAACGTCCGGCAGACCGAGGCGCTCACTGCGCGGCGCAGCGACCCGGCGGCGAGCGCTGCCGCACCGCGCGTGAAGGATCCGGATACTACAGCGCTGGAGCGGACATTGACAGCGAAGCTTGGCCTGAAGGTCGATATCGCCTTCGACGGCAACGCCGGTACGCTGCGGCTGCATTATCGCAGCCTGGATCAGCTCGATGGCTTGGTGACCTTGCTGACCCGCGACTGAACGCTCAGCGCCGCTGCCCCCCGCCACTTTGCGTTTGGGCTCGCTGCAACTGAGCCCGCTGCGCCAACCCAAGAATCACACTGCGTGCAATCGTCTCGGCAGGTGCGCCGGTGCGTTTGCAGCCCCGGTCAGCCTCCCACAACCGCACGCAGGCCGCTTCCAACGCTGCTTCCGGCCATAGCTGTAAAGCCGCCTGGAACGCCGCCTCACGGCGGAAAAACACCGGCGGCCGAGCCGACTTTGCCGCTTCAGCCACCGAAGCGCCGCCCGCCATCACCAGCCGGGCGCGGTGCAGCCGCTGCATGTGCATCAACCCGGCCCTGACGACGCCAACCGGGGCAGCCCCCTCGCTCATCGCCAATTCCAGCGAGCGATCCGTGCCCGCGACATCGCCTGCCGTCGCCGCGAACAACGCATCTTCCAGCGACAGACCGGCAAGGTCGCCGACGCACGCCTGCGCCGCTGCCAGATCGGCTTGCCCGCCGGAACCCACATACAGCGCCAATTTCTCGATCTCACGCCGCGTCACTGCCAAGTCGACGCCTAAACGATCTTGCAACCAGCGCACCGTTTCAGCGTCGGCGCTCACATTGGCGGCCTGCAAGACATTGCGAATCTCACTGGCAATGGCTGCCGCATCCGGCGGATAACAGGCAATCGATGCTGCGTCGGCCGATTTCTCCGCCACCGCACGCAGCTTGGAACGCGATGTCAGACCGACGGCTTCAAGCACCAGGAACCCCGGCCCCCGCCCAGCCAATGCCCGTTCCACCGCCGCCGTGAGCCCGTCCCCGGCATCGCGCACCCGCACCACCCGCCGCCCACCAGTTAATGGCAGCGACGCCATCTCATCGGCCAGCCGCGCTGCGGTGTCGTGATCGAGTTCGACCACCCGAAACGGGTCATCGAGTGACCCAGCCACCGCGCGTGTCAAGCGCGCGCCACGATCGCGGATGAGGCCGGCATCCTCGCCATGCAACAAGGCCACGCGGACCGGCCCAGGATCGCGCAGGAATGCTTCGATGCGCCGAGCGTCCAGCTTCATCGCCGCTACCCCGCCGAAGCAGCAGCGCGCTTGTGGAAATACACCGCCAATTGCTGCGCAATTTGGTCCGCCACCGCCCCAGCGATCCGGCGGATGACCGCGTCCGACTCCTGATCGGAGGCAAAATACTGCTGGTTGAAGACATTCAGGCCATCGACCGCGCGCGCTATCCCGCTCGTCAGCGTGTGCCGAACCGGCGAGTCCGCCGTCAGCGTGTAAGTCGCGCGGCCTATGTAGCGTTGCCGCGTGCTGGAGTAGTCCTGGCGGATGCCGATCCCCTCGGAGGACACCGAGTACGACACCGACAAATCATAGTGCCGCGCCGCCGTTATACCGGACCGTTCAAAACGCTCCTGCAGCGCGTTGCGCAGCAATTGGCCGGATCGCTCGCCGATCAGCCCGACGTCGATTGCCGCCAGTTCCCCCGCAACCGAATGCCCGGACGCTTCAGCCGCCACCTGTGATTGCGTCGCCGGCGCATAGACCGGTTGGAATCCACAGGCTGCCAACAACGGCAAAACAAGGAGCGGCAACACGGCCACCGGCAGCACTGGCGTCAGCAACCGGTGCCGCAGTGCCGCCACCCAAGCTGCGCCCCTGTGCCGCATCGCCTATCCCGCGACGACGAAATTGACGATGCGGTTCGGCACGTGCACGCGCTTGACCACCCGGCGGCCCTCCAGCGCACGCACCACATTCGGTTCTGCTTCGGCGGCCGCCAGCACCACCGCAGCCGCCGCATCCGGCGGCATTTCGACGGTGCCGCGCAGCTTGCCCATCACCTGCACCGCGATGGTTACCGTCTCGGCGGCGGTCAGCAGCGGATCGGCTTCCGGCCACGCCAACTGCGCCACAAGATCCGCCGCATCCGGCGCAAGCCGGGCGAAGATCTCCTCGGCCAAATGCGGCATCATTGGCGCGATCAATTGCGCCAGCATTTGCAGCGCCTCGGTCCGCGCCCAGGCCAGGCCGTCCGTATCGCTGCCTGCGCCGCGCTCGGCATCGCCGATCGCATTGGCGAACTCGTAAACCCGCGCCACCGCGACGTTGAACGCAAAACTCTCCAGTGCCTCGGTTACGCCGGCAATCGCCCGATGCGTCGCCCGGCGCAACGCCCGAGCGCCCGTGCCAAACTGCTCCGGCACGACCGTCAGATTTTCCGCCGCACTCAACCCCTCGGCCAGCCGGAACAGCCGCTGGGTGAATTTATACGCCCCGGCCACGCCTGACTCAGTCCACTCCATGTCCCGTTCCGGCGGGTTATCCGACAGGATGAACCAGCGCGCCGTATCCGCGCCGAAGCGGGCAATGATCGCGCCCGGATCGACGGTGTTGCGCTTGGACTTCGACATCGCCTCGACACGCCCGACCGTCACCGGCTCGCCAGTTGCCGCATGCACCGCCGGGCCATCGACCGTGCGGATCACTTCCTCGGGATACAGCCAGCGGCCATCGGCGCCGCGATAGCTCTCGTGCGTCACCATGCCCTGGGTGAACAAGCCAGCGAACGGCTCCGCGACCGACACATGCCCGGTCATCTGCATAGCGCGGGTGAAGAAACGCGCGTACAGCAAGTGCAAAATCGCATGCTCGATGCCGCCGATATACTGATCGACCGGCAGCCACGCATCCACCGCCGCGCGAACCACCGGCTGCTCCGCATGCGGGCTACAGAAACGGGCGAAATACCAGGACGAATCGACGAAAGTGTCGAACGTATCGGTCTCCCGGTGCGCTGGCTTGCCGCAGTGCGGGCAATTCACATGCTTCCAGGTCGGGTGATGATCCAGCGGGTTGCCCGGCCGGTCGAACGTGACGTCCTCTGGCAAGCGCAGCGGCAATTCCGTGTCCGGCACTGGCACCACGCCACAAGCATCGCAATGGATCACCGGAATCGGGCAGCCCCAGTAGCGCTGACGGCTAACCCCCCAGTCGCGCAGGCGCCAATTCACCACGCCTTCGCCGGCGCCAATGCGGACCAGTTCGGCAATCGCCTGCGATTTCGCCGCATCCGGCTCCAACCCATCGAGGAAGCGCGAATTGACCATTCGCCCCGCCCCATCATGCGCGCGGTTGGCAATGGCGAATGTCGCCGCGTCCTCACCCGGCGGCAGCACCACCGGCACCACCGGCAGGCCATATTTGCGGGCGAAATCCAGGTCGCGCTGGTCGTGGCCGGGGCAGCCGAAAATCGCCCCGGTGCCGTATTCCATCAGCACGAAATTGGCGATCCAGATCGGGAAGCTCAGCGACGGATCGAATGGATGGCGCACCCGCAGCCCGGTGTCGTAGCCCAGCTTTTCGCCGGTTTCGATCACCGCCTCGCTGGTGCCCTTACTGCGGCACACCGCGACGAACGCCGCCGCGCCGGCATCGCGCGCCGCCACAGCGGCAGCCAACGGATGTTCCGGCGCAATCGCCATGAACGACATGCCGAACAGCGTGTCCGGCCGCGTGGTGTACACCTCCACCACCTCGGCCACCTCGGCCATCGCGTCCTGCGGTTCGGTGAGCGCAAAGCGCACGCGCGCACCCTCGCTGCGGCCGATCCAATTGGCCTGCATGGTGCGTACCCGCTCCGGCCAGCGGCTCAAACCGTCCAGCGCGCTCAGCAAATCCGGTGCCGCCTGAGTGATTTTCAGGAACCACTGCGACAACTGCTTCTTCTCGACCAGTGCCCCGGAGCGCCAGCCGCGCCCGTCGATCACCTGCTCGTTGGCCAGCACGGTGCCGTCCACCGGGTCCCAGTTGACCCAGCTTTCCCGCCGCTCGACCAAACCGGCGCGCAGCATGTCAAGAAACAGCTTCTGCTGCTGGCCGTAATAACTGGGATCGCAGGTGGCGAACTCGCGCGACCAGTCGATCGACAGGCCCATGCGCTGCAATTCGGCGCGCATCGCCGCGATATTGTCCCAAGTCCATTTCGCCGGATGGATGCCACGCTCGCGCGCCGCGTTCTCGGCCGGCAACCCGAAGGCGTCCCAGCCCATCGGGTGCAGCACCGCCATCCCGCGCGCCCGCTTGTAGCGCGCCACCACGTCACCAAGCGTGTAGTTTCGCACGTGCCCCATGTGGATCTTGCCACTCGGGTACGGGAACATTTCAAGAACGTAGTACTTCGCCGTGCCGGGCTCCGGCACATCGGCCACTTCGAAGCAGTGGCGCGCGTTCCACGCCGCCTGCCACTTTGGCTCAGCGGCGCGGAAATCATAGCGCGGCGCGTCGGCCGGTGCTGTGCCCGGCGGCCCAGCGGTGTTTGCGGTATCGGCAGCGATGTCAGCAGGCGAATTGGTCATGAGCGCCGTATCTGTCAGATGCGGCAGCCTGTATCCGCCAGAACCGCCGCCCGGACAACCGGGTTGTGGCGCGGTGAAACCACCGCGCACCCAATCGTCTGCGTTACGGCGCCGCCCCCGACTGCGCCCGCAAGCCGCGCGCCTTGGTCAGCGCGATATTCTCCAGTTCCGTCGGTTTGCCGGGGTCTACCGCAGCATCGACCCACTGGCCATTTTGCTGCACTTGGCGGAACAGCGAAATATGCACGCCGTCGGCGGTGAGTTGCTGGCCCTGGATATAGGCCGTCGCCTTGAAGCGCTCGCCGGGCGAAGCCGAAGGTGTCCACCAGTCGGTGATGATCACGCCGCCAAACGGATCGGCCGAAGCGAGCGGCATGAATTTCAGTGTCTCCAAAGCACCGCGCCACAAATAGGCGTTAACGGTCATGCCGGCGGCAGTGGGCTGCGTGCTGCCGCGCCCGCTGAGATTGAGCAGGTTCGCGCCGGAATCACCGAACACGCTGCCGGTGTTCTGGTCGTATTCGTTCCGCAGAACCTTATCGCCGCCGGTCGTCAGAACCCTCGGGGTGTCTGCTCCACCGCCGCAACCGCTGAGTCCGGCGACGCCAAGCATCGCCATGCCGAGGACCGTCCAACTTCTCGTCGTCAAATCACTGCTCCCGCCGCGCCCGCGGCACTGGCGGCAAGGTTAGCGCGCCACGCTGAATCCGCCAAGGCGCAGGGGGCCACCACCGAACTGCGCCGCCGCCGTCTGCGGCGGTCAAACCGGCATGGTCGTATCCACAAAAGGCAACGGGCGGTGACAATGCCACCGCCCGATCCGTCTCCAAGGCTATCCTACTGTCCGATGGCCGTTTGCACGGCCGTCCGTCAGCAGATTACCACTGGAAGTAGGTGCCCACGCCGATGCCGGTGAAGTTCACCTTCGAAGCGGCGGTGGCGGTCTTCTGACCGACCAGGCCGTCGAAGAAGAACGTCACGCCCGGGTTCAGCTTGTAGCTGGCGCCCAGCGCTTCGCCGCTGAACTTCTCGGTCGCGGTGGAGCTGGTCGCGATCTCATAGCCATAGTACTGCGCGCCAACCTGGGCCGCGCCGAAGCCATAAACAACGCCGGCGTCATACGCCTTGGTCGCCTTCAGGCCGGCGGCGAGAGCGCCGTAGCCATCGGCGAACTTACCGGTCTGGTAGTTGCCGCCAACCGTGAAGCCAGCCATCGAAACTTCGAGGCCGACGTTCATCACGTTGACGTTCTGCAAGCCGCTCGCCAGCGGGGTCGCCGACAGGAGGCCGATGTCAGCGTTCACGCCAGTGCCGCCGAAGGCACCAGCGTAGTTCAACACGCCTTCAATGACGTTCTTCGTGGCGTTAGTGCTGCCAGCCGGAGCGCTGCTGGCGACGAAATTGGCACCGACCTGGTTCGCGCTGTTCGGAATGAACGACACGGTCGCGCTCAGGCCCGAGAACGACGGGGTGACGTACTTCACGCCTTCCTGACCGTCGCCCGACGCATCGGCCAACAGCCAGCGGTAGCCGTTGCCGAAGAAGCCGTATTCACCGTCCCACCCGCCGGTGCCCGAAGCTTCGTCGTTGGCGACCGAGGCGGTCTTTACCGCGCCAGCCTGGCCACCGACGGTCAGGGTGCCCATCTTGTCCGACTTCACGAACAGATAAGCGCGGTTGATGTTGCCAGCGCCGTGGTTGCCAGCCCAACGCAGTTCGGACTTGAAGCCGTAGTGGATGCCGTTCGGCGCGGTGTAATCAACCGCCGGATACAGGCGGAAGTAGCTCTGCATGTTGTACGACTGGCCCTGGATGCCGCCGACTACGTTCTGGTTGGTCACGCTCTGGTTGAAGAACGACTCGAAAATGCGGCCACCGATGGTCACGGTGGCGGGCATTTCGGCAGCGCTGGCGACGGCCGGCAGGGCAGCAGTGGCAACCGCGAGCGCGGCGCCGGCGAGCAGATACTTGCGCATAGAAAATCTCCTGTTCTCGCCGGTTCACCCGGCGCTATATGTCGGTTCCGCCCCATTCCCCGGCACCGCGCCTTACCGCGCAATCGCCAAACAGTGGAAGCCGCCGAACCCGGGCAGAGTGTTGAACCAGATCGCTGAAGCCCGCAACGGTCACACAGCCGTCATCCAGCACCCGGAGTGGCATTCGCGGAACACTGTGGCGGCAATGTCACAACATCGGCGTCAGGCCAGCGCGCCGATGGCGCCGGCGCCACAGCACCGCGCACCCCGCAAACGCCGAACCGTGCGCCCGTCGATTCCGCCCAGGGCCAGCACCTTGCCCGCCCTTGCCAACCGCGCCCAGCGCACTGGCCCCAGCGCCGGGGCGCCGGGATGCGACGCTGTGCCAAACGCCGGCGACAGAAAGATCGCCGCCCCGGCACGCCGCCCGCGCCCCACTTGCACTGCATCGTGGGCCGACGCCGTGGCGACGGGCAGCCAGCGCGGCATGCAAGGCAAACGCTGGCCGCCGCGCGCATGCACGCCAGCGCCAACCGAAGCCGCCAGCCGCCAATCGCCCGCCACGCTGAACGCCAGCCGCCGCTCCCGGCAAATCCGCGCCAGGGCCCGCGCCAGCGCCGCCCGCCCGGCCAGCGCGTCGTCGCGCAGCACCACGCCAGCCAAGCCGCGCGGCAAAGCCCGTGCGGCGGACAACGGATCGGCCAAGCGGGCCGCATCGGTGAACAGCCACAGCGGCGGACCATACGATTGTCCGGCCTGCCTGCGCCGGGCCTTGACCGCCTGCGCCCATGCGACAAGCCTAGTATCCATGTCCGACCCGCATTTGCTCCCCGCCATCTCCGCCAATCTGGCCCTGGTTCGTTCGCGGATCGCCGCCGCCGCCGCCCGCGCCGGGCGCGACCCGGCCGCCGTCACCTTGGTGGCCGTCTCGAAAACCCACCCCGCCGAAGCCGTCGCCGAAGCCATTGCCGAGGGTCAGTTGGTCTTCGGCGAGAACCGCGTCCAGGAAGCCGCCGCCAAATTCCCGGCACTGCGCGAAGCCCATCCGAACTTGCGGCTGCACTTGATCGGCGGGCTGCAAACCAACAAGGCGCGCGATGCCGTGCGGGTCGCCGACGTCATCGAAAGCCTCGACCGCCCCAGCCTCGCCGATGCCATCGAAAGCGCCGCCCAGCGCGAAGGCCGCCTGCCGCGTTTGCTGGTGCAGGTCAACACCGGCAACGAGCCGCAAAAATCCGGCGTCGCCTTGGCCGAGGCCGATGGCTTCATCGCAGCCTGCCAAGCCCGCTTCGGCGTAGCGCTGATCGGCCTGATGTGCATTCCGCCCGCTGAGGCAGACCCCGCGCCGCACTTCGCAACCCTGGCCGGCCTGGCGGCGCGGCACGGCTTGGCCACGCTGTCGATGGGCATGTCCAGCGACTACGAAATCGCCATCGCGCACGGCGCCACCATGGTACGGGTTGGCAGCGCCATTTTCGGGCACCGCCCGGCGGCCTGAGTCATGGGTTGACCGGCGCGCGCATACGCCATTCTCGTCCCCGCTTGCACCGGCGTGTTGCGCGGCGTATCGCTCCGCGCCGCGCAGGCATCCCTGGGGCGCTCGCCATGACAATCGCCAACACTATCGAGCGTCACGCTGCCGTCGCGTCCCCGCCAACAGGCAAGTCCATATGACAACCATCGCCGCCCACGGCGCGGCCAAGCCGTCGCCGCTACGCCTGAGCGTTCTGCTCGGCGTGCTCGGCATCGTCTACGGCGATATCGGCACCAGCCCGCTATACGCCTTCAAGGCCAGCATGGACCACTTCTCCGGCACTGGCGCCGGAGTGGGGGAACGGGAGGTGCTCGGCATCCTGTCGCTGATCTTCTGGGCACTGATCCTGATCGTCACCGCCAAATATGTGCTTCTGGTGATGCGCGCCGACAACCGTGGCGAGGGCGGCATCCTGGCGCTGATGGCCTTGGCGCAGCGCAGCGCGACCGGGGCGCGGGTGCGCTCCGTTCTGGCGCTGGTCGGCATCGGCGGCGCCTGCCTGTTCTTCGGCGACGGCGTGATCACCCCGGCCATCTCGGTGCTGTCCGCCGTCGAAGGCCTGGAAATCGCCGCTCCCAGCCTCAAGCAATTCGTGCTGCCGATCTCGGCGGTCGTCATCATCTTGCTGTTCGCGGTGCAATATCGCGGCACCGGCAGCGTGGGGCGGGTGTTCGGGCCGGTGATGGCTGTCTGGTTCGGCGTCATCGGCGTGCTGGGTCTCGTCGAGATCGCCGCCAATCCCGTGGTGCTGCTGGCAATCTCGCCGTGGTACGCCATCGTCCTGATGATCCACTACAAATGGCTCGCCTTCGTCGCCCTCGGCTCGGTCGTGCTGGCAGTCACCGGGGCGGAAGCCCTGTACGCCGACATGGGCCATTTCGGCGCACCGCCGATCCGCTACGTGTGGCTGCTGTTCGTGCTGCCGTGCCTGGTCGCCAACTACTTTGGCCAAGGCGCGCTGGTGCTGGCCGATCCCAAGGCGCTGGCCAACCCGTTTTTCTTGCTCGGCCCGGACTGGCTGCATCTGCCGATGGTCATCCTGGCCACGGCCGCGACCGTCATCGCCAGCCAAGCACTCATCTCCGGCGCCTACTCCGTCGCCCGGCAATGCATGCAACTCGGCTTCCTGCCGCGCCTGACGGTGCGCCACACCAGTGCCACCGAGGAAGGCCAGATCTATGTGCCGCAGATCAACAGCGCGTTGATGGTCGGTGTGCTGGTGCTGGTGTTCGCGTTCAAGACCAGCGACGACCTCGCCGCCGCCTATGGCATTGCGGTCACCGGCACCTTCATCTGCACCTGCGTGCTGGCAATCCAGGTGTTCCGCCATCAGTTTCACTGGTCAAAAGCCGCCACCTACGGCGCCTTCGGCTTCTTCTTCGTCATTGACGCCGTGTTCTTCGCCGCCAACGTCCTCAAGGTGCCGGAAGGCGGCTATGTGCCGCTGGTGCTCGGCGCCGCGTTGATTGCGCTGATGACCTCATGGAAACGTGGCCGGGCACTGCTGCTGTCGCGTTGGAAACAGGACAGCTTGCCGCTCACCTCGTTCCTCGCACGGCTGCCGCAGTCGCGCACGGTGCGGGTGCCCGGCATGGCGATCTTCATGACCGGCAACCCGGACTACGTGCCCAACGCGCTGCTACATAACCTGAAGCATAACAAGGTGTTGCACGAAAAGGTGCTGTTCGTCACCGTCACCAACGACGACGTGCCGGAAGTTCCCGCCGCCGAGCGCACCACGGTCGCCGAGCTTGGCCCCGGCATTCACCGCGTCACCATCCGCTACGGCTTCATGGAAAGCCCCAACCTGCCGCGCGATCTGGCTGCGCTGCGCGAACAGGGCGTCGGCTTCGAGCCGATGCAGGCCAGCTACTTCCTCGGCCGCGAAACCCTGGTGCGCGCACAGGCGCCGAAAATGCCGCTGTGGCGGCTATGGCTGTTCCTGGTCATGGCGCGCAACGCCGTGCCCGCCACCGAGTTCTTCCGTATTCCGTCCGACCGGGTGGTCGAGCTGGGCGTGCGGGTGGCGATCTAGCAGCCCTACGCGACGAGGGCGGCGAGCAACGAATCCAGGCGCTTGCGGCCTTCCGGGGTGGCGCACAGGCGGCCGTTACGCCGCACCATGTAGTCCGCATCGATCGCCTGATCGAGAACTCGCGGATCGATCGCGTCATCCATGGCGATTCCGGTCCGCGCCAAAAACCGCGCCTCATCAATGCCTTCGGTCAACCGCAACCCCATCAGCAGCATTTCGCGCGCCCGTTCCGGCGGCGCGACACGCTCCTCATCGGTCGAGCCGTGGCCGTCACGCTCCACCCGCTCCGCCCACGGTTCCGGCGCGCGGTGCCGCCGCGTGGCGCGCAACGTGCCGTCCACTTGCACCCGGCCATGCGCGCCGGGGCCGATCCCGGCGTACTCGCCATACCGCCAATACGTCAGGTTGTGCCGGCTCTCGCGGCCCGGGGCGGCGTAGTTCGACACCTCGTACGGCAGCAGTCCAAAGTTCGCCGCCTCCTCCGCCGTCGCGTCGTACAGCGCCGCCCCGGCATCGCTGTCCGGCAGCACGATTTCGCCGCGCCGGTGCAGCGCCTCGAACGCGGTGCCGGGTTCGATGGTCAGTTGGTACAGCGACAAATGGTCGGACGCCAAAGCCAGCGCCTGCCGCAACTCCGCCCGCCACGCCGCCTCGGTTTGGCCGGGCCGGGCGTAAATCAGATCGAACGACACGCGCGGAAACAATTTCCGGGCGATTTCCAGCGCCGCCACCGCCTGCGCTGCCGAATGCTGGCGGCCCAGCATTTTCAGCGCATCGCCATGCAGCGACTGGATGCCGAGCGACACCCGGTTGACCCCGGCCTGCCGGAACGCCGCCAGCCGCCCGGCCTCCACGCTCGTCGGATTGGCCTCCAGCGTGATCTCGATATCCGCGACCGGGTCGAACAGCCTCGCCGCATCAGCGAGCAGATCGGCCACCGTCTGCGGCTCCATCAGGCTCGGCGTGCCGCCGCCGAAGAAAATCGAGCCAAGCGGACGGCGGCCCAGCCGGGCAGCCTCCCACGCCAATTCCTGGCGCAGTGCCGCAGCAAAGCGCGACTGATCGAGCCGCTCGCGCACATGGCTGTTGAAGTCGCAGTACGGACACTTCGACAGACAGAACGGCCAGTGGATATACAGCGCGAAAGGTTCCATGCCGCTCCTATAGGGCCGAGGTTGCATGTTGCCCCAATTGCTGTTTCATTCGTTGCGGATATCGAATTTCCGGTACTGCGACGAAATCCCGAAAGGGTGGAAAAATGGCGCTAGCTGGCAATGTCCGCGGACTTATCGTTAAGAAACTTGAGCAATATGAGGGGCGTGTCCCACACCTCTACCGCGATTCCAAGGGCGTTGTGACTGTAGGCGTCGGTCACGCAGTGCCCTCTCCGGCAGCGGCTGTGACGCTGCCGCTATGGACGGTCAAAGATGGCAAGCCCCTTGCCCAGGCAGCCTCCAACCAAATATTGGCTGAATTCCAGAGCATCATGGCGCAACCCGCTGGAATGAAGGCAGAGCGCTACACCCACCAGCTCATCATGCAGGACGCCGGCATAGATGCCCTGCGTGATACCGATATCCGTGGCTTTTATCGAGAACTGCAAAAGCGCTACGCCGTCTCCAAAGGCTATAAGCAAGAATTCGACGATTTTCCGTCCGATGCGCAGATTGCCTTGTTCGACATGATCTTCAATCTCGGAGGCCCAAGGCTGACCAAAAAATTTCCGAGCATGAACATGGCTATCAAGGCAAACGACTGGCGCGGAGCCGCCGCCGAATGCAATCGCCCTGCCGTGTCGCCAGCACGCAATAGCTTCGTTAGAAAGCGGTTTATGGCGGCGGCCGAGTAGCCACCGAGATAGGGATAGTCTGACGCAATGCAGCCAAAATCCTCGGTCGACCGCGTGCGCGCCGCGCTGCTCGCGGCCAGTCATGCCGACACGGTGACGGAGTTCCCCGAAGGCACCCGCAGCGCCGCCGATGCCGCCGCCGCCATTGGGTGCAGCGTGGCGCAGATCGCCAAGTCCATCGTGTTCCGCGCTGTGACCGAGCACGGCGAGCGTGTCGCGCTGATCATCGCCTCCGGCGTCAACCGCGTGTCCACCGCCAAGGTCGAAGCGCTGCTCGGCTGCAAGCTGAAGCGGGCGGATGGCGACTGGGTTCGCGAACGCACCGGCTTCGCCATCGGTGGCGTCGCCCCGCTCGGCCATCTGTCGCCGCCGCTGCTGGTGTTCGATCAGGACTTGCTGGCGCTGCATCCGGTCTGGGCGGCGGGCGGCTCGCCGCGCCATGTATTTTCCACCGAGGCCGCCGAACTGGCGCGCATCACCGGCGCGCAGGTGGCCGATATCGCGGAGGCCACCGCCGCGTAACGTCAGCCGCGCCGCGCCCGGTGCCGCGCGCCTTCGATCAGAATAGCCAGCAGACCGGCGAACAGGATCAGCGGCAAGAGTGGCGCTGGCAACGGCAGGCGCGGCAACACCAGCCAGCAGGCCGCCAGCCAGACCACAATCGCGCCGGCGAACCGCGCGTCATCGACGAATACCGATAGCAGTTCATCCCAGATGGTCCGCAGCAGACTCATCGTGTCACCCGGCATTGCTTGAGGCTGACCAGGGCCGCCGCCAGGAAACCGCCATTTAGCAGCAGCAGCGACCAATCCGCCCCCGGCCACGCCAGTCCGATGCCTTCGCCCACCCAAAAGGTGCCGAACGCGCACAGCAGCACGCCAACCACGAATTTCAGCGTGTTTTCCGGCACCGTGGCCACCGGCTTGTGCAGCACCAAACCCAGCGCCACCACCAGCAGCAGCGCCGCAAGTGCCCCCAGGCTGGCTGGCACCAGCAGCCCCCGGCCGGCGGCACCGACCGCGATGACGATGAACACCACCTCGATCCCCTCGATCATGGTGATCTTGAACGAGGTCGCCACCGCCACCCGGTCCCAACCGCGCGCCCACTCGGGCCGCCAGCTTGGCGCCAGGCCGCCGCGCAGGGCGGCCGTTGTTTTGGCGTAGGCCGCCGCCTCGTCGTGCAGCGGGATCACCCCGGCCGCCCGCAGCACCGCCTTGCGCAGCCAGCGCATGCCGAACATCAGCAGCAGCGTGCCAAGCCCAAGCTGCACCAGATCGAGCGGGATACGCACCAGCGCCGGGCCCAGCACCGCGACCAGCGCCAATAGCACCAGCAGCGCCAACCCGCTGCCGCCAAGCGCGCCGCGCCAGCCGCGCACCGCGCCGACCGCGAGCACAATGGTCAGCGCCTCGATGAACTCTACCAGCGAGGCAAGGAAAGCCGCCAGGATCGACGGGACAGCGTGGGCCCAATCGATCGCCATGGCCTCAAGCCTCGGGAAAACAGGCGGACAGGAACTGTGCAAACGCCCGCGCCCGGTGGCTGACCGCGTGTTTTTCGTGCGGATGCATCTCGCCGTAGCTCAGCGTGCCACCGGCCGGCACGAACATCGGGTCGTAGCCAAAGCCATTGGCCCCGCGCGGCGGCCACACCGTGTTGCCCTCGGCGCGGGCATAGAACGTGTCGGCGTGCCCATCCGGCCACGCCAAGCACAGCGCGCACACGAACCACGCCCGCTTGTCCGGGCCGGCGCCCGCTTCGCGGTGCACCCGCGCCATGGCAGCGGCGAAGTCCTTGTCCGGCCCGGCCCAGCGCGCCGACACCACACCGGGCGCGCCGCCCAGCGCCGCGACACAGAAGCCGGAATCGTCGGCCAGCGCAGGCAGACCCGAGCCGGCCGCCGCCGCCAGCGCCTTCAGCCGGGCGTTTCCCGTGAAACTATCCTCGGTTTCCTCGGGCTCGGGCAAACCAAGCTCGCCCGCCGATACCGCCGAGACCCCATGCGGCGCCAGCAACGCCGCGATCTCGCGCAGCTTGCCGGGGTTATGCGTGGCGATCACCAGCCGCGCCCCAGGCGTCAGGCGGCGGGCCATCAGAGTTCGAGCGCCGCGCGTTGGGCGGCGAACAACTGGGTGGTGCCGAGCTTGGCCAGCGTCATCAATTCGGCGAACTGCGCCTCGGAGAACGGCGACTTTTCTGCCGTGCCCTGAATTTCGACGATGCCGCCGCCTTCGGTCAGCACGAAATTGGCGTCCGCCTCGGCTCCCGAATCTTCCTCGTAATCCAGGTCCAGCACCGCCGTGCCACCAACCAGCCCGCACGACACGGCGGCAACCTGCCCGGTCAGCGGGATGGATTTCAGCACGTTCATCCGCATCAGGTGGCGCAGCGCCAGCGATAGCGCCACGTAAGCGCCGGTGATCGAGGCGCAGCGGGTGCCGCCATCGGCGTTCAGCACGTCGCAATCGAGCGTGATGCTCATCTCGCCGAGTGCGGCCAGATCGGTCACCGCGCGCAGGCTGCGCCCGATCAGCCGCTGGATTTCCTGGGTGCGGCCGGATTGCTTGCCGCGCGCCGCTTCCCGGTCGCCGCGCGTATGGGTGGCGCGCGGCAGCATCCCGTATTCCGCCGTCACCCAGCCTTTGCCGGAATTGCGCAGAAACGGCGGCACGCGCGGCTCGACGCTGGCGGCGCACAGCACCTCGGTGCCGCCCATCTTGATCAGGCACGAGCCTTCGGCGTGGCGGGCAAAGCCGGTGACGATGGAAACCGCGCGCAAGGCGTCGGGGCCGCGGCCGGATGGGCGCATGATGGATGGTCCA
>JANYDF010000053.1 GCA_025359905.1 Rhodospirillales bacterium
GACACCATCGTGATCTACACAACGATGCTGTGGGTACCGATGTCGCTGGTGCCGGCGTTGTTCCACTGGCAGACGCCGATCGGCATCACTTGGTTGTGGATCGTGCTCGCAGGTTTCTTCGGCACTGGCGGCCACATGTTCTGGACGCGCGCGTTGAAGCTCGCCGATGCCTCGCTGCTGACCCCGATCGGTTTTCTGCAGGAAAGCGTCCGCTGGTGGGACCATTGGCTGAAGGGCATCGAGACCGGCATCATGGACGAACCCATGCTGCGCTCCTGGATCATCGACACGATCCGCCCACAGCCCTTCTATGCCGACCTCCCCGGCCGCTGGGTCGCTGATCCCATGTGGCCCAGCCCCAATGTGCGGGCCGAGCGCCAGTATCTCACCGCCGCCGGCATCGCGCCGAACCCATCGGCCGAGACCGCGCTACTGGTGTGCTCGCCGGAAAACACCGGCATGGCCTCGGGCAATTGGTGTGCCCATGGCGGCGCCGGCGATGATCCTGGTGACCAGCGCGAGGACGACGCCAAATCCCTGGTGTTCGACACCGCGCCCCTGGCCACTGCCACCGATGTACTCGGCGCCCCGGTGATCGAGCTTGAGATCGTCGCCACCGCCCCCAACGCCAAAATTATCGCCCGGCTGTGTGACGTGCACCCCGATGGCGCATCGGTGCGGGTCAGCTACGGCGTACTCAACCTCACCCACCGCGACAGCCACGAAACGCCGACCGCCCTGGTGCCCGGCCAGCGCTACCGCATACGCCTGCAACTCAACGACACCGGATACCATTTCGCCGCCCGCCATCGTATCCGGGTGTCCATTTCCACGACCTACTGGCCGATCATCTGGCCCTCGCCCGCGCGCTTCAGCCTCTCCGTCATCGCCGGCCCCGCCACGCTCACCCTGCCGGTCCGCTCGTCTTGCGCCGCGGACGCCGCACTCCCCGCCTTCCCGCCGCCCGCAATGTCGCCGCCCGAAGCCCGCACCACGATCCGCCCCGGCCGCAATGAACGCTCGGTCAGCCGCGACAACATGACCGGCGAGACCACCTTCCTGATGGTAGACGATGACGGCCGCAACCGGATCGACGCTATCGGCTTGGAGGTTGCCAGCAGCAAGTGGCACGAATTTCGTGTGCATGACGAAGACCCGCTCAGCGCCCACTACGAAACCCGCTGGACCAAGGAGATGGGCCGCGGAGACTGGAATATCCGCACCCGCACGCGCGTCGTGATGACCGCGACGGCCACCGAGTTCCACCTCGCCGGCGAGCTTGAGGCTTGGGAGGGCGAGGAGCGCGTCTACACCCGTGACTGGCTGGAAGTGATCCCTCGCGACCATACCTAAGGAGCCCGCAATGCCCCGCCGCATCCGTACGTCGCCTGGCTTGACCCGCCGCATAATCCTGGCCGCCCCGGCGCTGATCGGCGCCGCCATTGCCCCGCGCGAGGCTGCATCGCAATCCATCAAGATCCTCAAGACCCGCTCGCTGCTCGATGTCGCGGTGCTCGACCCCGCCAACCGGATCAGCGTTACCGATGGCGACGTGATGCGCGGCATTTTTGCCGGACTGGTCACCCAGAAATCCGGCGACGTATGGGGCTGGGAAAAAGACATCGCGGTCGATATCGAGCAGTCCGACCCCACCCATATCCGCTTCCAGCTGCGCCCCGGCGTCGCCTGGAGCAACGGCTTCGGCGAGGTGATGGCCGATGACGTGAAGTTCTCCTACGAACGCATGGCCGACCCCGCCTTCAAGGCGGCCTACCGCACCGACTGGGATTTTCTCGACCACGTCGATGTCACTGGCCCGCATAGCGGGGTGATTGTGCTCAAGCGCCCCTTCGTGCCGCTGTGGAGTTCCACCCTGCCGACCGCCTCGGGCATGATCATGTGCCGCAAGGCCGTCGAGCCGCTGGAGGGCCGGAAATTCACTCTCGATCCACCGGCCACCAGCGGACCATACCGCATCAAGAAGCTCGATCCCCGCCGCAGCATCACGCTGGAGCGTAATCCGCTATGGACCGGCAAGCGACCTAATTACGACGAGATCCAGTATATCCAGATCGTCGATTCCAACGCCGCCGAGATCGCCTATCAGGCCGGTGAGATCGACTTTACCCAGGTGCCGCTGTCCAACGTTCCTCGGCTGCGCAAATCCCCCCCGCCCAACAGCCGCCTGCTGGTGACGCCGTCGCTGGCCTATTGGTGGCTCGGCATGCAGTCCGAGTCCGGCCCCTTCGCCGATATCCGGGTGCGCCGGGCGGTGCAGTATGCGCTTGATGTCGAGATGATCCTGGACGGCACCTTCCTCGGCGTGGCCGAGCGGGCAACCGGTTTCATCGCGCCCAGCCTGCTCGGGCATCGCAAGGCCAACAAGATCGAGAAGAACGATCTCGCCCGCGCCCGCGCGCTGCTGGCAGAGGCCGGGCTGGCACGCGGCTTCAAGACCAATATCGGAGTGCGCAACTCCACCGAGTTCCTCTCCGCCGCGCAGATCGCCGCCGCCTCGCTGGCCGAAGTCGGCATCATCGCCGAGGTGATCCCCTTCGATGCCGGCCAGCAGAAGGCCTTGGCCGGCGACAAGAACGGTCGCTGGAAGGAGAT
>JANYDF010000057.1 GCA_025359905.1 Rhodospirillales bacterium
TCCCGGTCTCGAGCGCCGCGACCACTCCATCGATGGCAATAACCCAGGCCGTTCCGGCTGCCCCGTCGATGCCATCAAACAACGACATAATATTGGAAGTTGAGGTCAGGCTGATCGGATTATCGCCCGGATTGGTAAGCGTGATGAGACTATTATAGGTACCACTGATTATTCGCGACATGCTCATTCCCCCCCGTGTCCGGTATGTCCCGGTGGTGCGCCAGCGGGCGTTCGCAGCGCGAAAGCGCCGCAAACACCCGCCGGATGTCATGAAAGGCAAGCCGAAAGCGCCGCCCGCCGTTTGGCGGCGCGGTGCAGGGGCTATTTCACGATCATATCGATCCCATGCAGCGAGCCGTCCGCATTGATCTCCGCATAGGTCGTCTCACCTACCTTGCGCCAAGTGAAGCACCTGCTGCCGCCGCCGTTGGCAACACTGCTGGTGACGCACACCTTGTCGCCGTCGAGTTTCCAGGTGGCCGCGTAATGGCCGGTCTTGCCGCCGGAGCTCCACTCCGACGCCAGCGTGCCATCGGGGTTGTAGACGCCGACGGCTGTCACGGGGGTATTCTGGTCCGCCGAATTGTATTTCAGGGTCTTGCCAGTGATCGTGCCATTGAACGCGATGCCGGGCAGCGGCGGGCCCTCGGGCACCGCCGGCCCAGCGCAGCCAGCCAACAGAGCAGCAATGCCGATACCAATGACGGTCGTGCGCATGTCGATATTCCATTAAGAGAGGACGAGGTTCTGCGTAGCGCGTCAGCAAGCCTCACCTGGCGGCGGGCTGTCATCCTCCGTACGGATGATCGCAGTGCAGCAATCGACACGATTTTTCATTTTGTCTGGCGATTCGACAGCATCCGCCCCATGCCGCGCGATGACGCGGCGCCCCGCTGGCCCCCGTGGCCGCCATTGCCCGCAAACACACGCCGTGCGATGCGATCGTTGGGGGAACTCGCCTTGGGTGAGACGGTCCGCGCTTCAGAGAAGGCAAGCTTCACCGGGCGCATGGAAGGCATCGCAGCGCAAGCTGTGGTCAGTGTGCTGTTGCCCGCCTAACCAACTGCAATCCTATGTTCCGCGAGGAAGCCTGCATGTCCATCTCCGCCCCGCCCGCCGAAACCGCGTGGCTGCTGCATCACATTCTTGGCTTCGACGGCATGGACGAGACGGATACCGCCGCCGTGCTGGACGAAGCCACCCGTACCGCCGAGGGCGTGCTGGCGCCGCTCGATCAGGAAGGCGACCGCATCGGCGCGCGCTGGCATGACGGCGAGGTAACGGTGCCGCCCGGCTTCGCCGAGGCGCACCGCGCGTTCGCCGAGGCCGGCTGGATCGGCGTGTCGGCCGATCCCGAACATGGCGGCCAAGGTTTGCCGCATGTGCTGGGCTATGCCGCCAGCGAGCCGTTCACCAGCGCCAACATGGCGTTGAGCCTGTGCCCGATGCTGACCTACGACGCGGTGCTGCTGATGGAAGCGCACGGCACGCCAGAGCAGCGGGCGCGCTTCGTGCCCAAGCTGATCGCGGGCGAATGGACCGGCACCATGTGCTTGACCGAGCCGCAATCCGGCTCCGACCTGTCAGGCATCCGCAGCAAAGCTGTGCCGGACGGCAAGGGCGGCTTTCGGATCAGCGGCACCAAGATTTTCATCACCTACGGCGAGCACGCCATGACGCAGAACATTCTGCACATGGTGCTGGCCCGCCTGCCGGATGCGCCTGCGGGAAGTGCGGGGATTTCGCTGTTCGCGGTGCCGAAACTCGGCGCCGACGGCACCCGCAACGGGGTGAGTTGCGCGTCCATCGAACGCAAGATGGGCATTCACGGCAGCCCGACCTGCGTGATGCAGTTCGAGGACGCGTTGGGCGAGATGGTCGGCCAGCCGCACCGGGGCTTGCCCGCGATGTTCGCCATGATGAACGGCGCGCGGATTGGCGTGGCGATGGAGGGTGTCGCACTCGCCGAGCGCGCATTCCGCCGCGCCGCCGCCTATGCCGCCGACCGGGTGCAGGGTGGCGTTGCCATTGCGAAGCACCCCGATGTGCGGCGTATGCTGTGGACCATGCGGGCGCTGGCGCTCGGCGGGCGATTGCTGACGCTATATGCCGCAATGGCGCCCGATCCACGCGCCTCGCTGCTGATTCCGGTGGCCAAGGCATGGTCGACCGACGCGGGCGAGGAAGCCGCTTCGCTGGGCATGCAGGTGCATGGCGGGGCGGGCTTCATCGAGGAAACCGGGGCGGCGCAGCATCTGCGCGACGTGCGGATTGCCCGCATCTACGAAGGCACCAACGGTATCCAGGCGCTGACGCTGCTGAAGCGCGGCCTGCTGCGCGACCAAGGGGCGGCGTGCGCGGCGCTGCTGGAAGAAATCGAAGCGGCGGATTTCGCCAGCCCGGCGCTGCTGCACGCAGCGCAGGCGGCGCGCGACTGCGCCGCGTGGCTACGCCAAGCCGCCGCGCGCGATGCTGAGGCGGGGGCAACCCCGTTCCTCGGCGTGCTGGGCACGGTCGTGACCGGCTGGCTGTGCGCCAAGGTCGCCGCCCGCGAGGATGCGCCGGCGGCGGCGCGCACAGCGGCAGGCGTGTTCCTCGACCAGATCCTGCCGCGCGTGGGCTTCCTGGCGCAGACGGTGGTGACGCCGAGCGCCGCGCTGGCCGGTGACGGCCCAATCGGCTAGAGTCACGACTTGCAACGATGGAGATTTGACCGCCATGCGCTCACGGTTGTTGCTGTTGCCAATGCTTGCCTTGCTGGCGCTGCCCGGCTGCCTCGGCCCCACGCCGCCTGCCCCGGCGCCGGTTGCCGCAGCCCCATATCCGCCCGTTCCAGCGCCACTGCGCGAGGAGCAGCCCAAGCCGCCGGTGTCAGAGGACCCGCTGGTGTGGCAGATCGGCCATTGGGAATGGGAAGGCTCAGGCTATGTGTGGGTGCATGGCGAGTGGGTGAAACTCGGCGGGCATAGCAACGAGTATCTGCCGGGGCATTGGGCAGACGACCACGGTCAGTGGAAGTGGGTTCCGGGGCATTGGTTGTAGGGTGAGTTGCGGCGCTACTCCGCCGCAATCCGCATCGGCTGCGCGGCCGGCGGGCGTTTGTGGAACCGCCCGCCTTTCATGATGCCTGCCAGCCGCCCAGCGTCCTGCAAGATGGCGATGTCGTCCAGCGGGTCGCCATCGACCAGCAGCAGATCGGCCAGATAGCCCGCCTTCACCTGCCCCAGTTCGTCCGGCAGGCCCATCAGCGCGCCGCCGTGGCGGGTGGCGGCCTGGATGGCCTGCATCGGCGTGAAGCCGAGCAGATTGACGAAATGCTCCAGATCGCGGGCGTTGGTGCCCTGCGGATTGCAGAACAGCCCGTAATCGCCGCCCGGCAGCACGCGGATGCCGCGCTCGCGCATCGCCACGCAGGCCCGGATGATCGACTCGAGTTCGTGTTCCAGCCGCGCCTTGGTGGCGGCGTCGTGATGCACGCCGAATTCGCCGGCTTCGTGCGTCAGGGTGAACGGGAAGCCGATGGTCGGTGCGACAAACACCCGATCCTTGGCCGCCTCCAGCATATCGAGCGCCTCGGTATCGGCCAGGGCGGCGTGGTAGATCACATCGACGCCGTGGCGCACGCACATCTTCACCGAGGCGGCGCTGGTGGAGTGGGCCGCCACTTTCTTGCCGCGTGCCCGCGCCACCTGCACGACCACGGCGAGTTCCTCGTCGGTAATGACCGTTGCATCGGAGCCAGCGCCCCAATCGTCGAAACCCCGGTCGCCCGAGACGTTGACCTTGAAGGTGTCCACCCCCTCGCGCGCGGCGATGCGGCAATAGGCGCGGAAAGCGTCGGGTGAATCGCAGGTCACCGCGAAGCGCACCTGCGGCGGCAGACTGAGTTCGACAGTGTCCAGATCGCCGAGATTGCCGGACGGCGTAATCTCCTGCGTCGCGGCGCGCAGCCGGGGGCCGGGGAAACGGCCGGCGTTGATGGCGTTGCGCACCACCACATCCAGGCGCGGCTTGGCGGCGGCGGCGCTGAAACAACTGGTGAAACCCTGGTCGAGCAGCAGCTTGGCGTTTTCGATGGTGAGCAACAGATGCTCCTCCACCGGAATGCGGGTGAACTCGTGCAAGTCGCGGCAGCCGGTGAAGCTCAGATGCGCGTGCGCTTCGGTCAGCCCCGGCATCAGCGTGCGCCCAGCGCCGTCGATCACCTCGGCGTTGCCGCGCGGCAGGGTTTGCGGGGCACGGGCGACGGCGGCGATGCGCTCGCCTTCCACCAGCACGTCACCGCGATAGGCGATGTCCGACACCCCGTCGATGATCCGCACGTCGGTGTACAGCGTGGCGCTCATCTTGAACCCTCCCTGGCAGGCTTATTGTGCCCCAGCCCAGCATTGTTGAACGGCGGTGGCAACTGCCATTACGATAGGGAGACGAGGACGGCGGGCCGCCTACAGTGGCGGCGCGCCGCAGCGGGCGCGGAAGGCCGGGTCGCGGATATCGACCTCCTGCCCTGCCAGATCATCCGGCGCTTCGGCGCACAGCCACGCAATCGAGTCGCCGGGGATTGACGCCGGGGCGAGCGAGGCGCGCGGCAGTTGGCTGACCGGATTGAGGCCGGAGGCGCGGATTTGCACCTGCATTTCGGTATCCACGACGCCGGGGCGGAAGCCGTAGGTTTTCAGCCCGGCAGCCGCATATTCCAGATGCAGACTTTGCGTCAGCATCGCCAGCGCCGCCTTGCCGGCGCAATAGGCGCTCCAGCCCTCCAGCGCGCGGCTGGCCGCACCTGAACTGACATTGACGATGACCAGCCCCGGCAGATCGGCCAGCGCCGCGCGGGCGCAGAAGAATTGCCCGGCGATGTTGGCTTGCAGGCTGTCGGCCCAAACCTGCGGATCGGTATCGGCAATGCGGCCAATCGGCTGCACGGTGGCGGCGTTGTTGACCAAGATATCGACACGTCCGAAGCGGGCGCGGGCGGCGGCGATCAATTCCTCGGCGTCTTCCTGGTGGCCGACATCGGTGGTAACGGCCAGCGCGCCCGGCAGTTTGGCCGCCAAGGCCGCAATGCCGCCGATGCTGCGCGCGGCAAGCACCACATGCGCACCGCGCGCCGCCAGCGCCTCGGCGGTGGCGGCGCCAATACCGCGGCCCGCTCCGGTAATGACGGCGGTCTTGCCCGCAAGACTGCTCATGGCTGCTCCAAATAATCGTGAATGATGCTGCCGGGCACCAGGGTAAAGTCGGCGCGCCAATAGAACCCTTTCAGCATTTCGCGCACCGGCAGGCGGAACACCGGGGCCTGCATGTTCGGCCGCAGTTCCACGCTGCACGGGCCGGACCAGCATTCGTGCACGGTCACATTGGCCAGCTTGCGGCTGGTGAGTTGGCGGATCGCCGGGCGGCCGTCGATATGATCGACCGCTTTCAGGTTGATGTTGGTGGCGAAGCGCATCAGTGCCGACAGGCTGTCCAGCGTGTCGCGGCGCTGCTTATAGGCCAGCGTGCCGGTCAGCACGTCGATACCGTTGCGCGCGATGGTGCCGACGAACAAATCGCCGCGCGCCTCCAGCTTCGGTTCGCCGAGTTTCTTCGGCTGGCCATGCACTTCGCGGCCCTGGATGACGCCGCCATCGGAGGACAGGAACAGGAACGGCGAATACGAGCCGTTATGCTCGGTCTCGGGCAGATGCGCGCCAACCATCACGTTGGCCTCGCCATAGGCGCCGAGCCAATCGGCGTCGTTCATCTTGTAGATATGCGCCAGCACCACGTCGCCGGTCGCCACCAGCGGCGGCGGCAGCAGCGCCTCGATGGCGGCGGTGTCGGTGCGCCACGCCAGCGTGAGGATTTCGGCGTTGCGGAAGCTGAACGGAAACGGCGGCGCGCTGGGGGCGCCCCACGGCGTGGCAAAGCCGCCTTGGCGGATCTCGTCAATCGTCGGGCGGCGCAGGGTCATACGGATACCTTGGGCGGCGTGGTGCCGTAGCCGACGAAACCGCCGGTGACGTTGAGGCATTCGGCGGTGACAAAATCGGCCTGCGGCGACACCAGATAGGCGACGGCGGCGGCGACGTCCTCCGGGCGGCACCAGCGGCCAGCCGGGATGGTGCGCAATACCTGCGCCTCGAACGCCTCCCAGGTCAGCCCGAGCTTGTCCGCTTTGGCGCGGAAAGCGGCTTCCATGCCGGTGCCGGGGCCGACATGGCCGGGGGCGACCGCGTTCACCGTGACATGATAGGCGGCCAGTTCCATCGCCAACGACTGGGTGAAGCCCCACAGCGCGTTCTTCGAGGCCATGTAGGCCGACGAATACGGGTTGCCAAAATTCAGCCGGGTGACGAGGTTGACGATGCGGCCGCGCTCGGCGCGCATCATGAGCGGAGCGACCGCGCGGCAGGCGAAGAACGGGCCGCGTATGTTGACCGATTGAATGCGATCCCATTCGGCGTCGCTGGTCTCGATCACCAGTTTCTGCATGTGAATGCCGGCGGCATTCACCAGAATGTCGATCCGCCCGAACGCGGCGACGGTCTCGGCCACCATCGAGTCGACCGAGGCGCTGTCGGCAATGTCGGTCGTGATGTCGCGGTCGCAGCCAGCAGACATCAAATCGGCGCCAACGACGGTCGCGCCATCGCCGTGCAGCCGGGCAGCAATGGCGCGCCCGATGCCGCCAGCGGCGCCGGTGACGATGGCAACCGGAGCATCTTGCGTCGCGGCCACGACATTCCTCCAGCAGGTTCATTCGGCGGCATCAACCCACTGGTAGGGCCGATTTTCGGCAAGTGTCAACGCCGCTACACTGCCGCGCCGAAGGGGAGCCGAAATGTCCAGCGTCACCGTGCGGTCGGTCGAACCGATCATCCTGCGCTATCCGGAACCAAACGATTTCAACAACATGCGCATGACGGTGCTGGTTCGGCTGGAAACCTCGGCCGGCGGGGCCGGCTGGGGCGAAGGTATCGCCATGTGGCCGGAAGCCTGCCGCGCCACGGCGGCGATCATCGCCGAGGGCTTCGCACCGCTGATCGTGGGCCATCCGATCGGCGAAATCGACGCCGCGTGGTGGAAACTGAAGCGGCACGCGTGGTGGTACGGCGAGGGCGGCATCGCCAGTTTCGCCCATAGCGCCATCGACATGGCGCTGTGGGACGCCTGGGGCCAGGAGCTCGGCCAACCGCTGTGCAACTTGCTCGGCGGGCGGGTGCAACAGCATTTGCCAGCCAACGCGACGATGCACGTAAACAAGGCCACGCTTGATGAGAACATCGCCGAGATCGCCGGACATATTGCGGCGGGTTTCCGCTCGGTAAAGCTCGGCCTGGGCAAGCGCGGGCTGGCGCAGATCGGGCCGGAGGTGGACAGCGTAGTGGATTTCATCGCCGCGGTGCGCGGCGCGCTGGGCCCCGTGCCGGGCATCATGGTGGATATCGGCAACGGCATTCGCTGGGACCCGGCGCAGGCGATTCGCGCCGCGCAGGCGCTGGAAGCGCAGGGCGTGAGTTGGATCGAGGAACCACTCTATCCCGCCGATCTGGAAGGCTACCGGCGGCTGCGCGCCGCAACCCGGCTGCCGATTGCCTCGGGTGAGCGGGAATGGACGGTCGAGGGCTACAAACGGCTGCTGGCCAGCGAAACGGTTGACGTATTCGGCATCGACCCCGGCCGCGCCGAGGGCGTCACCGGATTTCGCGCCGTGACCCGGTTGATCGAGGCGGCGCATCGGCAGGTAAACGCGCACGCGTTTAGCACGGCAATTACCACGGCGGCGAGCCTGCATCTGTCGGTGGCGACCCCGGCGAGCCGGATTTTCGAGCTGAAGCCGCACGCGTCGCCCATGCAACATGAACTGGTGCGAACGCCGGTCTGGCACGAAGATGGTGCGGTATTCGCGCCAGCGGGTCCTGGATTGGGGATCGAGGTCGACGAACGCGTGGTGGCCCGCTATCGGGTGGGCTGAGTTGGTGCGAGGTGAACGTGAGCCATACCAAGACGATTGGTGTCCTTACCAGCGGCGGCGACTGCGCCGGGTTGAATGCCGTGATCCGCGCCGTGGTGACGCGTGCCGAGGTCGGCTACGGCTGGCGCGTGCTTGGGTTGCGGCAGGGCACGCAAGGGCTGCTGAAGCGGCCGGTCGATGCGATGGCGCTCGATCTCAGCAGCGCCACCGCGTCGATGCTGCGCATGGCGGGCACCATTTTGGGCACCACCAATCACGGCGACCCATTCGCCTATCCGATGCCGGACGGCACGCTGAAGGATCGTTCGGAAGAAGTGATCGAGGGCATCCGGCTGCTCGGGCTGGACGCGTTGATCGGCATCGGCGGCGACGGCAGCTTCGCCATTTTGCGCCGCTTGGCCCAGCAGGGCGGCATTCCGTTCGTCGGCATTCCCAAGACCATCGACAACGATGTCGGCGCCACCGAAAGCTCGGTGGGCTATCACACGGCGGTGATGGTGGCGACCGAGGCCATCGACCGGCTGCAACCGACCGCCGCCAGCCATGACCGCATCATGATCCTGGAAGTGATGGGCCGCGACAACGGCCAGATCGCCATGGCGTCCGGCATTGCCGGCGGTGCCGACGTGATCCTGGTGCCGGAGATTCCATACACCATCGACGCCATCGCCGCCCATATCGCCAAGTTGCGCCAGCGCGGGCGCAATTTTGCTATCGTAGTGGTTGCCGAATCGGTGCGCGATATTACCGGCGAGCGGGTTCGCCAGCAGCAAGCGCTGGGCCGCACCACCTATGGCGGCATCGGCCACATGCTCGGCGATGCGCTGGCCAAGGCAACGAGCGCGGAAACCCGGGTAACGGTGCTCGGCCACGTGCAGCGCGGCGGCCAGCCAACCCATGACGACCGGCTGTTCGCCTCGGCGTTCGGCGTTCATGCGGTGGATTTGATCGCGCGCGGGCAATTCGACCGCCTCGTGGTTTGGCAGAATCGGCGCGTTTTGGACGTGCCGCTGACGTTTGCGTTCCAGCAAGCACAGCTTGCCGCCGACGACACCTTGGTGAAAACGGCCCGGGGCCTCGGAATTTGCCTCGGCGACAAGTAACCGGTACGGTTCCGGCCGCCGATCTGGTGTGATTAGTATTTTAATTTTATCATCAGATTAGCGAACCGTTTAAACTATGCACACGATGAGCAGGATGCGGCGGATGCGCTGTGCGGCTAAGCTGGAGCATCCGAAATCGGAGTTGGCCTGTGACATTCGATCCGCTGCGCCTGCAACGCGACAAGCTGCTCATTCCGGCGCGCACCGCCGTGTTGATCGTGGATGCGCAAAACTCCGAAATCGCCGAGCCCTACCGGACGGCGAAGCCGGAATATTGGGCGGCGTTGCATGGCCGGGCGATCCCGGCCATGCAGCGGCTGATCGGCGGCGCGCGGACTGCGGGCTGCGAGATTGTCTATACCGTGATCGAGGCCTTGACCCGGAACGGGCGCGATCGTTCGCTTGACCACAAGCTGTCCGGCATTCTGGTGCCAAAGGGGGCATGGGAGGCAGGCGTGATTGCCGCCGTGGCGCCGGAAGCTGACGATATCGTGCTGCCGAAAACCTCGTCCGGTGTGTTCAACTCCACCAATATCGCCTACGTGCTGCGCAACCTGGGGGTGGAAAACCTGATTGTTGCCGGGTTCTTAACCGATCAGTGCGTCGATATGGCGGTGCGCGACGGGGCGGATCAGGGGTTTTACATGGTTTGTGCCGAAGATGCCTGCGCGACCCATACCGAGGAGCGGCATCGCGCCTCGCTGCGGCTGTTCGGCGGCTATTGCCGGACCCAGACGGTGGATGAGGTGCTGCGGACCCTCCAAAAATGACCGGCCGGACGGCCGTGCTAGCGCTGCACTATCAGAACGAAGTCCTGCACCCGGACGGCAAAATCCGCCTCGGCGTCGCGGACGATGCGCGGCGGCAGGCGGTCATTGCGGCTGCCGGGCGCCTGCTAGCGGCCGCGCGGCAGTCTGGCGTGCCGGTGGTGCATGTGCGCATCGCGTTCCGCGCAGATTTTGCCGATGTGATCCAGAATTGCGCCATTTTCCGCAACGTGGTGCGGATTGGCGCCTGCGTGGATGGCAGTTGGGGTGCTGACTTCTTCGCTGGCCTCGGACCGCTGGCCACTGAAATTGTGGTGAAGCACAGCCGGGTGAACGCGTTCTACGGCGCGCCGCTGGATGAAGCGTTGCGGTCGATTGACGCGCGGCGGCTCATCATTGCCGGGGTGGCGACCAACTCGGTGGTCGAGACCACGGTGCGTCACGCAGCCGACGCTGGCTACGAGGTGACGGTGGCCGAAGACGCCTGTTCCGCCGCCGACCCGGCGCTGCATGGCGCGTCGCTGGCCAACATGGCGATGGTCGCCGAGATCAGCAGCACGGCGGACATCGCCGCGCGGCTTGCAGCACAGTTGAACGGATAGAGATCGACATGGACCAGTCCAGCGTGGCGGCGTACCGGCAATTCGCCCTCGGCACCCTGCTGCCGCTATGCCGCGACCGGTTTGCCGATCAGGTGCATGGCGGGTTCCATGAGCAGCTCGACCCGCAGCACCAACCTATCGCAACCGGCCGCAAGCGATTGATGGTGCAGTGCCGCCAGTTGTACGTGCTGAGCCACGCGGCTTTGCTCGGCGAACGGAGCGGTCAGGCGGTGGCCGAGCGCGGCTACGCGTTCCTGCGCGGCTATCAAGACCACGCCAACGGCGGCTGGTTCTTTGCGGCCTCGCCGGAGGGGGTGCCGCTGGATCGCAGCAAGGACTTGTACGGCCACGCCTTTTTGTTGTTCGCGCTCGCTTATCTGCACCGCGCTTTCGGCGCCCCGGATGCAATCGCCTTGGCTGCGGAGACGCTGGCGGTCTTGAACGACAAGTTATCCGCGCCGGGCGGCGGGTTCTGGGATGGGGCGGATGCAGACTGGGCACCGCAAACCGCGTTGCGGCGGCAAAATCCGCATATGCACCTGCTGGAAGCGTTGCTGGCACTGCACGAAGCAACCGGCGAAGCGCGCTGGCTGGATGCCGCCGGGCGGCTGATCGATCTGTTCCTGGCCAGATTCTACGATCCGGCTTCCGCCACGCTGGGCGAGTATTTTACCCCGGATTGGCAGCCCGATCCGGAGAAGGGTCACATTGTTGAGGCTGGGCACCATTACGAATGGGTGTGGCTGCTGCACAGATATCGGGTGCAGAGCGGCAGCGCGCGGGCCGATGCGGCGGCCGATGGGCTGTTCGCGATGGCGGAACGGCACGGCAGCGACCCGGAATTCGGCGGCCTTCACGACCAAATGGACCGCAACGGCGCGCCGGTGTTGACCACGCGGCGTATCTGGCCAGTAACCGAAGCGATCAAGGCGCAAGCAGCCCGGATCGAAGCCGGATTGCCGGTCAGGCCAAATCAGCCCGGGCAGCTCATTGGCCGCCTGTTTCACGATTTCCTGCGGCCGGCGCAAAACGGCTGGGTGGAGACAATGACCCGCGACGGCACACCGATGCAAACCAACCTGCCGGGCAGCACGCCGTACCATCTGTTCCTGGCGGCAGCCGAAGCCGCCCGAGTCTTGCCCGCCGGTTAGCCGCCGCCAGCGATGCGAAACCGGTAGGCCTCACGGCAGACCTTCACCCATTGGCTGAGCATCAAGTCGTGGGCATTGTCGCCAGGGGCAAAGCGGTCGACGTAGCCGACCAGGAACCCCGGCGACCGCGCTTCCACCGTGCCGCCGCGATGTTCTTCATCGGAAAGCGTCACAAATAGCAAGGTATTGGGGCCATAGCGGCGGATCGCCATCGCCAGCGGGAACACTTCTTCTTCCGGAACGGCACCCATACCCTTGAAGATAAAAGTTTTCTCGCCCGCTTCCAGGTCTTCCAGCAACTTGCGGACCAAAAACGGCACCCGCCGTGTCTCGCGCTTCTCGACATCCTCGGCCGGCATTTCGCCGACGTTGACCCAGGCGTGGTACAGGAAGCCGAACCGCTTATCGTTGACCATGAACTCGCGCCCATTGGTCGAGATCGAGACCGCGACCGTGCCCGCCGCGCCCATACCGTCGAACCGCGCTTCGAGCGCGTTGATCAACTGCGGCAGCGGCGTGCTGGAAAAGCGGAGCAAGCCGAGCGGTTCAGCCTGACACTGACGCTGCACCAAGCCGAATTCGCAATTCTGCCCGAGGCTCTCGAACTTCAGCATCAGATCGTGCAGCGGCATATGATCGACCGCCATGATCGCCGACGCATCGACAGCGACCGCCTCATCTTCAGACAGGAACGCACCGGATTGCCAAGCCTCGTAGACGTCCGGGTAGAATGTCATCCGGCTGACCGCAACACCGAGTTCCCGCCGGTCGTTGCTGTTGCCGAAATCCGATGGACGGGCAGCGTCCGGCAGGTCCAAGGTGATATGGACTTCGGAACGGCCCTTGATCGCATCCCAAGGCACCAGGCAGGTGCGCAGCGCCGCGCGGTCGATGGCGAAATTGCCCACCTCGACATCGTTTGCGCTCACTCGGACACGCTGACGGTCGAGCTTACCCGCCGCCAGCATCGGCCGCATACGGATGTCAAGCACATAGGTCGCCGCCCGCGCCGGCGCGGGCAGGATCAACCGGCTCTGCTGGCCACTCGTCCAGGTCTCCGACGCCTCGGACGTCGACCAGCCGGTTGTCCGAAAGCCGTCACTACCCTTCTGCGCGCCAAAGTCGATGACAAGGTCGTCTTGATTGTGCATTGCCGGTGATTTAGCCAACTATGGTGAAAAGCAACACTGATGCTCCCGGCGCCGCCCGCAAGATGCAGCCCAGCCTATCGCCGTCCGGCGACACCAGCACGCACAATGTCCGGCCTGACAGCAAAACGCATATCACCGTACGCATCCGTTGCAATGACAAACATATTTCTTGATCACAGCATGATACATAAGAATGTCACGCATTATTGTCTAGGCTTTCGTTAAGCACGTCGTCCTGCGGGTCCGGTATGCGCTATCCGGCCACCACGATGCAAGAGTTGCGCTGGTTGCAATGCGATAGGCGAAGTGCTTGAAGTTTATCGGATTGACGGAGACGAACAGGACATGACGAGCCTCTACTGGCTCCCGGAAATGCCCGATTGGCGTATCAAGGTTCGCGCCTTGGGCGATGATCCGGCAGCCGCTTGGGATGCCGCCGTGGGGCTCGCCAATGCGCGAATCGATTTCACACGCACCAATGCGCTGGACGAAATGCTGCGCCGCAGCTTGGACGGTGCACTTCCGCAAGGCTTGAGCACGAAGCCGGTGCGGCTGGCGCTGCTGGGGTCTGGCACGCTGACCCAACTGCTGGGCGGCATCCGGGTGGGCTGTCTGCGGCGCGGCATCCATGCGGATATCCATGAGGGCGATTACGGGCAGTACTGGCAGGAAATCGCCGACACCGGCTCGGCACTGCACAGCTTCAAGCCGAACACGGTGATCCTGGCGCTCGATGCCTATCATCTGACGGCGGGCGTCACTGCCAGCATGGAACAGCAAGATGCTGACGCGGCGCTGACCGAGATGCTGGCGCGCATCCGCGACTGCTGGCGCATGCTGCGCGAGGCGTTTGGTTGCCACATCATCCACCAAACCCCGCTGCCGGTGCATCCGGGCCTGCTCGGCAGCAACGAGCATCGCCTGCCTGGCGCGCCCGCAGCATTCATCGCCCGCCTGACCGCCGCATTGCGCACGGCGGCGGATGCCGATGGCGTCGATCTGCTGGCGCTCGACACGCGCGCGGCGGTGGACGGGGTGAAGGCGTGGCACGATGCCGGATTGTGGCACCGGGCCAAACAAGAGGTCTCGCCTGCTGCCGCGCCAATGTACGGCGAACTGGCCGCGCGGTTGATCGCAGCCAAGCAGGGCCGCGCATTCAAATGCCTCGTGCTCGATCTGGACAACACGCTGTGGGGCGGCGTGGTAGGCGACGATGGGCTGGAAGGGCTGGTGCTCGGACAGGGCAGCGCACTCGGCGAAGCGTTCGTGGCGTTCCAGACCTATGCCCGCGAATTGTCACGGCGCGGCGTGATCCTCGCGGTCTGCTCGAAGAACGACGAGGCCAACGCGCTGGAACCGTTCGAAAAACATCCCGAGATGGTGCTGCGGCGTGGCGATATCGCCTGTTTCATCGCCAACTGGAGCGACAAGGCAGCCAATATCCGGGCAATCGCGCAGGACCTGAATATCGGTCTGGATGCAATGGTGTTTGTCGACGACAACCCGTTCGAACGGACGCTGGTGCGCCAGGAACTGCCGATGGTGGCGGTGCCGGAGGTATCCGACGAACCGTCCAGCTATCCGCAGACGCTGGCCGATGCCGGGTATTTCGAGGCGCTGGGCATTACGGACGATGACCGGGCGCGCAGCGCGCAGTACCAGGGCAACCGGCAGCGCGAGGCGCTGAAGGCTTCGGTCACCGACCTGCCGTCGTATCTGCGCGGGCTGGAAATGCAGCTCATTTGGCGACGCTTCGACCAGATCGGGTTGCAGCGCACGGTACAGCTGATCAACAAGACCAACCAGTTCAACCTGACCACCCGGCGCTACACCGAGGACGACGTGCTGGCGATCATGCGGGACAACCGCGCGTTCGGCCTGCAATTGCGCCTGTTGGACCGGTTCGGCGACAACGGCATCATCGCCATCCTGATCGGGCGCATGCTGAACGAAACCGACCTGCTGATTGACACGTGGCTGATGAGTTGCCGTGTGCTGGGCCGCCAAGTTGAGCCAACCAGCCTCAATTTGATCGTGACGCAAGCGCGGGCTCTGGCGGCGACGCGGGTGATCGGAGAGTATGTGCCGACCAAAAAGAATGGCATGGTGCGGGACCACTATCTCAAGCTGGGCTTCACGGCCGCCGAACCGCTGGACGGCGGCGGCCAGCGGTTCGTGCTGGAGTTGGGCCTATTTGAGATGGCCGGCACATTTATTGACGTGGTGGAAGGCTAAACTATGACCGAGGCTGACATTTATGCGGTGCTGGCGGAAATTTTCCGTGACGCGTTCATGCACGATGTAGCGCTTAGTGCGGAATTGACCGCCAAGGACGTGCCGGGTTGGGACTCCTTTAAGCAGATCGAGATCATCGTGGCGCTGGAAGAAAAATACGGCATCAAGTTTCACACCCGTGAACTCGATTCGCTGCACAGCGTGGGCGATCTGGTGCGGGTGCTGGGCGGCAAACTGCCGCGCTAACGGCGGCGGCGCGGCATGACCAGCGGAACGGCAACTGCGGCAGGAATGGACGGCATACGTTGAGTTGCGAGAAATTCTTTAGACGTGGTCCGGCGGCCGAAGGCCGGTGAGCGGCGCGCACAGCGATTCGTCGGTACGGATCGAAATCGAACAGCCGCAGCCTGGCGACAGCCTGTTCCCCGGTGACTCGCTGATGGGTTTCGGCTGGGTGCTGGCGGACAGCCGGGTGCTTGGCATCGCCGTCGCGCTCGACGACGAACCCCTTGGCCAAGCGATCACGGGGCTGGCGCGTTCGGACGTCGCCGAGCAGATCGCCGATCATCCGGGCAGCGCCACCGCTGGGTTCACGTTTGTGGTGAAGATCCCGGCACACGCGGCGGCCCAGCCGAACGTGCGGCTGACGATCCGTACCGAAGCCGGCGAAGCGGCTTACGAAGTGCCGGTGACCTTCACCGGCCCGGCCAAGGCACCGCCGGCGCCAGCCGCCCTGCCCCCGCCGGCCGCGATTGCCGCAGCACCGCTTGACCTCGATCCGGTGCGGCTGGAGTTGGAGGAAGCCCGGCTCGACCCCGGCGGCATGCTGCTCGTGCGTGGCTGGGCAGTCACTGCGCTGTCGACGCAATCGGTCGAAATCCTGCTCGGCAGCCACTCGCTGGGCTTTGCCGACGCGTTGCAGTCGCGTGAGGATGTCGGCGCGGCGTTTCCACAATATCCAAATTCCAATTTATCCGGCTTCTCGCTGCGCTGCCTGATGCCGCAAGGCTTGTCCAACGAGCGCGAAGTGCGGGCGGTCGTAACCGATGCATCTGGGCTGTCGGCTGCGGGCAGCATCGAATTTGCCCGCGCCGGCGCCGAAACCGCTGACGCCGCCGCCGCGCGCCGCGCGCGGCTGGCGCCGATGCAGGCGATGCTGGAGGAAGCGCGGGTCACTGAACTGGGCCTGCTGCGGGTACGCGGCTGGGCGGTGGGGCTATCGCCGGTCGAGCACGTGCGGGTCTACCTCGACGACGCGATCATCGGCATGGCGGCGCACCGCTTGCCGCGCGAAGATGTGGCGATCGCGCATCCCGACTACCCCGATGCCGCTCTGGCCGGATTCTTGTTGCAACAGGAGATGCCAGACGGCCCGTTGGACGGCCATACCGTCCGGGTCAACATCGCAGCCGCCGGCGGAATCCGCCGGGAATTGACGGCCCTGGTCACCGTCGCCCCGGTGGTCAAACGCCGCGAGCGGCAGGCCGCCGTGGTCGAGTTCCACTGCGACGGCATTGGTTTGACCGGCGACGGCGCGCTGTTCCTCAAGGGGTGGGCGGTCTGCTCGTCCGGCGTCGCCGCCATTGAGGTCGATGTCGGCGAAGAAAATATTGGCGTCGCCGAACTCGGCGACGAGCGGCCGGATGTGGGCAACCATTTCCCGCTGATCGCCAGTGCCCGCAACGCTGGCTTCCGCTTCCTCGGCCGTGTGCCACACCGCTGCGAGGGCGAATACGTGGTGCGCGCCACGGTGTTCGGCCGCGATGGCGAAAGTAAAGTGTTCCTGCTGCCGGTGCTTGCGACGGCAGGCGAAACCGCGACCGAGGCGGTCAGCGCCGAGGATCGCGGCATCCGCTTTTTCCTCGACACGCCCACCGTCAAGGAAGGCCGCGCCAGCGAGGCGGTACGCGGCTTCTTGTCGTTGAACGGCTGGGCGTTTTCCGCCGCCGGGGTCAACAGCATCGAAGTGTTCGTCGACGACAAGTCCCAGGGCCAAGCCTATCGCGGTATCCGCCGCGAGGACTTGCACAATCATTTTGGCCGCAAGGAAGCCCTGCGCTCCGGTTTCGCGATGCTGGTGCCGCCGCAGTTCCTCAAGCGCGGCCGCCACGATGTGCGCATCGTCATCCAAGACAATGCGGGCCAGCGCGAGGAAATCGCCTTCGCGCTGGATGCCGAGCCGGGCATGGAAGGTCCGGGTCCGTGGCAATTGCGGCAAAAGCTGACGCAGGCCGAGGTCAACCTGCAACACAGCATTCTGGCGGCGGCGCATTATCGCCCAGCCTACACACTGCTGCTACCGCTGCACGGCGGCGCGGCGGCGCAAACCAAGCGGCTGCGGGCCACGCTGGAAAGCCTGCGCTATCACGCGTATCAGGACTGGCAGCTTGTGGTCGCGGCGTCCGCCGAGCCCGAGCGTGCGGCAATCGATGGCGTGCTGGCGGAATTCCCCAACTTGGCCCGGCATGTCCGCTCGGCCATTGTTAGCCCCGAGACCAAGCTCGCCGATCTGGCGCCGTCTGCTGGGGGGCCGTCGCTGCTCGGGTTGCTGAGCGCGGGCGATCTGCTGGGCGAAGACGCACTGCTGGAATTGTCGGTCGAGGCGGCCACCAAAGGGCAGCCCGATTTGCTGTATTCCGACGAGCGGCGCATCGACCCGGCGGATGGCGAGGCGCGCGCCTTCTTCAAGCCGGATTGGTCGCCCGATCTGCTGCTGTCGACCAACTATATCGGCCGCCTATGGGTGGCGCGCGCCGAGTTGCTGGCGCGCACCGGTGCGCTGTTTGGTGATCTGGCCAAGCATGGTGAATACGATCTGACGCTGCGGCTGACCGAGCAGGCGGCGCAGATTGCGCATCTTCCCAAAGTACTGGCAGCCCGGGCGGCGAAGTCGCTCGACACGCCGGCCGAAGAGCGCCGGGCGTTGACGCGGGCCCTGGCCCGGCGCGGGATCGAAGCACACGTGCAGCCGGGCTGCATCGCCGGGACTTACCGGGTGCAGCGCGCCATTCGCCAGCCGGGATTGGTGTCGATCATCATCCCCAGTATCGCCGCGCGCGGTCTGATCGAGATCGCCATCGCCTCGATCAAGGCCCACACGCCGCGCGACCGCTATGAAATCATTGTGCTCGACAATATTCGTAACGCGGCGACCCCGGAAGCGTTGCACTGGAAGGCATGGTTTCAAGAAAATGCCGATCAGATTATTGAGATTGATGAGAAATTTAATTGGTCGCGTTTCAACAACATTGGTGCACAGCATGCAAAAGGTGACTATTTCCTATTCCTGAACGACGATATTGAGATTTTGGACGACACTTGGCTCGATGGATTGCTGGAACATGCGCAACGCCCGCAAACCGGTGCGGTTGGACCGCAGTTGCTTTATCCGGGCGGCAAGGTGCAGCACGCCGGTATGTTCCTGGCCGGTCACGTCGGCCGCCACGCCTTCCGCTTTTCGCCGCGTGACGAGCCAGGGCCGTTCGGGCTGGCGCGCACCCAGCGCAACGTCATCGCGGTCACCGGTGCGTGTATGCTGGTGCGCCGCGCGGTGTTCGACGCGATTGGCGGTTTCGACGAAGAGCACTCGGTCATCAACAACGACTTGGATTTCTGCCTGCGGCTGAGGCAGAGCGGGCGAACTGTTGTCTACACGCCGCACGTAACCCTGACCCACCATGAGATGGTCAGCCGCGGCGAGTTGCGCGACGTGTTCAACGCAGCGCTATTCGATACAAAATGGAAAGATTTGTTCCAGGCGGGCGATCCGTATTTCAACACCAACTTGGCGCCGGACGTGGACGACTATGTACCGGAGCAGGAACCGTTCAAGCTGGTGCATGTCGGCCATCCGGTCGTCTCGCGCTTCGATGTGCGGCAGGTGCTGGCCGTCAAGGTCGACCATTTGGGCGACTTCATTTCCGCTTTCCCGTCGTTCCGGCGGATCAAGGAAAAATTCCCCAACGCCGAACTGACCGTGCTGGCTGCATCTGGCTCACTCGCGTTGGCAGCGCTGGAACCGTCGATTGACCGGGTCATCAAGTTCGACTTCTTCCATGCCCAATCGGAAAAGGGCCGCCGGTCGCTCGCCAAGAAGGAATTGCAGCAATTGCGCGAGGACTTGGCACCGCTGCATTTCGATCTGGCCATCGACCTGCGCCGCCAGCCTGACACGCGACACATTCTGCAAGCCTCGGGTGCTCGCTGGCTGGCCGGGTTCGACAAGGAAAACCGCACCGATTGGCTAGACATTGCGGTGGAATGGGAAGGCGACGTCGCGCGCACCAATAAGCGGACGCATATTTCCGATGCGCTGTTGCAATTCGTCGATGCCGTCGCGGTGGCGTGTGAGGACGAACAGCGGGTGATCCGCGCGCCAACGCAAGCGGCGCAGGCGCGTGAAACGTTGATGACGCTGCCGCTGTTTCAGGAGATCGGCGCGGCGATGTTTGCCCGCCCGTTAGTGTGCATGCATCTGGGCGCGGGCGCGGAGAACAAGCGCTGGCCAGTCGCCTCGTTTGCAGCACTGGCCGATTTGCTGGCAGCGCGTCATGGCGTGAATGTGGCGATCATCGGCGGCCCCGACGAAACTGAGCTGCTGGCGGGCATGATGCCGCTGGTGCGCAATCAGGACCGGCTATTTCCGGTGGTCGGCAAGCTCGGTTTGCGGCATTTGCCGCTGCTCATGCTGAATGTCGCCCTATATGTCGGCAACGATAGCGGCCCGAAGCATATGGCATCGGCCCTTGGGGTCGCGACCGTCGGCATTCATTCAGGATCGGTCGATGCCGTTGAATGGGGGCCGATGGGGCCAGCGGCGTTCGGCGTCCGCCGGGTCATGACATGCAGCCCATGCTACCTCGCCAAAGCGAGCGACTGTCACCGCAACCTGCTGTGCATCCACGGCATCCGGGTCAGCGATGTCTATCGCGCGTGCGAGCGGATGCTTGGGCTGGCGTGTCCCCCACTTGCGCCGAAGAGTGACATGCAAGTTGCTCTCACTGTCGTGTAACTTGAAGGACTTTGCGGTTTTGACTACAAACGCCGCCGTGAAGTGAATGTGACTGATTCTGAGATCGGCGCACTGCTTACGGTTCCGAACCGTGGTCTTTGTTGCCCCGGGAGAATATGATGAAGTACTTGGTGCCTTTTGCGGCCTTGAAGACGTCGGTCAAGCTGCTCTCATTGAAGGGGCAGTTGAAGGTCGATATGAATTACGATGAATTTCTTGACCTGATCAAGAAATTCTTGATGGCGGTTCCGATTGATGAGGATTGGTACCGCGCCACGTATCCCGATGTCGCCGATGCCATTAAGGCCGGAGCGTACCGCAGCGCGCGTCAGCATTTCGTCGATCACGGGTATTTCGAAGGCCGCCGCCCGTTCGATTTGGAAATCGACGAGGCTTGGTACCTGAAGAAATACCCCGACATTCAACAGGGTGTTACCGAAGGCGCGATTCAGTCCGCCAAGGAACACTTTATCCGCAACGGCTACGACGAAGGCCGCCTGCCGTCGGAACTCTGATCCCGTCAGAGCAACACGACGGCAACGAAGGCGGCCTTGCGGCCGCCTTTCGCATTTTTAGCCCGCCTTCATCCAGCTACCGACGCGCGCCGTCTTCAGGACATCGACATTCACCACATTGCGCGGCCGCTCGCCGTGCGAGGCGGCGACGATGCTGGTCAGCGCGCTTTCGGCCAAGCCACGGAAGCATTCATCGGTCCAGCACAGCGCGTGCGGGGTGACGATAACGTTGTCCATGCTAAGCAGCGGATTGTGCGGGTCGACCGGCTCGATTTCGAACACATCCAGCCCCGCACCGGCGAGTTGCCCGGCCTGCAAGGCGGCGATCAGCGCCGCTTCGTCCATGATCGGGCCGCGCGCGACGTTGATGAAGTAGCTGGCCGGCTTCATCATCGCGAACTGCTTGGCGGCGATCAGGTGATGCGTTTGCGGAGTCAGCAGGCAGACCACCACGATGAAGTCGCTCTCGCGCATCACCGTGTCCAGATCGGTCAGGGTGGCCCCTTCGGCCGCGACCGATTCGGCCGACGCGTACGGGTCGGACGCGATCACGCGCAGGCCCAGCGGCTTTACGATGCGCATGATCTCGCGGCCGATGCTGCCGGCACCGATGATGCCGAGCGTTCGGCCGATCAGGCCCATGCCCATGTAGCTGGTTTTTTCGGCCCAACGGCCTTCGCGGGTCAGCTTGTCCTTGGCGAACAGCTTTTGCGACAGCGCCAGCACGAAGGTGAGTGCGGCGACCGCCACCGGACGGCGCACGCCATCTGGCTGGTTGGTGCAGATCACCCCGTGATCGGTGCAGGCAGCCAGATCGACCGAGTCATAGCCGACGCCGTGGCGGGCCAGGATGCGGGCGCGCACCGGACCGTTGCCGAAGCTGGCGCGGCTGACGCGCGGGCCGTTCACCAGAATGCCGTCGTAACGGTTGAGCTGTGCCGGCGTGAGTTCGCCGACGCTTTCCGGCATGATTTCCCAGGTGATGTTGGGCTCGGCTTCCAGAATGCGGATCGCCTCGGTCCCGAACGACAGATTGCCATTGGGGTCCAGCAGATCGCGGGTCAGGCCCACGGAGAATTTGGTCACGGCGTTAGTCTCCTTTCTTTTTGCGCTTGGCCTTCGCCGGAGCCTCGGGGGCCGGAGCCTCGGGGGCCGAAGCCTCGGGGGCCGAAGCTTCTGGGACGGCAGCCGGGGCGGCGGCGGCTTCGGCGGCAACGGCGCGCAGCGTGCCGATGCCGCGCGCAACGGCTTGGGTGAACAACGAATGGTCCGGGCCAACCGCCATCAGCCGGAAGCCCTTGGCGAAATATTCCCGCGCCCAGGTATCGTCGGCGGCCATAAAGCCCGCCGTCTTGCCGTGCTTGCGGGCGGCGGCAACGATTTTGTCGACGTTGGCCAGGAAATCCGGATGCTTGAACTGGCCCGGAATGCCCATGAAATTGGTCATATCGAAATGACCCAGCCACACCACGTCGACGCCCTCGACGGCGGCGATCTTATCGACGTTGGCAGCACCCTTGGCGGTTTCGATCAGGCAGATCACCATGGTGCGGCGCCGCGCCATCGCCATCTTGTCGGCCGGCGTGCCGCCTTCGTAATCGTCATGCGCCATACCGAACCCGGCGCCGCGCACGCCGTGCGGCGGGTACTGGGTGTAGGAGACGAACGCGCGCGCCTGTTCGGCGGTTTCCACCATCGGCACCATGATGCCCATCATGCCAGCATCCAGGCAGCGGGCGATGAAGTGGTATTGCAGCGTCGGCACCCGCACCATCGGCACGATGCCCAGGCCCCGGCAATACGCCGCCTGCGCCTTTACCGTTTCGATGTCGATGCCGCTATGCTCCATATCGAACAGCGCGAACTCGCACCCGGCGACCTTGAGGATTTGCGCCAGACCGGGCGTGAAGAATTCGAACAGCATGGCGCCGAACGAAGCGCCACCTGCGGCGATGTTATGCTTCACCGGATTGTCGCGCATGGATCAGTTCCCCCTCGCCCGCCCGGATTATCGCTCCGCGCCGGGCGGCGCAGCATCGTGCCGGCATAGTGTGGCGTCAAGCAGCGCGGGCCTTTCCTTGCAGCCCGAAAGCGTGTGGAAATGCAATACGGTTATGGAGAACGGCGATGAGCTTGGCAGCGCAATTGGCGGATTTGAAACCACAATATCAGGCCGACGGCGCGGTGTGCGTGCGCGGCGCATTCTCGTCCGAATGGCTGGCAAAGCTGGCGCTCGGGGTGGAACGCAACATGGCCGAACCAGGGCCCTATGCGAAGGAATACACCGCTCCGGGTGCGCCCGGCCGTTTCTTTGGCGACTACTGCAACTGGCGGCGGATTCCCGAATACGAAGACTTCCTGCTCCACTCACCTGCGGCGGAAATCGCGGGCACGCTGATGGGGTCGGCCAAGGTCAATCTGTTTCACGAGCACGTGCTGGTGAAGGAACCCGGCACCGGCGAGCGCACGCCCTGGCACCACGATCAACCGTATTGGACGGTCGACGGTCATCAGGTGTGCAGCCTGTGGATGGCGCTCGACCCGCTGCGCCGCGAGATGGCGGTGGAGTTTCTGGCGGGATCGCACAATTGGGGCCGCTGGTTCCGCCCAAAGCGTTTTCAGGATTCCGCCGACCATCAGGCCGAGGATTTCGAGCCGATGATCGACGTGGAAGCCGAGCGCGCCCAGCACCGCTTCATCGGCTGGGACCTGGAACCGGGCGACTGCGTGGTGTTTCACGCGCTGGTGCTGCACGGCGCCCCCGGCAACACCAGCGCCCAGCATCGCCGCCGCGCCGTCGCCAGCCGCTGGACCGGCGACGATGCGCGTTACGTGCTGCGCCGTGGCTACATGTCGCCGCCGCCGCAGCCCGGTGCGCCGGAACCTGGGGCCGCGATGGATAGCGGCGTGTTCCCTGTGGTCTGGCGCGCCTGATCCGGTTACCCGGGGTTGGCGGCCAGGAAGGCTGCCAACGTCTCACCAGTCGGCAGGGCTTCCATCGCCCCCGCTCCCATCGCGGCAATGGCACCGGCGGCGCAGGCCCGGCGCGCGAGGCGGGTCAATGCCGCTTCGGTGCCGATGTCGAAATCGGTATGCGACAGATCGGACAGCAGGCAAGCCATGAAGGCGTCGCCGCACCCCACGGTATCGACCACTTTCACCTTGTAGCCGGGCACCGTCACGTGGTGCTCGCCGGTGAACACTTCCGCGCCATCCGGGCCGAGCGTGAGGGCCACCACCCGCAGACCGGGGTGCCATAGGCGGCGCACCGCTTGGGCGCGATCCTCGGTTTCGGTCAGGAAAGTGAGTTCTTCCTCGCTGATCTTCAGGATATTGGCCGCATGCACCGTCTCCAGCGCCGCGCGGCGCATGTCGTCCGGATCGGCCCACAGCGACGGACGCAGATTGACGTCCGCCGAGATCATCACCGCGTTGGTCTGCGCGACCGCGACCGCGTGGCGCTGGGCGGCAGCCGGGTCCGGCTCGGCCAGCATCAGGCTGCCGATATGCAGCACACGGGCGGCGAGAATGGTGCCGTCATCGACCTCGGCGGGCGTGTAGGTCGAATCGGCGCCGCCGGTGCGGTAGAACATGAACTCGCGGTCGCCGCTGTCATCCACCGTCACCACCGCCAGCGCCGTGGTGCCCAGATTGGTGCGGATCACGCCATCGGTAGCGACGCCGTAGCCTGCCAGGGTGCCGATCAGCAGACGGCCGAACGCATCCTCGCCGACCTTGCTGAGCATCGCCGACTTGGCGCCGAGCTTGGCGACGCCGACCGCCACATTGCCAGGCGCCCCGCCCGCTTTGGGGGCAAAGCAGGCCGAACCGTCCGCCGCGCGCGCTGGCACCAGATCGACGATCAGCTCGCCAAAGGCTGCAACATCGAAGCGGGGCGTGGTCATGGCCTAGTGTTTCCCTTGCGAACAGCGGCTTGCAGCATAGCACGCCTACCGCTGGCAAGCAGGGCCCCACCTTGCCCGCCCCACCTTGCCCGCCGGTCCGCCCATCGCCATCATCCGCCGCCTCAGGAGCGATAGCGCGATGGCCCGTAACACCTATTTCTGTATCGACGCCCACACCTGCGGCAATCCGGTGCGCGTGGTCGCCGGCGGCGGGCCGATCTTGCCGCTGCTGCCAATGGCCGAGCGGCGGCAGATTTTCCTGCGCGATTTCGACTGGGTGCGCCGGGCGCTGATGTTCGAGCCGCGCGGGCATGAGGTGATGTCGGGCAGCATCCTGTATCCCCCGAGCCACCCGGACTTCGACCTCGCCATCCTGTTCATCGAGGTCAGCGGCTGCCTGCCGATGTGCGGTCACGGCACCATCGGCACGGTGACGGTCGCCATCGAGGAAGGACTGGTCACGCCGCGCGAGCCGGGGATGCTGGTGCTGGAAACACCAGCGGGCCGGGTCGGGGTGGAATACCGCATGGAAGGCCGCTTCGTGGAGCAAGTGCGGCTGTTCAATGTCGCCAGCTACCTGCACGCCAGCAGCGTTCGCATCGAGGTGCCGACGCTGGGCGAGATCAGCTTCGATCTGGCGTACGGCGGCAATTACTACGCTATCATTGAACCGCAAGCGAACTGGCCGGGACTGGACGACATGAGCGCCGGCGACATCCAGCGCCTGAGCCTGCTGGTGCGCCGCGCGGCGCAGGCCAAGCTGACGCCAGTGCATCCGGAGGATGACCGCATCACCGGCATCAGCCATGTGATGTGGTGCGACCGCCCGCGCAACAAGCGCGCGCATGCCCGCAACGCGGTGTTCTACGGCGACAAAGCCATCGACCGCTCGCCCTGCGGCACCGGCACGTCGGCGCGGATGGCGCAACTGGCGGGTCAGGGGCGGCTGGCGACCGGGGCGGAGTTCATTCACGAGAGCATCATCGGCACGATGTTCGACGGGCGGGTGGAATCGGAAACCACGCTGGGCAACTTCAAAGCGATCAACCCGAGCGTCGGCGGCTGGGCCCGGATCACTGGGCACAACACCATCTTTGTCGATGACCGCGACCCGCTGGCGCACGGGTTCCTGGTGTCTTAACCGAAGCGGCCCGCCGAATAGGCGGCCAGCGGCACCGCAGACGGGCGCCGCGCCACCGCATCGGCGACCAGCCGAGCGGTGGTGGCGGCGAGCGTCAAGCCAAGATGGCCGTGCCCGAAGGCGTAGAACACATCGGCCCGGCGCGGCGAGGCGCCGATCACTGGCAGGCTGTCCGGGGTGGCCGGGCGGTTGCCCATCCATTCGGTGCCCCCCGAGCGCGCGAGGCCAGGCAGATAGTCCACCGCCAAGCGAGCGAGCGCGCGCGAACGGGCATAGTTGGCGGGGGCGGACAGCCCAGCAAACTCAGCCGCACCGCCGATGCGCAGGCCCACCGCGAGCGGCGTGGCGACGAACTGCCGCTCGGCGAAAATGACTTCCTGACTCAGCGACACCCCCGGTGCCGGCAGCGTCAAGTTGTAGCCGCGCTCGCTTTCCAGCAACGCCCGGTCGCCGGCACTGCGCGCCAACGCCGCCGACCACGCGCCTGCGGCAACCACCACCGCGTCGCAGGCGACCTCCTGACCATCGGCCAGCCGCACGCGCCCCGGTTTGGCAATATCGCGCACCTGCCCGCGCAGCACTGGCACGCCGCGCGCTCGCACCGCTGCAAGCAGCGCCGCCCAGATCGCCTTGGGGTCGGAGACATGCGACCAATCCGGCATCCGCACCGCCACGGCGATTTTCGGCGCGAGCGCCGGTTCGAGGCTGCGGGCTTGCGCGCCGCTCAGTTCCTCGCAGACAATGCCGAACCGCCGCCGCAGCGCCCACGCGCCAGCATCGCCTCGCAAAGCCGCTGCATTCGAATAGACCGCCAATGCCCCAGCGCGGTGCAAGTGACTGGCAAGTCCAATTTCACCCAGCACCGGTAGCAGGTCGTGATAGACGCGTCCGAGCAGAGCCGCCAATGCCGCTGCAATGCGCTCCACCTCGCTGGCCTGTCCGGCGCGCAGCCAGCCGAGCAGCCACGGCAGCATGTGCGGCGCGTGCGACGGGCGCAGCGACACCGGGCCGAGCGGATCGAGCAGCCAGCCCGGCACACGCCACAGCATCCCCGGTCCGGACGCCGGAACAACCTCGGTGGTGGCGATGCCGCCCGCGTTGCCCCAGGAGCATTTGTCGCCGTCAGGGTCCGGGTCGACAACCGTCACCGCATGGCCTTCGCTGGCCAGCCGCAAGGCGCAGGCCAACCCGACCACGCCTGCGCCAGCGATGGCAATGCGCGCCATCGCGGTCAGGGCTGCCAAGCAGCGGCGGCGTAGTCGAAGGAACCGACCGGGTAGCTCGGCCGCGTGGTCAACCCAGTCAGGCCGTCGCGGTAGACCAGGATCGTTTGCAACTCCGCCAGCGGCACGAAGCCGCCGCCGTCGAACAGTTTTTGTGAGATTGCCTGGTACTGCTTGAACATCGCGGTGCGGTTGGAAAGCGACTCGGCCAGTTGCAGCAAATGCACCGAGGCTGGGTCGATCAGCCCGAACACGTTGCCAGGCGCGTCGCCGATGAAGAAATTGCGCGCTTGCGCCTGCGTCGCCGCTTCGCCTGGATTGGTGCAGACGATCAGAATGTCGGGCGCATTGGACGGGTTGGCGGCAAAATTAGCCGTGGCGGGGGCTGGAATGAGCTTCGTCGTCACAACGAAGCCTAGCGCGCTCAGTTGCCCCGAGATCGATTCGACCGGATCGCGCAGCACGTCGCGCTGCGTGGCCAGATAGCCGATGGTCAGGCGGTCATTGCTCAGGCGTTGCACAATCTTGCGCGCAATTGTGGCATCTTCCGGCAGTTCCAACGGGTCTAGTGTTTCGAACATCGCGGCGGGAAACAGCGTGCCGGCCAAGCTAGCGTGGCTGCCATAAACGCCGCCAAGCCAGTATTTCGCATTCATGCCGGTCACTGCGGCACGGCGGCCATCGTCGTTCAACAAACGGCCGAGCGGGTTCACCACGGCCACAAGCATGCTCATGCTTGGGAAGAACGCCGCTTTGACGCCGGGCGGCAAGATGCCGAGGGCAACCGGCGGAAAAGCCGTCGAAACCAAATCCAACCGCCCGGCGCGCAATTGCAGCGCCTGGGTCGTGGCATCCGGTATGGCGGCGATATTCACCGCAGCAAAATATGGCTTGCCGCCCCAAAAATCCTCGAACCGGGTCAGCAGCGCGCCGCTCGGCTGGTCTTGCGCCAAGGTGAATGCCCCGGTCCCGGCATCGTGGTGCCGCAGCCAGCCGCGTGCCGCGTCGCCGTCGTCATGCGCCGCCAGCGCTGCCGCCGACAGCACTTTGGGTCCCCAAGCCCCGGCCAAGACATCGAGGAACCACGGCTGCGGCTGCGCCAGTTTCACCACGAAAGTTGCGGGATCAGGCGCGGAAAGTGCGGCCACACCGTCCAGCCGCCGCGCCAGCGCCCGGCCTGCGGACCGCCGCCGGTTGAACGACGCCAGCACATCGGCCGATGTCATGGCACCGCCGCTGTGAAACGACACGCCTTTGCGCAAGGCAAAAGTGTACGTGAGCCCGTCGGGCGAAACCGTCCAGCGGGCCGCCAGCCGGGGGATGATGCTGACCTCGCCCGGCGCGTAGGCCACCAGCCCTTCATAGAGCGCGTCGCGGGCCGGGACGCCTGCGGTGTCCTGCGCTTCGTCGGGGTCGAACGAGTCGATCCGGCTCAGAGTGGCAACTCGCAACGTGTCGTCGCTGGCCAGCGCTGCCGACCTGCTGGCCGTGATGCCGGCGAACAGCAGTAGAACGGCGAGCCACAACCGAACACCCATCCGCGCTTATCCCCATCTCATCTGAAGGCAACCGGCACCGAGACACGGCATCCGGCTAAACCACACTGGCGTGCCACGCGCCGCCGTGCAAATCTTACATGGGCTTTGATGCCCTGGCCGAAGGCATGAGCCCAACCGCGACCGTACCGCCGTCCGATCTGTTGCTTTGCGTTGAAGCACTCACCGTCGTTCTGCATCGTGTGCAGGGGCCGGAAGTGGTGCTGCGTGACGTGTCGTTCACGGTGGCATCGGGCGAGGCGGTGGCGCTGGTTGGCGAGACCTCGGCCGGGCTGCCCGAATTGTTGCTGACGATGCTGGGCCTGTTGCCGGACCAACTGCGGCCCCGCGTCACCGGATCGGTTCGCATTGCGGGCAAGCCGCTGGCCCGCAGTGCTGCCCTGCGCAACCAAGTCGGCGTGATGTTCCGCGACGACCCGATGTTGCTCGATCCCAACGTGCGGGCCGGCCGCCAGCTTGCCCGGCGCGCCCGCCGCCGCCGTGACATTCCGGGGTTGCTGGCAAGTGCCGGACTCGACGCCAAATCAATCGATCTCCTCGCTTATCCGCATCAGCTCAGCACCGAGCAGCGCCAGCGGTTGATGCTGGCTTTGGCGTTGGCGCGCCACCCGGCGCTGTTGGTGCTGGAAGAGCCGGGCGCTGGACTGGATGCCGTGGGCCGGGCCGCCCTGCTGCGCACCATTGCCGCCATTCGCGACCGGGGAACGACGGCAATTCTGCTGTTGACCGCCGATGTGGCTGCGGCTGCCGCCGTCACCCGCCGTGCAGCGGTGCTGCACGCGGGGCGCGTGGTCGAAACCGGGCAAACCGCCGATCTGTTGGCCCGCCCCGCGCACCCGCTGACCGAAGCGATTGTGAATGCGCCGGTGCGGCTGACCGCCGACCGTGGGCAGCGATTGCTGCCAGTTGTGTTGGAACGAGTGGTATCCGGTGCCGCGCGGACGGCAGCCAGCGAGGGCTGCGCCTTTCGGGGCCCCTGCCCGGCTGGCAGCAACCGGTGCGCGCAACTGCCGCCGCTCGGCCCGGCGGGGCTGCATGGCGGACAAGTCGCGTGCTGGAACGTCAACTCCCCGGCCCGCCGCCCGCCGCCGCCACCGCGCTGGCAACCGCTTGGGCCATCCGCTGTGGCGCCGGTGCTGCGACTCGATGAGGTGTCGTTCCGGTTTGCGGAACGCCCGCGCAGCTTAGCGCTCAGTGGCATTGGCCTACGGATTGGCGACCGTGAGACGATCGCGATCGTCGGCTCCACTGGAGCCGGGAAAAGCACTTTGTTGCGCATTGCCGCCGGCCTGCTGCGCCCGTCCAGCGGACGCCGCGCTTATCCAAGCACCGGATTGCCGCAGATGTTGCAGCCGAATCCGCTGGCCGCGCTGCCGCCGTGGCGAACGGTTGGCGACATTGTCGGCGAACGGATCAGCGGGCGCGGCTTGAGCAACGCAGAGCGGGTGACACGGATCGAAGAGGCCCTGGCGCTCGCGCAATTGCAGCCGGAACTCGCGGCCGCGCGGCCAGCGGACTTGAACCAAGCGCAGGCGCAACGCGTCGGCATCGCCCGCGCGCTGATTTCGCCGCCCAGCCTGTTGTTGTGCGACGAACCGTTGGGCCTGCTGGAAGGCAGAGCAGCTGCGGCAGTACTGAACCTGCTCGCCGGATTGCGCCGCACGATGCGGCTGGCAATGCTGTACGCCACCGACGACCTGGCAGCCGCGCGCTATCTGGCCGACCGGATCATTGTGCTGGAGGACGGCAAGATCGTCGAACAAGGACCAGCCGACAGCATCGCCTTCAATCCGCAAAGCCGGACCGGGCGCGCGCTGCGGGACCTCGCGATTGCCCGCGCGGCGTTCGACGCGGTGGGGGCGCCATGAACCAGCCCCAACGCGGCTTAGGCACCACGGCCGGTCTTGCACTCGCGGCGCTGGGCATCATCACGCTGCTGGCGCTGGCCAGCATGATCTTCCTTCCGCACGACCCGGCGGCGCGCTTTTCGGACCCGCTGAGCGCCGCATCGCTCGATGCCTTGCTGGGCACCGACGAAGCCGGCCGCGACCTGCTGTCGCGCTTGTTGACCGGCATGACGATGGCGTGGTTTCCCAGCTTGGCCGTCGTCGCGGTATCGGCCGCAGCCGGCACGCTGCTTGGCTTGATAGCCGGGGCATCGCGGGGCTGGCTTGGCCGAATTGCCCATATTCCCATCAATTTGCTGCGGGTATTGCCCGCGCCAGTGATGGCATTGGCGGCCGTGGCGGTGCTTGGACCGGGCATTCACACGCTCGGCACGGCGTTGGCGCTGTTCGGCTGGCCCTGGTACGCCCGCGTGGTGCGCGCCGATATTCTTGCGGCACGCGCCGCGCCATACGCCGAAGCGGCCCGGCTGACGGCCCCTGGCCGGTGGCTGTATTTCCTGCCGGTGGCGCTGCCCGGCGTGGTGCCAGTGATTGCCTACGATCTCGGCAATACCGTGCTGATTTTGTCGCTGCTGTCGTTCCTTGGCCTCGGCGATCCGTCGCCGGCGGCGGAGTTGGGCGCGATGACCGAACACGGCTTGGCCTTCGTGATGGAATATCCGCGCGTCGCGGTCATGCCGGCAGTCCTCGTGTTCGGCATGGTGCTGGCCGCCAATCTGACCGGCACCGCGTTTCGCCGCAGGCTGGCGCGGCGATGAGTGCGCTTTCCCGCCGCATCGGCGCGCTGGCTGGCGAGCAGCTGCCGCTGCTGATCGCGCGGCTGGTGAGCCGGCTGCTGCTCGGCGCGCTGGCGATATTTCTGGTGTTCTTCGCGCTGCAAACGCTGGTGCCCGCCGACCCCGCCGCCACGCTGGCCGGGCCCGGCGCGCGTGCTGACCAGATAGCGGCGGCCCGGACCCAACTTGCGCTGGACGCCTCACTGCCTGAGCAACTCGCGCGTTATGCGGTGCGGCTGAGCTCGGGCGACCTGGGCCGCTCACAGCACACCGGCAACCCGGTGCTCGACGATCTGCGCGCGGTCGTACCCGCCAGCTCCTCCTTACTCGGCGCGGCCAGCGCTGCTGCCTTGGCGGTTGGGCTATTGGTCGCGCTATTGGGCGTTTCCGGCTGGCTGGGCAGCGTGCCGATGCTCGGCCTGATCATCGCAGGTTCAATACCGCTCTATGCCGTAACGGCCTTTCTCGTGCTCGGCGAAGGCCGCTTGGCCGTGCTGACCGGAGCGGACGCCCTGGCCCATATGGCAATGCCGGTTATCGCGCTGGCGCTGCCTGCGGCCTACGTCGTTGCCCGCGCGGCCCGAGGCGGACTGGCCGCGGCGATGCGGCAGCCTTACGTGCGCGCGGCGCGCGCCAGTGGCAGCAGCGTGTTCGGCGCGGCGTTGCAGCACGGCCTGCGTAACGCGCTACGCCAGCCGTTGGCCGCGATCGGCGCGCATGTCAGCGTGATGATCGTCAGTCTGCTTGCGGTCGAGCGGCTCTTCGCGCTGCAAGGCATCGGCACCTATTTGCTCGACGCTATCGCCGCCCAGGACGAACCCGCCAGCCTGGGCGCCTGCATGGTGATCGCTGCGCTGTATTTATTGCTGGACGTCGCCTTGGCGGTGGTCCGCACGCTGATCGATCCGCAATTGCGGCTGGAGTGATGGCACCGGACTTGCTTCAGGCTGCAACATCCTGGAGCGATCCGCCGCATGAACCGCCTTGGCCCGTCGCCGCGCAATAGTTGGAACGTCTCGCCCGGCGCCGCCGACCTCGTGCGGGCGCCAGTGCCGCCGCGCCCGGTGGGCTTCGCGGCTTTGCCGAAACCGGTGACAATCGATCTCGCGCGCACCGCGATCATTGTGGTTGATATGCAAAACGATTTCTGCCACCCGGACGGCTGGCTGGCAGGCATTGGGGTGGATGTGAGCGGCGCGCGGGGGCCGATTGCGCCGCTGACCCGCCTGTTGCCGGTGCTGCGCGATACCGGCGTGCCTGTGGTGTGGGTGAACTGGGGCACGCGCCCGGACCGGCTGAACCTGTCGCCGGCACTGCGGCATGTCTATGACCCATCTGGCACCGGCGCGGGCCTGGGCGATCCGTCACCGCGCACGGGGGCGCGCGTGTTGCAGGCTGGCAGTTGGTCGGCCCAAGTCGTTGATGAATTGCCGGCCGCGCCGCGTGATATCCACGTCGCCAAGCACCGCATGAGCGGGTTCTGGGATACGCCGCTGGATGCCATTTTGCGCAATCTGGCTGTGACCACGCTGGTGTTTGCCGGCGTCAATCTCGACCAATGCGTGCTGCACACTATGGCCGACGCCAATTTCCTCGGCTACGACACGCTGCTGGCCGAGGACTGCGCCGCGACCACCAATCCGGCGTTCTGCCGCGATGCCGCATTGTTGAATGTGCGGCAGATTTTCGGCTTCCATTTCCTCTCCACCGCCCTGATCGAGGCCATTGCCGCATGATGCAGGTTCCCGTCATCGCGCGCTCGCCCGCCCGTTTGCAGGCGTTCCGCATTGCGCCCAACGACAGCAACTACTTCGCCTGTCTGTTCGACCCGATTGCAGACGGCGTCAGCTTCACGCTGGTGGTGGAGATCTTCGAGCCGGGCGGCGCCACGCCGCCGAACACCCACACCATCGCCTTTGAGTCGTTCTTCGTGCTAGCCGGTACCGGCGTGGCGCGCGCCGATGGCGCGGAGATGCCGATTGGCCCCGGCGACGCCATCGTGCTGCGCCCCGGCGTGGAGCATGTGGTGACCAATACCGGGCCGGGCAAACTGTATTGCCTGACCCTGATGACGCCGAACGAGGGTTTCGCCGAATTGATCCGGGCCGGCACACCGGTGGAACTGACGGACGCCGACCGCGCTGTCATCGCCGGGACGCACCGGCAGTGATGGGCTGCCGGCAATGCTGACCACGCAGCAGCCGGTGCTGCGCAAATTCTGGTATGCGACGGTGCCGATGGCGCAGTTGCTGGAGGGCCCCAAGCCGTTCCGCCTGCTCGGCCAGGACATTGTGCTGTTCCTCGGCGCGGACGGTGCGCCTGCGGCGCTGGCCGACCGCTGCAACCGCTGTTCGATATTCCCGAGGACGGCGCTCCGGGCTGGCGGCGCATTCATCAATTTTATGACCGCTGGAACACCGCGCCGTTGCGGCTGATGGAAAACAGCTTCGACAACGCGCATTTTTCCTATGTGCATCGCGGCACCTTCGGCGACATGGCGCAGCCCAAGCCGAAGAAATACGAAATCACTGAGACCGATTACGGGTTTATGGCGGCCACCGTGGTGGATGTGCGCAACCCGCCCAGCGCCTTTCAGGTGACCGGCGTGACGGAGCCCACCACCACGCGCACCATGCAGAACCACTGGTATTTGCCGTTCTGCCGCCGGTTGGACATGCAATACCCAAGCGGCATCCGGCACATCATCATCAACTCCGCGACACCGATCGACGATGGCCAAATTCAAATGGTGCAACTGCTTTATCGCAACGACACTGAGGCGGATTGCCCCGCCGAGATGTTGATCGCATGGGACGCGGCGATTATTGCCGAGGACCGCGAGATTCTAGAATCAACCGATTGCGACGCGACGCTGGACGTGTCGTTGAAGTTGGAAGCCCATATGCCGAGCGACCGGCCGGGCCTGATCATGCGCCGCCGCCTGCTGGAACTCCTGGCAGCGCACGGCGAGACCGAAGTGCGGCGCGGTTCCTAGCGCAAGCTGGCGCCCGCCGGGCGGACTGAGTTTCACCAACGCGCGCCGCTTCGGCACGCAGGCAGAGGGGATGCGAGAATGCGCACAGCGCTGATGGGGCTGCTCGCCGGAATCGGGGCCGCCGTGGCCCTGGCCGCCGGACCGGCGGCGGCGGACGAAAAGATCGTATTCGCCACCGACTGGAAGGCCGAAGCCGAGCACGGCGGCTTTTACCAAGCCGTGGTCAAAGGCTTTTACAAGAAGCGCGGCCTGGACGTGACCATTCACGAAGGCGGGCCCGGCATCGACAACCAGCAGCTTATTGCCGCCGGTGCTGTCGATATGGCGTTGGGCTCGAACGACTTCTTCCTGCTCAATCTGGTGCAGGCGGGTGCCCCGGTGAAGGCGGTGATGGCGACGTTCCAGAAGGACCCGCAAATCTTGATGACCCACCCGCGCGACGACATCAAGTCGCTGGCGGACATGAAGGGCAAGCCGATCATGGTGGCAGACGCCACCATAAACACGTTCTGGGTTTGGCTGCACGCGCAGTACGGCTTCGAAGATACCCAGATCCGCAAATACACCTTCAATATGGCGCCGTTCTTGGTCGACAAGACCGCCATTCAACAGGGCTATCTGTCGTCCGAGCCGTTCATCGTCGGCAAGGAAGGCATCACGCCGAAAGTGTTCCTGCTCGCCGATTACGGCTATCCGAGTTACGCAGCCATGGTGATGGTGCCGCAGAAGCTGATCGACAGCAAACCGGCCGTGGTAAAAGCGTTTGTCGAGGGCACCATCGAAGGCTGGCACGACTACTTGTACGGCGACAATAAGGCCGCCAACGAGTTGATCAAGAAAGACAACCCGGACGAGTCCGACGACATCATCGCCTACGGCATCGCCAAGATGAAGGAATACGGCATCGTCGACGGCGGCGATGCGGCGAAGAGCGGCATCGGCGTGATGACCGACGCCAAATGGAAAGAATTTTTTGACATCATGGTCAAGCAGAAGGTCTATCCGGCCGACCTGAATCTGAAGGCGGCCTATACGCTCGACTTCCTGCCGAAGTAACACTGGCGGCGCACTCTCCCGCAAGCGGGGGAGTGCGCGGTTCAGAATGCTTCGAAATGCGCTGCGACTTTGGTCAGAAAACGCTCGCGGCTGGCTTGTGTCGATGTATCGATGCCGTGGTGCACAAGGTAATCCAGCTTCGCGCGCGGCGCCAGCAGACGCCGGAGCCCGCGCATCAGCACGCGCTTACCAGGGTTGCCCATGTAGAAGCGCATGAACCACCACGGTGACCCAGTGGTGGTCACGACGGCGAGCTTACGGATATTGGTCAGCCCCGGCTTGATCGCACCCCCGTGCAGCAACAGGTCGAACGCCACACCGGGCACCCACACACGGTCGAAATAGCCCTTCAACATTGCGGGCATGCCGTACCACCAGGTCGGCGCGCAAATCACCAAAGCCTCCGCCGCGCGCAACCGCGCGACGTAGCTTTCAATCCCCGCCAAATTACTGCCAACGGTGTGGTACGCCGCACGCTCCGCCGCCGTCAGCGCCGGTTGAAAATTCTCCGCGTACAGATCGCAGTCATCGACGTCATGCCCAGCCCGGCGCAGCGCCGCCAGCACGCAACGATGCAGGGCGGCATTGTAACTGGTGTCTTGCGGATGGGCGTAAATGACATACACGCGCATCGTCAGCCTCCAAATACAATGCGCCCGCCATGACGCAATCGCAGCGTGATGACGCGCGCATCGATGGCACGGGCTTGGGCGGGGTTCTGGCCAGTGCCCGGATTGACCGGAAAAGCCGGAAACGCAGCGCCCGCCACCGACAGCCGCAATGCCTCGCCCGCTGGCAGCGTCAGGCACGTTCCGCGCATGGCGATGCGCACCGGCCCCGGTTGGCTCACCCGGCGATAGCCCTCGGCAAACGCCAGCACCTGGCCGTTGGGCCGCACCCGCGACAAGACGCAGGACACGTCGAAATCCGGCGCATCGGCGGTGATGTCCAATTCGGCGTGAATGGCGCCAGCAAGCGGCAAGCCGGCGGCAGCCGCTGGGGTGGTGAATGTCAGCACATCCGGGCGCTGATCCACCAACGCGCGATCGGCAGCGGCGGCGACGCTTGGCACCGGACGCCAAGGATCGTGCACCAGCGTCTCATGTCCCGCGCTCGTTATAGGTGCTGGCGACAGCACGCCGTCGCGTTCATGCATCGCGGCCCGCCCGGTGCCGTGGACGAAGAATGTGCCACCCTCGCCCGGCCACGCGGCAAAGTCGCGCCACGCGCACCTTCCCATGTCGAACAATCGCACCGGCGGCGCACCGTACTCCGGTGCGTCTTTCAGCCAATGGCCGAACCACGCCACTTGGGCCCGGTCCAAGTCGCCGACAGCCTCCGGCCCAAAATCCTGCGCGCCGATGCGGCGGCCCCACGGGAAATGCGCCCATGGGCCAACCACCAGCCGCACCGGCACGCGGCCTTGTAGTGCCCGGTATGCTGCCAGCGTGCCGGGCAGATGCGAATCGAACCAGCCGCCGATCAACAGGCTGGGAATGCCCGCCACGACGATTTGTTCGAGATGGGCAGCAGGTGAAATGCTGTCCCAATACGGTGCGGCGTGCGGCGTGCCGATCCATTCGGGAAAATGCGAGAGTGCTGCATGGCGCTGCAACACCTCGGGATGCGCGGGCAACGGGCCATGCAGTGGCAGCGCTTGCGCGGCCCTGCGCAATTCATCGAAAGCCGCGGCGTCGCCAGCCAACTTGGCCGTCTCGGCAGCGATCTGGATTGCCCAGCCCGCCCCGGCCTGCAAACAAAACGCGCCGCCCTCGTACGCCCAGTCGTTGCGCACATCCCAGCCAATCATCGCCGGGGCCAACGCGCGCAGCGCCGGTGGGGCGTGTACGGCCGCCAGCAATTGGTTGGTGCCCTGGTAGGAGAAACCGTACATGCCAACCCGGCCATTGCTGCCCGGCAGCGCCGCAGCCCACGCGATGGCTTCGGCCCCGTCAACGCCGTCGTCCTGCAACGTGCGGAACACACCTTCGGACGTGCCGCGCCCGCGCACATCCTGGATCACCACGATGAAGCCTTGCGCCGCATACCAATCCGGATGGGCGTAACACACCGTGGACGCAATCCGCCGCCCATATGGCTGGCGCATCAGCAGCACCGGATAATTGCCGGGCGCGTCCGGGAAATACACGTCGGCGTCCAACCGGACACCGTCACGCGTGAACATCGACAGGGTTTGCGGCAGCCTCATGCCGCTGTCTGCGCCGCCGCCCAGCCACGCATCTTGCCTGGATTGAGCAGGCCGAGCGGATCGGCCTCATGCTTGAAGGCCAATTGCGCCGGGTCGGTCTGCTTCATGCCGCCGTCTTCGAGAATGTAAGTGTGCGGATCGAACACCGTGATGCCGCGCGCTTCCAGCGCGGCAATAATCTCGCGCAGCCGCGCCTCGGTGGTATATCGGACCAGCGGCAGAGCCACGCAGGCGGCTTCGCCACCGGCGCGCACGAACTCCAGATGCATCGGCAATTCGTCGCCGTACAGGGCGCAGGTCTCCGCGACCGCCGCCAAGTAGTCCGGGCCGGGAAACCGCGACTGCAAATAGGTGATGCCGCGATCGACCTTCAGCGCCTGCAACGTGGTGTGGTTCCAGGCAAACTCGAAGGCTGGGACAACGGAGTCGCGCTCGGCCTCCGCTTCGGTCAGTTTGCGCGCCACGCGCCCGCCATGCTCGGCCAGCATGTCCTCGAAGCTCTCAGCGCTCTGCGCCGCAATCAGGAACATCCCGGCCGCCTCGCCGGGGTGCAGCGTAGCCTGCAATGGCTTGAAGTAGGCGGCTGCCCCACCATCCACCGTGGTACAAAGCCGCTTAGCGATCCCGTCGGCCCGCGCGATGGCGTCGCCGAAGTGCGCCAGCGCCATGAAATCGCCAAACGCCACCACGTAATCGACCCAGTCCTGCGCTGGGGCCATTGCGATAGTGAGTTCGGTGATGATGCCGTTGGTGCCATAAGCGTGATGCACCCGGTTCACCTCCGCCCCGCGCAGTTGCAGCACGCGCGGCACGGCCTCCATCGTCACCACGCGCGCGCCAAGCAGCGTGCCCAACTCACGCTACATGCCGTAGTTGATCGAACCGACGCCGCCGGAACCCCCCCGCCACGAAGCCGCCGATACTGGCTGTGCGGCGCGTGGAGGGAAACATGCGCAGTTCCCAGCCCAGCGGTTTGCAGCGTGCCTCGATCTCGCCGAGCTTGGCCCCAGCGCCAACCCGCAGCATGCCGTTGCGCAGTTCGCCGATGCTGTTGAGTTGCATCAGGTCCAGCACCACGCCGCCATGTAGCGGCATCGCCTGTCCGTAATTGCCGGTACCGCCGCCGCGCGCCGTCACCGCAATGCGCTCGGCGTAGCAGCGCCGGATCACCTCGATCACCTCGGCTTCGTCACGCGGGGCCACCACCATATCGGCGGTGACGTGACGCAGTTGCTGCTTCAATACCGGGCTGTACCAATAGAAGTCGCGCGACCGCTGCTTGACCAGCGCAGGATCGGTCTCGCACGGAATGCCGCCCAGCGATGCGGCGAAGGCGGCCCAATCGGTCATGGTGCACCCACAATGGCGTCGAGTTCGCGGTAGTCTGGCAGTGTGCGATCGATGGCGCGGCCGTCGCGCAACACCACGCGATCGCTTTGCGGGCGGCAGAGCCACTCGTTGAACGTGCGGGCACGGAACAGCACCAGATCGGCAGGGGCGCCCACCGCAATCCGCGCACTGGCGAAGCCCGCCACAGCGGCAGGCGTCACACTGACCGAAGCTGGCCAGTCGCCGACCGGATGATCCAAATGCGCGATTCGGGTCGCCTCGCGATAGACCTCCACCAAATCCATATCGCCATAGGCGTAGAATGGATCGCGCGAATTGTCGCTGGAGACGCTCACCGCAATTCCGCGCGCGCGCATTTCGTGCAGCAACGTCACACCGCGCCAGCGCGGTGTGCGGGCAGCGGTGCGGTCTTGCAGATACATGTTGCACATCGGCAGGCTAACCACGGCGATGCGCGCCTGTGCGACTAGATCGAGCGTACGATCAACGTCGCCGGGCGCTTGCAGCGCGATGCTGCAACAGTGGCCGGCGACAATCCGGCCAGCGAACTTGCGGTCCAACGCAATCTCGGCAATGCGACGCAGCGATGCCGCATGCGGGTCCATCAACTCGTCCACGTGGAAATCGAGGTTCAATCCGCGCCGCTCGGCATGGCCGAAGATGCGCGTCAGATAATCGTCGATCCCCTGCTCCATATACGGCACGCCGCCCAGAATGCCGCCGGATTCGGCCACCAGATCGGCCAGCCGCCCGAGCCAAACGTCATCCGCCGCCGCTTCCGGGTGGAACAGCGCCACTGCCTGCAAGTCGATCCGTCCGCGCCAACGCTCGCGCATGTCGCAGAACACTGGCCAGGAAATCCACGGCTGCTCACCGATACTGTCGATATGAGTACGAATGGCGCGCGTGCCGTGCGCGTAGGCGCAGCGCAGCATAAAATCCATCCGCGCCCGAATATCGGCGGCATTCCAGTTGGCTGCCCGGTCAGCCCCCACGGTGGACAGTGCGCCCATGCGGGTGCCGTCGGGGTTAGCGGCACGCGGCCAAATTTGCCCCTTGTCGAGATGCGTGTGCAGATCGACGAAGCACGGCCAAATCATGCCCCGGTTCATCTCGACGGCGTCGCCAGGAATACTGCCCGGCATACCAAGTCCGGCGATCTTGCCGTCTTCGATCAGGATATCCAGCGGCACGGTGTCGGCGCCTGACGGCGCATCCACCAGCGCGCTCGGCACTGTGGCATGGCGCAGCACATAGCGCCGTGAAGTCGGCATTTGCATCGTTCAACGCTCCCGTTGCATGGCGCTCTCATGCCAGCGCCGCAGCAGTAGGTTTTGCAGGCCCGCCATCAGCAAAAAGATAAAGATGCCCAGTACGGACAGCATCAGCAGTGCGGCGAACATGCGCGGGATATTCAGCCGGTTGGCCGATTCCACGATGCGCCACGCCAGCCCCGCCCCGTTGCCGGAACCGGCAACGAACTCGGCAACCACGGCACCGATCAGCGCCAGCCCGCCGGAGATTTTCATGCCGCCGAGCAAATATGGCAGCGCGGCAGGCAATTGCAGATAGCGCAGCCGCTGCCACCGCGTCGCGCCGTACAACTGGAACAGATCGCGCAGATTATGGTCGACGCTTTTCAACCCCAGCGTGGTGTTCGACAGGATCGGAAAGAACGCCACGATGGTCGCCAGGATCAGCAGCGCGCGATCCACATGCTCGAGCCCAACCCAAATCAGGATGAGCGGCGCTATCGCCACCACCGGCGTCACCTGCAAGATCACCGCATAGGGGAAAATGCTGATCTCAATTAGGCGCGACTGCGCCGACAACACCGCCAGCGCCACGCCCAGCCCAAGGGCGATGAAGAACGCCATCAAGGTGATGCGCAGCGTGATCCACAACGACAGCAGCAACGACGGATAGTCCGTGGTCAGCGACTTGAAGATCAGTGACGGTGCGGGCAGCACGAATTTCGGCACCGCCAGCCACCAAACCAGTACTTCCCATAGCGCGATCACGAGTACGCCGAGCACCACCGGGACGCCAATCCGAACGCCGATCGGCAGCGCGCGTTGATCGTCATTCATAGATCGCCGCCTTTGCCCGCCATCGCACCGCGCAACGCGGCCGAGGTAATGCGGCAGTATTCGTTGTAGTCGGCTGAGATACGGAAATTTTCATCGCGCGGATACGGCGCGCCGACGCCGATCAACTCGCGGATATGTCCTGGCCGCGCGCCCATCAGCGCGATGCGGCTCGACAGATAGACCGACTCATAAACGCTGTGCGTCACAAACAGCACCGTCCAGCCGCGCCCGGCCCAAAGCTCCAGCAAATCGTCGTTCAGCCGCATCCGGGTGATCTCATCCAGTGCCGCAAACGGTTCGTCCATCAGCAGCACCTTGGGCCGCTTGACCAGCGCGCGGGCAATCGACACCCGCATGCGCATGCCGCCGGAAAGCTGGCGCGGGTAGGCTTTGACGAACCCCGCCAGCCCAACCTTCTCGATGGCGTCGAGCACCGCGCCCTCGGCGTCGCGCCGCCGCTGCCCGGCCAGCCGCAGCGGCAGGAACACGTTGTCGAACACCGTGCCCCACGGCAGCAGGGTGGGTTCCTGAAACACGAAGCCGATGCCGCGCTCGGGCTCGCCCGCCACATCGTAGGTGGCGCGCGGCCATTCGATGCTGCCGCTGCTCGGCTGCCCCAGCCCAGCGATCAGCCGCAGCAGCGTCGATTTGCCGCAACCGGATGGCCCGAGCAGGCTGAGGAACTCTCCCTCGGCGATGCTCAGGTTAATGCCGTCCAACGCCAGCGTGCCGCCGGTATAGCGTTTGGCGACGCCTCTGACCTCAATCAACGTCCGCCCGGCCACGGGTGCCGTCTGCATCGGTGCCGTCATCTTGCGCGCTACTCGAACGATCTGCTCAACCATTGGGCAGTTCGGACGGGGTATCGCGCATCCAGGTGTCGATGTCGAAGTGCTGCACTTCGTCGAACAGCGTAGCCAGCCGCTCGGCGGCGAAGGCGACGACCCGTTCGCCGTCCGCCACGCTCGCCCGGCTGGCATCGCCGAGTGCCCCGGAAGGGTGCAAATCCTGGGTTTCCCAGCCGAATCCAACCGCTCCCTCGGGGACCAGCGTGGTGAGACCCTGGCCACGATCGAGCCAAGCGCTGCGGAAATTGCGGGCTTTGGCCATGTCCACCCGCTCGGGCTGTAAGCGCAGCATGACGGATGTTTCCACCAGCCCGCCGTGAATCCCCTCCGGGTCGTCCAGTCCACTCGGGCTGCCGAGCCTACTCCACATGCAACCCACCGCGAACATCCTGGCGCGAATGCGCAGGCGGCGGCAGACCAGTTCCACCAGTTGCGGCTGGCCGCCGTGGCTGTTGACGATCACCAGCCGCCGTACCCCGGCGCGCGCCACGCTCTCGCCAATCTCGGTCCACAGCGCCAGCAGCGTCTCGGCCGAGGAGGTCAGCGTGCCGGGGAAGCGGATATGCTCCACCGAAAGGCCGACCGCCTGGGTGGGCAGCACCAGCACCGGCGCATCGGCGTCCAGCAAGGCCAGCGCACGGGCGATCATGCCTTGGTTGATGGTGGTATCGACCGAGACCGGCAAATGCGGCCCATGCTGCTCGATGGCTGCCACCGGCAGCACCGCCACGGTATCGGGCGGTAATTCACGGAACTGCGGCCAGGACAAGTCCTGCCAAAAACGGGACGGCAACGCCATGCGGGAACCTCCGGCCGGGGCGGCAGCAAGAACCGCGCCAGCCCGGCGCGGCCGCGATTCATCGCCAGCCGGCGCGGCAGCCACACTTCTAAACACTTGCACTCTTGACCCGCGACCAAATGCGCTGACATCTCAGGTATGCATGTGTCTAGTCCGCCTTACACCCGAGAAAATCGCCGCCGGATCGCCGTGATCGGCTCCGGCATCGCCGGGCTGTCCGCTGCTTGGCTGCTGCGCAATGACGCAGATGTGACATTGTTCGAAGCGGAGTCGCGCGCGGGCGGCCACGCCGACACGCAGTTGGTTGAGGTTGCCGGGCAGCCGGTCGCGGTCGATACCGGGTTCATCGTCTACAACGAATTGAACTACCCGAACCTGACCGCGCTGTTCGCCCTGCTCGGCATCGCGACGCTGCCGACCGAAATGAGCTTCGGCGTCTCGCTCGACAACGGGCGGATGGAATACGGCGGCGGCAATCTGGGCCAGTTGTTCGCGCAAACCAGCAACCTGCTGCGCCCGCGCTTCATCGGCATGGTGCGCGATATCGTGCGCTTCTATCGAGAAGCGCCGAAGCTGCTGCACGAGGATACCGGCGAGACGCTCGGCGCCTATCTGGACCGCAACCGCTACAGCGCCGGATTCGTGCACGACCATATTCTGCCGATGGGGGCAGCGATTTGGTCCGCCTCGCTGGAGGGGATGCGCGCCTTCCCAGCCAAGCATTTCGTGCGGTTTTTCACCAATCACGGGCTGCTGCGGGTCACCGGCCGGCCACCCTGGCGCAGCGTGGAGGGCGGCTCGCGGCAATATGTGCAGGCGATGCTGGCCGCCCTTCTCGGCCGCGTGCGCCTCGCGAGCCCGGTGCGCCAGATTGTCCGGCATGATACCGGGATCACCGTGGTCACCGATGCCGCGCCGCCGGAACACTTCGATTCGGCAGTGCTGGCGTGTCATGCCGATCAAGCGCTGGCCATGCTCGCGCAGCCGACGCCGAACGAGCGCGCCATTCTCGGCGCCATCACCTGCCAGGACAATTTGGCGGTGCTGCACACCGACGCCAGCCTGATGCCGCGCCGCCGCAAGGTGTGGTCGGCCTGGAACTACCTCGGCAGCCAACAGGACATCGCCGGGCAGCCGGTGTGCCTGACATATTGGATGAACCGTCTGCAAACCCTCACCACCGCCGAGCCGCTGCTGGTCAGCCTGAACCCGGCGCGCGACCCGGCGGCGGGGCGCGTGCTGCGGACCCGCAATTACCGTCACCCGCAATTCGACAGTGCGGCAATGGCGGCCCAGGCGCGGCTGGACGACATCCAGGGCCGCGACCGGCTGTGGTTCGCGGGTGCTTGGACCGGCTGGGGGTTCCACGAAGACGGCATCGCCTCCGCCGTGCGCGTCGCGCGCGGGCTAGGCGTCGCGGCCCCGTGGGATGCGCCGATCGAACGGATATCGGCATGACAGACGCGTGCGCCGCCCTGCTGCATGCTGGCCAAGTTGGCCATGTCCGGCACGTAAAGCCAAAGCTGCACTTTACCTATCGCTACTGGATGTTGTCGCTCGATCTGGACCGTATTGCCGAGACTGAACACCGCAGCCGCTGGTTCCGCCACAACCGGCGCGGCTTGGTGTCGCTACACGACAAAGACCACGGACCGCGCGACGGCACGCCGCTGCGGCCGTGGGTGGAAGCACAGCTCGCAGCAGCTGGATTGAGCGCTTATGCCAAGCGCATTCATTTCATGCTGGTCCCGCGCGTGCTGGGCTACGCTTTCAACCCGATTGCGTTCTTCTTTTGCCATAATGAGGCCGGCCGGCTTGGTGCAGTGCTGCATCAGGTTAAGAACACCTTCGGCCACCAGCACGGCTACCTGGCTCCGGTCACGCCGTACTGCGGCGACATACATCAGACGGCAGCCAAACAGATGCATGTGTCGCCGTTTTTCGATCTGGCGGGCGGCTACCAATTCGCACTAACGGCGCCGGATTTTGCCGATCCGTCCACCCGCTTCGCCGTGCGCATCGTCTATGGCACGGCAGACGAACCGCGCATGACGGCGGCGATGCGGTTGCAGGCCGAACCAATGCGCGACCGCGCCTTGCTGCGGCTGCTGGCGGCCATGCCGTTGACACCGATCCGCGTGATTGTAGCAATCCACTGGCAGGCGTTGCGCCTCTGGCTCGGCGGCGCACGCTTCCACCGTACCCCGCCACCGCCGTTACCCCCGGTCAGTCTTGGAGCCGCCGCATGAGCGATGCGTCTGCCGATACATACGACTTGCAACGCGGCGGCGCCGCCCAGCCACGCGACCGCCGGTTGCGGCTGGCGCTCAGGCTGGCGCAGAACTTGGCGGTGGGCACGCTCACGGTCGTGCTGCCGGATGGCAGCACGCACCGATTTTCCGCTACCCCCAGCCCGGCCGGCACCGTCGTCATTCGCGACCCGCGCGCACTGACCCGCTTGGCGCTGAGCGGCCGGCTTGGGCTGGCCGAGGCATATATTGAGGGCTTGTGGGAAAGCCCCGACCTGCGCGCCCTGATGGCCGTTGCGGCTGCGAACGAAGATCGCTGGGCCGCCACGATGCAGGGCAGTTGGTGGGGGCGCACGGCATCCTGGCTGCTGCACCGGCTGAGGCCGAATACCCGCAAGGGGTCCAAGCGCAACATCGTCGAGCACTACGACCTCGGCAACGAGTTCTTCTCGACCTGGCTGGACGCCGGGATGAACTACTCGTCCGCGCTGTTTGCCGCCTCGTCGGACACGATGGAGCAAGCGCAGCAGCAGAAGCTGCACCATATGTGCCGCATGTTGGGCCTGAAGCCCGGCATGACGCTGCTGGAGATCGGCTGCGGCTGGGGTGGCTTTGCCGAGATCGCGGCGCGCGACTACGGCGCGCAGGTCACCGCCATCACCTTGTCGCCGTCGCAACTGGAATACGCCCGCAACCGCATTGCCCAGGCCGGGCTGTCGGACAAAGTCGAATTCCGCCTGCAGGACTACCGCGACGTGCCCGGCACGTTCGACCGGATTGCCTCCATCGAGATGTTCGAGGCGGTGGGCGAGCAATTCTGGCCGGCGTATTTCCGCGTGCTGCGCGAGCGGCTGGTGCCGGGTGGGCTGGCCGGGTTGCAAACCATCACCATCGCGGATTCGCTGTTCGCGGATTACCGCAGCACCGCCGACTTCATTCAGCGCTACGTGTTCCCCGGCGGCATGCTGCCCTGCCCATCCAGGCTGCGCGGCGAGTTTGCCCGCGCCGGGTTGGCTGAATTGCAGGCGCACTGGTTCGGCCACGACTACGCCGAGACGCTGACGCGCTGGTATGCCGCATTCGAACGCGCCTGGCCCGAAATCACCCGCCGCTCCCGCCACACCGATGCCCGCTTCAAACGGCTATGGGAATTCTATTTGTCGTATTGCGAAACTGGGTTCCGCATGGGCTGGACCGATGTGGGGCAGCTGCTGCTGATGCGCCCGGCATGATCACCCGGTCTTGGTGCCCCGTCCCACGAGGGGAAAGAACAGCCGGTACGGCAAAATCCGCAACAACTTGAGGATGAACACAAACCGGCCGGGAAACGCGATTTCGAACCGGGTGCTGCCCAGGCCGCGCACGATCCGGCGGGCGGCGTCGTCCGCCTCGATAATGAACGGCATCGGAAAGGTGTTCTTGCCGGTCAGCGGCGTGCGAACGAAACCCGGATTGATGATATGGGTCAGCACGCCGAAGCGGTCGAGATCGAACTTCAGCGACTCGGTCATCGCGATCAGCGCCGCCTTGGTCGCGGCATAGGCCAGCGCGGTCGGCAAGCCGCGATAACCCGCCACCGAGGCGACAATGGCCAATTGGCCGCGCCGCCGCGCGATCAGGCCCGGCATTACGGCGGCCAGCGCATTCGCGGTGCCGCCGAGATTGACATCGACTTGCAGCTTGAACGCGGCAGCGTCGAAATGCTCTGCCGACATCGGCACATAGGTTCCGGCGTTGAGAATGGCGAGTGCAATCGGGCGGCCCGCCTGGGCTTGCGCCGTGGCCACGGCCGCGCGCATTTGCCCCGCATCGGTCACGTCGCCAGGGGCCGCAATAATCCGGCCGGGATGTTCTGCCGCCATCGCATGCAATTCATCGGCGCGGCGGGCGGTGACCGCGACGGTCCAGCCGTCTTGCAGCAAACGCAGCACCACGGCGCGGCCGATCCCGGCAGACGCGCCGGTTATCCAAGCGATGCCATCGGCGGGGCGGGCTGGCGTCATGCGGGGTCCTATCGCGTTGCTGCTATCAAAAACTGGGCGGCGGCCCATCGGTTTAAAGCCCCGGCTGCGTTGGACAGACGTCTCGGGCAACGGCATGCTGGCCGTATGTCTGACAGCGGAGAGCTTCACTGATGCCACCGGCGCCAGATTTGGCCGGGCTGGTCGAACCAGACCGGGTCCACAAGTCGGTCTACACCAACCCCGGCATCTTCGAACTGGAGATGCAGCGCATCTTTGGCCGCGCCTGGGTCTATGTCGGCCACGAAAGCCAGGTGAAGGCGGCGGGCGACTACCACCAGGCGCTGATTGGGCGGGAAAGCGTGTTCATAGTGCGCGCGCCGGACGGTGCGGTGCACGTGCTGTTCAACCGCTGCCCGCATAAGGGCACCAAACTGGTGGCGTTTCCCGATGGCAATGCGGGCAAATTCCTGCGCTGCCCGTTCCACGGCTGGAATTTCCGCTGCGACGGCGGCTTGCACTCGGTCCCGGCGCGGGCCGGCTACGACGGCACCCGATTCGACGAAAGCGACCCGCAATTCTCCATCCGCCGGGTGCCAAGGCAAGCCAGCTATCGCGGCTTTGTCTTCGCCAGCCTCGCCGATGACGGACCAGACCTCGAAAGCTTTCTCGGCGGCATCCGCACCAGCATCGACAATTTCTGCGACCGCGCCCCCGAAGGCGAGGTGGAGGTGGCGGGCGGCGTGTTTCGCGTCTGGCAGCACTCCAACTGGAAGATTTTCTTCGAAAATCTAAACGACACCTCGCACCCGATGGTCACGCACGAATCGTCGGTCAATGCCGCGCGGGCCCGCTATCAGGCCCTGCCGCCCGGCAGCAAAATGCCGTTTAAGCTGCACATCATCGAGGGCAACGGCGAGCCTTACGAGTTCTGGGACAAACTGGAGATGGTCGGCTTCGACGGCGGCCACAGCTACATGGGCGCCATTTTTCAGCCGCCGACCGACCCGGTCTCGCTGGCGCATATCGAGACGCTGAAGGCCGCTTATGGCGCGGCCCGGACACAGGAAATTCTGGAAATCCAACGCCACAACTCGATCATCTACCCAAGCTGTTCGCCGCACACCTCGTTCCAGCAATTGCGGGTGATCCGCCCGGTGGCGGTGGACCGCACCATGGTGGAAATCTACACCTTCCGGCTGAAAGGCGCCCCGCCCGAGGTGTTTCAGCGGGCCGTGACCTACGCCAACGTGGTGAACGCGCCGTCGTCCAACGTGATGCCCGACGATATCGAAGTGTACGCCCGTGCCCAGGAGGGTCTGACCACCGATGGCGGCGACTGGGTCAGCCTGCATCGGGACGCCGGACGCGACCGCGCTGTGCCGGGCGGTTTCATCGGCAATGGCCTCAGCGAACTGCCGATGCGCAACCAATTCCGCGCTTGGGCGGCTTATATGGCAGGCGAAGCATGAGCGCGCTGCTGGCGGACGTTTCGGCGTTCCTGTTCCACGAAGCCCGGTTGTTGGACGCGCGGCGCTGGGACGATTGGCTGGGCCTGTTCACGGCCGATGGCATGTATTGGGTACCGCTGACCCATGAGCAGCAGGACCCGCTGAATCACGTCTCGCTGTTCTACGAGGACGCATTGCTGCGCGAAGTGCGAGCACGGCGGCTGGAGGAAAAGCGCGCGTGGTCGCAGCAGCCAGTCACGCAGGCGGCACGCATCGTCGGCAATATTCTGGTGCTCGCCGGCCAAGCCGACGAGGTGGTGGTAGGCTCGACCTTCCATTTGTTGGAATGGCGGCGCTCCGAGCATCGCATGCTGGGCGGTCAATACACGCACACGCTGCGGCGCGGCGGGGACGGCTGGCGTATCGCGCTGAAACGGATCGACCTTATCAATCGTGAAGGCGTGCAAGACTCGCTGGAAACCTTCCTCTGACGACGCGCATCCGTCTCACCGCCCTGGCCCTTTTGTTGGCCGCGCACGCGCCGGCACTGGCCCAGTCCCCCTGCTTCGCCGGCAGCACCGGCGAGTGGCGTGGCCCGGTGCTGAGCGGAGCGCGGCTGACCCAGATGGACGCTGAATTCCACTTCGCGCCGGATGGCACGCTGGAGGGTAGCTATTACATCCATGATAAAGCTCCGTACGACGGCACGCTGACCAATTTTCGTCAGACCGGGCGCTGCGAAGCCGAATTCAACTGGAACGACCGCTTCGGTGTTGGCGTGGTGTCCATCCGCTTCGAGCCGGAGCTTGGCCAATTCATCGGCGTATGGGGCGTGGTGCAACCGATGTATGAGCATGTGTTCGACGGCTTCCGTATCAACCCGGATCTCCAAAGCTAGCCCGGCAGGAAGACCGGGCGGCCCTTGAAAGGAAACAGCATGAACCAGGAAACGCTGCTGAAGGTGTTGCGCACCGAGTTGTTCACCGCCGTGGTTGGCGACGTGCTCGACAAACTCGGCTTCCGCCGCCAATTCTTGCCCGCTGGCCTCAACCCGCTGCAACCAGCCACCAAGCTGGCAGGCCGCGCCATGCCGGTGCTGGAAGCCGACATCTTCGACGATGGTACCCAAGACTCACGCGGCCCGCTCGCGCGCAAGCCGTTCGGGCTGATGCTGGAGGCGCTGGACGATCTGCAACCGGGCGAAATCTATGTCGCCACCGGCAGTTCGCTGCGCTACGCGTTGTGGGGCGGTCTGATGTCGACGCGGGCGCAGCATCTCGGTGCGGCCGGCGCTGTGCTGAACGGCTACATTCGCGACAGCGACGAGATCGAAAAGCTCGGCTTCCCGGTGTTCGCGCGCGGGCTGTACGCGCAGGATCAAGGGCCGCGCGGCAAGGTCATCGATTTTCGCTCGGCCATCGAAATCGACGGCGTGCGCATCCGCCCCGGCGATCTGCTGTTCGGCGACCGCGAGGGCATCCTGGTGATCCCGCATGAGGCGGAGGCCGACACGGTGCGGTTGGCGCAAGAAAAAGTGCGCGGAGAGAACCAAGTCGCGCGGGCCATCCGCGACGGAATGAGTGCCAGTCAGGCCTTCGCCACGTTCGGCGTGATGTAACAGCCTACTGCTGGGCGCGGCTGCCCGAACTTGGCGCGGCACGGATATCGGCCGGCCGCCCATGCCGATGGGGCGCATGTGTCGATCTACCATGACAGCAGCGTGCCAACAGCGGCCCGCGTGCTTTGCCGCGCCGCAGCAACCATGCTTGCATCGACCGTAGAGCGCGGAAAAGAGAGTGACCGATGCCTGACATGATGGCCGATTCCCGCCCCCACGCCGTCGTGATCGGCTCGGGGTTTGGCGGTCTTGCGGCAGCCATTCGCCTCGGCGCACGCGGCTACCGGGTGACAGTGCTTGAAAAGCTCGATGCACCGGGCGGCCGCGCCTACACCTTCCGGCAGGACGGCTTCACCTTCGATGCCGGCCCGACCATCATCACCGCGCCCTATTTGCTCGAAGAGCTATGGGCGCTGTGCGGGCGCAAACTGTCGGACGACATCGATCTGCGCGCCATCGACCCATTCTACCAAATTCGCTTCGACGATGGAACCATCTTCAATGCGACTGCCGACTTCGACAAAATGCGCGCCGAGGTAGCGCGGATCGAACCAAGCGATGTGGCGGGATTCGAGCGTTTTCTGCAATACAGCGCGAAAATCTACAAAGTCGGCTTCGCCGACCTCGCCGACCGGCCATTTCACAAGCTTTGGACACTGCTCGAATCGGTGCCGGAACTCATAAAACTCGGCGGCTACCGCAGCGTGTTCGGCAAGGTCGCCGAGTTCTTCAAGAACCCGATGCTGCGCGTCGCGTTCAGCTTTCATCCGCTGCTAATCGGCGGCAACCCGCTGACCACAACGGCCTATTACTGCCTCGTCGGGCACCTCGAACGCCTGCATAAAGTGCACTACGCCATGGGCGGCACCGGCGCGGTGGTCACTGCCTTGACCAAGCTGATCGAGGGCCAGGGCGGCACGTTGCGGATGACGGCCGAGGTCGCGCAGATCACCGTGCAAAACGGCCGCGCCACCGGCGTGCGGCTGGAAAACGGCGAGACCATTGCGGCCGATATTGTCGTGTCCAACGCCGATGTCGGCTGGACCTACACCAAGCTGTTGTCCGAGCACAAACGCCGGGTGTGGACCGACGCCAAAATGTCGCGCGCCCGGTTCTCAATGAGTTTGTTCGTCTGGTATTTCGGCACCAACCGCCGCTTCGACAATGTGTACCATCACACGATGGTGCTTGGCCCACGCTACGAGGAATTGCTCCGCGACATTTTTAGCCGCAAGAAGCTGGCGGACGATTGCAGCCTGTACCTGCACCGCCCAACCGCCAGCGACCTGTCGCTCGCCCCGCCGGGATGCGATACGTTCTATGTGCTGTCCCCGGTGCCGCACTTACAAGCGGGTGTCGATTGGACAACCCAGGCTGAGCCCTACCGCGCGAAGATCCAGAAACGGCTGGAAGACACATTGATGCCGGGTTTGGGCAGCAGCATCGTCACCTCGCGGCTGTTGACCCCGCTGGATTTCCGCCATCGGCTGTTGTCGCTGAACGGCGCTGCCTTCTCGCTGGAACCGCAGTTGTTCCAAAGCGCGTGGTTCCGCCCGCACAATCTCAGCGAGGAGGTTGAAAACCTGTTCCTGGTCGGCGCGGGCACGCATCCGGGTGCGGGCGTTCCGGGCGTGATTTCGTCGGCCCGGATTCTCGATGATATCGTGCCGGATGCCGCAAAAGTGCGCGCCAGCCGTTAGACGCCCGGTTTGAAAGCCACCGGTCCGCGCCGGCGGATCGAAGCCGGGACACGATCTTCCAGCAAGCGCGCAGCGGCGATGCGGCCCGACATGGCGGCCATCGGAATGCCCGGCCCTGGGTGCACGCTGCCGCCGGCCAAATAGAGCCCTGCGACTCGCCCCACCGCGCCAGAACGGCCAAAGCTGCCCATCATGCCGTGATTGACACGGCCATACAGCGCGCCGCCCGTTGCCGGAAACAGGCTGTGAAAGCCGCTCGGCGTGGTGACCACTTCGGCCCCCGGTTCCACGTCCAGCCCGCACGCTTGCATCAGCCCAAACGCCCGGCGCCTGAATTCAGCGACGGCGGCTTCATCCAGCGGTGCCACATCACCATCCGCCGGGGCATTGATCAGCGCCAGCAACCGCTCCGGCGTGCCCTCGGTATGCGCGCTCGCCTCGCCGCGATCCTGCGCGCACAGATACACCGTGGGGGCTGCCGTAATGTCGCGGCGGCGGAAAATAGCGTCGAACTCGTCGGCGTAATTCTCGGCAAAGAACACGTTGTGATGCGCCAGTTTGAAGCCGGAGGTGCGCGCATGCACGCACCAAGTCACCGCTGACAGTGACCGCTGCATCCGCTCGGTGGCCGGCACCGGGCGCAACTGTCCGGGCAGTGCTGAAATATCGCCGTTGAATATCACCGCATCGGCGGCAATCCGTTCGCCGCTCTCCAATTCCACGCCCGCCGCCCGGCCCCGTTCGACCAGGATCTGCTTCACCGGCGCACCGAAGCGGAATGTCGCGCCGCGCCGCTCGGCCAGTCCCTGAATGGCGCGCGCCACGTTGTGAATGCCGCCGCGCACCAGCCACACGCCGTCCTGCTCGACATGCGCGATCAGCATCAGTGTCGCGGGCGCTAGCCAGGGCGACGCGCCGACATAGGTGGAATAGCGCCCGAACAACTGCCGCAAACGCGGGTCGCGAAAATGCGCGTCCAGGGCGCTCCACAACGTGTGCATCGGCGCTGTCTGCCACAGCGCTTGCAGGTTCAGCACGCCGACTCGCCGGGTCAGGTCCATCGGCGACGGCCGCTCGGCGGCGATGAACGTGCCGGCCAGCGTGCGGTAGATTGCCGCACTGCGCTGGCAGAACGCCAAGTAGCCTTGTGCGTCCTGCTTGCCGGCGAATGTGCCAATAGCGTCCGCCGAACGCGCGATATCGGCGAACAAATCCAGCCGCCCGCCTGCCCGCCATGCATGGCGCGCCAGAATCTCGGCCGGCACCACGTCGATATGATCCGCCAGCCGTTCGCCCGCGTCGGCGAACAGACCCTCGAAAATCCAGCGCATGGTGAACACGGTCGGCCCACCATCCACCGCCGCACCACCCACGGGAACTCGGCGCATCTTGCCGCCCGGATGCGCCGCACGTTCGCAGACAACAATGATCTTGTCAGGCCGCATTGACAGCCCCGGTCAATCGGACCCAGCGGCCAACACGCGGCGCCGCCCGGTCAGCGGGTTGCGGCCGGATTTTATATCCAAACTGAACCGATGATAGATGATGATGGTCAACCCGATCACCAGCGGGATCGCCCACATCACCGGGTTCAGCGCCAATGCCGGCATCAGACGCACCGAACCGAATGCCATGAATGCGGTGTAAACCGAGATGCCCGCACCAACGAGCGCCTTGAGGTGTTCCTTCTGCCATTCCACCGGCCCCGGCTTGCGGCTGTACATGTAGCGCAGATTGGTCAGCCCGGTGGCGATGCCGACCACTGAAATCCCCATCATCAGCGGCTGTGAAATCAGCCAGCCCTGCACAGCGCAGTTGAGCGCGGCAACGATGACCAAATATTGCAGCGCGATGTTCACCGGCGTGCGCGTTGCCACATTGTTGCGGCGGTGTTCGACGCACAGCCAGCCATACCAAACCAGATTGACGGTCAGAATGGCATTGTGCAGCATCATCCAGCCAAAAATGCCACGCACAAAACCTTCATCGAGTTTGCCTTGCAGATGCGGATGGTTGCCCATCGGGTCCTGCAAGGTCAGCAGGCTCATCACCACCGCGAGATAGCCTGCGATCAGAATGAAGATGTTAAAAATGCGCCCCCAGCGCCGGTGCGCATCACCGCCTTTGCGGCCAAACACCGGTATCCAGAAGGCGAGCAGCCCGATGGCCCCGGCGGTCATATGGCCAGCCACGAGGCCGCGAAAGACGTAATACTCCATCGCCCAACTCCCGCCGCTGCGGAAAGTGACAATGGCACTTGACACTTTGATGTGTAAAGTCATCCTCCGGGCAGGAATGAACGCATGAACGGGATGGCCGCGCCGCAGTTGCTGGACCTCGGGCCCTATACACCGCCCAGGCCGCGCACCCGTTCGGCCGTTGTGGCGCTGCTGCGCGCCGCCTTGCGCGGCGATGGCGATCTGCTGGCGCTGCTGCCAACCGATGCTTACCAAGTGCAAATCGGCCCGCTGGGCTATTCCCGCCGCTCGATTTTGCTGGTCAATCAGCCGGACCAAGTGCGCCGGGTGTTGAGCGACCCGGAGGGGATTTTCCCGAAAAGCGACCTGATGGTCGATGCGCTGGCGCCGTTGATCGGCGATTCCATTTTCGTCTCCAGCGGCGCCACCTGGCAGCGCCAGCGCAATATGATCGACCCCGCCCTGACGCTGATGCGCGTCAACCGCGCTTTCCCGGCGATGCAGGCTGGCGCTGCGGAGTGCGAAAACACGCTCGATGCGCGCGTGGCGGACGGCGCCGCTTTTTCGCTCGACCTGACCATGAGCCATCTGACGGCGGACATCATCTGCCGCACCGTGTTTTCCACTCCGCTTGCCACCGGCACGGCGCATGCGGTGTTCGATGCCTTCACCGCGTTCGAACGCAGCGTGGCGCAGGTGGAAATCCTGCGCCTCATCACCAGCCCGGCCTGGAGCAAGACTCCGCAGCGCCCGCACGTGCTGGAAGCCTGCCGTACCATCCGCCAGCACATGGGCGAGTTGCTCGACACGCACACGGGACCGGACAATGCGCGGTTCGACGACATCGCCTCGGCGGTGATCGCCGCACGCGACGATATCGGCCGCAAAGCGTTCAGCCGCGAGGAACTGATCGACCAACTTGGGGTGATGTTCCTCGCCGGGCACGAAACCAGCGCCAGCGCGCTAACGTGGGTGTTCTTCATCCTGGCCGTGCAACCCGCGTGGGTGGCGCGGCTGCGCGCCGAAGTGGCGGCCGTGGTGGGCGACGGCGAAATCGGCTTCGAGCACACCAAACAGCTTGTCACCGTCCGCAACATCTTCCGCGAGACGCTGCGCCTCTATCCGCCGATCACTTTTCTGCCGCGCGTCGCCACCGAGGCCACCACCATCGGCAAGCACCGGGTCAAGCGCGGCGCGCTGATCATGGTGGCCCCGTGGGTCATCCATCGGCACGCGGCCTATTGGCGCGACCCGCATGTGTTCGACCCGAATCGCTTCTTGCCGGAACGCGAAGCCGAGATGACGGCCGGGGCCTACATCCCGTTCGGACTTGGCCCGCGCGTCTGCGCCGGGGCCGCGTTTGCGCTGACCGAAGCCATTCTGCTGATTGCAAGGCTGTTCCGGCGCTACGATTTCCATGTCGAACATCCCGAACTGGTGCGCCCGGCGGCACGGCTCACCACACGGCCAACCGAACAGGTGATGCTGCGCGTCACCCGCGCCAAGGCATAGCGGCGTGACCACGGTTCTGCTGACGCTGGGGCGGCTGCCGAAATCGCTCGATCTGGCCAGGGGTTTTGCCCGCGCTGGTTGCCGGGTGATCGTCGCCGAGCCATTCGGCCTGCACCTCACCGGCACATCGAACGCGGTGGCACGCAACTACCGCGTGCCGCCGCCCAGCGAAGGCAAGGCGCAATATCTCGCCGCACTGGCGGAGATCGTGGTCAGCGAGGCTGTGGAATTGGTCGTGCCGGTCTCCGAGGAGACCATGCACGTCGCCTTCCTGCGCGACCGTATCGGCTCCGCCACCCGGTTGTTCACCATGCCGCCGGATGCGGTGCTGGCGCTGCACGACAAAGGCGGTTTCGTCCGGGTGGGCAGGCAATGCGGCGTCGCTGTGCCCGACACGCATGCGCTGGGCACGCCGCACGCAACAGCAATGGCCGCCGCACGCGATGTGGTAGTGAAACCGATTTTCTCCTGTTCCGGGCGCGGCGTGAAAATCTTGCCGCGCGGCACCACACTGCCCCCCGCCGAGGCGGCGCATCCGGCCGTGGTGCAAAGCTTCATCGCCGGACGCGTGCATAGTTCCTGCACCATCGCCCACGAAGGCCATGCGCTGGCCACGACAATCTATCGCGGCACCGTCATGTCCGGCACCGTGTCAGCGGCGTTCGAGCGGGTGGATCATCCGGCGATCAGCGCCTGGATCAACCGTTTTGTTGCAGCGGTACGCTGGAGCGGCTTCATCTCGTTCGATTTCATCGTCGATGATGCGGGTGGCGTACACGGCATCGAATGCAATCCGCGCGCGACCAGCGGCGTGCATTTCTGGCAGCCAGAGGATATCGCGCGCGCCGTGCTGAATCCCGCCGCCGCGCCCGAAGTCCGCTTCCGCCCACAGCGCGAGATGCAGCAATTCTATTCCTGCCTGACCGAGACCCAATCAGCGATGTTCCGCCGGGGCAGCGGCTTCGGCCAGCGCCTGCGCAAATTGTTCAGCACCAAGGATGTCACCTGGGAATGGCGCGATCCGCTGCCGTTCATCACCATGCCAGCGACCTCGTGGAAGATCATCGCCATGTCGATCGCCAAGCGTACCACGTTTGGCGAAGTGGCGACACTCGATGTTGGCTGGTACGAGGATGCGCCGGGCGATGCCTAGCCGCTCAACCGGCGCGATCCGCGCATCGAACAACCGAAACACCGCATCCGGATACTGGGTCCACTGCAAATCGGCTGACGACGCCTGGATCACTGCGCCGGTGTGCATGAACAGCATCGGCACCTCACTGGCCACAATCCGCAGTGCTTGCCGGTACAATGTCCCGCGCTGCGTGCGGTCCAATGCGCTGCGCGCCCGCTGCAACAGGTCCGTCAGTTCCTCGCTGTCGTAGCCAGCAAAGTTATTCGGCCCGCCACAGGTGAACCAGTTGAACATGTTGCCGTCCGGATCGTAACGCCCGCTCCACGGCGACATGCAAATGTCGAAGTCGCGGCGTTTCAGCACGTTCAGCAACCCGGTGGGGTCGATTTGCCGCAGCGTCACCGCAAACCCGGCGGCGGCGGCTTGCGCCTGGATCACTTGCGCGGCGCGCAACATCGGCGGCGCGGTCGTCACAGTCAGTGTCACCGGCAGCGGCGCACTTACGCCGGCCTGCACGAGTGCAGCGCGCGCGCCAGCAGGATCGTCGTGCGGTGGGCCGGTGTCAGGATCGTATGCCCAAGTGGCTGCCGGCGGGATCGGACCGCGACCGACTCGCCCGGTGCCGAAATACACCACGCGATGCACCACCTCGGGATCGATGGCGGCGGCGAAGGCACGGCGGATGGCGCGTGCGTCGAATGGCGGGCGGGTGCAATTGAACGACCAGGCGTTGAAGCCGATGCCCGGCATCTGCCGCAGTTGCAGCGCGGGATCGTCGCGCACCAGCGCTAAAGACTGCGGCGGCACCGCGTCGATAAGCCGCACCGTGCCGCTCCGCAAATTGGCCAGCCGCGCCGCGTCGTCGCCAATTGGCCGGAACGGCCCACAGCCCACCGCCTGCGCGCCGAAATCCGCCCCCAACCGCGCCCAGGCCGACGGCGAGACCATCATGCCCGCCCGCCCGGCCAACACCAGCGGCAGCGGCGCGTATGGCGCGGAAAATTGCAGTTCCACGTCGCGCGGCCCGATGGCAACCGCCTTCGTCAGCGGCCCAAAATCCGCCCGGCGGATTGAACCCAATGCTGGGTCGATATAGCGCGCAATATTGGCGCACACGGCATCCGCGTCCAGCACCGTGCCGTCGTGGAACGTCAGCCCAGGACGCAGCCGCAACACGTAGCGCAACGGGCCCAGCGCCTCGCACGTTTCGGCAAGTCCCGGCCGCGCGCTGCCATCGGGCCGCGCCACCAGCAGCGTTTCGTGCAGATTGTAGAGCTGTTGATTCTCGAAGAACGACCCGGCCAACGCTGGGTCAAGCGTGATCGGGTCAGCGACCGTGCCCACCGCAAGCTCTCGCGCAGCGCCAGCGGACGCCGAGCGTGAACTGCAAACTGCGGCTGATGCGCCAAGCATGGCGCGGCGAGTCAGATGGGCGTTCATTGCAGGCTGCTTCGCGGGTACAGCAAGTCGCGCAAGCCGTCGCTTGCCACGGTCAATCCGGCCACCGTCAGGAACAGCGCCGCCGCTGGGCTCCATGCCAGCCAAACCGCCCGATCGGCAAAGCCCAGCGCATCGCGCAACATGCCGCCCCAGCTTGGCTGCGGCGGCTGTACGCCCAAACCAAGAAAGGACAACGACGCCTCCATCATCATCGCCTGCGCCATTGCCACCGATGCCTGCGCCAACAGCGGCGGTGCCGCATTCGGCAAGATACAGCGCAGCACGCTAGCGGTCTCGCGCATCCCGATCCCGCGCGCGGCCATGACAAACGCCATGCCGCGCAACAAGCGCGCCTGCCCGCGCCAGCACATCGCGGCCCAGATCATCGGTGCCCATCGGGTGCGCCAAGGATGGCGGACCGAGTGCAGCCAAAAAATCCGGTTGCTCAGGCCACAAGCCCAGCACCGGCGGGCCGGCCGCCGATGCGGCGGCAATCGCCAGCAACACGCCGATGCCGCCGCAAACCCGCAGCGCAGCCGGAGTCATGCGCTGTCCCGCGCGCGCGGGTCGAGCGCCGCGGCCAGCAGATCGGCCGTCAGATTGATCGCCACAGCTGCGGTTCCAGTTAGCAACACCGCCCCCTGCACCACCGGATAATCCCGCGCGAAAATGGCATCGGCCAATAATTTGCCCAGCCCCGGCCACGCAAACACCGTCTCGGTAACGGCAACACCGCCCAGCAGAGTCGCGAGCTCCGCTCCGGTCAACGCCACCACTGGCGCGAGGGCCGGGCGCAGCGCGTGCAGCCACACCACCCTGGCAAGCGGCAATCCCTTGGCCCGCGCGGTGCGCACGCGAATAGTGCTGCCGGTCAGCCCGATCCCGAGCGCCATGGCGGGCAGGATGACATGCCGCAATGCGGCAAGCGGCGCGGCGGCAAAGTCGGCAAAGCCCGACGCGGGCAGCCAGCGCAGCCGCACCGACACGCCTAGCACCAGCAGCACGCCCCACCAAAACCCCGGCAGCGACAACGCGCCCACCGCAGCAGCCGAAATGCCTGCATCGACCGCCCCACCCGGCCGGACGGCGGCCAGCACGCCGAGCGGAACGCCGAGTAGCAGCGCGCCAGCCAACGCAGTGGCCGTGAGGGCCAAACTCGGCCCGGCCGCCGCCGTCACCAGGGCCCAGACCGGCTGACCGGTCTGGATCGAGCGCCCAAAATCGCCGCGCACCACATGACCAAGCCACGCGGCAAAGCGCAGCAGCAACGGCTGATCGAGCGCGTAAGCGCGGCGCAGCGCCGCAATCGCCTGCGGATCGGCCTCGATCCCGAGCCGCGCCACGACCGGATCGCCCGGCGCCAGCGCCAGCAGCGCATAGGTCAGCA
>JANYDF010000075.1 GCA_025359905.1 Rhodospirillales bacterium
CCAATGCGATCAAGCGCCGCCGAGCGGCGGACGCGCTGCTGTCCGTGGCCGGGCACTCGCGGGTTGTGTCCCCTGCAGGGGATGCGCCGACGTTCGCCGTGAACAACCTTAAACCGACACCCCAGACTCTCTAGGAAACGACATTTGAGCACGAATTCAATCGAAGACAAATTTCTACAGGTAATTCCAAGTCGCGCTAAAACCACAAATTATCAGAGAATATATTGAAAACAAAATACAAATATAAATCAACCGATCTTGATGGCGTGAAATAAAATGCGTTCCTTTTCGACTGTATAAATCACTAATAACGATGGCACGCCATAGCCGCCAGCGGCCTGTTTGTGCATATGATAAACGTCTTTTACTGTTGGTATGGTAACTCCGCCCATTTCCCTTCGGGTCAAAATCCAGCACATGCTGTCATATGCATCGTAAACGCGCGGATATATGTTTGCAGCACGTTGGAGGCTCTGCGTTACAGCGGGTTCTTCTCGGATCGAACGAAGCTTCATAGGTTAATTGTTTAACGATGCGCCTTCGATTCTGTCAATCTCTTGACGCGCCCAACCCATATCATCCTCATCGATTTCGCCAAAATTTCCACCAAAAGCTGCGGCGGCCATGGGAATCTCCTCTCCAATTTCCGCCAATCCCCATACTAGATCGTGGGAAAGCTCAGATATTGAGGCGGCTGTGTGATTAAAGCATATCGCTTGCAGTACACTATCCACCAGACTAATTTGTTCGCCGCTAAATCCAGAAATATCCGGATCCCTCAATGAAATGAATTGTATTTGTGGATATCCGCCAAACGTCACATTCCGCTCGACAATGGCCCCTGCCTGCTTTAGCCGACTACGAGCGCCCAGAATATCTCTCGGCACCGGACCAAACTGCCGCTTCACATACCCGGTTCCCGTTATAGATTTTCCTGTATTTGCATAGGAAAATACATCGGAATACCATAAAACCTTATTCAGCTTCGTTGCGCCCAACCGGCTCGGTACTTCACACCGCGCACAAATGTAGTGCACAAGCGCATCTAGATTATGTTCACCCATAACGCCTCTCCAAGCGGCGTGTTCCCGCTACGTTCTTTTTAGCATATCCTATTTTGAGAGAGATTGCTAGAGATTTAGCGTTTCCAGACTCCCTGATCGGAGTCCAATGAAGCGCAAAATTCGCATATCTATTTTGCGATTTTGTAATGTCTACGATGACTCAATATCAAGACTGTCGCATTGACAGCCCCTCGCCAGCCAAACTACCGATGATAGAGAATCCGCAGTCTACCGCCTAGTCGCAAGACCGAAGCCTCGCGGCCAAGAACCCTTCAGGGGCGCGCCCATTTCAGTGCTGAACGCCATGGCCGTCGACAAAACTTCCCTTGTGATCAGCTGCCCGAACATCCCGGTGTTGATTGATCCGCGCGCGGCCGGGGCACCGTGACGCACGGGGTTCCCTTCGCCGCCGCGTTTCGCGTGTGGCTGCGCGTGGCGGCGCTCAGTTTCGGCGGGCCGGCCGGGCAGATCGCCGCGATGCACCGCATCGTGCTGGACGAGCAGAAATGGATTTCCGAGCGGCGGTTTCTGCACGCGCTGAACTACTGCATGTTGCTGCCGGGGCCGGAGGCGCAGCAACTCGCCATCTATATCGGCTGGCTGATGCACGGCATCCCCGGCGGGCTGCTGGCGGGCGGGCTGTTCGTGCTGCCGGGGGCGGTGGCGATCATGGCGCTGAGCCTGATCTATGCCGCGTTTGGGCAGGTGGCCGTGGTGGCCGGGCTGTTCTTCGGGCTGAAACCGGCGGTGCTGGCCATTGTGCTGGCCGCCGTGCAGCGGGTGGCGCGGCGGGCGTTGCGCAACAACGCCATGCGCGCGCTGGCCGCCGCCGCTTTCCTGTCGATTTTTTTCGTGGGCGTGCCGTTCCCCGCCATCCTGGCCACGGCGTTCGTGATCGGCTGGGCGGGGGGGCGGCTCGGCCTGCCGGCGTTCCAGGCTGGCGGCGGCCATGGCGGTGGCAAAGCCGGGCTGACCGATGCCGAGAGCCGCCTGGGTGAGACGCTGCCCGCGCACGCGCAGCCCAATCTGGCGCAGGCGCTGCGGATTTCGGCCATTTGCCTGGTGCTGTGGCTGGCCCCGGTCGCGGCGCTGCTGGCGCTGTTCGGGCCGGACAATGTGTTCAGCAACATCGCCGTGTTCTTCAGCAAGATGGCGGTGGTGACGTTCGGCGGCGCCTACGCCGTGCTGGCCTATGTGGCGCAGCAGGCGGTGCAGCATTTCCACTGGCTGCGGCCCGGCGAGATGCTGGACGGACTGGGCATGGCGGAGACCACGCCTGGGCCGCTGATCATGGTGCTGCAATTCGTCGGCTTCATGGCCGCCTTCCGCGACCCCGGCAGCCTGCCGCCGCTGTGGGCCGGAGCCTTCGGCGGGCTGCTCGCCACCTGGGTGACGTTCGCGCCGTGCTTTCTGTGGATTTTCGCGGGCGCACCGTTCATCGAGGCGTTGCGCAACAGCCGTTCGCTGAACGCCGGGATGTCGGCGATTACCGCCGCCGTGGTCGGCGTGATCCTGAACCTCGCGGTGTGGTTCGCCGTCCACACGGTATTCCGCGCCAGTGTGGTGATCGCCGGGCCGGTCTGGCGTTTCGAAGCGCCAGTGCTGACCAGCGCCGACCCGGCCTCGCTGCTGCTGGCCGCCGCCGCGATGGTCGCGGTCTTCCGCTTCAAGGCCGGGATGATCCCGACGCTGCTGGCCTGCGCGGCCGCGGGAGCGGCGTGGTTCCTGTTCGGCGGGGCCGGATAGAGCTTACCCCGAAATCTCCTCCAGCGCCCGGCCGCGCGTGTTGGGGCCGAACCCGCCCACCGAGACCACCGCCACCAGCATCGCCACCGCGATGAAGCCGAACACACCGATATTGCCGAAATTTTGCAGGAAGAATGCAATCAGGAAGCTGTTCACCACGGTGGACAGGCGGCTGAACGAGTAGACGAAACCCACCGCGCGGGCGCGCAGCCGGGTGGGGAACAACTCGCTTTGGTACGAGTGATACGAGTACGACAGCAGGTTGTTCGACCCCGTGATCACCACGCCGCACAGGATCAGCCACGCCGGTTCGTTGGACAACGTGAACAGCAGTCCGAACGTGGCCGTGCAGCAAGCGGCGGCGACGATTTGCCATTTGCGTTCGAACTTGTCGGCGAACAGCAGGAACAGCAACGGAATCGTCGGACTGGCGAAGGCGATCACCAGCGAATATTGCAGGCTCTTGGTAAAGCTCGCACCTTGGGCAGCGAGCAACTGCGGCACCCAGGTGGCGAAACCGTAGAAGCCGATGGCCTGACAGAAGTTGAACACCATCATCATGATGGTGCGCTGGCGGTAGGGCGGCTGCCAGATTTCCACGAAACGCGGCTTAGCCTGCGCCGCCATCCGCACGCTGGGCAGCGGCTGCGGCAGTTTGCCGCCCAATTCGGCCGCGACTTGCGCCTCCAGCATCGCGGTGATGCGGTCGGCTTCGGCCGTTCGGCCGTGCTGCGCCAGCCAGCGCGGGCTTTCCGGCACGGCGCGGCGGATCCACCAGACCAGAATGGCCGCCAGCGCCGGGAACGCCGCGACGAAACGCCAGCCGGAAATGCCGAATGGGTCAATGGGCACGAAGATGTAGCCCATCAACGCGGCCAGCGGCACCGAGCAGAACTGCACCACGTGATTCAGCGCGAACGCCCGCCCGCGCATATGCTTGGGCACCAATTCGGCGATGTAGCTGTCGATGGTGACCAACTCGACGCCAATACCCAGGCCCGCGATGAAGCGCCAAAAATCCACCCCGGCGCGGGTGTCGCACGACGCCATGATCAGCGTGGCGGCGCTGTACCACAGCAGCGCGTAGGTAAAGATCGCCCGCCGCCCGTAACGGTCGGCGGCGTAGCCGAACAGGATGGTGCCGAGAAACAGGCCGAGGAAGGTGATCGAGGCGAACGCGGCTTGATCCGGCAGCCCGGCAAACCCCTTGTGGCCCGGCTCGAAAATACCGGCGCGCACCAGTCCGGGGCTGACATAGGCGGTCATCAGCAGGTCGTACAGCTCGAACACTGCGCCGCATGACAGCAGGATCACGAGCTTCCACAGCGCCCGGCTGGCGGGCAGCCGGTCGAGCCGGGCGATGATGCCGGCGGCGGAGGCGTCCACTGCGCGCTGACCGCTCATTGAAACGGCCGCCGGGCCCGCAGCGCCGCCGCCAGCGTGCCGTCGTCCAGCACCTCCAGCGCGCCGCCGATCGGCATGCCGTGGCCGACGCGGCTGATCGCGACGCCGAGCGGGCGCAGCCGGTCGGTCAGCCAATGCGCGGTTGTCGCGCCGTCCACCGTGGCGCCGAGTGCCAGGATCACTTCAGTAACCTCCCCATCGCGCACCCGCGCCAGCAGCGGGGCGAGATTAAGGTCGTCCGGCCCGGTTCCGGCAAGGGCTGACAGGGTACCGCCGAGCACATGATACAGGCCGCGATGCACGCCGGAGCGCTCCAGCGCCCACAGATCGCCGACGCCCTCGACCACGCAAATCATCGTCCGGTCGCGGTGCGTATCGCCGCACACGCTGCACGGGTCGGCACTGTCCAGGTTGCCGCACTGGCTGCACACCCGCACCGCCCGCGCCGCCTCGGCCATCGCGGCGGCCAGCGGCGCCAATTTGGACTCCGGATGCTGCAACAGCCGCAGCGCCGCGCGGCGGGCCGAGCGCGGCCCGAGGCCGGGCAGCTTGGCCAGCAGCGCGATCAGCCGCTCGACTTCGGGGCCGCCCATTATGCCTGCCCCCTCGCCGCCCCGCTTGGGGAGGTGGGGGAGGGGCTGCGGCCCTGCGAATGCATCGGATGGGCGGCGATACCCCCCTCACCCAACCCTCTCCCCCCCAAAGCGGGGGGCGAGAGACGCAAGCAAGGCAGCGGGGCATGCATCAAAACGGCAGCTTCATCCCGGCCGGCAGGTTCAGCCCGCCCGTCACCTTCTGCATCTCCTCGGCCGCCGCCGCTTCCTGCTTGCGCCGCGCGTCGGCGTAGGCGGCGATGATCAGGTCTTGCAGCATCTCCATCTCATTCGGATCGGCCAGCTTGGGGTCGATCTTGATGGATTTCAGGTCGCCTTTGCCGGTGATGGTCAGCGACACCATGCCCGCGCCGGAGACGCCGGGGATGATGGCGGCTTCCAGCGTCGCCTGCATGTCTTCCATCTTCTTTTGCATCTGGCTGGCTTGCTTCATCAGCCCGGCGATATTCTTCATCTCAATTCTCCCACTCATCCGGCGGCATATCCGCCAATTCTGCGTCAAGCGGCGCGAAATCTGGCCCGTCCGGCTCGGCCGCGGCGGCGGCGGGCCTGACCGGCAGCCCGTAGGCGTCCGCCCCGCCATCGCGCACCGCGTCGATCCGCGCGCCGGGGAAGGCGTCCAGAATGGCGCGCACCAGCGGGTGCTCGGCCGCCGCGCTGCGCCGCGCGCTATCCGCCGCCTCGCCCTGCTCGGCCAGCGTCGGCTCGCCGGGTGCGGTGGACAGCGCGATGGTCCAGCGTGTGCCGGTGGCTTCGGTGAGTGCGGCGCCGAGCCGGGCCGCGAGGTCGCGCGGCGCGTCGGGTTCCTGGCGCAGTTCGATCACCGGCGGGGCGAAGCGCACCACGTGCACCGAATGCACCAGATGCGCGTGCAGCGTCGGTTCGCGGCGGGTGGAAATCAGCGCCGCGACGTCGCGGTAACTGGTCAGCCGCACCGCCGGTTCGCCGGCCGGTTCGGCCATGCGCGCAGGCGCGCCGTTGGCCACCGCGCGCACGCCGCCTCCGTTGCCGCCGCCGCCGGATGGGGCCGCCGCCAGCGGAACCGCGCCGCCTTCGGTGATCCGGCGCACCAGATCGCCGGGCGGTGGCAGGTCTGAGACATAACAAAGCCGGATGAGAATCATTTCTGCTGCCGCCCGGCGGTCGGGTGCCTGCTCGACCTCGCCGATGCCCTTCATCAGCATCTGCCATGCCCGCCCGATGGCGGCCATGGTCAGCTTTTCCGCGAATTGCGCGCCGCGCGTGCGTTCGGCTTCCGGCAAGTCCGGGCTGTCGCGCAACGCCGGAACCGCCTTCAGCCGGGTGACGGTGTGGATCAGTTCCAGCAGGTCTTGCAGCATCACGCCCAGATCGGCGCCCCGCTCATGCGCGCGGTCGGTGATCGCCAGCGCGGCAGCGGGCTTGCCGCTCATCACCGCTTCGAACAGATCGAACACCGCCTCGCGGTCGGCGAGGCCGAGCATGTCGGCGACCGTGGGGCCACCGATTGGCTCGCCCGGCGTGGCTTGCGCGATGGCTTGATCGAGCAGCGACAGCCCGTCGCGCACCGAGCCATCGGCCGCGCGGGCGATCAGCGCCAGCGCGTCCGGGTCGATGGCCACACCTTCCTTCACTGCAATGCGGGCGAAATGCGCCGACAACTCGGCCACCGAGACGCGGCGCAGGTCGAAGCGCTGGCAGCGCGACAGCACGGTGACCGGGACTTTGCGCAACTCGGTGGTGGCGAAGATGAAGGTGATGTGCGGCGGCGGTTCCTCCAGCGTCTTCAGCAGCGCGTTGAACGCGTTGCGCGACAGCATGTGAACCTCGTCGATGATGAACACCTTGGTGCGCGCCTGCATCGGGCGGAAGCGCGTGGCCTCGATCACCTCGCGCATGTCGTCCACCCCGGTGCGCGAGGCCGCGTCCATCTCCTGCACGTCGGGATGCCGGTCGGCCAGCCCCAGCATGTCGGCCACGCGGGCACCTGCGATGGTCTCGCCCGGCGTGGCCTGCGCGATGGCCTGGTCGAGCAGCGACAGCCCGTCGCGCACCGACCCGTCGGCCGCGCGGGCGATGATCGCCAGCGCGTCGGGCGCGACGGTCACGCCTTCCCGCGCGGCGATGCGGCCGAAATGCGCCGATAGTTCGGCCACCGTGACGCGACGCAGCTCGAAACGCTGGCAGCGCGACAGCACCGTCACGGGCACCTTGCGCAGTTCGGTGGTGGCGAAGA
>JANYDF010000079.1 GCA_025359905.1 Rhodospirillales bacterium
TTATTCGAGCAGCGGGCTTTGCGGTTTGTGCGTGCAATGCGCCAGTGTCAGCGGTTTTCGTGGGCGGCTGCACGTGCTCAGAATCTGAGCATTATCCCGGTTGAGCTGAATCGCACAACCATTGCATTTTCATATAGGGCACTGCCCGAACGGGTGCTGGGGTCAGGACCTATTAACCCGGATTTCCCGGATGAGTGCGTACGCAGCATCCGCCTCAATCGGAATCGTTACATCGGCCGGGCTGTCCATTTCCGCCGCCTGACTCTGCACCATAGCAGCGTTGCGCGGCTGCACCCACGCCCGCCGCTCTTCCCATCCCCACCCCACATCGGCAGGATGCGCGCCCGGAGACGCCAGATGCATATCGAACCTGCTTCCGCCACCGAATGGCTGTGCCAAGCCGCCACCGCTGCCCGTGCCGCCTCCGGCGCGCTGGCGCGGTTGCCGGAAACTGCCCGCAACGAAGCACTGCGCGAAGCCGCCGCCGCCTTGCGCCGCCATGCGGCGGCGATTCTGGACGCCAACGCCCGCGACCTCGCAGCTTATGACGCGGGCAGCGGCACAGCGGCGTTTCGCGACCGGCTGGCGCTGACGCCCGCCCGGGTGGAGGCGATGGCGCGGGGGCTGGACGATATTGCTGGCCTGCCCGACCCGCTGGCGCGCACGCTGGCGGATTGGACACGGCCGAACGGGCTGCGCATCCGCCGCATCGCCGCCCCCATCGGTGTCATCGGCATGATCTACGAAAGCCGCCCCAATGTCGGGGCAGACGCCGCCGCGCTGTGCCTGAAATCCGGCAATGCGGTGATCCTGCGCGGCGGATCGGACAGTTTTCACTCGGCCGGAGCCATTCACGCGGCGATCAGCGAGGGGCTGCGCGCGGCTGGCGCGCCCGAGGCTGCGGTGCAAATTCCGCCCGCCACCGACCGCAGCTTTGTCGCGGCGATGCTGGGTGCCGCCGGGTTGATCGACCTCATCATCCCGCGCGGCGGCAAGTCGCTGGTCACGCGCGTGCAGTCCGAAGCCCGCGTGCCGGTGCTGGCGCACGCCGAGGGGCTTTGCCACACCTACGTGCACGCAGCCGCCGACCCGGACATGGCGCGCAAGCTGCTGGCCAACGCCAAGATGCGCCGCACCGGCGTGTGCGGCGCCACCGAAACCCTGCTGATCGACTCGGCCATCGCGCCAACTCTGCTACCGATGCTGGTCAGCGATTTGCAGAAACGCGGCTGCGCGTTTCGCGCCGACGAACGCGCCCGCACCATCTGCCCCGACCTGCCCGCCGCCACCGAGGCGGATTTCCACACCGAATGGCTCGACGCGGTGCTGTCGGTCGCGGTGGTGGACGGCATCGACGCCGCTATGGCGCATATCCGCGCGCATGGCAGCGAGCACACCGAAGCCATCGTAACGCAGGATGCCGAGGCGGCGCAGGCGTTCATGCGCGGGCTGGAAAGTGCGGTGGTGATGTGGAATGCCTCCACGCAGTTTTGTGATGGCGGCGAGTTCGGCTTTGGCGCCGAGATCGGCATCGCCACCGGGCGGGTGCACGCGCGCGGCCCGGTTGGGCTGGAGCAACTCACCACCTTCCGCTACCTCGTCGAAGGCAACGGGCAGGTGCGTCCCTGACCTCGCCCGCATTGGCCGATCCGCTGAACCGCTGGGGCGACCGGCGGCGGATGCGCATCGGCTTGCTCGGCGGATCGTTCAATCCGGCGCATGACGGCCATCGCCATATCGCGCGGCTGGCGCTGTTGCGGCTGCAACTGGATCAGGTGTGGCTGCTGGTCTCGCCGGGTAACCCGTTGAAACCGGCCAAAGGCATGGCCACACTGGCCGCCCGTCTGGCCAGCGCCCAGCGCATCGCCGACGGGCGGCGGATTGTGGCGACCGGGATCGAAGCGGCCCTTGGCACTCGCTACACCGCTGATACCCTGGACAAATTGCGCCGACGGTTTCCGCGCGTGCGGTTTGTCTGGCTGATGGGGGCAGATAACCTGGAGCAACTGCCGCGCTGGAAGCGGTGGCGGCGCATTGCCCATGCCAATGCGTTTGCCGTGCTGCCCCGGCCGACCTACAATCACCGCGCGCTGGCCGGTCAGGCGGCACGGCGGTTGCGCGCATCGCGGCGGGCGGCCCATGTGGCCCCGGCGCTGGCCGCGCTGGCCGCGCCGTGCTGGGTGTTCCTGCCAGCGGCCCAACATACCGCCTCCGCCACCGCCATCCGGGCCGCCTTGGGTCCGGCATCGACTTAGCCCTGTTCAGGAGTGCCGGACCATCGCCCGGAAGCCGCCTACCCCGCCCTCGCCGCCTGCCGACACCTCCACGCCGGAAGGTCCGCAGCCGCCGGACGATCTGCCCCCCGCCACCATCCGCGCCCCTGCGGCAGCACCGCGCCGCCGCGCCCCAACGCGCGTGCCCGCCACGCCGAAGCTGGCCGCAACGCCCGGCACGCCGCGCAAGAAAGCCGCCGCCGCTGGTCCGTCGCAGGGCATGCTCGGCGTCGAGCGCGAGAAGGCCGAGCGGTCGCGGCTCGACCAGTTGCAGGGCATCATTGTCGCCAGCCTGGAAGACGACAAAGCCGAGAACGTGCTGGCGCTCGACGTCGCCGGGCGGGCCAGCTTTGCCGACCGGATGGTGATCGCAACTGGCATAGCTGACCGGCAGATTGCCGCGATGTCGGTGCATCTTGAAGAACGGCTGAAGGAAGCCGGACTCAAGCGCATTCAAATCGAAGGCGCCGGCGGGTCGGACTGGGTGCTGATCGACGCGGGCGACATCGTCATTCATCTGTTCAAGCCGGACGCCCGCCAGCTGTACGCGCTGGAACGCATGTGGGGCGCCGATCTGGACGATGAGGAGCCGGCCCAACCTGTCTGAGGTCCAGCCTGTCTGAGGTCCAGCCTGTCTGAGCTGCGGCTGATCGCGGTTGGGCGGATCGGCAGCGGGCCGGAAGCGGAGCTGTTCGCCCGCTACGCCGCCCGGCTGCGCCCGCCGCTGAAAGTCACCGAGCTCGCCGAAGGGCGCGGCAGCGCTGGCGAGATCAAACGGCGCGAGGCCGATGCCATCCTAGCCGGGTTGCACCCGTCGGCGTTTGCGGTTGCACTCGACCTCGGCGGGACCGTTCCGACAAGCGAGACGTTCGCGGCCCGGCTGACCGGCTGGACCGAAAGCGCCCGGCCGGTATGCTTCATCATCGGCGGCACCGAGGGGCTGGACGCGCGGGTGATCGCGCGGGCTGACGCAATCTTGTCGTTCGGTGCGCTGACCTGGCCGCACATGCTGGTGCGGGTGATGCTGGCCGAACAATTGTTTCGCGCCCGCGCTATCGCCACCGGCCATCCGTATCATCGCGCTGGACGCCCATAAGCGCATTGTCCGCACGCCATGCACACATTAGGTGTCTGCCACGCAGACTATAGGGACCAAATATGACCGCCATCCCCCGCCCTGTTATGCTGGTGATCCTCGATGGCTTCGGCTGGCGTGAGGAGACGGCCGACAATGCGGTGGCGCAGGCGCGCAAGCCGGTGTTCGACAGGTTGTGGGCCAGTTGCCCGCACGCGTTTCTGCACACCTCCGGCCTGGATGTCGGGTTGCCGGGCGGACAGATGGGCAATTCGGAAGTCGGCCACATGAACATCGGCGCCGGGCGCGTGGTGATGCAGGACCTGCCGAAGATCGGGCTGGCGCTGCAAAACGGCGAGTTGCCCGCCATGCCGGCCTTCGCCGATCTGGTGGCCAAGCTGCGCGCCAGCGGCGGCACCTGCCATCTGATGGGCCTAGTCTCGCCGGGCGGGGTGCATTCGCATCAGGACCATGCGGTCGCGGTCGCCAGGGCGCTGGTGGCGGCCGGTATTCCGGTGGCGGTGCATGTGTTCACCGACGGGCGCGACACGCCGCCGCAATCGGGCGCTGAGTGCGTGCGCAAGCTGCTGGCGGCGCTGCCGCAGGGCGCGCGCATCGCCAGTGTCAGCGGGCGCTACTACGCCATGGACCGCGACAAGCGGTGGGAGCGGGTGGCCAAGGCCTACATGTCGATTGTCGAGGGCCAGGGCCCGGCGTTTGCCGATGCGCCGAGCGTGGTGGACAGCGCCTATGGCGCGAACGTGACCGACGAATTCATCATCCCGGCCACCGTCGCCGGGTATCGCGGCATGCAGGACGGCGACGGCATCCTGCATTTCAACTTCCGCGCCGACCGGGTGCGCGAACTGCTCGGCGCGATGGTGGAGCCGGGCTTCACCGGGTTCGAGCGGCCGCGCGTGGTCAAATTCGCCGCCGCCATCGGCATGACCCGCTACAGCGACGATCTGGCGCCATATCTGGGCGTGCTGTTCGCGCCGCAGACCATGGAAAATCTGCTGGGCCAAATCGTAGCCGGTGCCGGGCGCACGCAGCTTCGCATGGCCGAGACCGAGAAATACCCGCACGTCACCTACTTTCTGAACGGCGGCGAGGAAACGCCCAATCCGGGCGAGGACCGCATCATGGTGCCGTCGCCGAAGGTGGCGACCTACGATTTGCAGCCGGAAATGTCGGCCCCCGCGTTGGCCGATAAGGCGGTGGCGCAGATTACGTCGGGCAAATACGACATGATCATCCTGAATTTCGCCAACCCCGACATGGTCGGCCACACCGGCATCCTGTCCGCCGCGATCAAGGCGGTGGAAACGGTCGATGCCGGGCTCGGACGGATCGCGGACGCGGTGGCGGCGCAGGGCGGGGCGCTGCTGGTGACAGCGGATCACGGCAATTGCGAACTGATGCGCGACCCGGTGACCGGCGGGCCGCATACCTCGCACACCACCAATCCGGTGCCGGTGCTGCTGGCGGGCAGCGATGCCACGGCGCTGCATCATGGGCGGCTGGCCGATATCGCGCCGACGCTGTTGCACTTGATGGGCTTGGCGCAGCCGGAGGAGATGACCGGGCGGACGCTGACCGCGTGAATAGACCGGCAAGTGGCGGAAGGCGCTTTGCTTTTCCGCCTTACCTTCTGTTGCTGCTGATCGCCGCTGGGCCAACGCCCCAGCAGGTGCAGGACGCCGAGCGCGCCAAGGCCGCCGATATCGCCACGCAGCTTTCGGCGCAAGCTGCGGCCAAAACCGCCAGCGAGCAGGAGCGTGTCCTCGGTCTCGCGCGCGTCGATGCGGCGGCGCGGCTGCGGATCGCGGAAGACACGCTGGCCCGCGCGTCGGCCGGTATCGCCGCCCTTACCCAGCGCCATGCCGAAGCGCAGGCGCGGCTGGCGGCGCGGGCGGCCGAGTTGGCCCCGGTGCTGCCGGTGATCGAACGGCTGTCGCTGTACCCCTCCGAAACGCTGCTGGCCGTACCGATGCCGCCGGAGCAAGCGGTGCGCGGCGTGCTGGTGCTCGGGGGCATCGCCCGTTCGCTGGAAACCGAGGCAGCCGCGCTGCGCGCTGAGCAAACCGAAGTGGCGGGCTTACGGGCCGAGATCGACGGCGCGTTGCCCGGCTTGGCTTCGGCGCAGGCTGAGCAGTCGCAGCTTGCCGTGGCGCTCGACGAGCAAATCGCCAAGGCGCAGGCCGCGCGCAGCAGCGCCGAGGACGAAGCAACCGCCGCCGCCAAACGCGCCGCCGCCGATGCGGCGCGCGCCGATGGGTTACGCGCGGCGATTGCCCGCATTGAGGCGGAGCGCCACGCCGCCGAGCAACGGGCCCGCGACGAGGCGGCAGCCGCCACCAAGCGCCGCGCTGACGCCGACGCGGCCACCGCGCGGGCGCACCAGGAAGCGCTGGCGATACCGGCCGGACCGGGACTCGCCGAAGCCAGCGGCCAACTCACCGCGCCGGTGGCGGGCAGCGTCGTGCGCCCGTTCGGCGCTGCGACGGACGCCGGTCCGGCCAGCGGCATGTCGTATCAGGCTCCACCGAAAGCGCGGGTGGTGTCGCCCTGCGCCGGACGGGTGGTATTTGCCGGGCCGTTTCGCAGTTTCGGCCAGCTTGCCATTGTCGATTGCGGCTCGGCCTATCATTTCGTGGTGTCGGGGCTGGACCGGCTGGATTCGCAAGTTGGACAGACCGTGCAGGCCGGGGAGCCGCTTGGCGTGATGCCAGACTGGAACCCGGCGGCGCCGGGGGCGGTGCAACCGTCGCTATATCTCGAATTGCGCAAGGATGGCGTGCCGGTGAACCCCGCACCGTTCTTGCGCAGCCGCAGTTAGACATCCACTCTAGAGTTCCGGTCGTAGAGACCTTATGGCGGGCGCGCAGGCGCGAGAGGGATTGAAGATGAAGCTACGCACGGGGCTGTTGCTGGGTGCCGCGTTCGCCGCCGGAATTGCGGTGGGACCGGCGTCTGGCTTGGTGGCCAGACAGTTCGGCGTGCATCTGTTTTCCCTGGCCTGGGCCGAGGATAGCGGCCACTCCGAGACCTACCTGCTGCTGACGCTGTTCGGCGACGTGTTCGAGCGGGTGCGCGCCGAATATGTCGAGCCGGTCAACGACCGCGACCTGGTGGAAAACTCGATCAACGGCATGCTGACCGGGCTGGACCCGCATAGCAGCTACATGAACGCCAAGTCGTTCCGCGACATGCAGGTGCAGACGCGCGGCGAGTTCGGCGGCCTTGGCATCGAAGTGACGCAGGAGAACGGCTACATCAAGGTCATCACCCCGATTGACGACACCCCGGCCAGCCGGGCGGGCGTGAAGGCCGGGGACCTTATTCTGTCGATCGACGGGCAGACCGTGCAGGGGCTGACGCTGAACGACGCCGTGGACAAGATGCGCGGCGCGCCGAACAGCAAGATCAAGCTGGCGATCAAGCGCGAAGGCGCCGATCAACCGCTGGATATTTCGCTGACCCGCGAAGTGATCAAGATACAAGTGGTGAAATCGCATCTGGAAGGCGATGTCGGCTACATCCGGGTGACGCAATTCACCGAACAGACGGATAGCGGACTGCGCAAGGCCTACAACACGCTGAAGACCGAAGCGGGCGGCAAGCTGCAAGGCATTGTGCTGGACCTGCGCAATAACCCCGGCGGCTTGCTTGATCAGGCGATTGCGGTGTCCGACGACTTCATCAACGAAGGCGAGATCGTATCCACGCGCGCCCGCCACTCGGAGGACAGCCAGCGCTGGCACGCCAAAGGCGGCGACATCACCAACGGGCTGCCGGTGGTGGTGCTGATTAACGGCGGTTCGGCCTCGGCCAGTGAGATCGTCGCGGGCGCATTGCAGGACCACCGCCGCGCCGTGCTGCTCGGCACCCGCAGCTTCGGCAAAGGCTCGGTGCAAACCGTGATCCCGCTGCCCGGCAATGGCGCGATGCGGCTGACCACGGCGCGCTACTACACGCCGTCGGGCCGCTCCATTCAGGGCCTCGGCATCGTGCCGGACGTGGAGGTGCAGGCCAGCCGCACCGAGCAGCAGCATTTTGGGCCGGAGCGCGAAGCCGATCTGAACAAGGCGCTGCGCAACACTGGCGGCGTGGCGCAAACCGAGGCGCCGCCGCCGCGCACCGATTTGCCGGCGATGGCGCGCGAAGTGCCCAAACTGCCGCCAGAAGGCTTTGCTGCGTTCGATCCGATGAAGCCGGAGACCGATTTCCAGTTGCAACAGGGTTTGGCGGTGCTGCACGCGATGGCCGCGACCAAGCACGCGGCGCGTTAACCGAATGTGATGGCGCTCGCATCTAGCATGGGGCGCCTTCAACGCGGACGCAGAGGATCGGCAGCGTGACATCATCGGCTGGCCGCAGCGGGTCAACCTCGCCGGCGATGCGGGCGCTCGGCTGGTTCTGGGCAATCGCATTGCTGCTGGCCGCAGCCGCAGGCGTGGTGTTGCAGGTGCTGGGCCCGCCGCTGCGCCCGGTTGCGATGTCGACCGAAACCGTTCCGCTGCAACCACCCGCACCCGCCAAGCCCGCCAAGCCGCCGCTGACCGCGCCGCCGACGGCGGGGCTGGACGCAGCCGACGCCCATGCGAGCATCATCGCCCCGCCCGATCCCACCTTACTGGAACCGTCCGCAGTCTACGCTGGCGGCGTGCTGCCGAAGCTCGGGCCGGGCGGGCGAGCCAGCCTGCACGCTTATGCCGCCCCGTTCGACGTGACCGCCGCCGCCGGACGGCCGCGCGTGGCGCTGTTGCTGTCTGGCATCGGGCTGTCGCAAATCGATAGCGAGGAAGCCATCCGCGCGACACCGGGCGCGGTTTCGCTGGCCGTATCGCCGTATGCGGCGCACCCGGAGCGCATTCTGGCCGATGCGCGCGCTGCCGGGCATGAAATATTACTGTCGCTGCCGCTCGAACCCGATCGCTACCCGATCGACGACCCTGGCAACCGGGCGCTGCTGACCGGCAACCCGCCGCCGGTGAACGCGCAGCGGCTGGAATGGGCGCTGACCCGCTTCGCCGGTTACGTGGGCGCCACCGGCGCGCTGAACGGTCTGCGCGGCGAGCGGTTCTCCGGTTCGGCGGATTTGATGGCGACGTTGCTGCAAGAACTGGCTGGACGCGGCCTGCTGTACATCGACCCGCGCCCCAGCCAGCCGGCTTTGCCGCACGCCACCGGGCGTGGCGTGGACGTGCTGATCGACGAGCCCGCCCCGGTACGCGCGGAAATCGAGGCGAATTTGGCCAAACTGGAGCAGGCGGCGCGCGATCATGGGTCCGCACTCGGGCTGGTCAGTCAGCCGCGCCCGGTGACGCTGGACCGCATTGCGGCCTGGGCCGCCGGGCTGGAGCAGCGCGGCTTGGTGTTGACGCCGGTCAGCGCTATCGCTGTGGCCCCGCCCGTGCAACCGGCCAAATAAGCGGAGTTCGCCGCATGCCTCGCCCGAACCTCGACCCTGCCAGCATGCCATACCGGCCGAATGTCGGGGCGGCGCTGTTCAATGCGCAGGGCCGGGTGCTGGTGGCGCGGCGCGCCGACATGCCGAACGCCGAGGGTTCGCCGGGCGGCTGGCAATTGCCACAAGGCGGCATCGACGCCGCCGAGGACCCGCGCGCGGCAGTGCTGCGCGAATTGGCCGAGGAGCTCGGCACCGGCAACGCCGCGATCATCGGCGAACATCCGGACTGGCTGACCTACGATCTGCCGCCGGAATTGCTTGGCACATCGCTGGGCGGCAAGTTTCGCGGCCAGCGGCAGCGCTGGTTCGCGCTGCGGTTTCTGGGGGCTGACTCGGAAATCCGTCTGGACGCCGATCCGCACCCGGAATTCGACGCGTGGCGCTGGGCGGAGCTTGCGGAACTGCCGGTGTTGGCGCCGGACTTCAAACGGGCGATCTACGCGGTGATCGCGGTCTCTTTCGCGCGCTTCGCGGCCGCTGGCTGAGCGTCGCCGCAGGATTGGCTGGGCTGCGTGAACATTGAGCATACGGCCCTGGATTCCGGGCTGCGGCGCAACGACGTTGCACTGCGAACGCTGCGCCATTTCGTCGATGAGGCTATCCATGTTGCGCCGAATTGCCTTTGCCTTGTTGCTTCCGTTGCTTGCCGCCGTCCCCGCCTGGGCGAGCGACAGCACGCGCATCGGCACGGTGGACACCACATTCCGTCTGCTTGGCCGCAACGACCGGGTGGTCGTGGACCGCTACGACGACCCGCGCGTCGACGGGGTAAGCTGCTACGTCTCGCGCGCTGAAACCGGCGGGGTGAGCGGATCGCTCGGCTTGGCCACCGACCCGAACCGGTTTTCCATCGCCTGCCGCGCCACCGGGCCGGTGGCGCTGCGTGGCAAAATCCCTGACAACGAAGTGGTGTTCGGCGAGAAAATGAGCGCGTTCTTCAAGGAAGTGCGCGTTACACGCATGTTCGACACCGAAAAGCGCGTGCTGGTCTATTTGGTGTGGTCCACACTGAGCGTCGGCACCAACGGCAGCGCGTTCAATAGCGTTACCGCCGTGCCGCTGGATCGCTGATCCGCCTAGCCCCTATTGCGGCGGCGCCGGGGCGGTCCAGTTCGGCGCCTCGGCCCGGCGCGGGCCTTCATGCCGTTCGTAAATGCCGCGCAGGAACAGCCCGGTGTGCCTGTCGTAATAGTAGTGCCAAATACCGCGCCCGACCGGGTTGTATGTGGTCTTGCCGAGGAAGATCACCGGATGGGTGCGGGTGATATCCATGTCCAGCAAATCGGCAGGCATGGTCTTGCCGCCAAGCTCAACTGAACCGCGCCCGGCGTGGCTCCAGATGATACTGTCGCCGCCGTCCTGGAACGACACCGCCGCCTCGGCGCCGCCAAAGAATGCGTGCAGCGCGGTGGCGGCGGCGCGCACGCCGCTGGATTGCGGGTCGTACCAGCCGAACAGTTTGCGGACCGGCGCGCCGTTGGAATCGCCGATGCATACGTCGGCATCGACCGGATCGGCGCCGCGCCAATCGACCTGGATACCATCGACGAATGAGCTCAGCCCGGCGCGCGGGCAATGAAAGCCAGTGCCGGCCTGGATCGCCGCCTCAAGTTCCGCCGATCCGGGGCGTTGCGGCGGCGTAGGCGGGCTGGGCACGGCAGTCTCGGCGGTTCGCGGCTGCGGGGCAGGCTGGCTTGGCAGCGCCGGTTGCGGTGCCGCCGGTGCTGCCAGTGCCAGTGCCGGTGCCGTAGACACCGGCGCGGTGAAGTAAAAATCGCCGTCGAGCGGCGACGAGGCCAGCCAGGGTTGCTGGCTGCCGCCGGTGGATTTCTTCACCGCGAGACCGACCCGGTTGAACAGCCGCAGCAAATCCAGGCCCGGCGTGCGCATCGCCTCGGTCAGCGCCAGGGTGAATGGGCTGTCCTCGCCATTCCCATCGCTGGCGACGTTGCCGGGCTGAGTGGCGTACGAAATCAGCGTGCCTTCCGGCGCGTGCATCTCGGCCAGCCCTGGGTTGCTGCCGCGCAGCCCGCGACCGCCGAACGGATTGTTGCGGCAGGCGTCGAGCACCACGACGTTGAGTTTGCTGTTGCCGCTGGCCAATTGGCGCAGCACCAGATCGGCGCTGACCATCTGAAAGTCGAGGTCCTGCACCCGCGTCGGGTTCGAGTCGACCGGCACGAGGTAGTTCACCCCGCCGACCTGCACGCCGTGCCCCGAATAATAGAACAGCGCCACATCGGCCCCATCGATGGCGCGGCCAAAGGCCAGCACCGCCGCGTCGAAATGCGGCTTGTCGAGGTCGAGTTGCGCGCCGCCGCCAACCAGCTTGAACCCAGCCGCCTTCAACGTCACCGCCATCAATTTGGCGTCGTTGCCCGGGTTGGCGAGCGCGGTGACGCTGACATAGTTGCTGTTGCCCACCACCAGCGCCACGCGCTTGGCACCCGGCGATTGGGCAAAGGCTGCCGAGGCGAATAGCAGGGCGGCCAGCAAGCTGAACAGCAGCCGCAACGCAGCGGGACGCATCACGGCTGGTAGCTCCATTTACACATTCGGTGGACGAACCGCGCGTGACTTGAACCGGCCCAGCAGATAGAGCCCCAGGCCAAGCAGAAGTGGCACGCCGCCATACCATAGCGGCCCGCGCAGCACGCTGTCGAACGATGCGCCGCCGCTGGTCACGGCGACCAACACGTTGAACGCGACCGCGACCGCCATGCTCAGCCCGGCCACGGCGGCGATGATGAGGCCGAGCAGTTTGAAGATTTCGGCCCGAACGTTGTGGCCGGCCGGCAGATTGCGCATCGCATCGTCTCCGGCAGCCGGCCGGCCTCCTGTCAGGCGAAGCGCCGCAAGTCCAGCGTGCGCGGATGGTCCTTGCCGCGGACAAGCCGTGGTTCCTGCATCGGCCCCGGCGTGTGGCCGATCGGGAAGAAGCGGCTGCGGCGGCGGGCTTCGGCTTCGTTGGCGTTGACCGGGAAGGTGTCGTAGCTGCGCCCGCCAGGGTGGGACACATGGTGCGTCATGCCGCCCAGGCTGCGGCCGTTCCAGGTGTCATACACATCGAAGGTCAGCGGCGACTGCGCCGGGATGGTCGGGTGCAGCGCGCTGTACGGCTGCCACGCCTTGAAGCGCACCGCGCCGACATGCTCGCCCTCGCGTTCGGTGGCGGTTAGCGGCAGCGCCACGCCGTTGCAGGTCAGCAGGAAGCGTTCCGGCACCCAGCCCGCCACCTTCACTTGCAGCCGCTCGGCCGAGCTATCGACATAGCGCGCCGTGCCGCCTGCCGCCTGTTCCTCGCCCAGCACGTGCCAGGGTTCGAGCGCGTGGCGCAATTCCACCTCCATGCCGCGCACCGTGGTGATGCCGACTTGCGGGAAACGGAATTCGAAATGCGGGTCGAACCAGTCGCGGCTCAGCTTGAAGCCGAGATTGCTCAGGTCGTCGAGCGCGTCGGAGAAGTCCTGATCGACGTAGTGCGGCATCATGAAGTCGTCGTGCAGGCGCGATCCGAACCGGATCAGCCGGCGGTCGTACGGGCTTTGCCAGAACGCGGCCACGGCAGAGCGCATCAGCAGCATCTGCGCCGCCGACATCTGCGCGTGCGGCGGCATTTCGAAAGCGCGGAACTCCACCAGACCGCGCCGCCCGCCGCCGCCGTTCGGGTCGTACATCTTGTCGATGCAGAACTCGGTGCGGTGGGTGTTGCCGGTCATGTCGGCCAGGATGTTGCGGAAAATCCGGTCCGTCATCCAGGGCGGCACTTGGCGGAATGGCATGACCTGTTCGAAGGCGATTTCCAGCTCGTTGATGCTGTCCTCACGCGCTTCGTCGATGCGCGGATGCTGGCTGGTCGGGCCGATGAACTGGCCGCTGAACAGGAACGACAGGCTGGGGTGATTGTGCCAGAAGCCGAGCAGGCTTTTCAGCACGTCCGGCCGGCGCAGGAACGGGCTGTCCTCGGCCCGCGCGCCGCCCATCACCACATGGTTGCCGCCGCCGGTGCCGACGTGGCGGCCGTCGAGCATGAACTTCTCGGTGCACAGCCCGACTTGCCGGGCTTCCTCGTACAATTGCTCGGTGCGGCTGACATGCTCGGCCCAACTGGACGCCGGATGCACGTTGACTTCGATCACGCCCGGATCGGGGGTGACGGAGAAGTTCAGCAGGCGCGGGTCGCGCGGCGGATCGTAGCCTTCCAGCACCACCGGGCGGCCGAGTCCGGCAGCGGTGGCCTCGACCGCTGCGGTCAGATCGAGCCAGTCCTCGGCGGCGGTCAGCGGCGGGTAGAACACGTGCAGCACCCCGCCGCGGGCTTCCACCGCCAGCGCGGTGCGGACCAAGCCGGGTTCCGGGCGGCCGGCTTCTGGGCGAATTTGCGAGACCGGGGCGAATGCCGCCTCGCCCAGCGCGAGATCGGGGGTGCGGCCTTCGCGCAACCGGCGCAGCATGGCCTGCTGCGGCAGCGGCGCGCGCGGGGCGAATTGGTCCTGGTCGTACTCGGCCTCGATGCTGTCCGGATCGGCCCAGGGCAGGCTGTCGAGCGGCAGGCGCAGGCCGATCGGGCTGTCGCCGGGGATCAGGAACAGGGTGTCGCCACGGGTGAACCACTTGCCGGTCGCCCAGCGGCGGCCGCTGGACGCGCCAAGGCCGCGCAACGGCAGTATGCTGCCGACCGGCGAGGCCAGACCTTGCGCGAAAATCCGCGTCATCCGCGCCCGCTCCAGCGGATCGCGCAGCTTGTTGGCCTCCACCACCACGTTGGCGGGCAGCCGGTGTTCCTTCCACAGATAGTAATGCACGTCTTCATAGGCCGGCAGGATCGCGGCGGGATCGACTTGCAGGCGTTCAGCCAGTGCCGTGGCGAAGCGCGCGGCGTCTTCCGCCGTGGCGTTGCCCCGGTCGCGGTCCGGGTCGGCAAGCAGCGCGCTATCCAGCCACACGCGTTCCTGATCGGCGCGCCAATGGCAGTTGATCGCCCAGCGCGGCAGCGGCTCGCCGGGGTATTGCTTGCCTTGCGCGTGTTGCAGCGCCGCACCGGGCGCCCAAAGATCGACCAGCCGGCGGATCAATTTGCCCGCATAGCCGCGCTTGGTCGGACCGAGCGCGTCGATGTTCCACTCCGGCGCGTCCTGGTCGGTGGCGGCGACGAAGGTCGGCTCGCCGCCGAAGGTCATGCGCACATCGCCCGCCAGCAAGGCGCGGTCCACCCGCGCGCCGGTGGCCAGAATGTCCTGCCACTGCCGGGGCTGATACGGCTTGGTGACGCGCGGGGTTTCCGCGATGCGCGTCACTTTCATCTCGAATTCGAAGGTGGTCTCGCACTTGTCCACCCCGCCGCTGATCGCCGCCGCCGATTGCGGCTCCGGACTGGCGGCCAGCGGAATATGCCCCTCGCCCGCCATCAGGCCGGAGGTGGCGTCCAGCCCGATCCAACCGGCGCCGGGCAGATAAACCTCGGCCCAGGCGTGCAGATCGGTGAAGTCGGACGTGGGACCGGCCGGGCCGTCCAGCGGCTTCACGTCGGCGACCAACTGGATCAGGTAGCCGGAGACGAAGCGGGCGGCGAGGCCGAGGTTGCGCAGCAATTGCACCAGCAGCCAGGCAGAATCGCGGCAACTGCCTTTACCTGCGGCAAGCGTCTCCTCGGGCGTCCACACGCCGGGTTCCAGCCGCACGATGTAGGAGGTGCGCTCCTGCACCATCCGATTGAGCATGACCAGGAAATCGACGGTGCGCTGTTCGGCGCGCGGCACTTTGGCCAGCAGCGCGGCAAGATGCACGCCCACCGGCTCCAGCCGGCGGAACGGCGCAAGTTCTTGCTCCAGCACCGGGTCGTAGGCGAACGGATAGGTCTCGGCATCCGGCTCCAGAAAGAAGTCGAACGGGTTGATGGTCGCCATGTCGGCGACGAGGTCCACCGTGACGTCGAAATGCGTCAGTTTTTCCGGGAACACCACGCGGGCGAGCATGTTGCCCTGCGGGTCTTGCAGCCAGTTGAGGAAATGCGGCTTGGGTTCGACGGTAAGCGAATAGCTCAGCACCGGCGTGCGCGCGTGCGAGGCCGGGCGCAACCGGATGGTTTGCGGGCCGAGCGTGACGGCGCGGTCATAGCGATAGCTGGTGCGGTGGGTCAGCGCGGCATGGATGGACATCGGGCGGGGGCGTCCGGCAGTTGGGGCGGCAAGAAGAGGCGGCGGTCGGCTTCGGTCAGGCACCCGCAAAGCGGGCAGGATCCAGTCTAGCAAGAATGCTGCCGGAATGCCCGCTGTCACGCCCGTTCACCAAATCGGCCACCAGCCGCCCGGCGGCGGGCGAGGTTTGGATGCCGTAGCCGCCCTGGCCGATGCACCAAAAGAAGCCTTCCGCCGATTTATCCCAGCCGATGCCCAAGCTGCCATCGGGCAGGAAGCTGCGCAGCCCGGCCCAGGACCGCTCGACCCGGCGAACCTCGATAGCCAACCCCTGCTGCATCCGGTCGATGGCAATCGCCACGTCCAGTTCGTCCGGCTGCACGTCATGCGGCGGCATTGGCGTTTCGTCGGCGGGCGAGACCATCATTTTGGTGCGCTGTTCGGGCCGCGCATACCAAGTGCCCGCCGCATCGGCCAGCATCGGCCAGCCGGTCACGTCCCACGGTTGCGGATCGATGATCACGCCGGTGCGCCGCTTGGGCTGCAAGCCCAGCGGGGCGAGCCCGGCAATCTGCCCGACCGCATCGCCCCACGCGCCTGCGGCGTTGACCACGATGGGGGCGGTGAACACGGCACCGCCGGTGACTTCGACGTGCCACAGCCCGGCCTTGCGTTCGATCCGCCCGGCGCGGCTGCGCAGTGCGAGTTGCGCCCCGCGCGATTTGGCCTGCCGCAGAAACCCCTGATGCAGCGCGGCCACGTCGATGTCGAAGGCGATGTCCTCGATGGCGACCTTGGCGAGGTAGTCCGCCCGCAGCGCCGGGGCCATGGCGCGCGCTTCGGCCACGCCGATTTCGCGCAGGCCAATGCCCTCGGCCAGCATTTCATCCAGATCCGCCACCTGTTCGGCCGGGGCCACGAACAGCACGTTGCGCGGCGACATCAGCGGATGCTCGGCAAACCCCTCCGGCGGGGCCATGAAAAACCCGCGCCCGGCGCCGGTGAGCGCGCGCACATCGGGCGGGCCGTAATTCTGCAACCACAGCGCCGCCGAGCGCCCGGTGGAATGATACCCCGCCGCCTCCTCCGCCTCGACCAGCGCCACGCGGCGGTCAGTAGACAAATGGGCCGCACAGGTAGCGCCCGCGATGCCGGCGCCGATGACGAGGATGTCGAAGGATGTATCGGTCATGCGCCGCAGCATCGGGGGGCGGCGGCGGCGGTGCAAGGGGCTAACGGCTGGCAGTTCGGGCGGTGGCGAGCGGGAGGAACAGCGAACCGGGAAGGCTCGGCAGAGGGCGGAAGCCATGCCATCGATAGAATGCGGCGGCGGATTCGGTCTTGGCATCGACCATCAGGGCGAAAGCGCGCGAGTCACTGTTCAGCACCCGCATGGCCGCATCGGCCAGCATGGCCCCGCCCAGACCCCGGCCATGGAAACGCTGGTCCACCGCCAGCCGCCCAATCATGGCGGCGGGGAGCAGCGGATAGCGCGGGAGCCGTTTGAGCGTTTCGGCGGGCAGCGCGCTGGCCAGCACGCTGGTGGCAGCGAGTGTGTAATACCCGGCCACTTCATCGCTGCCCGGCGCAACGGCGACGAAGCAACTGGCCATCAGGCGGCGCACATCCTGGAAGGCCTGCTCGCGCAAATAGCGATCCAGCACGTCCGCACCGCAGGCAAATCCGTCGCGCCGGTGCGCAGCCAGTTTCTCGATGATGAAGCTGCCGCTCACGATGGCGGCAGGATCATCTCACGATGCCGCTCGAACGCACGGCGCAGGGCCGGGGCTGGCTCGGGCGGATTCAGGATGGCGTCGACGAAGTCACGCTGGTCGTCCAGCGACAGGCGGATAATCTGCGCCTGCTGCACCCGCTGCTCTGCTGCCGCCTGCGCCGCCGCCACGACAAAATCGGTCACCGACCGGCCCTCAAGCTCCGCCGCACGCCGCAGCAGGTTTTGCAGGCCGGGCGTGATGCGAGCTTCGAGACGCGCGGTTTTGGCAAGGGGGGATGTGGTTGGCATGACACGTTTGTACGGCAAGGGACCGTACGACATCAATGCCGGCAGGCGATGCGCTGGCAGAGGATGTGATCCCGGGTCTCGGCGGGGTCCGCAAACTCCGCTTCGCCCCGAAGGGCCGAGGCAAGAGCGGCGCTTTCGGGGTGATTTATACCAAATCTCGTGGAAGAGAACCCACGAACCTTTGAGTCGTCATCGCCGGGCTTGACCCGGCGACCCATGCCAACGCTCAGTGTTAGATGCGAGATGCTCTGTGTGTCGCCATGGATTGCCGGGTCAAGCCCGGCAACGACGATGAGTCTTGGTCAGCGAGATTTGCTATTACGACGTGCTGAATGCCGATCTGCCGATCCTGGCGCTGCTACTTTACGCCAAGAACGAACAGGACAATCTGAGTTCCAGCCAGCGCAAGGTTATCCTCGCATTGGCCGGGGACATGAAGCGGAGGCGATGATGGACGACGACACCGAGTTCGGCCGCGACCTGATTGCCGCGATGCAGGAAGCCGCCGCCTGACCGCCGCCGTTAGCCGCTCGTCGCCGCCACGCCAGCCGGGGCCGGCGTCTTCATCATCGTGCCGGTCATGGGAATAAAGAACACGCCGACATCCTTGCGGCTGTGCACCTTGCCGGCCTCGTCCTTGGTGTAGACGTATAGAAACTGGCCGCGCTTGAACGGCTGGCCGATCGGGATCAGCATCCGCCCGCCCGGCTTCAACTGCTTGAACAGGTCGGGCGGCGCGTATTGCGCGGCACAGGTGACGATGATGATGTCGAACCCGCCGTCGACTTCCGGCCAGCCGAAATAGCCGTCGCCGACGCGGGACTGGATGTTGTCGTAGCCGAGCGGGGCGAAAATCTTGCCCACCGCGTGGCCGAGCGGCTCGATGATCTCGATGGAATACGACTTGGCAACGATCCGGCTGAGCAGCGAGCTTTGGAAGCCGCTGCCGGTGCCGATTTCCAGCGTCACGTCCTCGGGGCGCGGCTTGCAGACCTGGGTCATGTAGGCCTGGCCCAGATAGTCCGACAGCGCCGAGCCGAAGCCCAGCGCCCACGGTTTGGGATTGTCCTCGTAGGCGTCGCCGCCGGTCGAGTGATGGCCATCGTACATGTAGTGGAAATACTCGCGCGGCACCGCCTGGAACGCCTGCACCACCGCCGGATCGGCGCTGCCGAGATGCTCCTTCAGATACTGCTCGATGCGCTTGATCGCGGCGGGCTTGCGCGCCTGGATGGCGTCGAACTGCCCATCGGTCAGACTGACCGGGCGGCCGGAGGCGGCCATGGCGGTTTCATACGCCTTGCGCGTCCATGCCCCAGGTGCTGCGGCAGCGGCGCGGGCCGGGCGCAGGATGGCGGGGGCCGCCAGCAATGGCGTAGCGAGCAGCGGCGCGGCGAGCAGCGGCGCGGCGAGCAGTGTGCGGCGCGTTAACGGGCGGAAGCCTGCCACGGAATAGTCGTCCTTGGGCTAGGGAATGCAACGATGACGAGGACATACAGCAGCAGCGCCAGCAACAGAACCCCGTTATAGCCCTGCTGCACTGCAATCAGATTGGCCAGTGGCGTGGAAACCACGGAAAACGCGCCGTTCAGCGCCCAGGCCCACGGCAAGAACGCCCCGGTGCCCGCCCGCTGCAAGCCGAGCGGGAACGGCAGGCCGAGCGCCACCGAGGCAGGGGCCAGCAACGCCAGCACCATCGCAGCGCGCGCCGGGAATGGCCAGCCAAGTGTGGCCAGCAGCAAGGGCTGCAAGCCCAGCAGCAGCGCCACGCACCACACTGCGACGAATCCGGCAGCCAGCGCCACGCCCAGGCCGGGCCGCGCCGCGAACCGGCCAGCCAGCATGCTGCCGAAGCCGGAAAACAGCAGCATCGCGGTCAGCACCAGGGCAAAGGCGCTGGTGCGGTCGTTCAGATAGAAGCTGGCCCGTTCGATGAAGAAAATCTCGATGAACAGGAACCCCAAGCCGAGCGCGGCGAAATACAGCGCCGGGCGCACAATGCCAGCGCCGGGCAGGCGGATGCGCCCGCGTCCGGCCAGCGGCACCGCCAGCACCAGCAGCGCGATTACCGCCGCCTGCGCCAGTACCGCCAGATTGACCATCGGCCCGATCTCGGCCTGCGGCAGCAGTTCTAGCCGTTGCAGCACGGTGCCCAAATGCGACAGCCGCAACACGGCGTAGAACGACGGGCGGTCGAAGGTGATCGGGCTGAGGTTGAAGCTGCGCGCCGAGTCGGTGCTCTCGCCCGCCAGCACCGCGCCCGCTTCGTCGGCGATGGCGTCGTGCGCCCCCTCGCCGGAGGTGACTTCGCCCGCCTCGAACGACACGGCGGGCAGGTCGTTGTAGATATTGGCGCGCGCGGCCACCACGTCGATGCCCGGATACCACGAGACGTCGAACGAACGCTCGTCGCAGAATTTGCGCGCGGCGGCGATGCGTTCGGCGCTGAACGCGGTGGGTGAGACGAGAATCCGCACATTCCACGCCGAGCGGTACACCAGCACATGCGCTGGCGGATCGGCGACGCCATTCAGCAGCAAAGCAGCGCGCACGGTGGCCAGCATGCGGACAGCGTAGGCCGGGAATTCGCGGATCGAAACCGGGATCGAGATCAGCCCCTGACCGGTCAGCGCGTGCAGATCGGCAGCCAGCGCCTCGGCGGCAAAGGTGCTTTGGTTGGCCTCGGTGGCGTCCAGGAAGTCGCTGGAAATATCCACCAGATCGAATGTCTGCCCGCCGCGCACCGCCGCCAGCGGGCTTTCGGCCGACAGATGCACCGCCGGGTCAGCGGCGTACGGCGGCGACGGGCCGAAGCCGTCGCGCAGTGCGCCGCGCAGTACTGGTTCTGGCTCTAGCGCCAGCACGCCGGCGGCCCCCAGCGCGCGCGCCTCCGCGATGCGAAAGCCGCCCGAGGCCCCGGCCAGCAGCACGCGCGGATGATCGAGCAGCGTGTATGGCAGGGCGGCCAGCGTCGCCCCGGCATAGTTCGGCATCGCGGCCCCCGGCCTAGGGATCGCCGCCACGCGGTTGCCGTCGCGATACATACCAAGCGTGGACGGCGGACCGGCGAAGCCGAGCAGGCCCGCGTTGTTGGACACGTCGGTGTCCACCCGCTCGGTAAAGTCGTCGAGCAGCATGTACAGTCCGCGCGGCGAGTGCAGTTCGGCCAGCGTCTTGCTGTCCGGCACATGCAGCGGCGCGTAGATGGCTTTGTAATCGTTGAACGCCGCCTCGTTATCCAGCAGCAGCAACGCCTCGCCACCAAGCAGCGCCACCAGGGCGGCAGCGCTGGCCAATGTCCGGCCGGGCACCCCGGCAAGCGCCGCCAGCCCGAGCGGCAGCAGCAGGCAGGGGGCGAGCAGGAACGGATGCACCAGGTTCATCAGCCCGAGCGTCAGCAGCGCGCCGATGCCCGCCCCGGTCAGGTCGAAGCCATAGACGCGGCCGATCTGCGTGGGGTTGAGCACGAAGCTGAGGCTGACGAACACGCCGGTCAGATAAAAGAATGGCAGCAGGCAGGCGTAATACCCGGCGATGTTCCACAGTTGCGGCGCGAAAGTGGCCTGGTTTTGCAGTTGCAGCGGGTTGAACGGGTTGGTGGTGACGAAATGATAGCCCGCCGCCCCGGCCACGATCAGCGCCGCCGGCAGCCACGCCAGCAGCAGCTTGCCCTGCCGGGCGAACCAGTCGCGCGCCAAAGCCAGCGTGACGCCGCTGAGCGCGAAGCCCGCCAGCACGATGGAAATCACCCAGTAGCCATACTCTGACCACTTCGCGACCGCGAAATACCGGGTCAGCGCGATCTCGAACCCCAGGCTCCCGAGCGAGACCAGGAACAGCGGCAGCAGCGCGCGAGATTTCATGGCCACACGCGGCGGCGGATGAAACTGTCCATGATCAGGTCGAATTTCTGCGGCTCATCGACGAACAGCGCGTGGCCGACGCCCTGCATCACCACCGATTCAGCGGCCGGATGGTGCGCGCGCAGGTTGTCCGCCTGCCCGGACAAGCGGGGCGTGACGACGTACAGCACCGGCTTGGCGGTCGAATACACGGCTTCTTTCCAATAGGTGCGCGGCACCGGATAGGCCAGCAAGGCTTCCGCCGCGTGTTCCGGCGTGCGCAGGCAGGTTTCGGTGAGGTGGTCCAAATAGCTCGCGGGCTGGGTATGCTTGAACATGCCGCGCACGAAATTACGCATCATCACCGCGCGCGGCAGGTTCTTGCCTGCGTGCATCGGATGCTTCGGCGCCGGCGGCGGCGGGTCTTCGCCCACCGAGTTGTCGATCAGCACAAGCCCGGCGATCCGCGCGTCGCCGCTGGCATGAATATACGCCAGCGTATCCAGCACACCGAGCGACCAGCCGGCCAGCAGCACCGGCTGGCCGGGGGAGGCTTGCTGGATTAACTCGGAAATATCCTGCCCGCGCCGCACCGGCTCGTGTCCGCCCGGTGCGATGGCGCTGGCCCCCTGCGAACGCGGGTCGAAGGCAATCACCCGGTAGTGGCGGGAAAACGCGTCGATCTGCGCCTGGAAAATCCAGGCAGGCATGGTCCAGCCCGGCACCAGCACGATGGTGTGTGCGGCGGACGGACCGTTTTCGCTATAATGCAGGCGCACGCCGTCGCTGCTGACGAACCAGCGATCGGCCGCCGCCGCCGCGTGGCCGAAGCACAATGTCACCAACAGCAAGCTTGCGAGCGCCGGGAATATCCGCATAGAGCCACCTGCCCGCGCGACTCCCGCGCTGTCAACCGGAGCACGACTTTCATGACCGATCCGGCCAAACCGCCGCCCGAGGATGACGATCCGCCACCCAACCGGCGCGGGGCGCTGATTGCACTGCTTGCGGTGGTAGCCTTGGTGGCGGGCGGCATCTGGCTCAGTCAGCAATTGCACAGCACCGGCAAAATTCAGGATTGCGTGATGGCGGGGCGGAAGAACTGCGCGCCGGTCACGCCGTAGCGCTCAGTGTTGCGTGGGCGTGCGGCCCCGGCCCGCTCAAATGTAACGCAGGATCACGAACCCGCCGACGATGCTGAGCGCCACGACTGATGTCACCAGCGTCAGCCGCCGTTCGATGAACGCGCGCACCGGGTCGCCGAAGCGGCGCAGCAGGGCGGCGACGAGGAAGAAGCGCGCGCCACGGGTGACAAGGCTGGCCGCCATGAACAGCGCGAAGTCGAAATGCGCCGCACCCGAGGCAATGGTGACGATCTTGTACGGGATAGGCGTCAGGCCCTTCACCAGGATCACCCACAACCCGTACTCGGCATAAGTGGCCTGAAACCGGGCAAACGCCGCATCGTAGTGGTAGAAATGCAGCAGCGGCGCGGCAAGCTGGTCGAATACCAAATAGCCGATGGCATATCCCAGCGCTCCGCCAGCAACGCTGGCAACCGTGCAGATCGCCGCCAAACGCCAGGCCCGCTTGGGTTGGGCCAGCGCCATCGGAATCAACAGCGCATCGGGCGGGATCGGGAAAAAGCTGCTCTCGGCAAAGCTGATCACGGCCAGCCACCAGGGCGCGTACGGCCCGGCGGACATGGCGAGCACGCGGCTGTAAAGGCGCTGAAGCATGGCGGACGTCCTGAAACCTGTCCGGCATTGCCACGCGCGCCGCGTTGCCGCAACCAGATTGCCGCATGGTCTGGTCCGCAGCCAGCGCCCGCCGCTAAACTCGCCACCGAAGTACGCCGGAGCCCGCCATGCCTCGTTCAGCCGCCCCGCTTGCCCGGACCTGCGGGATTGCCCTGACCTGCGGGATTGCCCGGACCTGCGGGATAGCTCTGACCTGCGGGATAGCTCTGGCCTGCTGGCTTGCCGCATCCAGCGCTTATGCGCAGTCAGGCGCGGCGCCGCATGGCTGGCTGTTCGGCACATGGACCGGCGGGCTGTTCCCAGTGACTGGCGATTTGACGGTGCAAGCCTGCTTGGCGCAGCCAACCGTGATCTTCACCCGCGACGTGGTGATGCGTGCGACGCTGACCGAGCCGGTTTATGGCCAGCGCGTGGTGGAAACCGCGCGCAGCGGACCCAGTGGCACCGATTTCAAGTTTACCCCGGCAATCGACCCGGTGGCCGCCACCAGTCGCGGGCTCTTGGGCATGGAGCCGCCCAAACCGGCGGCTGGGTTCGGCTGCGAAAACAGCGACGTGCTGCATGTGCAGCGCCGCAGTGAAAATGAGATTGCGTTTCCCGGCTGCGCCGACTTTCCCGCTACGCTCGTCCGCTGCACGGGGCGTTAAACCGGCAACGTCACCAGCGCCTGAATCCCGCCAGTGGCGCGATTGGTCAGCGTCACTTCGCCGCCGTGGGCGCGCAGAATGTTGCGCGCGATGGTCAACCCGAGGCCGACGCCGCCGGTTTCACGGTTGCGGCTGGTCTCCAGCCGCTGGAACGGTTGAAACAATCGGTCGCACTCCTCTGGGGGAATGCCGGGACCGCTGTCTTCGATGGTCAGCCGCACCTGCCGCCCGGCGATACCATGCACCGTCACCAGCGCGCTGCCGCCGTATTTCACCGCGTTGATCACCAGATTGGTCAGCGCCCGCTTGAGCGCAAACGGGCGGGCCAGCACGGTCAGCGACGTAGCACCGGAATAGGCCAGTTGCTCGGCCGTGTCGGGCTGCGCGTCGGCGGTCTCATCCAGCACGGTGCGCACCAGCGCCACCAGATCGACCGGGCTGAGCGGTTCATCGGCCGCCGTGTCGCGGCCCACGGCGAGCGAGGCCGCCACCATCGCTTCCAACTCATCGAGATCGGCGAGCATCTTACGGTGTTGCTCACTGTCCTCCATAAATTCGGCGCGCAGTTTCAGCCGGGTGATCGGGGTACGCAGATCGTGGCTGATCGCCGCCAGCATTAGGTTCCGGTCGGACAGCAGCCGGCGGATGCGTTCGGCCATGGTGTTGAACGCAATTGCGGCCGTGGAGACCTCCGCAGGCCCGCCCTCGGGAAGCGGCGGGGCGTTGACGTCGCGGCCGAGCCGCTCGGCCGCGGCGGCCAGCGTGACCACTGGCTCCACCATGCGGCGCACCGCCCAGAGTGTTAACAAGACGGCGGTGACCGACATGATAGCGAATGCGATCAGGAAATGGTTCGAGAACCACGGCGACGGCGCCGGTGTCAGCATGCTGATATTGAGCCAGCGGCCATCGGCCAATTGCAGGCCGGCCGTGACATGGCCGATATCGGGGCTGCCGAACCAGACATCCTGCCCGGGCCGAAGCTCGGGCGCCAGCGGCAGCAACGCCATGTGCTTGCGGTACCGGCGCACCTCGTCGTCATTGGCCAGCGGCAAATCGGGCGATGGCGGCGCCGAATCGATGGTGGCATCGCTGTCATCGCGGACGCTGAATTCTTTGACGAGTGCCAGCTGCTGCGCCCGGTCCGCCTGTAGCACCGAGCGGTACAAGCTCGCGGCGCGCACGGCGGCAACCCGCACCTGCGCGTGCTCAATCAGGTCCACCCGGTCGAGCGCATGGATGGTCAGGCCCAGCACCTGCACCAGCACCAAGGAAACCAGCAGCACCAGTGCCGTGCGTCCGGCCAGACTGTGCGGCCAAATCCAACGCGGCAGCCGCGCCGCCACGATCACCGGCGCTCGACCTCGGCCGCGAAAATATACCCGCCGCCGCGCACCGTCTTGATCAATTGGGCCTGCCGCCCGTCGTCATCCAGCTTGCGGCGCAGGCGGCTGATGGCGACATCGATGGCGCGGTCGAACGGCCCAGCCGGGCGGCCACGCAGCAAGTCGAGCAGCATATCGCGGGTCAGCACCCGATTCGGGCGCTCGGCGAGCGCCAGCAACAGGTCGTACTCACCGGCGGTCAACGGCACTTCAGCGCCTTCGGGATTCATCAGCCGGCGGCGCGCAGGCTCCAGCGTCCAATTCGAGAAGCACATAGCGCGTGGCGCTGCCTCGCGCCGCGTTGCCGCCTCGCCAGCGCGGCGCAGCACAGCGCGCATGCGGGCCAGCAGCTCGCGCGGATTGAACGGCTTGGGCAAATAGTCGTCCGCGCCAAGCTCCAACCCGGCGATCCGGTCGGTTTCCTCACCGCGCGCCGTTAGCATCACGATGGGCACGTCGGACTGCTCGCGCAGCCACGCGGCGAAGCCCATGCCGCTCTGGCCCGGCAACATCAAATCGAGCACAATCAGTTGAAACGCGCCGGGCGACCACAGGCGGCGGGCTTCGCGCGCATCGCGAACGGCGGTCACCTGAAAGTGCTCACGCTCCAGGAACCGGGTCAGCAGTTCGCGAATTTCGCGATCATCGTCAACGATCAGGATATGCTGCGCGGTGCCAGGCGACTGCGCCTGATACGGTGCGGAGACGGCAAGGGTCGAAGTTTCCATGGCCCCACTCTAATACCAACTCATATTTCTATACATATGGGATTGCATTGCAGCGCAAAGCGTCCGACGCCAATTGCATGGTAGACCCAATCCCTGTGCTTCCGCCCGATGCCCGCGCCGGACTCGCCGCGCTGTGCGCGATGGACGCCGACTTGGCGCGCATCGAGCCTGCGGCCGGGCCGTTGCCCTGGCGCACCCGTCCGGGCGGCTTCAGCGGGCTGTTGCAGGCCATCATGGGCCAGCAAATCAGCAATCAGGCCGCCGCCGCCATCTGGCGCCGCCTCGCCGCCGTACCCGGGGCCATCACACCGCGCGGCCTATTGGCGCTGGACGACGACGCTTTGCGCGGGGCTGGCCTATCGCGGCCGAAAGTGTCGCACGCCCGCTCATTGGCGGTGGCCTTCGTCGATGGCACGCTATCCGAAGAAGGCATCGCGGCGCGCGACGATACGGCAGCGATCGCGCTGCTCGCCTCGGTGCGCGGCCTCGGCCCTTGGACGGCAGAAGTCTATTTGCTGTTCGCGCTGCAACGCAGCGACGTGTTTCCAGCCGGCGACTTGGCGCTTGCCGCCGCCGTCATGCACCTGAAAGGGCTGGCCGCCCGGCCGGCGCCAAAGGCCCTGCGCGACATGGCCGAGGCATGGCGCCCGCACCGCTCACTCGCCGCCCGGCTGCTATGGCATCACTGGCGTCACGTCACCGGACGGCCCTCGATGGACGACCCAGTCCTGATTGATCCGCCGGTGGACGCGCCGCCGCCAGCGTGACAAACGGGCTGCTGGAGGGTCCGCCATGTTCAGCCATCACCCGAATTTGCCCGTCACCCGCGTGGGCGACATTGCCGTCGTCACGTTCGACCGGGCGGAAGTGCGCAACGCCTTCAATCTGGCGATGTGGACGGCGCTGCAAACCACGATGGAGGCGCTATCGGCCGATGATAGCCTGCGCTGCGTGGTGCTGCGCGGGGCCGGCGGCACGGCGTTCTGCGCCGGGGCGGACATCTCGGCCTTCGTCACCGAGCGCGGCACCCGCGCGCTGGAGGACCATTACGGCGCGGTGCTGCATACCTCGATGCAGTCGATCCGGCTGTGCCAGCATCCGGTGGTGGCGCAAATCAGCGGCTTTTGCCTCGGCGGCGGTGCCGGGATCGCCACGATGTGCGACTTTCGCGTCGGCGGCGAGGGCGTGAAGTTCGGCATCACCGCGCGCAACCTGGGCATTTGGTACCCGTATGCCGAGATCGACCCGATCATTCAGTTGGCTGGAACCGCCGTGGTGGCGGAGATCCTGATCGAGGGCCGCATTTTCACTGGCCGCGAAGCGTATGAAAAAGGCCTGCTGTCGCGCGTGGTAGCCGACGATGCGGTGGAAGCCGAGGCGATGGCGCTGGCCACCCGGATCGGCGAAGGCAGCCCATTGGCAGCCCGCTTTCACAAAGCCGCGCTGCGCAAGCTGCGCGGTCCGTTGCCAATCACGCCGCAAGAAGATCTGGCGGTTAACGGCTTCGTCGAGACCGAAGATTTTCAGAACGCGTTCCGCGCGTTCAACGCCAAGCAAAAGCCGGTGTGGCGCGGACGCTAAGCCCGCCTTCACCGCCTATTAACCTGTTGCGGCCAACCTGCGCAGATTCTCGCGGGAAAAATGCCGCATGCAGACTGCCGCAGCACTCGGCATCGAACTGCCAAAGCCGGTCCACGGCCATCAACCGAGCACGTTCCTCGAACGCGGCGTTGTGGTGCCGTACACCACGCCGCACTTGGCCGGGGCGAGGGTGCGGCCGGGGGAGCGGGCCGGGCTCGAATTGATTGTGCCCAATTTGTCCGGCGGGCGCGGCGTGTATGTGCTGCCGCTGGACGGCATTCTAGCGCTGTGCAGTCCGACGCTGCATGACCGGGCGCTGAATACCCGCATTGCCGGGCTGCGCAGCGTCAGCCCCAGCGCGATCCGCCTCGCCGCGCGTGAAATTGCCGCCGAAGGTTTGGCCGGGGCGGCCGTCGCGGGCAGTGCCGCCGCTACGCTGGCTGCGGAGCAACAGCAGGGTTTGCTGGCGCATCTGGAATTGGTGCTGGAGTTGCTGCGGCAGGTGGAACCGCGCGGTGCGGACTGGGCGCCGCCGGATCAGAAAGACCCCGAGCAAATCGGCCGCCGGGCCCGTGCCGTGCTGGCGGCGCTGTCGCCGCAAACCGGGCGCAGCGGCGAGGTCATGATGGCGGTGCTGGAAGAACTGGCAATCCTGTACCGCGCGGTCGGCGTCGGGCGGCAAACCCCGCTGGCGCGGCTCTCGGTGCTGATTGGCATGGTCGATGGATTGCGCCAGGAAATGCAGCTATTTCATCGCGCAAGTGGCGCGAGCGGCAGCGCAGAGGCCGAAATCATCGCCGTCACGGCGGGACTGACGCTGCGCAGCGCTCGCGCCACGCTGCACGACGCGCGCGCCACGCTGGCCAACTTGCCCGCGCTGCTCAATCGCTGGCTCGCCGAACCGGCCGCCGTCGGCCGCCTTGTCTCGCGCCCCGAATGGCTGCTGGATGGCTGGGAGCGGATTTGCCTGTTGTGGCGCGCGGCGGACGAACGCATCGACCGCAAACTGACGCTCAGCGAAATGGTAGCGCTGGTGCCGACCATCCCGCGTGAGGCGGCTGGCTGGGTGGCAGGCAGCATCGAGATGGCCGACGACCTGCTGCGCCATCGCCGCAAGGTTGTGTTGGGCGAAGATTGGCGCACCGGCGTGACCGTCACCGATCTGGTCGAGCGCAACGAGCGGCTGCGGGCGATGTCGCCCGGTGGCCCGGCATGATCCGCAGCAGCGCCGATTCGATAGGGAGCGGCCGATGACGCAAGACCCGCGCGGCAATGAACTGCGCCAATTGAAACGTGAGATGGTAGCCGCCGACGATGTCCAGGTGCGGCGGCTGGTGGCGCTGGTTGACCGGGTGGCCGTGCGCGGCGAAGCCGATGCGTTGATCGCGGCATTGCGCCCCCGCTTGGCCCAATTGCGCCCGCCCCGCCCGTTGCGCTTCGAGCGGCTGCTGTTCCTGCCGCTCGATCCACTCATTCTGCCGCCGTCGTCTTGGCGGCCCGGTTCGGTCGGTATTCCGCGCATGGCGCTGAAGGCGCTCGCCGGGGTGGTCAATGCCGGGCTGGGCGATCAGGCCTGGACGCTGAACGCTTTGATCGCCGAACGCAGTACGGCCGATACCGCCATCGCCGCCGAGGCCGGTGCGCAATTGTGGCCGCTGGCGGCCGGCATCCTGCGCCAAGCCAGCACGCCGGCGGGCTGGACCGAGGCATCCGGCCTGCACGCCAGCGAATTCCCGCCGCTGACCGCCTCGCTCGCGGCGCTGCTCGATGAAGGCACGGCATTGTGGGATCTCGCATCGCCACACGACGAACCGCCCGATCCGGCCAACTGCGAGCGCCTGCTGACCGGGGCGGCGGCCCACGGCGCGCAGCCGCTGGCCATGATGCTGGCGCTGCTGCTGGCGCGGCTGCCGCTGGCCGGGCATTTGCTGCAATACGCCGACGATCTGGCGGCCAAGGCGAGCGACAGCGGCAAGATTGCGCCAGACCGGGCGCTGGACTTCTTGCTATCCGGGATCGAGCACGGCGGCGAGGAACACGGTGCATTCCCGTCCGATGTCGACGAAATACGCCGCGCGGCGCTGCTGCTGGAAACCCTGGTCGCGCAAAGTGCCCGCCGCCCGACACGGGCGGCACGGCTGGAACGGGTGCGCCGGCGGCTCGACGAATCATGCCGTGATGCTTTCAGCACCAGCACCGCCGGGTTGGCCAGCGAACTCACCGCCAGCGGGCTGGCGGTCCCCGATCCGGCCGCGCTGGAAGCCTCGGCCCGGCATGTGCGCCGGGTGGACGCCGTCGGGCGGCGGCTCGGCGGGGCGTCGTTTTACGATACGACGTTAAGACACACGGCGGAGCGGCTCGGCGCCTGTCCTGGTCTGGGCAAAGTCGCGCGGCTGCGGCTGGCCGAGATCTTACTCGGACCAGACGCAGCCTTGGCCTTGTTCGGCTAAGCGGCGGCCCTCGCGACATCGGGCAGCGCCAGCCGGTGATGCGACCAGAATGCCGGGCGGCCGGTCAGCGTGGCCGTGATCCGGCGCACGGCATGCGGCAGGCGCGCCAGGCCATTGGTCCAGCGCAGCGGCTCGCCGCCGGCGCTTTCGTCCGGGTGCCAGCCATCGCCGTCCGCCAGATCGGCCAACGGCATAAACCTGCCGTCCAGGCGCAACCGGGCGACGCAAACGCCCAGGCTGCGCGGATCGCTGCTATCCGCCAGATGGTGGCCCGGCACCCAAACGCGCGAGACGAGGCTGACCCGTTCGCGCTGCGGCAGGTGGAAGCGATAAATGCCGTCCCGGTTGTGGCGTGGCGCGATCAAGCGGCCATCATCGGTCAGCACATGCAGTTCGGGGCAGTATTGGCGGAAATACCCCACCGCTTCCGCCCGGGCCAGCAAACGGTTGCGCACGGCTCGCAGCACCGGCCCGCTGAGCGCCAGCGGCAAACAGGTGGCATCCACCGGTTTGGCCGAGAAATCGGGGTGCATCCGGTGCAGCACTTTCGACTGCGCGAAGGCGCGGCGGTTGCCGGTGTCCAGGTACGATTCGGCTTGCACACCTTCGGCGACAATGACGTCGTGCTGGGCGAGTTCCACATGGAAGTATTCGCCGCGCGTGATCGCGCGGTCCTGAAAGATGGTGACGCCGTTGATCAGCCGTTCGGCCTGGATCAGCGCGCCGTCGAAGTGGAACGCATGACCGGGCGAGACCAGCAGATCGCGCGACGGCAAACCTTCGCCGAACGCGCCCTGGCGGATACGCACCGGCCAGACTTCGTGCGGGCGCGGATGGCGGCTGGCGTCGAAGCGGGTCGAGCCGATCCAAACGATGCGCTTGACCGGCGCGCCCAGCCCGGCGGGCGTCACCAGCCGGGTGCCCGGCCGCAGATGCTCGACCGGCAACTCGCCGCCTTCGGTCAGAATCCGCGTGCCGCGCAGGTAGCACGGCATGATGTCGGTGCCGCTGGCGCCGTCGGACGACAACGGGAACACCGATCCCGCCGCAAAATCGCCGCCAAGGTTCAATTCGATGGTGTGGCCGCCCTCGATCACCTCCAGCGTGCCGCCCGCATTGACGATGGCGGTGCCGCCGGGTGCGAAGGCGATCCCGGTCAGATCGATGGTATCGCCGAGCGCGAAGCCGTGGATGATATTGGCGAAAGTTGAGACGCTGCCGCTGGTGCTCAGGTCGGCGGTGCCAATCGCCAGCACTGCGCTGCCAGTGAAATCGATGGTCCCGCTGCCTGCGGCGCCGCCGGCGTTGAGTTCCAAATGGCCGCTGTGCAGCGTGATGCCGCCGCTGAATGTATTGGCCGCCGTCAGTTTCAGCGTGCCGCTGCCGTTGACCAGCAGGCCGACGCTGCCTTTGATGTAGCTGGCCGAACCAATATAAGCCTGCCCCTGATCGTCGCCGATCTCGCCGCTGATCGTTTGGGTGCCGGTGGGCGCGAAGGTCAGCGTGTTGTTGCCTTGCAGGTAGATGCCGTTGGCAAACGACTGGCCGCTGTTGGCGCCAATGCCGCCGATGGCGCCGGCCACTGCGCCGGCAGTGATGCCCGCAGCGCCGGCAATTGTCAGACTGGCGCCTTCCTGGACGAAGATATCGCCGCCCGCCGCCAACCCGCCGCCGCCGCCGTGCCCAGCATTGCCACCGCCGAAACCGCCGACGCCGACATTGGCCGGCACCGCTGCGCCACCGCCGCCACCACCGAAGCCGCCGAAACCGCCAATGGTAAAGCCGCCGCCGCCGCCGCCGCCGAAACCGCCGCGTGCGCCATATGCAGAGCCGCCGCCGCCGCCGCCGCCATAGCCACCGCGGCCGCCAATACCAACTGTGCTCGTGACGAGTTGGCCATTGAGGCCGCCCACGCCACCGCCGCCGCCGCCTAGGACGCCTGGACCCGGCAATCCGGTGCCGCCACCGCCGCCGCCGCCCGAAGCACCGCCGGGCACGCCACCATTGCCGCTACCGCCGCCAGCAGCGCCGGAAATGCCCCCCGCACTGCCCGGCAGGCCAGGTGCGCCGCCGCCGCCGAATATGCCGCCGCCGCCGCCGCCAGATCCGGAAAGGATTGTTCGCCCAGCCCCGCCAGCGCCGCCCAAACCGCCGCCGCCGCCGCCGCTCGCCGACGTGCTGCCGCCAGCGCCCCCCGTTGCACGGTCGTTCGCAAACGTCACGCCGCTGAGCGTCACGCTGCCGGCATTGCCCGCCACGTTGGCGCCGATGAACAGCGCGCCGCCCAACCCGGCCCCGCCGCCGCCGCCGTCCGCAGCGTTGCCGCCATGCGCATGCATGTTGTTCAGGGCCAAATTCTCGACCCGCAACGCGCCCGCATAGGCAAACAGCCCGCGCTCGTTGCCGCCGCCATCCAGCGTGTGACCATGGCCGACGATGTCGAGCGTCACGCCGCTGTGCATGTTGATTGCGGCCAGAGCGGTACCGGACAGCAAGATGTCGCCGCCGAGGTCGATCTCGACGGTCCCTGTCGCAGTCACCTGCTCGGCGGCCAGAATGGCGGCATTGAGCTGCGCGATGGTGGTTGGCGCGATTGCCACGGCGCTGCCGCCCGAACCGTCGCCGATCACGGCAAAGCTGTTGCCGGCGGGAGCGGTCAGCGCGAACGTCTCGCTATTGGCGCCGCTGGTGACCGTCAGCGTGCCGCTGCTCAGGATGGCGGTTGCGCCAGCGTTGTATGCCAGCAGCCGCAAATCCAGCACGTCGCCGGGCGCGAAATTGCTCACCACATTGGGGAACGCAACAGCGCCGCTGACCGGCGCGTCGAGTTGCAGCGCCGCCGGAGCGCCGGCGAACACGATGGCCCCGCTACCCGCTGAGGCCCCGCTGGCCAGTTCCAGCGTGGCACCGGCGCCAATCGTGCTGTCGCCCGCGTAGGTATTGACCGCCGACAGCCGAAGCGTGCCATGACCTTCGACGATGATGCCGCCGGTGCCCTGGGTATAGCCCGGCGTGCTGTGATAACCTGCCGCCAGCGCCGATCCTGTGTCGTCGCCGATGACGCCGGACACGGTTTGCGTGCCGGCCGGGGCAAAGGTCAGCGATGGGCTGTTGCCTTGCAGGTAGATGCCGCTGGCGAACGCCTGGCCCGTGCCGCCGGTGCCGCCAGTGCCGCCGCTGACCAGGCCAGCCGGGATATCCAAGCTGCCCGCAATGATCAGCGTGCCGCCTTCCTGGATGAAAATATCACCGCCCGCGCCCAGGCCGCCACCACCATCGGCGCCCGCGCCATCGCCGCCACCAAAGCCGCCTGTGCCATGCGACGGGCTGGCCGCACCACCGCCGCCGCCGCCGAAGCCGCCAAAGCCGCCATTGGAGTAGCCGAAGCCGCCGCCGCCGCCAAAGCCGCCAAAGCCGCCATAATTGTAGCCGCCGCCACCGCCGCCACCGTAACCGCCGAAGCCGCCGGAGTGGCCGTTACCATCGCTGCCGCCAACGCCGCCGCCGCCGCCATCGCCAAAACTTGAGCCGCCACCACCGCCGCCGCCCGACGCGCCGCCGGCGATCGGGCCGGTAATGCCCGCACCGCCGCCCGGCGCATTCGGCACGATGCCCGGTGACCCGGGATGGCCCGGGCTACCGCCGTCGCCGCCGATGCCGCCGCCGCCGCCGCCGAAGCCCGCTGTTGCTGCGTAGCCAATGGCTCCATTGCCGCCCAGCCCGCCGCCGCCGCCCGCCGCACTGACGCCGCCAGTGGCCCCGGTGCCGCCCGATGCGATATCGTTACTGAACGTCACCCCGGTCAACGTGACCCGGCCAGGGTCGCCGGAAACATTGGCGCCAATGAACAGCCCGCCGCCAAGGCCCGCCCCGCCGCCGCCGCCCGACCCGCCATTGCCGCCACGCGCGCGCAAATGATCGAGCGCCAGATCCTCGACGGTCACCGCGCCCGCGTAGACGAACAGGCCGCGCAGCAAACTGCCGCCGTCCAGCGTATGCCCGTTGCCAGCCAGGTCGAGGGTAACGCCCGGTTTCAGATTGAACGCCTCCAACGCCGTGCCGTTCAGCGCGATGTCGGCTGCTAGCGAGATGGTGATCGTACCCGGCGTGGCTATCAGCGACGCGGCGGCGATGGCCGCGTTCAGTTCGCCGATGTTGCTTGGCGCGACCAACACCTTGCTGCCGCCCGTTGCATCGGCCACCACGGAAAACTGGCTTCCGGTCGACGTATCCAGCGTGAAGGCTTCGCTGTTGGCCCCGCTGGTCACGGTCAGCGTGCCGCTGCTCAGGACCGCCGTGGCCCCGGCAGCAAACCCGAGCCCGGTCAGGTCGAGCACGTCGCCCGGCGCGAAGTTGGCCAGCGTGTTGGCAAACACCGCAGCGCCGCTGACCGGCGCATCGATCTGCACGGTCACGCCGCCGCCCGCGATGACAATCGCGCCGCTGCCGGCCGACGCACCGGCGGCAATGTCCAGCGTCGCCCCGGCGTCCAGCGTGGTGCCGCCGCTATAGGCATTGGCCGCCGTCAGTTGCAGTTCGCCCGCCGTGGTGACCGCGAGTCCCACGCTGCCCGGCGAATAGCCCGGCGCGCCGCCGTAGGCGGCTGCCGCCACCGATCCTTGATCGTCGCCGATCACGCCGAATACCTGTTGTGTGCCGCTCGGCGCGAAATTCAGGGTATGCCCAGCGCCTTGCAGGTAGATTGCACTGCCAAATGCCTGCCCACCCTGCACGCCGCTGCCGCCGCCGCCACCGGCGCTGCCGTCATTGACCGGCGTGCCGCCGGCAATGGTCAGCGTGCCGCCTTCCTGGACGAAAATATCACCGCCCGCGCCCAGGCCGCCACCACCACCATTGGCGCCCGCGCCATCGCCGCCACCAAAGCCGCCTTTGCCATGCGACGGGGTGGCCGCACCACCACCGCCGCCGCCGAAGCCGCCAAAGCCGCCATTGGAGTAGCCGAAGCCGCCGCCGCCGCCAAAGCCGCCAAAGCCGCCATAGTTGTAGCTGCCGCCACCGACGCCACCGGCACCGAACCCGCCGCCGCCCGGCCCAATTCCGGCGTTGCCGTTCAGCGCGCCGCCGTTGCCGCCCGTGCCGGTGGCGGCGTTGCCGCCAACGGCCGAATCGCCGCTGAAGCTGACATTGGTCAGCACGACATTACCGGCGTCGCCCGGCACATTGGCGCCGATGAACAACCCGCCGCCGAGGCCGGCACCGCCGCCGCCGCCGCCGGTCGCATCGCCGCCCTTGGCCAGCATATTATTGATGGCCATCGTATCGGCCACCAGCGTGCCGGCATAGACGAACAGCCCGTGCTGATTGCCGCCGCCGTCGAGCGTGAAGCTGTTGCCGATCAGATCGAGCGTCACGCCAGGCGCCAGATTGATCGCCTCCAACGCGGTGCCGTTCAGATTGATATTGGCGCCAAGCTCGATGGAGTAGGTGCCCGGCGCCGTCTGCGCATTGTCGGCCACGATCCGCGCGTTGAGCTCGCCGATGGTGGAGACGATCGTGGAGACCGTCGTCACCAGCGTGCCGCCGCTGCCGTCCGCCGTCACTTCGAACGCAACCGCACTCGAAATGGTCAAGTCGCTCAGATTCGTTATAGTAAAATTGAACGTCTCGGAATTTGCCCCGCTGGTGACCGTCATCGGCCCGCCCAGAAAGTTCACCGAGGCACCTGCCACATAACCCAGACCGGTGACGTCGATTTGCATACCGGGCGCAATATTGGCCAGCACATTGGGGAAACTCTGCCCGCCACTGATCGTCGCATCGATGACCAGCGCACCAGCGCCGCTGCCGTTAAAATCGATCAGACCGGAACCGGTGCTGGCGCCCGCCGCGAGCTCCAGCGTGCCGGCGGCGATGGAGGTATTGCCCGAATAGGTATTCGCGGCCGTTAGCAGCAGCGTGCCGCTGCCGTTCAGCGAAATGCCGGTGCTGCCCGCACTATAATTAGAGTGCGCCCCAGTATAACTGGCCGCCGCCGCCGAGCCATGGTCGTCGCCGATCACGCCCGCCACCGTCATCGTGCCGGTGGGCGCGAACGTCAGCACGCCGTTGTAGCCCTGAAGGTAAATCCCGTTGGCGAACGCCTGCCCGTTGTTGGCACCAATGCCGCCTGCGACGGTGCCCGCGCCCAGTGCGCTGGTCCCCGCGATGGTCAGCGATGCTCCGCTCTGCACAAACACGTCGCCGCCAGCGCCCAGACCGCCGCCGCCGGCATGGCCCGAGGTGTTGCCGCCTTGCCCGCCGCCAAAGCCGCCGTAGCCGCCAGCGCCACCACCCATGGTGGGGCCGGCCGTCCCCGCGCCGCCGCCGCCGCCGAAGCCGCCCTGGCCGCCCTGGACTCCAGACCCGCCGCCGCCGCCAAAGCCACCTTTGCCGCCGGGCACAACGGTACTTCCACCGCCACCGCCGCCGCCATAACCGCCCGCCCCGCCGGTGCCGCTGCTGGCCGAATTCGGCCCATTGCCGCCGATGCCGCCGCCGCCGCCGCCGCTCAACGGGAAGCCCGAGAGTTTGCCGCCGCCGCCGCCGCCGCCCGAGGCACCGCCAATTGCGCCGGCCGGCGTGCCAGATCCGCCCCCGGCCGCACCCGGCACCAAACCAGCACTGCCGGCGCCACCCGGTGCGCCACCCGCTGCGCCACCAGCGCCGCCGATTCCGCCGCCGCCGCCGCCCCTGCCGCCAGCCGCCGCGCCGCCATTGCCGCCCAATCCACCGCCGCCCGCCGCCACGACCGAACCGCCAGCGCCGCCAACTGCGGAATCGCCGCTGAACGTAACGCCATCGAGCGTCACTTGGCCCGCATCGCCCACGACACGGGCGCCAACGAACAGCGCGCCACCAAGCCCGGCCCCGCCGCCGCCACCGCTGCCGCCTTTGGCCACGAAGTCATTGAGCGCCAGATTCTCAACCGTCACCGCGCCCGCGTAGACGAACAGCCCGCGCTGCAAGCCGCCGCCATCCAGTGTGTGGCCCTGGCCGACGAGGTCAAGCGTCACACCAGGGGCAAGATTAAGCGCTTCCAGCGCCACGCTGCTGAGCGTGATATCGGCGCCAAGCTCGATGGTGACCGTCCCCGGCGCCGTTACGCCATCCGCCGCGACGATTGCGGCATTCAGATCGGCCAGCGTTGATACGGTCGTACCCATAGAGCACCCACGATGCGAGTTGTTACGCCCACGTCAATGCGGTACCACAATTGTTCACATGAAAGTCCAGGGAATGAAATCCCCCGAACCCGGCAACTCGATATTTCACACTAAAAGTTTTTCTTGATGGTCAATCCGGCCAATCGGTCAACATGCCAGAAATTTGCAGTTCAGCAATGAGTGGCATCAACTGTGCCGCGTAGCCTTTCCAGCGGCCGAGCCCGCGCGCATTCACCGGCTGGCGCACTTGCGCCCGGCTGGCGGTGCGGACCCGGCTCTGTCCCTCGTGAAACCGGGCGCAATTCGGGTCCGGCGGCAAGTCCAGATGCGTCAGCACGCGCTCCAGCGTGGCGTCGAAATCCGTGACCCAGTCCGACAATTTCACCGTCAGGATCGGGTTCGGCAGCGCCGCGCGCCAATGCGCCATCAGCCGGTGCTGCTGCGCGATGGTCCAGCCCAGATCGGCCAGATCGTGCGCGTACGGGTGGCTGCCGTGAAAACGGAATGTGAAAATTGACAAACCAATATCGCGCGGATCGCGCACGCAATGAATGATCTTCGCATAGGGCAGTAACAAACCAATCAGCCCAACATGCAAGTAATTGCCCGGCATCTTGTCCACAATGCGGGTCTTGTCCGGCGCCAGCGCCTGCAATTCCGCCAAATAGCGCGCCGCCGCCGCATCCAGCGCCGCCGCATCCAGCCCGGCAATGCGCCGCACCGCCGCATCGCCGTAGCCGTGGCCGAGCGCGCCAAACATCTGCGTCAGCGCCGCCCGCTCACCCGCGCCATGCACCTGCGCGTGCGCCGCAAGAATTTGCTCGCACAACGTGGTGCCCGAGCGCGGCATGCCGACGATGAACACCGGCGCCGGATCGCGGTTGGCGGCGCGCGGCCCGGCAGCGAACCGCTCATGCGGCAACGCGCTGATGTTGGCGTCGATGAACGCGCGATGCGCATCGCGCGAAAACGGCTGGCTGCGGCGCAGCAGCGCATGGCCCGCCTGCCAATGGGTAAAAGCGGTGGCGGCATCGCTGTTGCCGGACCAGAAGCGCGCCAGATCGTAGTGCGCCATGATTTGGTGTTCGAGCACCGCATCCGGCCCCATATGCTCCAGCGCGCGCGCCATCCGCTCCGCCTCGCGCCCGGCCACTGCGGGACGCCGCTCGGCCATCGCCAGCAGCACGCGCCGCCAATGCCACAGCGGGGCAATGTCCGGCGGGATCGGGCCGAGCGCCTCCAAGTCCGCTAGCGCCGCGCGTGCGTCGTCGAGCCGGTTGAGTTGCAGCAGTGCAAGCGCGCGCTGCAAGTGCCAATGCCGCAGCACCCGCGGCCCGTCCTGCGGCGGGCCGGCCGCGTCAAGCAGATCGAGCGCATCGCCGCCGCGTTCCTCCAGCAGCATGTCGGCGGCCAAATTCAGCCGGGCGCCCGCATTGCCCGGCGTGCGCGCCAGCGCATCGAGCAGCAGCGTCTCCGCCGCCTCCGCTTCGCCGGTCAGACGCATGAACGCGCCAAGATTGGCAGTCGCTGCCGCGTGACCCGGCTCGCGCCGCAATGCCTCACGCATCGCCACCTTGGCGTCCTCGATGGCATTCTGGCGGTAGCGCGCCACGCCGAAATTCACCCAGGCTTCCGCCCAATCCGGCGAGATCCGCAGCGCGGCGGCAAACGCCTGCTCCGCCCGCCCCGGCTCATTCAGCGCGAGCCATGCCTGCCCGTACGCATAATGCGGCTCACGGCGCTGCGGGGCGGCGTGGCAGGCATCGCTGGCCGCCTGCAGCGCAGTTTGGGCATCGCCAGCCTGCAATGCGGCAGCGAAGCGCTGTAGCAGCGCGTCAGGCGAGTCCATGCCAATTTCTCCGTCTAGGCGGCGGCAGCCGACTGCGGCAGCACCAGCGCGTGATGCGCCCAGAACATCGGGCGATGGGCGAGCCGCATCGTGACCCGCAGTGCCGCGTGTGGCAACCGCGCCAAGCCGTTGGTCCATCGCACCGTCTGGTGCTCCCAACGCTCCGCCGGGTGCCAGCCATCGCAGTCAACCAGATCATCCAGCGGCATCACCCGCCCATCCAGCCGCAACTGGGTAACGCAGACGCCAAGTGCGCGTGCATCGGCATTGTCGGCGAGCAGATGCCCCGGCACCCAGGACCGTGAAGCCAAACGAACGGGGCCCGGCCGTGCCAGCGTGAACCGGTATGCCGCGTCCGCCGCCGCATCCGATGGGCCGGCGGGCGCGCAGTCTGGTGCGATCCGTTCCCCATCGCCGGTCACCAGATACAAGTGCGGATCGGCGAAACGGACAAAGCCGAGCGCCTCAGCGCGGGCCAGCAGGTGAAGGCGCAGCGGTCCGGGCAGTGCGCCGCCGGGTGCTAACGGCAAGCAAGCCGCTTCCGCCGGCGTGGCCGGGAAGTCCGGATGCAACCGGAACAGCACGTTAGATTTGCTGAATACGCTGCGATTGCCGGTATCCAGATACGTTTCCGCCTCGACCCCTTCGGCGACGATCACATCGTGCCGGGCCAGTTCGACATGAAAATATTCGCCGCGCGTGATCGACCGGTCCTGGAAAATCGTCGCTCCGTTGACCAAGCGCTCCGCCTGGATCAGTGATCCATGGAAATGGAATGCGTGGCCGGGCGACACCAGCAGATCGCGCGCCGGCAAGCCTTCGCCAAACGCGCCCTGCCGCACACGCACCGGCCAGACCTCATGCGGGCGCGGATGGCTGCTGGCGTCGAACGGCGTAGCGCCAACCCAGACGATCCGTTTGACTGGCGCGCCAAGTCCGGCGGGTGTCACCAAGCGCATTCCGGGCAGCAAACGCTCCACCGGCCGCTCGCCATGCTCGGTCAAAATACGCGTGCCGCGCAGGTAGCAGGGCGTAACATCCGTGCCCGCGCCACTGTCCGGCGCCAGCGTGAACACCGTGCCGGGCGCGTAGCTATGATCGAGATCAAGCGCGATGGTCTGGCCATTGGCGATCACGTCCAGCGTGCCGCCTGCGTCGACCACGGCAGTACTGGCGGCGCTGTAGGCCAGCCCAGTCAGGTCGATCGTGTCGCCGGGTGCAAAGCCGTCGATCTTGTTGGCCAAGCTGGAGACGCTGCCGCTGGTGCTGAGCGCGGCGTTGTCGAGCGCCAGCGCCGCCGCGCCGGCAAAGCCGATGGCGCCGCTGCCCGCTGCGCCATGGGCCGCAAGTTCCAGCACCCCGCTGTGCAGCGCGATGCCGCCGCGAAATGTGTTGGCGGCGGTAAGTTTGAGCGTGCCGCTGCCGTCGACCGCGATGCCGCCGGTGCCGGGCGCATAGCTGCCGGGGCCGCTGTAGCTCGCCGCCGCCGCAGAACCTTGATCGTCGCCGATCACCCCGCCGATTGTCAGAGTGCCGGACGGGCTGAACGCCAGGACATTGGCCAGACCCTGCAGGTAAACGCCGCTGGCGAAGGCTTGCCCAGCGGTTGCCCCAGCCCCGCCAGTGACCGCTCCAGCCGCGATGCTCGACCCGCCCGCGATGGTCAGCGAGCCGCCTTCCTGCACGAAGATGTCGCCACCGGCGGCAAGTCCGCCGCCGCCGTTCAGGCTGGCGTTTCCGCCACCGAACCCGCCGCCGCCAGCACCGCCGCCAGCACCGCCGCCACCGCCACCGCCGAAGCCGCCACCAGCGCCAGACGTGGCGCCACTTCCAGCACCAGCGCCGCCCAAACCGCCGCCGCCGCCAGCGCCAGAGCCGCCGGCATGACTGGCGATACCGCCCGCGCCGCCGCTGGCCTTGGCGTTCACCACGCTCACGCCGGTCAGCGTCACGCTGCCCGCGTCACCGGGCACATTCGCGCCGACGAACAGCGCGCCGCCCAATCCCGCCCCGCCGCCGCCGCCGTATGCGCCGCTGCCGCCCTTGGCCGCCATGTTGGCCAGCACAAGGTCCACAATGCTGACGGCGCCCGCGTAAACGAACAGCCCGCGCGCCGTGCCGCCGCCATCCAGCGTGTGGCCGTTGCCAACGATGTCCAGCGCCACGCCGGCCGCAATGGTCAACGCCTCCAGCGCCGTGCCGCCGAGGGCAATGTCGGACGCGATTGCGATGGTGATCGTGCCCGCCGTGGTGACCTGCGCCGCCGCCCGGATTGCCGCGTTGAGTTCGGCGGCATTGCTCGCCGCCAGCGACACCACGCTGCCGCCCGCGCCGTCGCTGAGCACACCGAACACCGCGCCGCCGGGCGCGGCGAGCTTGAACGATTCGCTGTTGGCCCCGCTGGTGACGGTCAGCGTGCCGCTGCTGTACACCGCCGACGCACCGGCGGCGAAACTCAGGCCACGGAGGTCGATCAAATCGCCGGGGCCGAAATTGTCGAGCGTGTTGGCGAAGGCCACGGCACCGCTCACCGGCGCATCGAGTTGCAGCGCCGCCGGGCCGCCGCTGAACGCGTTGGCGGCGGTCAGCTTCAACGTACCCGCCGTGCTGACGGTGATGCCCACGCTGCCGGCGGCATAGCTGCCAGGACCGGCGTAACTCGCGGCAGCGGCGGAGCCTTGATCGTCGCCAATCGCACCCGCGATGGTCAGTGTGCCGCTGGGGGCAAGCACCAGTTGGTTGCCGGCACCCTGGAGATAGACGCCGCTGCCGAAGGCTTGCCCCGCCTGCGCGCCGCTGCCGCCCGTCACACTGCCCGCACCCAGCGTGGCACCGCCCGCGATCGTCAGCGTGGCGCCTGCTTGCACGAATATGTCGCCGCCCGCACCCAAACCGCCGCCGCCGGTGCCGTTGGCGGGGCTTGCCAATCCGCCACCGCCGCCGAAACCGCCCTGCCCTGCGGCCGCGCCACCACCGCCGCCGCCGCCGAACCCGCCGCTGCCGCCCAGGCTGCCGCCGCCGCCGCCGCCGCCGCCGGA
>JANYDF010000108.1 GCA_025359905.1 Rhodospirillales bacterium
GGCCCGAATTCGGGCCGCTGGTGCTGCTGGTGGTGGAACTGGTGGTCTTCTGGTCGATCAATCACGACTTCCTCTCACCGGGCAACATCGGCAACACGCTGGCGTTCACCGTCGAACTTGGGCTGATCGCCTTGGCGATGACATTGCTGATGACGTCTGGCGAGTTCGATTTATCGGTCGGTTCGGTGTTCGGATTCTCGCCGGTGCTGATGTGGACGCTGATGAACAGCGCCGGGGTGCCGATGGAAGCGGCCTTCGTGGTCTGTTTGCTGGTGGCGGCGTTGATCGGCTGGTTCAACGGCTGGTTCGTCACCAAACTTAAGATTCCATCGTTCCTGGTCACGCTTGGCATGTTGCTCGTGGTGCGCGGCACTGCTCTGTTTGTCACCGATGGATTCCCGCAGCGCACGTGGTCGGCGGGTGGGCATTGGCTGGCCAAAACCCTCGTCGGCGACTTCTACATTGGCGAAATGCGCATCTATCTGTCGCTGCTGTGGTTTAGCATTGCGGTCGTGGTGCTCGGCTACTTGCTGACGCAAACCAAAGTCGGCAACTGGATTCAAGCGAGCGGCGGCAATCCCCTCGCAGCGCGCGCCCGCGGCGTCAACGTCAACCGCACCAAGACTGCGCTGTTCATGCTGTCGTCGGTCCTGGCGGCGTTTGCTGGGGTGATCAGTTCCATTCGTACGTCCGCGGCCAACCCGAACAGCGGCACTGGCTACGAGTTGGAAGTGATCGCCATGGTGGTGATTGGCGGTACCGCGCTGACCGGCGGGCGCGGCACCATCTTCGGCACGGTACTGGGCATTTTCATCTTGCGGGTCATGCGCAACGGCATCGTGCTGATCGGCGTGCCCGGCCTTGCCTACAACATCTTCATCGGCGCGATCATCCTCGGCATGATGGCGCTGCATAGTTGGCTCGAACGGCGCCATCAGGCGGGGACGTAGCGTCATGGCCGAACTGATCAGGATGTCTCATATCTACAAGTCGTACGGCCGGGTGCAGGCGCTGGAAGACGTCAGCCTGACGGTCAACACGAGCGAAATTGTCGGGCTGCTTGGCGACAACGGCGCGGGCAAATCGACGCTGATCAAGGTACTGTCGGGTGCAGTGCCCCACACCAGCGGCGAAATTTTCATGCGCGGCAAGAAGGTTGCAATCCATGGCACCAACGACGCCATCGATCTAGGCATCGAGACGATCTATCAGGACTCGGCGCTGGTCACGCAACTCTCCATCGCCCGCAACCTGTTTCTCGGCCGCGAACCGCTGATCGGGCCGCGCTGGATGAACCGCATGGACCGCAAAATGATGGACCGGGTGGCGGGCGAGTTGCTCAAACAGGTCGGCATCGGCAAGAAAATCCCGCCGGGCACGCCAATCGGCTCGCTATCGGGCGGCGAGCGGCAAGCGGTAGCGATTGCGCGCGCCATGCACTTCGACAGCGACTTGATCATCCTTGATGAGCCGACCAACAACCTTGGCGTCGCCGAAACCCAGGGGGTACTGCGCTTCGTGCGCGGGGCGCGCGATTCGGGGCACTCCTGCATCTTCATCGCCCACAACATTCACCACGTGTTTCAGGTGGTGGACCGCATCGTGGTCATGCGGCGCGGCCGGGTGGTCGCCGACGACATCGACCCCAAGAAGACCTCGGTCGAGGCCGTCGAGCATGTGATCACCGGGATGGAATAGGCCGCAAAACCCGCTGGCCAGCCCCGCTGTAAAGCGATTACACTCCGGCCAACGGCGGGCGGCAGACCAGCCGCGAGGGAGAGCGCACGAGCATGTCATCCGAACAAGCCCTGGCAGAACTGGGCGTCACTGGCGATGAACTGTCCGAGGCGCAGCGCCGCGCGCTGGACGAAGATGGCTATTTCATCATCTACGACGCGCTGACCCCGGCGCAATGCGCCGCGATGGCCGCTGAGGTCGACCGCATCGCCAAGCGCGAAGGTTCCAAGGCGGGCAGTGAAGTCAGCCAGGAAAACGGCACTATCCGCATTTCCAACCTGTTCAACAAATCCGCCAGCTTCGACGTTCTGTTGACCATCAAGCCGCTGCTCGCGGCGTCGCAATACCTGCTTGGCGACTTCAAGATCCATGGCGCCAACGTGCGCGAGCCCAACAAGAGCGGCGGCAAGCAGCCGTTGCACGCCGATACGGTGAAGATGCCGGACGGCGGCTGGTGTTTGGTGAATTCGCTGATTTTGTTCGACGATATGACATTGACCAATGGCCCAACCCGTATCGTGCCCGGATCGCACAAATGGGCGCCGCTGAACGTGCCCGGCGAAAATGCGCTCGACTACCACACCAAGCAACACGATGGCCCGCATCAATGGGCGGTCGAAGGCGACGATGTGGCCGAGCATAGCACCGAATCGCCGGTGATGGGCGACACCAGCCATTTCCCGGAAGACCCGTTCGTACCGTTTCCGGGCGAGATCCTGGTGACCGTCCCGGCCGGGGCGGTTGTCGTCTGCAACGCGCATATGTGGCACAGCGGTACGCAGAAATCCGATGACACCCGCCGGCGCCAGCTACATCTAAGCTTCACGCGGCGCGACATGCCTCAGCAATTGGTGCAGCGCCGATACTTGACGCCAGCCCTGAATGCACGGCTGAGCGATCCGCTCAAGTATATCATGGACGTCGCATAGTCTGATCGGGTGGGATGTGCGGTCGCATCCCACCCAATATTTCGTGGGCCAGTTAGCGCCCGACGATCGGGAACGTCACCGCAATCGCCCAGGCGAACGCCAGGGCAACAGCCAGTGCGCCGGTCAGCGGTTGGCCGGTGCGGCGGTATGACCAAGCAGAGAACAGGCCGTAAACAATCAAGAATGCCAAGATCACCGGGATAATAATAATCAAAAAGAACAGCCGGTGCGGGTTCAACGCGATCGCCAGCACCAGCGACAGCAGCAGGCACAATTTAGCCGCCACGGCCGCGAACGGCCGGGCAGCCACGCCACGAATCAGCCACTCCACGCAGATGAAATACAGTGCCGTGCCGGCCAACATGGCCAGCATCAGTGCGGCGCGCTGCGGGGTCGGCACGAATGAGATCAGATAGCGGTCGGCGGGCCAGCCAACCGCCGTGATGCAATAAGCGGCCATCACCAGCACCGCCAAACCGAACCGCCAGCCCAGACTGCCGGCCGGGAAGGCCGGACGCACGCCGGTCAGCCACAAGCCAAGCCCGGTGAGCAGCCCATATACGGCAAAATGCACGGTTATGTAGTCGCCCAGCAGGCTGGGCAGAAAATCGGTCGGCAGCTTCCACAGGATCAGCGGCGTCAGCACCGCCGGCCCCAGCATCAATGGCGCCAGCCGCTTCCAGCCCAGCCCGGCGCCAAGCGGGACAGCCGACACGCGCGGCAACAGGCGCGACAGCGGCCAGGCCAGCGTCACCAACCCCGCATATAGCAGCCCCAGCCACGGCCCCCGCGCATCCAGCCAGCCGCTGCCACGATGGCCAAACGCGGCGTTGAGCCAGCCGAGCGCCTCGGTCATGCTTTGCCGACTGTACAACACTGCGATGTGCTCAACCCCGCCGGATTCCGAATAGCGCCGCGCGGTGCCATCGCTGAACTGGCCGTAGGTGGTGCGCGGCTGCACGGCATCGCCCGCCGCCAACGCCACCACGCGGCGGGTTTCGGTGCGGATCGGTTGCGGCTCGGCGGCGCCGACAATGGCCAGCAGGTTGCGCGGCGCCGTGGCGGTCACCACCGGCGAGAACATCGACACCGCAACGGTGGCGCCGATCTCCGGATGCTCGACCGCGTAGCGCACCACGATGTCGGAGGCCATCGAGTGGCCGAGCAACGCCACCCGCCCATCGCTCTCCGGCAACCGCTTGGCGAAGCCCACCACCTCGGCCAGCGATTGGATCAATGCAGCATTGCGCGCTTCATCGTTGGCCAGTCCACCCAGCAGCGGCTCGGGGTTGCGGCCGTGACCCGGGAAATCGAACGTCACCGCTAGGTAGCCGTTGCGCGCCAGCGTCAGGGCGAATGGCAGCATCAGTTGCTGCGACCCAGCAAAGCCGTGCGCGATCACCACCACGGGACAGGGCCCGCCAGAACCCGGCAGAAATACCGTCACCGGCGCCGAACCGGCATTGGTATGCGATATAATGATATCGTCTGTCGCTGATTCGAGCTGCCAAAGCCCAGCCAGAATGGCGCCAAGGGCCAGCAATGCGACGGCAGCCGATCGGAAAAGGGACAATTCGCTGCACTTTCGCTGCTTCTGGACCGGGAGGCCCTGGTGTAGTGTCAGGTATCTGTGACAGTCTACCGCATGCGCAAGTTGACAGCGACATGGTGAAACCGGATGCCGCTTTCCGCACGTGACCTCGCTCCGCTCCAGCCGCTGACTCTGCCAATGGCCCCGGCCTTGCGAGACGATTTCGGCCATGCCGACCTCGCCGCCTGCCGCGACATGCTGCGCGGCGGCTCCCGCACCTTCTTCGCTGCCGCCCGCGTGCTGCCGCGCTGGGTGCACGAGCCAGCCACCGCACTCTATGCCTTCTGCCGCGTCGCCGACGACGTGATCGATGGCGCGGGCGGGGCGGACAATCTGGGCGCGCTGTATGAACGGCTCGACCGCGCTTACGCCGGCAGACCATTACCGATGCCCGCCGACCGGGCGCTCGCCTATGTGGTCGAGGAGCACGCCATTCCGCGCGCGGTGCCCGCCGCTTTGCTGGAAGGCTTCGCGTGGGATGCGCAAGGCCGCCGCTACGACAATCTCGGCGAGCTCTACGACTACGCCGCCCGTGTGGCGGGCACCGTGGGCGCCATGATGGCCGCGCTGATGGACGTGCGCGCCCCCCACATCGTTGCCCGCGCCTGCGACCTCGGCGTGGCGATGCAGTTAACCAACATCGCCCGCGATGTGGGGGAAGATGCACGCAACGGGCGGATCTATCTGCCGCTCGACTGGCTGCGCGAAGCTGGCATAACGCCGGAAGGCTTCCTGGCCAAGCCGCATTTCAGCCCGCCGCTCGGCCGGGTGGTGCAGCGTCTGCTGCACGCGGCGGACGTGCTGTATGCGCGGGCCGACGCCGGCATTGCCCAATTGCCGCTCTCCTGCCGCCCCGGCATCGGCGCCGCACGGCGGCTGTATGCCGAGATCGGACGTGAGGTGGAGCGGGCCGGGTGCGACTCGGTGTCGCGCCGCGCCCATGTCAGCGGCCGCCGCAAGGCCGCTTTGCTGGCCCGCAGTGCCGCCGCCGCGATGATCCCGGCGCGCGAACTGGTGGCGCCGACCTTAGCGCAAACGCAATTCCTGGTCGATGCAGTCGCCGCCTCCCGCCGGCCGGTGCGCGAGAGCGCAGTATCGGGCCGCTCGGGCCTCGGCCGCATCGATGATCGCGCCGAATGGCTGATCACGCTGTTCACCCGGCTGGAAGAGCGCGATGCGGCGATGCGCGGCGAGCGGGGACTCAGTTCCGCCGCGAGTTAGGCCATGTTTGGCAAGTGGGAATGGATCATCCTCGAACTGCTGTTTCTCGGCTTGCTGCTGTATGAACTGGTGTCGATCCGCCGCACCCTGCGCCGGGATAAGCAGCGCGACAAAGCCAGCTAGCCGCGCTTGTTGCCAGCCAAACGCGGCATACGGAACGGCAGCATGGCCTGCACGATCGGGGTGCGGAACCGGTCGAGCGACAGCGACTCATGCATCGCCAGCACCCCCTCGCCGCCGAGCACTGAGGCGATCTCCGATCGAACATAGAACGGGGTATCTTCGAACGTGCGGCGCACATGCGCCATGCCTTCTTCGGCGCGAATTGCGCGCGGCACCCGCCATATGCCGCTGCGCGGCAGCGCGACGCGTGGCGGCGCATCGAACGAGGTGACGCTGCCGTCTTGGCCAAAGCGCAAACCGAGGCAATGCGCGCCGTCGCCCCGCGGCGTTATATCATAGAGTACGGCCGCCCCGTCGCGTGTGCGGGCGCATGACCAATCCCAGCGCACAAAGTCACGGTCCAGCGGTGCGTCGCCAGCATTCATGTCCAGATAGCCGGGGCCGGACCAGCGCAGCCCGGGGCTGTCCATTTCCACCTCAACGCGCGCCAGGGGGGCCAACGGTGTCCAGCGATGCCGGCCTTGCGGGTCTAATACGAAGCTGCGGCATGGCTGCGCCGCCGGATACAACTTCACCGTGCCGCGCACCCGGCACGGCAGCGGCGCCGAGATTTCGTCGATCCGCACCGTCAGCGCCGTCCCATCCCAATGCAGCGCGCTCGGGCCGATGGTCAGCGTGTCAGCGGTGCGGTGCAGCGCGGCGCGGCCGCGCTCGGTCATGGTCCAGCGTCCGGCGCCCTCGCCGTACAACGCGACATTGATCGCGCAATGATTTTCCGGGTCGGACGGCCCCCCGCGCCGGGCCCACGCATAGTACGGCGAGAACACGCTGCCGACGAACGCGATCAGGGTGATAGCATGGCGGCCATCGTCACTCGTCGCGTCCAGATACCACCACACGTAGCCGTCGCGCGGGACTGGTCTGTCGAACCACGGACCCGCGGATTCGGTGCGGCCCAATGGTTCGCCGCTTTTTGCCTGCATCCCCATCCGGCCCCCGGCTTTGCCCTTGACGGAAGTGTCAATACGGCATGACAGTCTGTCGTGACAATCCAAGCTTACACAATCGAGCTGGAGGAAAGCATGGACGTAATGAGCCGGATCGAGCGGGCACTGGCGGCGGCAATCGGCCGCGCCGATCACCCGAGTTGCCCGCCGCTGCTGGCTGCCGCCATGCATCACGCGGTGTTCCCAAAAGGGGCCCGTATCCGCCCCCGCCTGACCCTCGCGGTCGCAGCCGCTTGCGGCGAAGATGACCCCGACATCGCCGACGCAGCAGCCGCATCGATTGAGTTGCTGCACTGCGCGTCGCTGGTGCATGACGACTTGCCCTGTTTCGACAACGCCGACACCCGGCGCGGCAAGCCATCGGTGCATCGCGCATTCGGCGAGCCGTTGGCTGTGCTGACGGGGGATGCGTTGATTGTGCTGGCATTTCAGACCCTGGCAACCGGGGCGGCCAGCAACCCGCAACGCTTGGCGCCGCTGGTGACCACCGTCGCGCGCTCGGTTGGCGTGCCAAACGGCATTTGCGCCGGACAGGCCTGGGAGTGCGAAAACACCGCCGATCTGACGCTGTATCAGCAGGAGAAGACCGCTGCGTTGTTCGCTGCCGCCACGGTGGCGGGGGCCGCTGCCGCCGGTGCGCCAGCCGAAGCGTGGCGCTTGCTCGGCGAACGGCTCGGCGAGGCGTATCAGGTGGCAGACGACATTCGCGACGCGGTGTGCAGCGCCGCTGAACTGGGCAAGCCGATCGGCAAGGACGCGGCGCTCGGCAGGCCCAGCGCGGTACTGCAACTTGGGCTTAAGGGCGCGATTGCCCGGCTTGGCGACCTCGCGGGCGATGCAGTGGAGTCGGTGCCGCCATGCCCCGGCCAAACCAGCCTGCGCTCGCACATCATGTCCGAGACCCGCCGCCTACTGCCGAAGGAAGTTGCGCGGGCTGCTGCCTGAGCAACACAACAGCATTGGCCGCGAAGATGGCGCATCCCCAGGGTAGCGCCTTTTGGGATCGTGCGCTGGCGTGGCGCGACCGCACGCTGGCCAGCGCGAAATTTCGCCGCTGGGCAGCGGCGTTCGCGCTGACCCGGCCGTTGGCGCGGCGGCGGGCGCGAGCGCTGTTCGACCTTTGCGCCGGCTTTGTTTACTCGCAAATTCTCGCCGCCTGCGTGCAGGTGCGGCTGTTCGATATGTTGTCAGAAGGGCCGCAGACCGCCGCCGACCTAGCACCGCGCTTGGGCCTGCCGCTCGACGGCGCTGAGCGGCTGCTGGCGGCGGCGGTGGCGCTGCAACTCGCCGAACGGCGCAGCTTCGGCCGCTACGGCTTAGGCGTGCTGGGGGCGGCGATGGTCGACAACGCTGCGGTCACCGAGATGGTGAAGCATCACGCGATGTTGTACGCGGACCTGCGCGACCCGGTGGCGCTCCTGCGGGGGCAGCAGCCCAGCGGCGCGCTAGCCGCGTATTGGCCATATGCCGCCTACAACAATCCGTCTGGGCTGCCAGGCGGGCAAATTGCCGACTACACCGCGCTGATGGCCGCCTCGCAGCCACTGGTCAGCGACGAGATCCTCAACGCCTACCCGCTCGGCAGACATCGCTGCCTGCTCGATCTGGGCGGCGGCGATGGCACGTTCTTGCGCCGAGTCGCCGAACGCGTTCCGAATTTACAGTTGATATTGTTCGATTTACCACCCGTTGCCGCCCGCGCCGAGGCACGCTTCGCGTCCGCCGGGCTGGGGCAGCGGGCGCGCGCTGTGGGCGGCGACTTCCGCCAGGGTACGCTGCCCCAAGGGGCTGATGTTGCCTCACTGGTGCGCGTCATCCACGACCACGACGACGCCACCGCACGGGCCATTCTGCGCGCCGCGTACCGCGCATTGCCGCCACGCGGCACGTTGCTGCTGGCCGAACCGATGGCCGCCACACCAGGCGCAGAACCGGCCGGCGACGCCTATTTCGGCTTCTACCTGATGGCTATGGGCCGCGGACGGCCACGCAGCGCTGCCGAATTGACCGCAATGCTGAACGATGCGGGGTTCATCGAAGTCCGTCAGGTGCGCACCAGCACCCCGCTATTGACCAGTCTGATCGTCGCGCGCCGGGACGGCGCGGCGGCCGGAGTGTAAATCTCAATTGACAGACATGACAGTCACGTTAGGCTGACACCCGAACGCGAGCTTCAATGCGCTACGGGCCGGAAGGAAGGCAGAGATGGAGACTATCGCCGTCGTGCTGCACCAGCCGGAACAGCTAGGCTTAACCCGTTTGCCGCTGACGCCGCCAACTGCGGACGATGTTGTGGTCGATATCGAATTCAGTGGCATCAGCACAGGAACGGAGCGCTTGCTCTGGTCCGGCAAGATGCCGCCGTTTCCAGGTATGGGGTACCCGCTGGTGCCCGGCTACGAGTCCGTTGGCCGCGTCAGCAGCAGCGGTGAAACCTCAGGCCGCAGCGTAGGCGAGCGCGTGTTCGTGCCCGGTGCGCGTTGCTACGGCGACGTGCGCGGGTTATTTGGTGGTGCCGCATCGCGCGTGGTGGTGCCGGGCAGCAAAGTGCTGCCGCTGGGCAACAAACTTGGCGAACAGGGCGTGTTGCTGGCGTGGCCGCCACGGCGCGCCACGCCATAGCCGGCGGTGCAGCCCCTGACTTGATCGTGGGCCACGGCGTGCTGGGCCGTTTGCTCGCACGCCTCGCGGTACTGGACGGCGGATCGCCGGTGGTGTGGGAAACCAACCCAGACCGCGCCGCTGGCGCACTTGGCTACAGAGTGATCAATCCAGCCGAGGACGACCGGCGCAACTACCGCGCGATTTACGACGTCAGTGGCGACGCCGGCTTGCTTGATACGCTGATCAGCCGGCTGGCGCCGGGCGGCGAGATCGTGCTGGCCGGGTTCTATTCCGACAAGCTGTCGTTCGCCTTCCCGCCCGCCTTCATGCGTGAGGCGCGCATTCGCTGCGCCGCGCAATGGCTGCCCGCCGACCTTGCAAATGTTCGCGATGCCGCGGAGTCGGGCACGCTTTCGCTCGATGGGCTCATCACCCATCGCCAGGACGCCGCTTCGGCGCCCGACGCCTACCGCACAGCCTTCACCGATCCCGCATGCCTGAAAATGATACTCGATTGGAGAGACTGTTCATGAACGCTCAAGTTGGCACGCACGCGCCTGTAAATGCCCAAGCCAGCATGGCGCAAGCCTTGCGGGAGGAAGCCGCGCAGGAACCCGATGCCGTGTCGACAGCGCCTGTGAAGAAAGAAACGCAGATCATCGCGATCTACGGCAAGGGCGG
>JANYDF010000080.1 GCA_025359905.1 Rhodospirillales bacterium
CAGGGCATCAAATTGAGGATCAGCCCGCCGAGCAGGGCGAAGCCGATGACGCGGAGCAACCCGCCCGCCGGCGGGGGAGCGGGGCCGGGCTGGGCAATGACGCTGTAGGCGGTTTCGCCGCCGCCATCGCGCAGCAGGAGCACGCCGGCGAGGGCGGAGTCCGGCTTGAAGGCGGTGGCCGGGGTGAGCGGCAGCGTCATGCCCTCGCCGCCGCGGCGCATCGTCTGGCCGGCGCTGGCGGCGATGACGTCCGGCTGTTCGGCGAGGAAGAAAGCCTCGGCGACGGCGGCGAGTTCCGGGCCGTCGAGGCTCAGCGTGCCGTCGGGCGCGATGCGGGCGGCCCAGGGCGCCGGGCGGGGCATGCGCGCATCGGCGGCGGCGAACAGCGGCGCCTCGCGGCTGGGGCGCGGGGCGCCGGCAGGGAGATCGAGGCGGAAATGTCCCTCCTCGGGCACGCAGATCTTCTCGCAGACCAGCCAGGTCGCGGTGAGTTCCACCGGCCCGGGGCCGCCGGACAAGATCACCGGGAGCACCAGCTCGCCCTGGTAGCCGAAGGTCATCAGCGTATCTTCGGGCTGGCGGGCGGGGGTGGGCCAGGCGATCGGGCCGGCGGTGACGCCGTCGGCCAGGGTGAAGGCGAGTTCGGCGGCGACGCCGGCATCGCCCGGGTTGCGCCAATAGGTGTGCCAGCCCGGCGCCATGCGCAGGCGCAGCGCCACCCGATAGGGCTGGCCCGGGGCGGCCGTGTCGGTATCGGAAATCAGGGTGGCCACCGCGCGCGGGCTCGTCACCGCCACCGCTTCGGCGGCCACGGCGATATGCGGGAACAGCAACGCGAGGAGCAGCAGGATGCGCATGACGCCCTTCATATACGGTTTCGCCGCCGCCGGGTCGAATGACAGCATCAAGAGTGATACTCCCGCGCCATGGATGACGTTACACAGGATTTACCGGTCGCGGCCGCGCTGCCGGAATTGCGCGAAACCCTGGCCGCCGGGCGCAATGCCGTGCTGGTCGCCCCGCCCGGCGCGGGCAAAACCACGCTGGTGCCCCTCGCCTTACTGGACGAGCCCTGGGTGGGCGGGGGCCGCATCGTCATGCTCGAACCGCGCCGCCTCGCCACCCGCGCGGCCGCCACCCGCATGGCCGCGCTGCGCGGCGAGGCGGTGGGCGGCACCGTCGGATATCGCACCCGGCTCGACAGCGCGGTTTCGCCGGCCACGCGCATCGAGGTCATCACCGAGGGCCTGCTGGTGCGCCGCCTGCAATCCGATCCCGGACTCGCCGGCGTGGCGCTGGTGATCCTCGACGAGGTGCACGAGCGGGCGCTGGAGGCCGACCTCGCCATGGCGCTGTGCCGCGACCTCCAGCGCAGCTTGCGCCCGGAGCTGCGCCTGCTCGCCATGTCCGCCACCGCCGATGGCGCCCGGCTGTCACCGCTGCTGGAGGCGAAGGTGATCGCCAGCGACGGGCGGATGCACCCGGTCGAGGTGGCGCACGCCGGGCGGGATATCGCCGATGTCAGGGATTTGCCCGACGCGATGGCGCGGGCCATTCGCGCCGCGCTCGCCGCGCACAAGGGCGATATCCTCGCCTTCCTGCCCGGCATGGGTGAAATCCGCCGCGCCGAACAGGCGCTGGCGGGCTGCGGCGCCCTGGTGCTGCCATTGCACGGCGACCTGCCAGTCGCCGAGCAGGACCGCGCGCTGCGCCCGGCCGAGGGCCGCCGCGTGGTGCTGTCCACCTCGATTGCCGAAACCTCGCTGACCGTGCCCGGCGTTCGCATCGTGGTCGATGGCGGTTTCCGCCGCACGCCACGCCTTGACCCGTCCACCGGGCTGACCGGGCTGGCCACGCTGCGCATCAGCCGCGCCGCCGCCGAGCAGCGCGCCGGGCGCGCCGGCCGCGAGGGGCCGGGGGTTGCCGTGCGGCTGTGGAGCGAGGCGCTGCATCGCGGGCTGGCGGCGTATGACCGGCCGGAAATCCTCGAAGCCGAGTTGTCCGGCCTATTGCTCGATTGCGCCGGCTGGGGCGCCGCCCCGGCCGACTTGCCGTTCCCCGACCCGCCGCCACCCGGCCCGCTGGCGGCGGCGGCGGCGCTGCTCAGCGATCTGGGCGCGCTGGACGGCCACGGCCGCATCACCCCGCTCGGGCGCCAGATGGCGCAACTCGGCGCGCATCCACGACTATCGGCGATGATGCTGGCCGCCGAAACGCGCGGACAAGCAGCACTTGCGGCCGATCTGGCGGCCATTCTGGAGGAACGCGACCCGTTGCGCGGCCCGCGTGGTGCGGACATTCCCGCCGATATCGGCCTGCGGCTGGCAGCCCTCGAAGGCGCTGCGCCCGACGCCGACCGGGGTGCGGTGTCGCGCATCCGCGCCGCCGCCGCGCAATACCGCCGCCGCCTGCGCACCCATGAACCCGCCGAGGGCGACCCCGGCCGCCTGCTAGCCGCCGCCTTCCCCGACCGTATCGCCCAGCGGCGCGGCGAGCCGGGCAGTTTCCGGCTGTCCGGTGGCGGCGGCGCGAAATTGTCCGTCGCCGACAAGCTGGCCAAAGCCAAGCTGCTGGTCGCCGCCAGCCTCGACGGCGGGGCCGGGGCGAAAATCCGCATGGCCGCCGAACTGGACCCGGCCAACCTGCCGCCATCGGTGGCGGCGCGGATCACCGAGGCGGTGGAAACCGGGCTCGATCCGGTCACCGGCTCGGTGCTCGCCCGCCGCCGCCGCCGGTTGGGCGCGTTGATCCTGGAGGACCGCACCGAGGCCGCCGATCCCGCCGAAACCGCAGCGGCACTGGCGGCGGCGGCGCCATTTGCCGGCTTGCCGTGGACCGATGCCGCGCGGCAGTTGCAGGCCCGCGTGGCGCTGCTAGCCGCACTGGAACCGGGCAGCGGCTGGCCCGATCTGTCGGACACGGCCCTTGCCGCCAACCGCGACTGGCTGGCGGCCCATCTGCACGGCTCGACGCGCCTCGCCGAGGTGCAGAAGCTCGATCTGCACGCGGTGCTGCGCGCACAACTCGACTGGGAACACGCTGCCCGGCTGGACCGCGAATTGCCCACCCATCTGCCACTGCCCGGCGGCCGCGCGGCGGTGGACTACACCCAGCCGGTGCCGGTGGCAGAATCCAGGGCGCAAAACTTCTTCGGCCTGTCCGAGACGCCGAAACTGGCGGGCGGGCGGGTCGAATTGCGCCTGGGGCTGCTATCGCCTGCCGGACGGCCGGTGGCGATCACCGGCGATCTGGCCGGATTCTGGCGCGGCGCCTGGGCCGACGTGCGCAAAGACATGCGCGGCCGCTACCCGCGCCACCACTGGCCGGACGACCCGGCGACGGCGAGCGCGCGCAAGCCGTGAGGGATTTTCATCGCGTTTGCAACCCAACAACCCCATAGTAGCATAATTGGAGAATGTCATGCTGCGTATTGATGTTGAGCAGGAAGCGGATGGACGCTGGATAGCCGACGTTACGGCATTGGCCGGCGTGATGGCGTACGGTAACACCCCGGCCGAAGCTCGAGCGCGTGCGGCGGCGCTGGCTTTTCGGGTGATGGCGGATCTGATCGAGCATGGCGATCCAGTGCCAGAGGCCGCGCGCGGCATGTTCGAGGCGGCGTGAGTCAATGGCCTGCCGTGAGAGCAAGCTCCGTTCTGCGGGCGCTCAATCGCATTGGATGGGCGCTTAAACGACAATCCGGATCGCATTGCATTTTGTCGCGGGCGGGCTGGCCAAATTACGTGTTCGCCTTTCACGACAACGAGGAAATCGGCCCCAGCATGCTGGCGCGAATTGCCAAGCACACCGGACTGCAAGCGACGGACTTGTAGCGGCGGCCCCAAGTTGCACGGCTGGGCAAAGGCCAGCAAGCAAGGCAAGGTCAGGGCGCTGCCCTGAAACCCGCCAAAGGCTGGCCTTTGGAAACCGGTATATGACCCTTTCCGCTTTGCTGCTGTTCTTGCCAGTCTATCTGCTGGCGGTGATCTCGCCGGGGCCGGCGACGGCCGCCGTCGTCGCGCGGGCGCTCAGCTTCGGGGCGCGGCGCACGTTGCCGTTTATTGGCGGCATCGTGCTGGGCGACATGGTGTGGATCACCTGCGTTGTTCTCGGGCTGGCGGCACTGGCCGAGCAATTCGCCAGCCTGTTCATCGCCATCCGCTACGCCGGGGCGGGCTATCTGCTGTACCTGGCAATCAAATTGTGGCGCGCGGCTGTTCCTCGGCGGGCTGTCGCTGACGCTGGGCAATCCGAAGGCGATGATCTTCTTTCTCGCCATTCTGCCCAATGTCATCGACATCGGCGGCGTGATGGCCGGGGCGGCGGTGGCGACTGTGGCGCGCGGTTAGTTACTTGGTCTTGCCCCACGTATACGTCGACGCAATCGCGTAGTTCCAGACTGCACCGATCAGCGCGCCCGCCAACCCGGCCAGCCACCAGCTATTGCCCTGTCCATACACCTGCGCCGCAATGCCGACATTGGCCACCGCGCCGATGCTGCACCCGACGCTGAACGTCACCAGACCGCGCAGCAGTTTCCAGCGCTTCAGCCGGCGGTCGCGGTAGGTGAACTGGTTGTTGAGCAGGAAGTTCGACACCATCGCCGCCAGCGTCGCCCAAATCCCAGCCCCGGTGATGTGCAGCCCGGCGGCCAGCGCCAGGCGCAGCACCAGCAGATTGACGCCGACGCCGACGCCGCCGATCAGCGCGAACAGCACGAAGCGCACCGGCACAATGTGGCCGACCAGCTTGTCGGCGATCAGCATCAGGTATTCCCACACCACCATCGAATCGAGCTTGCTCTCGCCGAACTGACGAGTGCGGAAGCGGAACGGGAATTCCTGAAAACGCGGCGGCTTGGGCGACGAGGCAAAAATATCCAGCAGGATTTTGAAGCCCTGGCCGGACAGGTTGCGCACCGCCGCATCGAACGCCGCGCGGCGCAGCATGAAAAACCCGCTCATCGGGTCGGTGAGGTCGGAGGCGACGATCAGGCGGCTAAGCCGGGCGGCGAAATCGCTGATCGCCACGCGTTTCTTGTCGAAGTCGCCCATGCTGCCGCCTTCGACATGGCGGCTGGCGACCGCGATATCGACGTCACCGTCGCGCAGCGCTTGCAACATGTGCGGCAGCAGGGATTCATCGTGCTGCAAATCGGCATCCATCACGCCGACGATGGGCGCCGAGGTGGCCAGAATGCCCTCGATGCAGGCACTAGCGAGGCCACGGCGGCCGATGCGTTGCAGACAGCGCACGCGCGGATCGGTCTGAGCAATGCGGCGCACTTCGCCGGCGGTGCCATCGCGGCTGTCGTCGTCGACGAACAGCACTTCCCACTCGACGCCCTGCAACACCTCATGCAGCAATCCGACCAGCACTGGCACGTTGGCGCGCTCGTTCAGCGTCGGCACCACCAGGGCGAGTTCGCGGGGCGCCCAAGGGTGCGCTGATCCTTCGCTGCCGGACGCCACGATGCTCTCCACTGGTCTGCGACGGCTTGCTGCCACGCGGGGCAAAGGCGGGCAAGCAGCTTATCGCAATGCCGGGTCAGACGTGGCGGAACACCGGCTCGGTCTGCGCCAACTGCTCCAGCGGAATATGGCAGTGGATAATATGCCCGTCGCGGTTGTCGCGCTTCGGCGGCGGCGTGGTGTCGCACACCGCCCCGAGTTTGCGCGGGCAGCGGGTGGCGAAGCGGCAGCCGGCCGGGACGTTCAGCGGGCTGGGGATTTCGCCTTGCAGCCGGATGCGCTTGGTTTTGATGCTCGGGTCCGGCACCGGCACCGCCGACAGCAGCGCCTCAGTGTACGGGTGGTACGGCGGCTCGAAGATCGCTGCCACCGGCCCGGCTTCCATCACCTGCCCCAGATACATCACCACCACTTCGTCGGCGAGATAGCGCACCAGCCCGAGGTCGTGGCTGATGAACACCAGCGTGGTGCCCTGCTCGGCCTGGATGCGCAGCAGCAGGTTGATGACGGCGGCCTGCACCGAGACATCGAGTGCGGAAACCGGCTCATCGGCCACCAGCAATTCGGGGTTGCCGGCGAACGCGCGGGCGATGGCGATGCGCTGTTTCTGGCCGCCGGATAGTTGGCGCGGCAGCGCGTGGCGCAGCGAGGACGGCAGGCGCACCATATCCAACAGGGCGGTCACCCGCGCCTCGATATCCGCCTTGCTGGTGGCGATGCCGAACTTGCGCAAGCTGCGCGCCAGCGGCCAGCCGACCGGGTGCGAGGGGTTCAGCGTGCCGTCCGGGTTCTGGAACACCATCTGCACGGCGGCGACCTGTTTGGCGGTGCGGCGGCGCACGGGAATCTTGGCCACATCGTCGCCCATGATGCGCAGGCTGCCGCCGGTCGCGGAGTCCAGCCCGGCCAGCACCTTGGCGAAGGTGGACTTGCCGGAACCCGACTCGCCCACCACCGCCAGCACATGGCCGCGTTGCGCGGCCATATTCAACCGGTCGTTGGCCAGCAGCTTGCGGCGGCCAACCGGGAACACCCGGCTGACGTCGTGGGCATCCATCACGATATCGGTGCGCCCGGCGACGGCCGCTTGTGGGCCCGGTGCAGCGGCGACCTGCTCGGCCGGCAAGTCCTGCCAGCGGGCGCAGCGCACCAAATGCGCGCCGCCGGTATCGCGCAACGGCACCACGGCTTTGTCGCACAAGCCCGGCTGGGCATAGGGGCAGCGGGTCAGGAAGCCGCAGGACTCCGGCGCGCGCCCGGCCGAGGGCACCACGCCGGAGATTGCCACCAGCGGATGGCTGCGCTTGTCCGCCCCCGGGCGCGGCAGCGACGCCAGCAGGCCGCGCGTGTAGGGGTGGCACGGGTTGGCGAACAGGTCGGCGGCGGGCGCGTCTTCCACCAGTTTGCCCGCATACATCACGCCGATGCGGTCGCAGACCTGTGCGATGACGCCGAGGTTGTGCGAAATATAGAACAGCGCGGTGCCGTATTTCTGCCGCAACTCGTTCAGCAGATCGAGCACGGTGGCCTCGACCGTGACATCGAGCCCGGTCGTCGGCTCATCCAGCAGCAGCAGCGCCGGGTTGGCCAGCAGCGCCATGGCGATCACCACGCGCTGCTTCTGGCCGCCGGACAATTGATGCGGATAGCGCCGCATCACGCTGTCCGGGTCCGGCAAATGCACGTCGAGCAGCACCTGCGCGGTGCGGGCGCGCGCTTCGGCCCGGCTGGCCCCAGTATGCGCAATTGGCACTTCCATCAACTGCGCGCCGATGGTCATCGACGGGTTCAGCGCGGTCGCCGGTTCCTGATAGACGATGGCGATCCGCCCGCCGCGCAGCTTGCGCAACGCCTCCGGGCTGGCCGTCACCAAATCCTGGCCTTCGAAAATAATCTGCCCGCGCGGCACCGAGCCGTTGCGGCCCATGTAGCCCATGATCGCCATGATCAGCGTGGACTTGCCGCAGCCCGACTCGCCAACGAGGCCGAAACTCTCGCCAGCGCCGATCTCCAGCGAGAACTCAGGAATTGCCGCCACGGTGCCGCGCGAGGTGCGGTATTCAACGCGCAGGCCGCGGATGGAGAGCAGGGCCATCGCTCAATCCGCCTGCGACAATTCGGTCAGCCCGTCGGCCAGCAGATTGAAGCCGAGAATCAGGCTGACCAACGCCACTGTCGGATACAGCGACATATGCGGGAACACCGTGATCATCGAGGTCGCTTGTTTGACCATGCCGCCCCAATCCGGATTGGGCGGCGGCAAACCAAGGCCGAGGAAGCCGAGCGTGCCGATGGTGATGGTGGTGTAGCCCAGCCGCAGGCAGAAATCGGTAATCAGCGGGCCACGGCAATTCGGCAACAGCTCAACGATCATCACGAAAATATCGGTCTCGCGCCGCAGATAGGCGGCGGCGACGAATTCCTGATGCATCAGGCTGAGCACCAGGCCGCGCACGATGCGCGAGATGCCGGGGGCCGAGGCCAGCACCACCGCCACGACGATGTTCAGCGCCGAGGGGCCGATATTGGCAATCAGGATCACGTACAGCACGACCACCGGGAACGACAGGATCACGTCGGAAAACCGGCTGAGCGCGATGTCCACCCAGCCCCGGTAGTAACCGGCGAGCAGACCCATGATGCAGCCCACGGTATAGGCCGCCAGCACCGCCAGCGGGGCAACTTCCAGCACGGTGCGCCCGCCCCAGATGATGCGCGCCAGCAAGTCGCGGCCCAGCGGATCGACGCCAAGCCAGTGCTTGGCGCTGCTGAAGGGTTTGGCCATCGCAGCATAGTCGGACTTGTTGGGGTCAGGCAGCGGCAGGAACGGGGCGAGGATCGCCAGCAATACCCAGATCAGCACGATGGTCAGCCCAACCATCGCCACGCGCGACGTCGGCAGGCGGCGCAGCAGGCTCGGCGTCGGGCGGCCGGCGGTTTCGGCCGACGTGCTGGCGGACATCAGCGGCGCGCCTGCGGGTCGAGCAGGCGGTAGCCGATATCGCTGATCAACTGCGTTGCGGTGGCGACGAACAGCGCGATCAACGTCGCCGCTTCGATCAACGACACGTCGCCGAACAACGAAGCATCCAGCAGCATGCGGCCGAATCCGGGATAGGCGAACACCAGTTCGGTCACCACCACGCCGCCGATCAGCCAGTTGATTTGCAGCAGGATCACCGTGAACGGCGCGATCATCGCGTTGCGCAGCGCGTGGCGCAGAATCACCTGCCGCCACGGCAGGCCCTTCAACACCGCCGTGCGCACATAGGGTTTGGCCATCACCTCGGCCATTGAGGCGCGGACGATGCGCGCCACATACCCAGCGTCGTACAGCGCCAGCACCGAAACCGGCAGCAGCAACTGCGTCCAGATCGGCCAGCCGGAATTGGTTTTTAGCGGACTGGTGCCGGGCAGCAGCTTGAGCCAAACAACAAAGATCGCCACCAAAATCACGCCGAGAGCGAATTCCGGTACGGAGGTCATGACAATGGATATGGTGGAGACCACCCGGTCCAGCGTGCTGCCCACCCGCATGCCGGCCAAGACGCCGAGCAACAACGACAGCGGCACGATCACGGCAAAGGCGATTCCGGCCAGCAATGCGGTGTTGCCCAGCCGGTCCCACAGCACGTCGTTGACCGGGGCCTTGAACAGCGCCGAATAGCCGAAATTGCCGAAATACCGGTCGCCGCGTGGATCTTTGAAGTCCAGCTTCAAAGCTGGATCTTGCAGCGGATCGGCCTGCAACCCGGTTAGCACGCCCGCCCAGCGCACATAGCGCACCATCAGCGGGTCGTTCAGATGCAGTTTTTCGTAGAGCAAATCGACTTGTTCCTGCAGCGCGAACGCGCCGAGCGTCTTGCGCGCCACGTTGCCCGGCGAGAATTCGGTCACCAGAAACACCAGGAACGAAGCCACCAGCAGCGTGATCAGCATTTCCGCCACACGGCGCAATGTGTAGCGGATCATGGCTGCATTATCCCGTGGTTAGGCCCCAAAGCAGCGCACCGAAGCGCGCGGCCCGGGCCCCCGGCTCGCGCCGGGGGAACATTCACGGTCAACAAACGTGGCAGTTGCATACTCAAGACTTCGATCAGGCCTGCAACGCCAGCTTGTTGCCGAAGAAGTAGTTGGTCGGGTGCGGATACACCCCCAGCACCTTCTTGTCATAGAAGGTAAACATATTGGTCCACAGCGGCTGGCAGATCGGGCCGTCCTCGTGCATGATTTCCTCGATCTTCAGCATCAGGTCGCGCCGCTTCTCGATATCCAGCGTGCCTTCCACTTGGGTCAGGATCGCGTCGAGCTCCTTGTTGGAATAGCCGCTCTCGTTCCAGGGCACCCCGGTCCGGTACGCCAGCGCGATCAGCATCGCGCCGAGCGGGCGGTGATACCAAATCGTCGCACCCATCGGCACCTTGGTCCACACGTCCCAATACTGCGCACCTGGCATCACGTTCAGGTTCACCTTGACGCCGATGTCCTTCCACTGCTCGGCGGCCGCCTGCGCCTGCGCGACAATCCAGGGGATGTCGTTGGGCACATACAGCGTGGTCTCGAACCCGTTCGGGTGCCCGGCATCGGCCAGCAGCTTCTTCGCCGCCGCGATGTCGCGGCCCAGCGTCTTGATCGCCTTGTAGTCGGGGTGCGCGGACGACACGTGCATGTGGTCGCCCTCGGTGCCCAGGCCGCGCAGCGCGATCTGCACGATGGCGGCACTGTCCAGGCCAAGCTTCATCGCCTTGCGCACGCGGGCGTCGTCGAACGGCTTCTCGCTGACCTTCATGCGCATCACCGCCGTCTGGCTGGTGGGCACGCTGTACATTTGCAAGTGCGGCATCGCGTTCAGCGCATCGTACTGGCCCGGATCGGCCCAGATCAGACCATGAATCTGCTGGCTGGCCAGGGCTGCGATCTGCGCCGCCGGATCGTCGCCGAGATCGACGAATTCCATGCCATCGACGTTGGCCGGCTCGCCCCAGTAGTTCTTCGCCTTCTTGAACACGGCGATCTTGCCGGTTTCGACTTGCACCAATTCGAACGGGCCAGTGCCGATGGAACCCGCGCCGAATACGCCATTGTCGCCCGGATACAGCATCGCCGCCGGGTAGTGGAACAGATGCTCCGGCACCATCAGCTGTGGCGCGGCGCAGTTCAGCCGCACCGTGTAGTCGTCAACTTTCTCAATCGCGTTCGGCGCCCACAATTCGGTGGTGGGCTTGCCGTCCTTGCCCGGTACTTCCTTCAGCAGATAGGCCTTCACCAGGCCGACCACCGACGAGCCGACCGAGGCGTCGGTCATGCGCTTGAGGTTCCACACCACGTCGTCGGCGGTGAAGTCCTTCCCGTTGTGCCACTTCACGCCCTTGCGGACATTCAGCGTCCAGGTCTTCAGGTCGTCGCTGGCTTTCCAGCTCTCCAGCAAGTACGGGTGGGTAACGTTGTCCTTGTCGGTGAACGTCAAGTATTCGCAAACCTGACGCGAGACGTTGCTGTCGTAGCCGCCCCAGCTATAGGTATGCGGGCTTTTCACGTCCTTCACCTGGGTGCCCATGCGCACGATGCCGCCCTGCGGCATCCCGGCCGCCTTGGCGCTGGCAATCGGGCTGACCCCGGCCAATTTGCTGGCCAGCGGGGCGGCCACGCCGAGCAGCGCTGCGTAGCGCACGAACTCACGCCGGCTCACTTTTCCGTCGGCCAATTGCTGGCGCAGCAGCTTCACATTCGGCGTGTCAATCTGATCGGTCATCTCTGGTTCCTCCATTCGCGGCAGGCGATCGGCCGTTCTGCCCTTGCAATGGCCCCAGCGTGATATCTGGCCGGCCGGTATGCGCGCGGCCGGGAACTGCCATCCGGTTTCCGCGCGGCACCACTTCAAGCCGATGCAAGCATGGCGTCAAGGTGGCGTGGCCAACCGTACTCGATTTAGCGAGACTGCGCAGATTTACAGCATCGCCAAGGATTGCTTGTGTCGCGGCGGTGGAAATGCGGCGTCGATTGCAGACAAATCGTCCGGCGTCAGCTCAATTGTTGCAGCCGCAGCGTTCTCGCGCACGTGTTGCATACTGCTCGACTTGGGAATGGCAATCACGCCGGGGTGCCGCATGGCCCAGGCCAGCGCCACCTGCGCGGCCGTCGCACCGTGGCGGCGGCCAACCCCTGCCAATGCCGCCGCGCGCAGCAGCCGCCCGCCCTGGCCGACCGGCGAGTACGCCATCAGCGGCATCGCGTGCGCCGCACTCCAGGGCAGCAAATCGAACTCGATCCCGCGCGCCGAGGGGTTGTACAGCACCTGATCGGTGGCACAGCCCATCCCGCCCGGCGCGCCGCGCAGTTCGTCCATTTCATCGGTGTCGAGGTTGGAGACGCCCCAGGCGCCGATTTTGCCTGCCGCGCGCAGGCCCTCGAATGCCGCCACCGTCTCGGCCAACGGCACGCCGCCGCGCCAGTGCAGCAAATACAGGTCGATCCGCTCCACATGCAGCCGTTTCAGGCTGCGCTCGCAGGCCGCCACCGTGCCGCGCTTGCTGGCGTTGTGCGGGTAAACCTTCGAGACAATGAACGCCGCGTCCCGGCGCCCAGCGATGGCCTCGCCGACCACCTCCTCGGATGCGCCGTCGCCGTACATTTCGGCGGTGTCGATCAGCGTCATGCCGAGCTCAAGGCCGAGGCGCAAAGCCGCGACCTCCTCGGCGCGCGGACGGCCCTCGCCCATCTTCCAGGTGCCCTGGCCGAGGGCGGGAACGTTGGTGCCGTCCGGCAATCGCACCTGGCGCATCGGCCCCCCTGTTATGCGGCGAACTGTTCGGCGATGCGCAGCACGCGCAAGAAATTGCCGCTCCAAAGTGCGGCAATCGCCGCCGCGTCGTAGCCGCGCCGCAGCAGTTCGGCGGTGATCGACGGGGTTTCGCCCGCGTCGCGCCAGCCGCTGAAGCCGCCGCCGCCGTCGAAATCCGACGACAGGCCGACATGCGCCAGCCCGATCCGCCGCACCGCGTAATCAACGTGGTCGCAGTAGTCGGCGACCGTGACGCTCTCCTGCTTGCCGCCCACTTTCAAGAAAGCCGGCACGGCGGTGATCTGGATCACGCCACCGGTGTCGCGCAGCACGTCAAGCTGTTCGTCGTCCATGTTGCGGGCCACATCGCACAGCGCCCGCACGCAGGAATGCGTCGCCACCACCGGGGTGCGCGACAGCGCGGCGGCTTGCAGCATGGTGGCCTTGGCGGTGTGCGACACGTCGGCCAGCATGCCCAGCCGGTTCAACTCGCCAATCGCCTGCCGCCCGAGCTCGGACAGCCCGCCATGTTCGGCCGCCGCATCGCCCAGTTCAGCGCGCGGATTGGACGAATCGGCCAACGCGTTGTGGCCGAAATGCGTGATGGTCAGATAGCGCGCGCCCAAGGCAGCAAACTGCGCCAGCCGCGAAAGATCGCCGCCGCAAGCATGGCCGTTCTCCACGG
>JANYDF010000142.1 GCA_025359905.1 Rhodospirillales bacterium
AAATGCCGCTCGGCACGGTGAAAAGCTGGATCCGCCGCAGCCTGCAATCGCTGCGCCTGTGCCTGGAGGGCGCGGCATGAGCGGCGATATTCCCGACGAACTGCACATCCTGGCTGGCGAATACGTGCTCGGCGTGCTCGATGAGGGCGAGATGCGCGCGGTGCGCCGCCAAGCCCGCACCGACCCGGCGCTGGCCAGCGCCATCGCCGCCTGGGAGCGCCGTTTGTCGCCGCTGGCCAACGCGGTGCCGCCGCAAGCGCCGCCGCCGGCCCTGTGGGACCGGCTGGCGCGCGCCATCGCCGAAGTGCCCGCCAGCACAGAAGCGCCAACGCCGCCGCGCCGCCCCGCCGACGTGGTGCCGCTGGTGCCGCGTGAGCCGCGCCAACCCGCCGAACCGCCGCGCCGCACCGTGTGGCCGTGGCAACTCACTTCGGTGGCGTCGCTCGCCATCGCCGCCACGGTGGCGGCCATCGCTTTCGTGCCCGGCTTGGCGCTGCGGCTCAATTTGCCGCCGCAGTTCATGCCGCAAGGGCCGGCCGCATCGCCCGCGCAGCGCTTCGCGGCGCTGATGCCGCTGGACAGCCGCCCGCCCGGCCCGGTTACGTCCGGCCCGGTTACGTCCGGCGGCTTCATCGCCCAGGCGCGCGCCGATGGCTCGGTGGTGCTGACCGCTTTCGCGCCGGTGACGGTGCCGGGCGGGCGGGATTTGGAGTTGTGGATTTTGCGTCCCGGCCAAAAAGCCCCGGCCTCGCTCGGCGTGTTGCCGGCGGGCGGCAAACGGGTCACGCTGCCTGCCGTTCCGCCGGAAGGCACGCAATTGCTCATCAGTCTGGAACCGCCGGGCGGCTCGACCACTGGGCAGCCCACGGGGCCGGTGCTGTATGGCGGCGCGCTGACCCAAATCGCTTTGTGAGGGCCCGATGCCGCAGCCGCCGCTGATCGAAATCTGTATCGAGGGACCGGACGACGCCGTGGCCGCCGAACTGGGCGGCGGGCATCGCGTCGAACTTTGCGCCAGCCTGCTCGAAGGCGGCATCACGCCCTCGCTCGGCGTGCTGCGCGTCACGATGGGCGCGGTGAGCATCCCGGTGATGGCGATGGTGCGCCCGCGCGGCGGCGACTTTCTGTATTCCGAGCTGGAATTCGCCGCGATGCTGCACGATGCGGCCGCGTTCCGCGACGCCGGGGCGGCGGGCATCGTGATTGGCTGCCTGACGGCGGACGGCGACATCGACGAGCCGCGCACCGCCGCCCTGGTGCAAGCGGCCCGCCCGCTGAGCGTGACGTTCCACCGCGCCTTCGACATGACGCGCGATCCTTCGGCGGCGCTGGAGGCGCTGATCCGCTGCGGGGTGGACCGGGTGCTGACCAGTGGCCAGCGTCCCACCGGGATCGAGGGGCTTGACCTGCTGCGCCGCTTGGCGGTGCAGGCCAATGGCCGCATCGTGGTGATGGGCTGCGGCGGCGTCGCGCCGGACACCATTTGCATTCTGCGCGATGCCGGTCTGGCGGAAATCCACTTCGCCGCGCCGTCGCAAAAGCCCAGCGCCATGCGCTGGCGCAACCCGGACATCGGCATGGGCGGCACTGAACTGGAACGCGAATACACGCTGACCGTGACGGACGCAGAGCAGGTCCGCGCCAACGTGGACGCGGCGCTGACATTGACCGCGCAGCCGCTTATGTGAGGGGCAACGACGGAGACCGACGATGTTGCCCACTTTATTCTTGAGCCACGGTGCGCCAACGCTGCCGATCATGGACTCGCCCGCGACCAGCTTCCTGCGCGGTCTGGCGGCCACGATGGAGCGGCCAAAGGCCATTCTGGTCGCCTCGGCGCACTGGGAAACCGAGCGGCCGGAAGTCAACGCGGTGGATGTGAACGGCACCATCCACGATTTCTACGGCTTTCCGCGCGCGCTGTACCAACTGACCTATCCGGCCCCCGGCGCTAAGCCGCTGGCCGCGCGGGTGGCCAATCTGCTGCATGCCGCCGGGCTGCCGACCACGCTGGACCCGGCGCGCGGGCTCGATCACGGCGCCTGGGTGCCGCTGCTGCTGGCCTACCCAGGGCATGACATTCCCGTGCTGCAACTGTCGATCCAAAGCCATCTCGGCCCGGCCTATCACGACAAGCTGGGTGCAGCACTGGCCCCGCTGCGCGAGGACGGCGTGCTGATCGTCGGCTCCGGCTCCTGGACCCACGATCTGCGCCGCTTCCGTGGGCAGGCGCCGGACGCCCCGGAACAGCACGATGTGGCCGCTTTTGCCGATTGGATGGATAAGGCAGTGCAGGAAGGCCGCCGCGACGACCTGCTGAACTACCGCAGCCGCGCGCCCTATGCGGCGGAAAACCATCCGACTGAGGAACATCTGCTGCCGCTGTACGTGGCGCTCGCGGCGGCTGGCCCCACGCCGAAGCCGGTGCTGCTGCACACCAGCGCCATGTTCTCGATGCTGCGGATGGACGCCTACGCGTTTCACTGATGCGATGCGCCCCCTCGCCGCCCGAAGCCGGGCGGAGGGGGCTTTTTGGCAGAGCTTTTGCGCCTGTTCCTCTAGCCCACGCTGCGCCGGGCGCCTTAATCACCGCGAATGCGGTTTCCTTGCGGCGATTGAGCGCGTACGAGGGGATGCGCTACCGGCTGCGCTGCGTCACAGTGCGATCCCACGGCCGCGCTGCGACGGCCCATGCCTGGATCGCCGACGCCGCCACCCACCGCCCCTGGCCCTGAGGAAACGCCCCATGCTGCAACCGCCGCCCGCCCATCCCGGCATGCGCGAGGACGAGATCGACACGCCCGCGCTGGTGATCGACCTCGACGCGTTCGAGTATAACCTCGACACCATGGCGGCGATGATCGCTGACAAGCCGGTCAAGCTGCGGGCCCACGCCAAGACCCACAAATCCCCGGTGATCGCGCTGCAACAAATGGCGCGCGGTGCTGTCGGCCAGTGCGTGCAGAAGGTCGCCGAGGCGGAAATTCTCGCCTGGGGCGGCGTGCCGGACATTCTGGTCAGCAACGAGGTGGTCGGCGCGTTGAAGCTGGCCCGTCTCGCGGCACTGTCCAAGATCGCCCGTGTCGCGGTGTGCGCCGACGACGCGCCGCAGATCGCCGCCATCGCGGCGGCGGCCGAGAACGCTGGGGTGCGCCTATCGGTGCTGGTGGAAATCGACGCCGGCGGCAAGCGCTGCGGCGTCAATTCCGGGCCGGACGCGGTGGCGCTGGCCCAACTGATTGCCGCCTCGCCGCATCTGCGCTTCGGCGGGCTGCAAGCCTATCACGGCAGCGCGCAGCATTTGCGCCAGCCCGCCCAGCGCGCGGCGGCCATCGCCAGCGCCGCCGAGGGCTGCCGCCGCACTGTCGAGCAACTGCGCCAAGTAGGTCTGGATTGCCCCATCGTCGGCGGCGCTGGCACCGGCACCTTCATGCACGAGGCGACCAGCGGCGTTTATACCGAACTGCAAGCCGGCAGCTATTGCTTCATGGACGCCGACTACGCCGCCAACCTCGATGACGCGGGCAAGCCGGTCTCCACCTTCCGCCACGCGCTGTTCGTGCTCGGCACGGTGATGAGCGCGGCCCGCCCCGGTGTCGCGGTGCTCGACATCGGCCACAAGGCGGTGGCGGTGGATTGCGGCTTGCCGCTGGTCTGGCAGCGGCCCGATGTGCGCTACGTGGGCGCGTCGGACGAGCACGGCACGCTGAATTTCGGCCCGGAAACCGCCGCCCCCAAGCTCGGCGAAAAGCTGCGGCTGGTGCCCGGCCATTGCGACCCGACGGTGGACCGCCACGAATGGTATGTCGGCGTGCGTAACGGCCGGGTGGAGTGCCTGTGGCCGGTGGCGGCGCACGGAGCGATGTTCTGATGATCGTTGTTCACCATCTGGAACACTCCCGCTCGCAGCGCGTGCTGTGGCTGCTGGAGGAAATCGGCGCGCCATACGAGGTGCGCCGCTACGCCCGCAACCCGGTGACGCGCCTCGCACCGCCGGAATTGCTGGCGGTGCACCCGACCGGCAAATCCCCGGTGATCGAGGATGATGGCCGCGTGGTGGCCGAGACCGGCGCCATCGTTGAATACCTCGCCGAGCGCCACGGCGGCGGCGCGCTGGTGCCGCCAGTGGGGAGCGACGAGCATTTGCGCTACCGCTACTGGCTGCATTTCGCCGAAGGCTCGGCGATGCCGATGCTGGTGATGACGCTGCTGTTCCAGCGCCTCGCGTCGGGGATGCCGCCCGACTGCGCGGCGATGGTGAACGGCTTGCAGCACAGCTACGTCGATCCGCAGCGGGTGGCGCATCTGGACTTGCTGGAAGCCGAACTGGCGCGCGGCCCGTTCCTGGCGGGCGATGCGTTCAGTGCGGCTGACGTGATGATGAGCTTCCCGGTCGAAGCGGCGCGCGGGCGTGGCGGGCTGGGCGAACGGCCGAATCTGATCGGCTGGCTGGCCCGGATGCACGCCAGGCCAGGGTATCAGGCGGCGCTGGCCAAGGGCGGGCCATACGCGTACGCGTAATGCCACAGTAATACCGACTGCCGCTGACCAACACTCAACGTGATCGCCGGGTCAAGCCCGGCGACGATGATTCAAAGGTTCGTCGTCGTGCCCGGACCTGATCCAGGCACGACGGGGTTTTATTTTCGCGTTACTTCAATGCGTCAACGCAGGCTTCGCCGCCACTTTCGGCGCCCCCAGTTCGATCAACCGGCCCCACCGCCCGGCCGAGAACAGATGCGCGTAAATCGCGTTCAGCCAGCCCATGCGGCGCCATTCCAGGAACGTCGCGTCATCCACGTCGGCGAGGCGTTCCGGCTTGATCAGCTTGAAGCCACGCACGCGGGCACTGCCGCCAGCGGTGAAGTTCACCGTGGCTTCTTCTTCTTCCAGCAGCTTGGCGGCTTCGAGCGCGCGGCCGAACGCGCCTGCCGCCACGGCGGCTTCACGGAACGCTTGGCAGAACGCCACCGCCTCGTTCAGCACCGGGGCCGGGCGGCCATCTTCGAACAACGGCTGGCCGCTTTCGGGGCGGATGTGGTCGGCGTCCGGTTCCATGCCGACGAACAGCGTTTTGGTGTCGGCGTCCTCGACGAAGATGAACGGGAAGGCGCGGGCATAGGCCGGGATGTAGGCATCGCTCGACCAACTGCCATCCGGCTTCACGAACAGGTTCTCGCCGTCGCGCAACCCAAGCAGCGCCACCGGCACCGGGTTGGGGCCGGTGGTGAACAGAATCGGGTAGTGCTGCGCCACCGCCTCGAATTCGGTCAGACCGATCGGCACCGACTGGGCGTGCGCCGCGAAGCCGAACCCGGCCGTGCGGTCGAGCTTCAAGCTGCCGTGCAGTTGCGGGGTGACGCCGACGACGCGCTTGAAGAACAGCGGCATGGCAGGGGCTTGGGCGGTAGGAGCATCGGACATGAACGGACCCTGACGAACGACTGAACAAGCAGGTAGCGCAACGGCGCGATGAAAGCGAGACGGGCCCTATAGTCCGGCGAACGCTCCGGCGACGCCCGCCGCGCTGGCCAGTGCTGCGGTTCCCGCCACCAGCCAGAAATACCAGCCGCGCAGCCGCGCCGGGCCGGGTAGCCGCGCCGCCAGCGCCAGCAGCAGCACGGCGACCAGGGGGAGCAGCAATGCGTTGACGATCTGGCTCGCCACCGACAGCCACACCAAGTCGCGCGAAAACCCCACGGCCAGCGCCGCCGCCGCCAGACACAGCGCGAAACCGGCGCGAAACCAAGCATCGCCGCGCCGCCCGGCCAACTCCGTTACACTCCAGGCCAGCGCCAGCGAACACACGATGGCCGCCACCATCGCCGCCCCCGCGACCCCCAGGCCGAACACCAGCCGCCCGGCGGGCACGCCGAGCAGCGGCGTCAGCGCCGCGCTGATCGCGCCGATGCTGTCCAAATGCGCGCCGCTGCCGCCGTGCAGCGTGGCGGCAGCGGCGGCCAGCACGGCGGCGGTGACCAACTGGGTCAGCAGCGCCCCTGTGGCGGTGTCGCCGCGCGCGGCACGCCACAGCGCCGGGCCAAGCCGCCTGCGGGCCAGCGCCGAGGCTTGGTAGAACACCATCCACGGATTGAACGTGGCGCCGATCAGCGCCGCCGTCAGATACAGCACCGCCGGATCGTCTAGGCCCGGATGCAGCGCATCGGCCAGCAATGCGGCCGGATTGGGCCGGGCGGCCAGCGCCACCAAGAAGAAGCTGAGTTCGAACAAGCCGATGGCAATCGCCACCCGCTCGATCACCCGATGCCGTCCGCTGAACGCCACCGCCAGCAACGCGCCGCACGCCAGCCCCAGCGCCAGCCAGCGTGGCACGGCGAACAGATCGGCCACCCCGGCGATGCCGGTCAGTTCGGTGATCAGCGAACCGAGCGTGGCCACCGTCAGCGCCGCCACCGCCGCCAACGCCCAGCCCAGACCGAAACGGGCGCGCACGGCGGCGGCGAAGCCCTGGCCGCCGAACAGGCCGAGCCGCACCGCGAGGTCTTGCAGCATGAACAGCAGCGGGGTCAGCAGCAGGATCAGCGGCAGCAGCCGGTAGCCGAAGCGCGCGCCGCTCTCGGCGGCGGTCACCACGTTGCCCGCGTCGGTGTCGGCCAGCATGGTCAGCAGGCCCGGCCCCCACGCCGCCGCCCACGCGTAGCGGCGGCGTGCGCTCATGCGGCGCTGCGCGTGCGCCGCACCGCGTCGTGCCAGCCATCCAGCTTGGCGGCGCGCGCCGGGCCGGACAGGCTCGGCTGCCACACCCGGTCCGGCGGATGCAGCCCGGTGGCCTCAGCCAGCGAGCCGCGCAACCCGGCCTGCACGGCGGCCAGACAGGCGACGCCGAGTGCGGTGGTTTCGGCTACCGCCGCCCGTGCCACGGTCAGGCCGGTGAGGTCGGCGAGGCACTGCATCAGCCACGCATTCGCGGTCATGCCGCCATCGACGCGCAACGCCGCCTCATCGGCGATGCCGTCGGCGCGCATCGCCGCGATCAGGTCGCAGGTTTGCAGCGCCACCGCTTCCAGCGTGGCGCGCACGATATGCGCCGCTGTGGTCTGCCGCCCGATCCCGCACAGCAGCCCGCGCGCGCCCGCGTCCCAATACGGGGCACCCAGCCCGGTCAGCGCCGGGACCATATAGACCCCGCCGCTATCCGGCACGCTGACGGCGAGGCGTTCGCTATCGGCAGTGTCGCGGATCAGCCCCAGCCCGTCCCGCAGCCATTGCACCGCAGCGCCGGTGGTGAAGATGCTGCCTTCCAGCGCGAAGGCGGGCACCCCGGCCAGCCGGTAGCCGACCGTGGTCAGCAGCCGGTTGGCCGATCTGCGCGGTGCGGCGCCGGTATTGGCGATCATGAACGCGCCGGTGCCGTAGGTGCATTTCAGATCGCCCGGCGACAAGCAGCCGTGCCCGGCAAGGGCGGCTTGCTGGTCGCCCGCCATGGCGGCGATCGGGATGGCGTGGCCGAACACGGCGGGATCGGTGGTGCCGAAATCCGCCGCGTTGTCGCGCACCTGCGGCAGCATGGCTTGCGGCACGCCGAACAGCCGGGCCAGTTCGCTGTCCCAGCTTTGCGTGTGGATGTTGAACAGCGCGGTGCGCGCGGCGTTGCTCGCGTCCGTCGCATGCACCCGCCCGCCGGTCAGCCGCCACAGCAGGAAACTGTCGATGGTGCCGCAGGCCAGTTCGCCGCGCGCCGCCGCTGCCCGCTTGCCGGTATGGTCCAGGATCCAGGCGAACTTGCTGGCCGAGAAATACGGGTCGAGCACCAGGCCGCTGCGCGCCGTCACCTCGGCCTCGTGCCCCGCCTCGGCCAGCGCGCGGCAATGTGCTGCGGTGCGGCGGTCCTGCCAGACCACGGCGTTATGGATCGGGCGTCCGGTGGCGCGTTCCCACACCACGGCGGTTTCGCGCTGGTTGGTGATGCCGATGGCGGCGACTGAACCAGATGCGCTCGCCAGCACCTCGCCGCACACCGCAAGCGTGGCTGCCCAGATTTCCTCCGGGTCGTGTTCCACCCAGCCGGGGGCCGGAAAGATCTGCGGCAGTGCCCGTTGCGCCATGCCGCACGGCCGCATCGCCGCGTCGAACAGGATGGCGCGCGTCGAGGTGGTGCCCTGGTCGATGGCAAGCAGCAGCGGCGCTGACATGGGCTGCGGTTCCTCCGGTTGACCGCAGGCAGCTTGCGCGGCGGCGGGTGGGGCCGTCGAGGGGGGGGGCCGTCGAGGGGAGCCGTCGGGGGGGGGGCGCTAGTCCAGCTTGTGCCCGTAGTGAATGAACCCGGTGCGCTCGGCGACCGTGTTGTACAGCCGCTGCGCGGTCTCGTTGGTTTGATGCGTCAGCCAATACACTTGCCCGCAGCCGCGTGTTGCCGCGTCGGCATAGACATGCTCGATCAGCCGCCGCCCGATGCCGCCACGCCGCACGCTGGGGTCCACGAACAAATCGTTTAGATAACAATAATCCCGGCTATCCCAGGTGCTGCGGTGGGTCAGCCAATGCACCAGCCCGGCGGCGGCGCCATCCTGCCACGCCAGCGCGCCATGCACCGGTTCGGCCGCGTCCAGCAACCGGGCCCAGGTGACGGCGGAGACCGCCTCGGCGATGTCGGCCTTGTAGAAAACTTGATAGGCGCGCCACAGCGCGTGCCACGCGCCGTGATCTGCGCCGGTCAACGGACGCAGGGTGGCTTCGGACATGCTGAACTCCGCGCGGCAGAAACCGCCACGCTAGGCGGCGCGGCGGCGCACGGGAAGCGCCGTACGGATGAGCGGCCCGCCTATGGGCTAGGCGGGCCGCTCCGTAGGCCCAGCGCCCGGCCTACGGGGCAGAGTACGCCGGGCCGGCGCTCGCTTTCTTGGCGTTGGCGGCCAGCAGCAACGCCGCTGCCGGCGCGGCGACACCGATCTTGGCGGCGCGGGCGAGGAATTCGCGGCGCTCGTCGGATACGATGGATTCGGCCGGCTGCTGATCTTGCATGGGAACCTCTTGGGCGAAGTCGTCAAAAATCACGGTACGCAGTCTTTTTTAGATCGGTCGTATCCGTCGTTCAAGTAGATTCGACATACCGCGCCGCCGCCGCCACCGCGTCGTCCAGCGCGCCATATTCCAGCGCCGCACAGCGCAAACCGCCAATCCAGCCGACCAGTCCGCGCACGGCCGCCAGATCGAGCGGGCGGGCCACCGACAGGCATTGGCCGAGCAAACGCTGCAAGGCTTCGGCGGCTGGCAGGTCCTGCACGCGCAGCGCCGCCCCAGCGCAGTATTGCGGGAATAGCAGCGCGCGCACCGTGGCGCGCGACTCGGCCGGCCGCAGCGCCGCAGGCGGCGGCGGCAGATAGGCCACCCGTTTGCCGTCGCCCCGGCGATGCACCGGCAACTGCCGCACCTGCGGGAACAGCGCGGCCACCGGCGACAGGCCGGTATCCTTGACGCACAGCGCCAGCGGAAACGGTCGCACCGCGAAGTCCGGCTGGCACAGCAGCGCCACTTCGTCGGAGTAGAATTGCCAGCCCGCCTGCACCAACGCCGCCGTCAGCGTCGATTTGCCGCTGCCGGGCGGGGCGGGCAGCAGCACGGCGCCGCCGCCGCGCACCGCGACTCCGGCGTGGATGTCGAGCAGATAATCCGCAGCCAGCAATCCCGCCGACCACGCCGCGTGCTTGGCCACCGGGGCCAGTTCGTCCGCCGCCAGCCAGCCGGCGCACGCCACGCCGTCGCGGAACACCGCCACCCGCGCGCCGTCGCCAACGATGTCGACGCACGGCCCATCGCCGGGCGGCGCCGCCAGATGCGCCAGCACCGGATGCACCAGGTCAGCGTGCGCCGGGTCGGTAAAGCGGTAGCGCAGTGCCACCCCGGCCAGCGCGTAGTGCGTTTCCATCACGAATGCGGCGGTGGACGGATAGCCGGGCCAGTCCGGGTTCGCCGTGCTGCCGGCCACGTCCGGCGGTGCGGCCCCGCCTTCCAGCAGCCCCGCCGCCGCCCAGCCGGCCAGCGCCTGCGCCACGAATGCCGTGGCTTGCGCTGCGTCCAATCCCAGATCGGTCTCCAGCTTTCCAGCCATGGCGGGCGGGGCCAACCCGTCCTCCAGATAGCACCAGATCACCGCCCCCATGGTGTTCAGCCGATGCAATTCCTGGCGCGGCGCGCTGAACAGCACGCCCTCGTCGCCGCACAGCAGCAGCGCCACGCCATCCGCCGGGCGGGGATCAATCATGCGCTGCGTCCTGCCGTTTGCGGGTGATGGCGTGCCACAACGGCAGCGCCAAGTAGTCATGGCCGAGCCTGACCAGCGGATACAGAAAATCCAGCCGATCCGGCAGATCGATCGCCTGATAATGCTGCCGCCGCGCCGTGGTCAGCGTGCGCAGCACGTAGCGCAGCCGGTCGGACAGCCGCTCGCGCATCGCCAAGCGCGTGCCCGACAGCGCGAACACCGAGGGCGCGTCGCCCCCGCCTTCCAACAGCCGCGCCGCCATGTGTTCGGCCATGCGCCGGCACGCCGGATCGGCGGCGATGGCTTCGGCAAACGGCGGCGGGCAGGGGGCGGCGAGCAAGTCGGCGGCCAGCGCGATGCCGAGCAGCAGCATCCGCCGCACCCCCGCCGCAGTGGCCCGCGCCAGCACGGCTTGCGCGTCCAGGTCAGGATGGCGATGCAGCAGCCCACCGACATCGGCAATCCAGATCAGCCGGGGCCATAATTCCTTCGAGCCATGAAAGCAGGTCACCAGCAGCGCATCCTCGATGGCCAGCGCCGGCATCCGCGCACCGCCCAGCGTCAGCGCACCGGCGCGGGCGAGCATGCCGGCGGTATCCAGCGGCGCTGCCAGCGTGCGCGGGGCCAGCGCCCAGTGCGGCTCCACCGGCAACCGGCCGGCGGCGAACAGGATCTCCTGTCCGTTGTAGCGGTAATACGCCTGCATATGCCGTGCCCGCAGTCCGTACGGCGGCGCGCGGTAGCCAAGGCCGGACAGCACACGCAGCGCCGGTGCGGCATCGTGCTCGGCGATCAGCAGATCGAGGTCGCGGCTGCGCCGCCATTGCGTGCCGCCATAGGCTTGCTGCGCCAGCGCCGGTCCCTTGAACGGCACCGCCGGCACCCCGGCGGCGGCCAGCGCCGCAACCAACACGCTAAGCTGGTGCGCCGCCTCCATCGCATCGTCATGGCTTTGCAGCAGAAACGACTCGGCGGCGGCGGCGATTTCGGGCGGCAGCAGATCGGCTTCGGCAAGCAGCAGCCGGCACAGCAGCGCCGCCACGCCGTGGTCGAGGGCCGCTTGCAGCAGCACGCCCCAATCTGGCCCTGCGGCCAGCACCGCGCGCATCCCAGCCCGCCCGCCGTCCGGCCGGGCGGCGGCCAGCAGCAACGCCGCTTCCGGCGCGTGCATTGGCCCGGACTAGACGCGCGCGGCGCTGAGCGCGGGCGGCGACTTCAGGGTTTGATAAATCACGCAATACCGCTCGGCGGTGCTCACCAAACGGTCGAGCTTGGCCGGGTCGGCGTCGCTGTCGAGTTCGAAGCGCAGCGCGATGCCGGTCAGCCCGATCGGCGCGGCGCGGTCCACGCCCAGCGTGCCGCGCGCGTCCCAATGCCCCTCGGCGATGACTTTGGCGCCGCGCAGTTCGATGCCCATCGCGGTCGCCACGGCGCGCAGCGTGACGCCCGCGCAGGCCACCAGGGCTTCGAGCAGCATGTCCGCCGAGCAGGCCAATTCCCCGCTGCCGCCCGCCGCTTTGTGCAGCCCGGCCGTGGTGGTGGCGTGCCACACCGGCACGGCGCAGGCGATATCGGTCAGGCTGAGCACCGCTTCGGCGCGCGCCGGGATGCGCGCGGTTTCGGGGTGATCGCGGTAGGCTTGCTTGATCGGCGTTTGCAGCGCACGCAGGGTCTCGGCGTCCATGGTGGTCCTCCGTTTGGCGGCAGCCTAGTCCGCGAAGATGTCCGCCGGATAGCGCACCGCCACCAGCGATAACCCCTCCGGCGGCGCCGTTGGCCCGGCGGCGGCACGGTCGCGCGCCGCCAGCGCCTCGGCCACGCGGGCGACCGGCCAGCGGCCTTCGCCGACCAGCTTCAGGGTGCCGGCCATGTTGCGCACCTGATGATGCAGAAAGCTGCGCGCCTCGACCGCCAGCTCGATGATCTCGCCGTGCCGCGTCACATCCAGCCGGTCCAGCGTGCGCAGCGGCGACCTGGCCTGACACGCGGTGGCGCGGAACGAGGTGAAATCGTGCCGCCCGACCAGGGTTTGCGCCGCCGCGTGCATCGCGTCCGCGTCCAGCGGCTTGTCGACATGCCATGCCCGGTGCAGCGCCAGCGCCGGGCGGGCGCGCCGGTTCAGAATGCGGAAGCGGTAGGCGCGGCCGATGGCGGAAAAGCGCGGGTTCCAGCCATCGGGCGCGATCGCGGCGCGCAGCACCACGATGCGGTGCGCCCCGAGGTGGAAGTTCAGCGCGTCGCGGATTTTGTCCGCCCGCCAGACGCCGGGCAGTGCGATGAGCGCCACTTGGCCTTCGGCATGCACCCCGGCATCGGTGCGCCCGGCGGCGGCGCTGACGACCCGGTTACCGTGCGCCAGTTTGGCCGCGGCCGCTTCCAGCACGTCCTGAATGGCGATGCCGCCGCCCGGCTGCGGGCCTTGGCTTTGCCAGCCGGTGTACGGCGTGCCGTCGTATTCCAGCAGCAGCGCGGCCCGGGTGGACGGGCGGGGAGAGTCGGGCAGGGTCTCGGGGGTCACGCGCGCAACTTAGCCTTGCGCCGCCGCCGTTGCCAGGGGCCGGGACAATCGCCGCCATGTCAGCTAATGAGATCCCAGTCTCGCCGGGGTACGATGCGCGTTCTCATCGCTGTTGTTTGCCTCACGCTGGGGCTTGCCGGATGTTCCGAGCCGTCGCCGTGGCGTCCGCCCGGCCCGCTCGGTCCCGGTTGCACGCTCACCCCGCGCGCCGACGCGGTGCTGCGCGAACTGCGCAACTTCATGCTCGCCCAAGTCAGCATCAACGGCCACACCGTCACTATGGTGGTCGATACCGGGGCCGAGGTCACCACGCTCACCCCCGCCGCGGCTGCTCAGCTTGGGCTGAACGGGCCGGGGCGCACGCATGTGCTGCACGGGGTGGCGGGCGACGTGGCGGCGCGCAATGTGAAAGTGTCCGAAATCCGCCTGGGCGGCCAGCTTTTGCGGCACGACATTGGTGTGGATATCGGCGAACTGCCGTCGTTCGACAAAGCCAACCCGCCGATCGCGGGCCTGCTCGGCATCGACGCGCTGGCGGGGTTCGAGATCGAACTCGACCTGCCGGCCCGGCGCTTGGCGCTCTACAACGCGGTTGGCTGCGGCAATTACAGTCCGTGGCAGGACGCCGTGGCGGTGCCGTTCCAACGCTCGCGCGCCGGTTTGATGTTCGTCGATGCGCGAATCGGCGGGCGCAAGGTGCGCGCCTTGCTCGACAGCGGCGCCCGTACCACGCTGGTGGCGCGCGCCACGGCGCTGACCTTGGGCGTGACCGAGGCGGCGCTGGAAAGCGACGCCGCGCGCACCGGCGTCGGCGTCGGCACCGGCAGCGTGGCGTTCCGCCAGCATCGTTTTACCGAGGCGGGGCTGCCCGGCGATCTGGAGGACGAGTTCTGGGTGGACATTGCCGAGCTGCATTTGCCCGGCGTGGAGATGTTGCTCGGCGCCGACTATCTCGGCGCGCGGCATGTGTGGATTTCGTACGCGATGTCCAAGGTGTTCCTGCGCAAGTAGCGCCTTGGGTCAGACGGCCTGTGGCCGCCGGGCCGGGCCGTAGTAAAACCGGCTCCGTGCGGCGGCGATAATCCGCGCTTCCAGCTTCCACAGCCCGAACGCCAGCACCAGCGGCAAGCCGAGCCAGCGGCCTGGCTCGGCGCCAGCGAATTTCTCGGCAATGGCCATCATCGGCACGTGGAACAAATAGATCGCGTATGCGCCGATGCCGAGCCAGCCGAGCGGCTTGACCCAATCCGGCACGCCCGCCCAGCCGCGCAAGGCGGTGCCGTGCCCAGCGGTCACGACCCCCAGCACCAGCAGCGCGAACCCGCCGTCGATCACCGTAAACCCGCCGAGCCACATCAGCGTGTCGGCGGGCGACAAGCCGGCGGCGAAACCGGCCACCGCGATCGCGCCCGCCACGGCGTCGGCGGCGAACAGCCAGCCGGGCCGCACGCTGCCGATCCAGGGCTGGCGCACCGCCCAGGCGGCCAGCACGCCGAAGAACAGCGCGTCCATCCGGCACGGCATCAGCACGAACGGGGCCACGGTATTGCCGAACCAAGCCGCCGCCCCGGCGCGGCAGACCGGGGCCAGGGCGGCCAGCAAGGCGGCGGCGAAGGGCAGCAGCGCCGGGCGCAGCCACCAGACCAGCGGCGCCAGCATCAAATAGAACTGCTCCTCGATGGCCAGCGACCACGTCACGCCGACCTCCGGGCGGCCCCATTCGCCGGACGCCGCCCAGTCGAAATTCTGCAAGAACAGCGCAAAATGCCAGCCGGGCAGCCCGGCGATGCCGTCCAGCACGCGCGGCAGCAGCAAAATGGCGTACAGCGGCAGAATGCGCGCCGCGCGCCGGGCGTAGAAGGTGCGGAAATAGCGGGTGCGGCCGCGCGCATCGATCAGGATGCCGCCGAGCAAATAGCCGCTCAGCACAAAGAACAGATCCACCCCGGTCCACAGCGGCGCCGCCCACGGCGCTTGGCCAAAATGCAGCAGCAGCACCATGCCAATCGCGCAGCCGCGCAGCGCATCCAGCCCGAACGCACGCGGCAGGCCGCCAGCGGCTGGCCCTTCCGCACCCCGCCCGGCCGGCGAAGCTGAGGACTGCAATTGCATCCGCCCGCCCCCATCATCATTGCGCTGTTGCAGAATGGCCCTGCCGGGACGCCCCGGCAAGCCAGCCGTGGCACCCCGGCGGCTCGCGGCACATGTGCATTTTGTTGCAATTCAGCTTGTTGTTGCTAGACTCCGCTGCTGGCCGTTTGCTTCGGCTGGACTATCCCCGGCCGCGCGGCTTGGCGGGAGGGAATAATCCATGTTCAAGACAATTCGCAGTTTGCGCTTAGGTGCCGCCGCCTGCGTGGCGTTGCAGGCCAGCGCCGTATTGGCCGCCCCACTGCTGGCCAGCCCCGCGCTGGCGGGCAATGTGCCCGACGCTGGCTTCAACGTCTCGTCGGGCCGGGCCAAGACCTCGTTGACCAGCGGCCCGAGCGGCGGCACCGGCCCGACGCGCCAAACTGCGGTGCCACTTGCCGCATTGTTGCCCGCCTGCCGCTCGACACATGCTGCCGCTCGACACGTGCCGGGCGTGCGGGCAAGGTGGCGGCGTGTAGGGAAGGGAAACGGATGTCACTGGCCGGAAAACGTATGCTGATCATCGGCGCCACGCAGGGCATTGGCCGCGCGCTGGCCGAATTGGCCGCTGCCCAAGGCGCCGAGCTCATTGTCGCCAGCCGCAACGCCGGGCGGGTGACGCAGGTGGCGCAAGACCTCGGCGCGATGCCGCTGGTCATCGACCTGACCGATTCGGCGTCCATCGCCGCCGGCCTGAAGGCCGCGGGCAAGCTGGACTACCTGGCCATTCCCGGCAGCGACGTGGTGTTCGGCTCGTTCCGCGACCTCAGTCTGGCCGACGCGCAGGCCTCGATGGCCAGCAAGTTCTGGGGACCGTACCAGGCCGTGCGCGCCGCCGAGATGGCGCCGCGCGGCGCGGTGGCGCTGTTCAGCGGCAACGCCAGCCGCAAACCGATCGGGGCTGCCGCGCTGACCGCGATCAATAGCGCGGTCGAGGGGTTGGGCCGGGCGCTGGCGCACGAACTCGCCCCGGTGCGCGTCAACACCATCTGCCCCGGCTTGGTCGATACCGAAATGTGGGAACGGCTGCCGACCGCGCAGCGCACCGAGATGATGGACCAGGCCAAACGCCGCTTGCCCGCGCGCCACGTCGCCACGTCGAAGGACATCGCCGAACTGACGCTGGCGGTGCTGACCAACCGCTACGTGACCGGCACCACGGTGGACATCGACGGCGGCGCGCTGCTGGGCTGAAGCAACCCCGCCCGATGCGCGGACAGGCACCGCGCATCGGTGGGCCGCGCCAATACTTGTGATGGCAGGCCTCTCGACAGGGACCGCCGCCGCGCTATAAATTCGTCCCAATAACGGTTGGGGAAATGTCATGAACGATGCAACAAGCATCGCGCGCAGCCTTCCTCGACATCTCCATCGACCCGGCCCGCCGTCCGGCCATTGTCGAGCACTGCACGTTTGCGTTCATGAAAACCCATGCCGGCCGCATCGCCCCGGTCGGCGGTGCGATGTGGACCGGCGGCGGGCAAAGCTTCATCCACAAGGGCACCAACGGCCGCTGGCGCGATACGCTGACCGAGGACGACATCGCCGCCTATGAGGCGAAGGCGGTGGCCGAACTGGGCGAGGCGGGCGCGCGCTGGCTGGCGGGCGGGCCAGACGGCGGCTAGTCTTCTTTCGGCAGTCCCAGCAACTCGCGCTTCAGCCGCGCGGTGGGCGGGTGCGGGCCGATGAACGTGGCGAGCAGCACGCGCATGAACTGCGGATGAGTGACCTTGCCCAGCACCACGCCGTTCACCGCGATGGTGACGTAGTCGGGTGCATAGACCAGCATACTGGTGTCGCCGGCGTTCAGCGCGGGCACGGTGGCGAGAAACTTCGCCACCTGATCCGGCGGCAGCGCACAGGGCGACTGGCAATCGGTTTCGAAGCCCTCGCGCCACGCATCGCGCACCCGTTCGGCGCTGGCGTCGTGGACGAAATGCACGTCGATCACCTTGACCGCCCGGCTGTCCAGAATGGCCTCGGCGTCGTGCGACGGCTGTTGCAGATACAGCCCAGCGACATAGACCGGCACTTTAAATAACGAAAACGTGCGCAACCCGATGCCGTTCAATATCAGATTGGTGCCAGCCGCGACGATTTTATCCGGCATCCGCACGCCTTCCAGTTCGGCCGCGCGTAACGGCAGCGCGAACAGAAAACCGAGCACAATCAACACGCACACGGCGGCGGCGCGGTAGGGCACGGTCGCACGATCGGCCGGAGGCGGACAGCTTTTCACACACGAAACCTTACGGCGCAGAACACGATTGGCAAGCCCTCCGGCGGCTCAGCCGGGGCGCAGTGTTTCGAGTTTCAGCGGCAGCATTTCGCCCAGCCACGCCGCATGGGCGGTGTGGTCGGCCATCTCGCGCCCGGTTTCCGGGTGGATCAGCACGGTCAGCCCCTGCCGGTTCAGCATCAGCCAGGGCAGCAGCGCGGCGAACAGATCGGGCGTGAACGCCACCTGATAGCTGCCGCGCGGGTGCGGGCCAATCGGCGCGTCGTGCCAGCGGCCGAGCAGGGCTTGCGGAAATGCCGCCGCGAGCCCGGCGCGCACCGCCTCGGCCAGCGGCTTGGTGGCGGCATCGTAATAGACATGGACATGCCAGCCTTCGATCATGCCGCCCCCCCCCCCGCTCATTTTGGCAGGGTCAGGCTACGCGGGCCGCCGCCGCCACGCTAGTATCTGCGGCACCGCCTCGTTCTGGACCCGCCCAATACTGCGCTGCCCCGGCCAGTTGCAGTTCCAGCGCCGTGGGTTTGGCCAGCCGGGGCAGCACCAGGCACGCCGCGCCGTTGGACCAGCGCCACGCCTCGTTGCCGCGCCGCGCGTGCCAGCCGGTTCGGAAGGCATCCTGGTGCAGCGGCCAGCCCGCCAGCAGCGCGGCGCGCACCGCGACCCCCAGGCGGCGGGTGTCGCCCGATCCGGCCTGGGTTTCGGCGGCGACGAAGCTGCGGCTGTGCAGCCAAACCCGCTGCGTGCCAGCGGGCAACAGGCACCGCACGCCGGGCGGTGCCGTGCTGGCGTGCAGCATCCCGGCCTCGCAGGCCAGAGTCAGACCGGCGTCCGACTCCCGCCGCCAGCCCAGCGCCTCGGCACGTTCGATCAGCCGCGCCCGGCTATCTGCCGCATCCAGCCGCAGCGGGGCGGCGCCATGCGCCATCCACACCGACAGCGCCGCCGCTTCCGGCTCGTTGCTCAGATCGGGGTGCAGCGCCCGCACCCCGGCCTCGCCTTTGAACAAGGCGCGATTGCCGGTGTCCAAATAGCTTTCGGCGGGCAGCCCCTCGGCCAGCAGGATGGCGTGGCGGTCGAGTTCCAGATGCCAGTATTCGATGCGCGCGAACGAGTCGTCGCGCGCGATGGTGGCGCCGTTGGTCAGCAACGCCGCTGGGATCAGCGCGTCATCGACGAAAATACAGTGCTCGGGCGACAGCAGCAGGTCGCGCGCCGGCAGGCCGGGGGCGAACGCGCCGGCCAAAATCCGCACCGGCGCCGCGCGCGCCGCGTCCGGGTGGCGGGCCAGATCGGCCAGCGTGCAGCCCACCCAGCGCAGCCGCGCGTCCGAGCCGTCGGCGAGGCGCACCGCATCGCCCGGCCGCAGCGTCTGCACCGCCACCTCGCCGCGCGGCGTCGCAATGCGGGTGCCGCTGGCGAAACACGCCACTTCCACCAGCGATCCGCCGCTGCCGTCCGGCACCACATGGAAATGCAGCCCGCTGACCGGCGCATCCAGCGTGATGCTCGCGGTCTGCCCGCTGGCCCCGGTCACATCCAGTTCCGCGCCCGGCGCCGCGGCACCGCCGATGCCGAACGGGCCGGACGGGGTGGACGACACCGACTGGAAGTCGATGGCGTCGCCCGCCTGCAAGCCGCTGATAACAATGTTCAACGCCCCGGCGCCGGGCAGCACCAGCAAGCCAGTGCCGTTGCCGAAGGCGATGGTGGGGGCGGCGGTGACGGCCAGCGCCTCCAGCGTCGCCGCCCCGCCGTTGGACAGCACGATGCGCCCGCCGCCGTCCAGCGTGGCGGCCATGATCAGCGTGCCGCCGTCGATGTTGAAGAGCCCGTTATTGACCAGCGTGGCGCTTGCAGCACCGATGGTGAGCGTGCCGCCGGGCACCGTCAGGTCCAGCGTGCTGGCCGCACCGAACGTCTCGCTGCCGCCGGAGGGCAGCACAATGGCGTCGCTGGCCGCCGTGCTGCCCGCCAGGATGTGCAGATCGGTGTTGCCGCCGGTCAGCCGCAGCGTGGTGACAACCGCATCCAGCGTCACCGAACTGCCGCCGGGCGGGTCGATCAGCGTGACCGGCCCGGTCTGCGTCAGGCTGCCGGGCGCGATGACCATGTTGGCCAGCGTCGCCCCGGTCAGCCGCAAATCGCCGCCGCCGGGCGCCAGCACGCCGTTTTCCAGCGTGCCGGAGATGGTCAAGCTGCTGTATTGGCTCGCATCCAACGTGCCGCCGCCGAGGTCGAGCACGCCGCCGATCTCCAGCGCGCCCTGCAACACGCCGAGCCCAGCCAGCGTCGCGGTGCCCGCCAGCACAATCCGGTCCGCCGTGATGGTGCCGGTGTTGCTGAACGCGGTGACGCCTGGGCCGATGTCCAACTCGGTGGACAGCGTCACGGTCTGCACGCTGGACACGCCGAACGGGTCGGCGGTGACGGTCTGCGCCGCGACGTCGTACAGCGAGATCAGCCCGGCATTGTCCAGCGCCGCCCCGGTAAAATCCAGCGTGCCGCCGCCGAGGTAGAATTTGCCGGTGTTGCTGAACAGCGCCGAGGACACATTGAGTTGCGGGGCGAATGCCTCGGTCCAGTCCAGCATCCCATAGATCGGCGTCTTGGTGCCGTGCGGCCCCTGGGTGTAGCCGGTGATGAAGCTGTTGCTCTCGGGCACTTGCAGCGGCGCGAACTGCACCGTGGCGTTATTGGTGAACCCGGCGCTGGCGATTTGCAGCGGCACGGCCAGCGGATTGCCGACACTGGACAGGATGGTGCCGTCGTTGACGAAGCTGCCGCCACCGGCGAACCCGGCCACCGTGCTGGCCAGCGGAAACAGCACCACGCTGCTGTCCTGGCTGAGCAGCACGCTGGCGCCGGCGCCGATCACCACCACGGCGGCGTCGGCGGCCGAGAGCAGGGTGACGCCGCCGAGCGTCTGATCCAGTTGAAACGCCACGTTGTCATAGGTGCCGCCGAGCAGCCCCAGCGTGCCGCTGACCGCGACGCTGCCGCCGGACGCCACCGTGTTCGCCACCGTCGCCGCGTCGATGCTGATCCCGCCCAGCCCAGCGAACCCACCCGGCACCGCGACGTTTTCCAGCGTGCCGCCCGCCGCCGTAACGCTACCCGCCCCGGCCAGCAACGTGCCGCCGGACAGAATGCCGTGCAGTTGCAGGGTGGCCCCGGCGGCAAGGCTGAGCGTGCCGCCGAGGTCCAGTTCGCCGGTGATGTCCAGCGTTATGCCGCTGGATAGCGCCACATCCAGCGCGCTGCCGGTGCTGTCGAGCGTGACGGCGTAGCTGCCGCCGCTGAACTGGGCGTCCTGCGCGGCGTTGGGCTGCCCGGCCGGGTTCCATTGCCCCTGCTGCGACCACAAACCGTTGCCGCCACGCCAAGTGATGGTCGCCGCCATGCTCGTCCCCGCTGCGAGTGCCGCAGCCAGATCTAGCGGAATTTCGTGAAGAATCCCAACAACAATGCAGTCATGGCGGATTGTTCTGACTGCGGGGCAACATACCATGGTATGTTTAACTGTAGTTTAACTGCTTTTTGATGCTCGCCAGGCCGCCCGGCGCCACCCAATACCCCGGCCCCGCCGCCGCGCAGCGCAGCGCCAGCACGCCGCTGTTGCTGACCGGAATGCGCGCCGCCCCGCCGGTCCAGTGCCACCCGGCCTCCACGGTGTGCCAGCCGCCGCCCTGGCCGCGCAGATCGCTGGCGCCGAGCCGCAGCGCGGTGACGGCGAGGCCGAGCGCGCGGCGGTCCGTGCTGGCGGGGTCGAGGTCGTGCGGCACGAAGCTGCGGCTGAGCAGGTGCAACTGGCGGGTGCCGGGCGGCACGCTGGCCCGCCAGCACAGCGGCGCAATTTGCGTCAACGCTAGCCTGGCGCTGTCCGTCAACACGCGTGGCGCTGCGCTGCGGTGCAGCCGCCAGCCCAAGTGCCGGGCCCGCGCCAGCAGGCGGGCGCGGATGGCGTGCAGCGCCGGCCCATCGCCCAGCAGCGGCGCGCAGGCGCCATCGCCCAGCAGCGGCGCGCAGGCGCCGCCGTGCCACGCGCTTGCGGACAGATCGGGGAACAGCGGCCGCACCCCGGCTTCGGCGGCGAAGTGGGCGCGGTTGCCGGTGTCCAGATAGCTCTCGGCGGGCAGTCCCTCGGCCAGCAGCAGGCTGTGGGTTTCGAGTTCGAGATGGTGATAGGTCACCCGCCGCACCGTCCGGTCGCGCGCGATGCTGGCGCCGTTCACCAGCAGCCGCGCCGGGATCAGCGCGCCATCGACCCACACCGCATGGTCGGGTGACACCCGCAGGTCGCGCGCCGGCACGCCGCCGGCCACCGCGCCAGCGCGGATCAGCACCGGGGCGGCCTGATCGGGCTGCGGATGGCGGGCCAGATCGACACTGAACCGGCCGACCCAGCGCAACGGCCGCGCCGTCCAGCCGCCGCCGTCGCGCGCCAGCACCAGATCGCCGGGCCGCAACGCCGCCACGTCGCAGGCGCCGCGCGGCGTGGCGATGGCGGTGCCGGCGGCGTAGCACACCGTCACCGCGTCGAACGCGATCAGCGTGCCGCCGTTGCCGTCGTCGCTGAGGCCCCAGCCGGTGCTGGAAATCGACGCGCCCGGCGCATCGAAATGAAACGGCGCCAGCGTGCCGAGGCTGGACACCCCGATCCCGCCGTCCCACAGCGCGGCGGCGGTGGCGTACGGCAGGTTGGGCAGGTCGGCATAGGCTTGCGCGAAGCCCTGCAACCCGCTGGTGAAGTTCCAGGCGGCGTCGATGGTGCCACCGTACAGCGCGCCGTTGCCGAGGGTCACGGTGCTGAATTCGGTCAGCAGCAGCGTGGTGGCGAACAGGCCGGTGGGGTTCAGCGTCACGTCGCCTTGCGGGGCGATGGTGCCGCTACCTTCGATGCTGCCCGCGTAGCTCAACGCGGTATCGGCGCTGCCGGTCAGCGTGCCGAGCACGTCCAGCGTCGGCGCCGCGAGGCCAGCGTCCAGCGTCGCGCTGGCCCCGGCGGCGATCAGCAGCACGCCCGCCGCCGGGTCGCCTACCGCGCCGATCCGCACGCCGGACGCCGCATCCAGCGTGATGCCGCCGCCGTCCACTTGGTAAAGCCGCGCCACAGCACCGCCGGTCAGCGTCAGGTTCGAAGCGCCTTGCAGCCGGAACGCCGCCAGCGCGCCGCCGGTCATATTGAAATTGCTGTCCGCCAGCGTGTCGGCGCGCAGCGTGCCGCCGGTGATGTCGATCAGCCCCATGCCCGACACCAAACCGCCGACCGAGACGCTGCCCGCACCGAGCTCGCTCGACCCAACGGTCAGCAGCGGCGCCCCGAAACTGGCCGGGCTGGCGTTGCCGGTCATGTTGCGGGTGACCAGCCACAGCCCGCCGCCGGTGATCAGGGCCGACGCGGTGCCGCCCAGCACCGGCGAGCCGAACAGCGCGTCGTGCGATTCACGCAACACACCGCCGCCGGTCAGCGTCAGATCGCCCTGGCCGCCATTGCCGACGATCATGTCGCCGGAGAATAGGTCTGTGCTGTTCGCCAGATCCGTCCAGGTGCCGCCGTTGATGGTCAGCCCGCCAAAACTGCGCGCATTGCTGCCGAGCGCAGTCAGCTCCGCCGTCACTGACGACGCCGTGGCGCTGATCTGGCCGAGCGCTTGGAGTGAGTTGGAGCCGATCAGCACGCTGCCCGTCGCGGCATTCAGCGTCGCCCCGGACAGCGTGGCGGCGAAATCCTCCTCCAGCGCCGGGGTGCCGGGTTCGGATTCCGGGTTGCTGCCGCCGGTCAGGATCAGCACCGACCCGGCGTTCAGCGCCAGATTGGTGAAACCGCCCATCCGCAGATTGGCCGCCACCATCTGCACGCCGGGCTGCAAGGCCAGCACGCCGTTGGCAACCGTAGCGGTGCCGCCGACCACCAGCGCCCCGGTGACGGACAGCGTGCCGTTGATGGCGTTCAGCAGCACCGACTGCGCCGAGCCGCTCGGCACCGCCACCGACAGCGGGATGGTGGCAAATTGCGTGCTGACGATATCCACCGCGTAACCGCGCTGCGGCACCAGAAAGCCGCTCCAGCGCCCGGCATCGGTCCACAATCCCGGCCCGCCGCCGGTCCAGTACGCCACCGGCGCATCCGGGGACAGACTGACCAGCGTGCCGCCGGCCCCGTCGTCCGACAGCACGAAATCGCTGGCGATCAGCCCGCTATAGGCAAAATTGAGCGTCGCACTGCCGCCCGGCGCGCCGGTGAGGTGCACAGCCCCGGTCTGGCCCGCCACATCGGCGAGTTGGGCGGCACCCAGGTCGTAGCCCACCGAGGTGAGGTCGATGGCGTCGCCGGGGCGGAAGCCCACGATGTTGTTCAGCGTGGCGCTGGCGTCGCCATCGGCCAGCGTGCCGTAGGCGGAGGTGAATTCGACGGTGTCGGCGGTGCCCGGCATGGCCACGGTCAGGCCGCTGCCCGCCAGATAGGTCATCGGCGGCATCGCGATGGTCAGCACGCTGTCCGGTGCTGCGGCAGGCCGGGTGGCCAGCGCCGCCCCCGTGGCCAGCGGCCGCTTTTTCGGACTCGCAGTCATTACAGTCTCCGTGTCTCCCGCAGCACAATGCCGGGGCGGCGCGGGCTGGGGCAAGCGCAACGGTGAGGAATTGTCGTGC
>JANYDF010000159.1 GCA_025359905.1 Rhodospirillales bacterium
GCCAGCGATGGCGGCGGCGCTGCTGCATCTGCACGAAGATGCAGCGGCCAATGCCGCCGCCGCCGCAGCCGGGGCCGCCGGGCTGGCGGACGCGGCCCAGGTTGCAGCGGCGCTGGCGGCGATTTGTTAGCGGTTAAGCGACGTGGCGGCGGCGCAAGCGGACCCGGCCGAGCAACCCAATGCCGAGCAACCCAGTGCCGAGCAGCGCCAGCGAGGCGGGTTCCGGGACCGTGCTGTAGTCGGTGGCTTGGAACACCGGCGGCGTGTCGGCGGTGGCGCCTTCGCTGGTGTTCGGCACGGTGTAGTTGAGATCTGCGCAGATCGAGGGATCGCCGTAGGCGGTCAGCGAGACCGCGCCGCCGAAGCCGCCGCAGGTGGAGCCGATGATCTGGACCGAAGCGTTCGTACCATACGTTGGATCGTAGACGAATCCGGTCAGGTTGAGCCCGCCGTCGCCGGTGGCAGCCGGGAAGCCAATGCCGGGCACGCCGCTGCCGCTGCCGTCGAGCACGTAGAGCAGTTGATACCCGACGCCGACCAGATCGGCCGATGCCGGGATGGCCGGGAAGCTGGTGGAGCTGCTGAACGCCGGGATCAGCGAATTGCCCGAGAACGCGACGCTCAGCGCGGTCACTTCATTCGGCGAGGTGTTGGTGCCGGTGTAGCCGGTGATCAGGCCGTCGCCGTTGCTGTCGGTCGCATCGAAGCTGACGGTGAGCGACGCGCTGTCGGTGTACGGGAAGAACGTGAAGCTGTAGGTGGAGGCCTGCGCGGGCGCCGTGGCCAGCAGGCAGGCGGCAAACGCCGTGGCGGCGAAAACGTTGGCGGTGAATACTTTGGCGGTGAACGCCGTGGGCGGCAGGCTGCGAACGGTCATGGTTCCCCCAAAGTCGCGTTTTCGACTCCGCAAGCAACTCCTTACTTAATGGTAATTCGATTGTAAATGGGGCGTTTTTGTTAAACAGAGAATTTTTTGCCTCAGGCGGCGCGGGTGGCGGGGAAAACCGGCCTGGCGCGCGGTATTCGCCGCAGCCGGGGCGCTATGCGGGGTGCTCGGCAGGTCGTTTTAATTGCCTGAAGCGACTGCCCGGGAATTGCGCCGGATTCGCGAGCGAACTGGAACACGTTAGACATAAGTGGCCATACGGATGGCGGCCCGGCGGTTGAATGCTCACGAAAAAGTCAGCGCCCTGGTTGCGGCTTCACGAAAAGTTCATCATTCTGCTCTAGGCCGCCGGCGCCAGTGACATCGCAAGGAACGGCCTTGGAGGCGCGAATGCGCTGGGGCCATATTGCGGCTTGGTATGGGTGCGTGTCCGTATTGGGCGTCGTGCCGGCGTTAGCGGCGGCAGCGCCTGCGGTGCAGCAGATCGTCGATCAGTTGGCGGGCAATTTGGTGCAGACCGGGCTGGCCGAAGGCGTCGCGGTCGGCGTGGTGACGCCGGGTCCGGCAATGAACCCGGTGTTGCAGTCGTTCGCATACGGCATCGCCAACGCGGGCACGAATAATGCCAGCACCGGCGCCCCGGTGACCACCGATACGCTGTTCGATATCGCCTCGATCAGCAAAGTCTTCACCACCAACCTGCTCGGGCAGGCGGTGGCGGCCAAGCAACTCACAACGTCGCGGAAGCTCGGCCAGTTCACGGCCCAGCTTGGCACGCTGCCGCTGGCCACCCAGCAAGTGACGCTGCTGCAACTGGCCAATTTCACCGGCGGCTTTGCCCGGCAAGCGCCGCTGTGCAGCGTAAGCGTGGTGCCGGGCTGCACCCCGGCGAAGGCGCCGGATGAGACGGCCTATCCGATGGCCAATTTCGTGCAGTTCTTCCAGAATACCGAACCCACGAATTACACGGTCAACCCGCCGGTGGCGCTGGCCGCGCTGCCGGGACCGAGCCAGTATTCCAACTTCAGTATCGGACTGCTGGGCTTGTTGCTGGCCACGCCGAACGGGCCATTGAATAGCGGGTCGGTGGATGCGTGGTACAATTTACTGTCCGCGCAAATCCTCACACCGCTCGGCATGACGAACACCTATCTGCGCGTGCCGCAGAGCGTGCCGGCGGCCAGCCAGGCCGTTGGCTACACGCTGGCCGGGGGCGGCGCATCGGTGGTGCGCGGCAAGATCGCCGCCATCGGGGTGGCGCGCGCCGGGGCGGCTTATTCCAGCGCGCCCGGCGTTAGCATCAGCGGCGGCGGCGGCAGCGGGGCGGTGGCCACGGCGCAGCTGCTGAACGGCAGCGTCAGCGGCATTGCGGTGCAGGCGGGTGGCGCGGGCTATGTCCCGGCACCGCATTTCACCTTCAACCCGGCCATCGCCGGCCACCAAATCCAGGCTTCGGCGGTGATTGCGGGCGGGCAAATCGTCGCGGTGAACGTGTATGGTCCTGGCGGCAGCCTGGCGGCGGCCCCCACGCTGACGGTGGCGGGCGGCAGGCTGGCCAGCGGGCGCGACGCCACGCTGCTGGCGCATGTCGCGGGCGGCAAAGTGAGCGCGGTGACGGTGGTGGACGGCGGCGCGGGCTACCTGCCGCCGCTGACCGTCTCGGTGGGGCCGGGCGATGGGGAGATGAACCCGGTGTCGGTTTGGGCCCCGGCCAGCACGCTGTACTCCAGCATCAACGACATGACGGTGTTCGCCGCCGCCGCGCTGGGCAGCCCGGTGATCGGTGCGGTGGCGGTGCCGCCGTTGCTGACCGCCGGGTTCAAGGCGGCCGAAACCCAGTCGGCCTGCCTCGGGGGTAATTCCAATTTGGCGTATTGCCCAAAGAAGACCGGACGGGTGGGCATGGCGTGGTCGGTGACACTGGCCGACACGCTGAACAATATGCCGCAATTGGTCGAGAAAGACGGCTCGGTGCCTGGCTTTTCCAGCGAAATCCTGCTGGTGCCGGATCGCCAGATTGCCGTCGTGGTGCTGGCCAATTCCCAGGTGACCATTCCGGCCGTGGCGCTGGCGCACCAGATTGCGTTTCAGGTGATGCAGGTGGCGCCGCCATAGGGCGCTCGCATTCGGGTTAGGTAATGTTAACCTGCCGCCATCGCGCCGCCGCAATTGCGGGCCATGCCTGATGGAACGCGCCCCGACCCACTCTTGAGGATGCCATGAAGCCCATCGCCGTTTTGTTCGCCGCCGCCACCGCCCTGGCTGGCGTGCCCCCCGCTGCCGTGGCCGCCGCCGCCGCGACCTACAGCGGGTTCTTCGCCTTTGGCGACAGCCTGTCGGACGCAGGCAACGACTATGCCGGCAGTTCGCATCTGGAGCCGTTCTCGCCGCCGTATTCCAGCGGCCGGTTCAGCAACGGGCCGGTGTGGGTGCAGGACATGGCGGTCTCGCTGGGTTTCGCGCAGTTGAAGCCGAGCCTGCTGGGCGGCAGCGATTATGCCTATGGCGGGGCGGAAACCGGCCCGACGCCGGTGCATACGCTGTCGCCGCTCGATCTGCCGGCGCAACTGGCGCAGTTCGCGCTGAACACCAAGGGCCACGCCCCGGCCAATGCGTTGTATACGCTGAGCATCGGCGGCAACGACCTGTTCGATATTCTGGACAAGAACCCCACCGCAGCGGTGGCGGCGGCGCAGATCAACACCGCCGCCGGCAACGCGGCGCTGTTCCTGTCCGGGCTGGCCAAGCTGGGGGCGCGGCATTTCCTGGTGATGAACGTGCCCGACCTGGGCAAGATCCCGCGCGTGACCAAGAAAGGCGCGCTGGCCAGCGCCGCCGCGAGCGCGGCGGCCAAGCAGTTCAATACCTTGCTGGCCGCCAAGCTGGCGGCGGTGGCGCAGACCTATGGCGCGCATGTGAAGATGCTGGGCGCGTATGGGCTGGTGGATCAGGCGGTGGCCAACCCGGCCGCCTACGGCTTCACCGACGTGACCACCGCGTGCTGGACCGGCGGCTATAACCAATTGTCGCCGGGCACGGTGTGCTCGCCGGCGCTCGCGGTGCAGAACCAGCATTTGTTCTGGGACGACACCCACCCGACGCGCCACGCGCACGCGATCATCGCGCAGATGGGGATGTTGAACCTGCCATAGAACGGCAAAGCGGCCGTAGGATGGGTTCCACCTGGCCTACGGCGGGGCTTCGGCGCTACAGCGGCGACAGCGTGACCATGGCGACACCCTGCGACAGGATGCCGAGCACCTTGGCGGCGCCGCGGCTGAGGTCGATGATCCGGGTGCGGGTGCCCGGGCGGTCGGTGATGGTGACGACCACGTCGCGCTCGGAATTATGCAGCTTCACGTGCACCTTGCTGCCCAGCGGCAGCGTGGCGTGGGCGGCGGTGAGCTGGGTTTCGTCATAGCGGGTGCCGCTGCTGGTCAGGTGGCCCTGCCAGCGGCTGCCGCCGTACCAGGACGCCACACCGCTTTGCTTCCAGCCCGGCTTGCCCGGGGCAGCCTCGGTGTAGGCAAACCCGTCATCGATGAACGCGGTGGTTTGCGTGTGCGGGGCAGGACGGGTTTCGGCGTTGGCCTGCGGCAGGCTGGTGGGGGCGCTGCTGCGGCGGCGGACGGTATGGGCGGCGGCGCGAATGGTCTTGGTGGCGGTCTTGACGCGAGCGGCGGCGGCGCAGGCCGGTTTCTGCTCCTGGCAATGGCGGGCGTGGCCGGCGTGAATTTCGCTGGCGTTATCTGACGATGCGGCGGCATAGGCTGGGCTGGCCAGCAGCATCGTGACGAGCAGGCCGGGCAAGGCCCGGCTGGCGCGTGCGATCATCGTGAACTCCCCAATGATGCGCTCCGGCCAAACGGCGCCGGAGCGTGGGCCCCACCAAGACCTGCATGCGCCATCAGGGGTCGCACGCCAGACGACATCGTCCTTCACAGCAACACCAACCGGCCCCGCGATCGCGGCAGCGGCGGTGAGAATGAGCCTTGGCAAGCCCGAGATGTATTCGACCAACTCGGCGGGGCCGGGTCAACCCCATAATTTCATCCGATGCCTCAACAGTGGCCAATCTACGCCAGATAAAAATTGCTTCGCTTGATTTGCCGGGCCAAGCAATTGGGGCGAAATGTGGCGTCTTGCGAAGTTACTTTAACTTGTGACGCGCATTGCCTGAGTTCGACGGCAAACATTGCGTGCTGCGGTGCGGCGCAAAAAAACGATGCAGGTTGTCGAATCCGTTTGCCCGGATGCCCCAGAAAACGGTATATATTCCTGCATGATCGGCGGCGTATCCGGACCCCAGGGTTCGGGCGCCGCCGATTTTCGTTGGGGGGCACCATGACGCTGCGCGAATTCGCCGGCCGGGTGCTGACCCCGCTCGGCCAGACCCCGGCGCGGCACCACGGCTGGCTGATGGACGAATTGAGCGCGCTGGCCGAGGGCGATTGCGACCGGCTGATGGTGCTGATGCCGCCGGGAAGTGCCAAAAGCACCTATGCCAGCGTGATTTTTCCGGCCTGGTGGCTGCTGACCCAGGGCCGCACCGACGTGCTGGCGGCCAGCCATACCGAAAGCCTGGGCGCGCATTTCGGCCGCCGGGTGCGCGGCGTGCTGAGCGAGCACGGGGCCGCCGAGGGGATTTTGGCGCGTGATGACCGCGCCGCTGTCCGATTCGCCACCAAGGCGGGCGGCAGCTACTTCGCCACCGGGGTGCGCGGGCCGCTGATGGGCCGCCGGGCGGGGCTGATCGTGATCGACGACCCGATCAAGTCGCAGGCCGAGGCCGACAGTGCCGCCAGCCGCGACGCCTTGTGGGACTGGTTTCGCGCCGATCTGACCACGCGGCTGACGCCGCGCGGGCGCATGGTGCTGGTGATGACGCGCTGGCACGAGGACGATTTGGCCGGGCGGCTGTTGGAAGGCGGCGATGCGTGGCGGAAAATATGCCTGCCCGCTATCGCCGGAGACGGCGATCCGTTCCGTAAGCCGGGCGAACCGCTATGGCCGGAATGGGAGAACGCGGACGCACTGGCCCGCCGCCGTCTGGCGGTGGGGCCGCGCGCCTGGGCGGCGCTGTATCAACAAGCGCCGCAATCGGATTTGACCGCGCTGTTCCAAGCCGGGCGCATCGGCGTGCTGGACAGCGACCCCGCGTGCCGCCGCGTGGTGCGCGCCTGGGACCTGGCGGCGACGGCGGCCAGCGACGGGCGCGACCCGGATTGGACGGTGGGGGTAAAACTGGGCCGCATGGAAAGCGGCGGCTACGCGGTGCTGGACGTGCTGCGGCTGCGCGCCGGGCCGCTGGAGGTGGCCAGCGCCATCGAGCAAACCGCGCGGCTGGACGGACGCGGCGTGGCCATCGGGCTGCCGCAAGACCCCGGTCAGGCGGGCAAGCAACAGGTGGCATACTTGGCCGGGCGGCTGGCTGGGTTTCGCGTGGTGGCCTCGGTGGAGGCGGGATCGAAATTGCAGCGCGCCGGGCCGGTGGCGGCCTTGGTGGAAGCGGGCGCCGTTTCGCTGGTGCGCGGGGGGTGGAACCGGGCGTTCCTCGACGAACTGCGGGACTTTCCAGGCGGGCGCAAGGACGACCAAGTGGACGCGCTGGCGCGGGGGGTGGCGATGCTGGCCGACGCGCCAGCGCGGCGGATTTCGGTGGGGTTGATGGGAAGGTAGGAAGATTTTATCCATAGATGACACAGATGACGCAGATAAGGAAGCAATGGTTTCCCGTTCTGTCGATTGTCAATATCGCTGATTGTGTCAAAGAAGTCAGCTTATTGGTAATGATCCGTTCTCATCTGTGGTTAAATCGCTGCTCTGCTTAAACAGAATAGGCGGACAGTGAGCGATTAGGGAAAGATCATCCGCACCCGCCGATTGGCTTCGGCGGTGGTAGCGGGGTCGCCCCCGTGTTCGAATTGGATGGTGCGGGACTGGTAGTCCAGCGCGCGCAGCGATGACAGCACGGCGACGCCCGCGACCCGGCCAGCCTTGATCGGCAACTCGAAGCCGCTGAGTTTGCCGGCCTTCGAGGTTATGGGGGCGACGATAACGAGCCCGGTGGCCTGATTATACAAATCGGCCGACAGCACCAGCCCGTAATGCGGCCCGATCATCTCGTGCCCGGCGGCGGGCGACCAATCGAGATGCACAATATCGCCCAATGTGGGCACATAATTCTGGCCGGCGAAACTGTCGCCGCGCCGTGCCACGCTACAATGCTTCCGTGCCGGATGGCGCATCGGCCAGCCAGCCGCTCAGCCGGGCCTTGACGCCGGCCGCATCGTAGCCGGCCACCAGATCGGCGAGCGTTTTCGGGCGCGGATCGGCGGCTTCGGCCAGCAATTCGGCCAGCCGGGCTTCGCGCAGAATGACGAAGCTCTCGCCGCGCCGGGTGATCCGCACCGGGCCGCGCGCGGCGGCGTCTAGCACCGGGCCGGGGGACTTCAGATTGCTGGCGGTAAAGCTGGCGACGGCTTCGACGGACATGACGGGTTCTCCGTGGATTGCGGAATTTACGGACACACCCGGCATTGTCAATGATCTTGCGGCCCCCACAACACGGGACGGACCCATGTTCGACACCATCTGCGCCCTGATCCCGGCCGACCCAGATTATCCTGCCCGCACCACGCGGCTGGATGTGCTGAACCGCGTGCTGGAGGGGCGGCTGTACGATGCGTTGCCCTATGCGTTTCATGACGAGCGCGGCGCGGACGGGGCGTATATTCCGCTGCGCCGCCGCCGGCCGAGCGTGCGCTATCCGCTGGCGCGCATCGTGGTGGACGATTCGCTGAGTCTGGTGTTTGGCGAGGGACATTTCCCGGCGCTGGAATGCGCCGATGCGCGGGTGCGCGCGGCGCTTGCGGACATTGCGCGCGACAGCGGGCTGAATGCGGCAATGCTGGAAGCGGCGTTGCGCGGCAGTGTCGGCAGTGTTGCGGTGCTGATGCAGGTGTTGCGCGGCCGGGTGCTGTTTCGTGTGCTGCCAACGGCGTTTCTGACGCCGCGCTGGCAGGCCGAAGCGCCGGATATGCTGGCCAGCGTGACCGAGTGCTACAAGGTGGCCGGTGCGGCGTTGCTGGCGCAGGGTTTCGAGATTGCCGATCCGGCGCAGATTTACTGGTTCCAGCGGGTTTGGGACGATCAGGCCGAGACCTGGTTCGTGCCCTCGCCGGTCAGCGCCGGGCGGCCGGTGCTGGTGGATGCGGCGCGCAGTGTGCGGCATGGGCTGGGATTTGTGCCGCTGGCCTGGGTGAAGAATCTGCCGGGCGGCGACGACATCGATGGCGCTTGCACCTTCCGCCCGGCCATCGAAACCGGCATCGAGATCGACTACCAATTGTCGCAGGCCGGGCGCGGGTTGAAATATTCGTCAGACCCCACCTTGCTGATCCGCGAACCGGCGGGCATCGACGGCGAGATGGTGCGCGGCGCCGGCAATGCGCTGGTGGTGAGCGAGAAGGGCGACGCCAAGTTGCTGGAAATTGGCGGCACGGCGGCGGCGGCGGTGATTGAGTATGTGCGGTTCTTGCGTGAGCTCGCCTTGGAAGGTGTGCACGGCAACCGCGCCAGTGCCGACCGGCTGAGCGCGCCGCAAAGCGGGCGGGCGCTGGAATTGATGAACCAGGGGCTGATCTGGCTGGCGGATAATCTGCGGGTGAGCTACGGCGGCGCGCTGCTGCAACTGGCCGACATGATCGTGCGGGCCAGCGCCATCTATCCGCTGACGGTGCGCGGTGTGGCGCTGGAGCCGCTGCCCAGCGATGCGCGCATCTCGTTGCGCTGGCCGCGCTGGTATCCGCCGGACGCCGAGGACCGCCAGCGCGATGCGGCAACCTTGCAGACGCTGACGGCATCCGGACAATTGAGCCGTGAGACGGCGGTAAAGTCGATTGCCGACGTGTATGACATCGAGGACGTCGCCGCCGAATTGGCACTGATCGCACGGGAGCGGGCATGAACGAAGACATCGTTGATCCAAACGCCGAACTCGCGGCCCGCGCGGCGGCGCTGGAGGCGCGGCTGCTGGACGTGGAAGCCACCGCCCGCGCCCGCGTGGTGCAGGCGGAACTGAAGACCGAGGCGGTGCGCGCTGGAATGGTCGATCTGGACGGGCTGAAACTGCTCGATGCCAGCACGATCGTGGTCGATGACGCGGGTGCGGTGCAGGGGGCGGCGGCGCTGTTGCGCGACATGCGGCGCGCCAAGCCGTGGCTGTTCGGCGCGGTGTCGTCCTCGTCGGTGGCGCAAGCCCCCGGCGCGCAGCCGCCGCGCGCCAAGCTGGCCACCGAGATGGGCCACGAGGAATGGCAGGCCGCGCGCACCGAGTTGCTGCGGCGGCGCTGACTGGCGCACCGCGCGGCGCGGTGGCAGACTGGCGCTATGGATGTGCAAAGCATGGCCGCGCGCGCCGGGCTGGCGTGGCGCGGGGCGTTTCACCCGCTGCCCGAGGACGGTGTGCCGCCATTGCCGGATGGCACCGCGGTGGGCACGCTGGCGCTGCTGGGCTTCGTGCCAAGCCTGGGCTTAGTGCCAAACCTGGGCTGGGACGCCTTCGCCGCCTCGGCTGAGGCGCGCGACGGGCAGCCTGCCCCGCTGGATCGCTGGTCGCAACGGGTGATTGGCGCGCTGGCGGCAGCGGTTGACGGTGTGGCGTTGTACCCGTTCGGCGGGCCGCCGTGGCTGGCGTTTCAACGCTGGGCAATGCGTGCCGAGCCGGTATTCGCCTCGCCGCTGGGCATCTTGCTGCATCCGGACTGGGGTTTATGGCACAGCTATCGCGGCGCGCTGGCGCTGCGGGGGCGGCTGCCGCTGCCGGATCGTGCGCCGGTGGCAAGCCCTTGCGAGAGTTGCGTGACGCAGCCATGTCTTTCGGCGTGCCCGGTGGGGGCGTTTGCGCCGGGCCGCTACGACGTGCCGCGCTGTGCGGCGTTTGCCGAGACCGCCGATTGCGCCAGCCACGGCTGCCAATCGCGCCGCGCCTGCCCGGTGGGCGCGGCGCATGCCTATAGTGTGGCGCAGGCCAGTTTTCACATGAGCCCGTTCCTGGCCGCGCACCGCTAAGCCGTTCGCCTTCGACACGCTGTATTGCGCCGCGCCCTGCCAAGGGCGCGGCGTTTTGGCGTGCCCGTTTCCTGCAACGAGAGGACACACCATGGGCATTTCCAATTTCCCCGCCGCTTTGCAGCCGATCATTCAACAGGGCTTCCTGGACCGTGAATTCCAGTCGGCCCTGCACAGCCGCCTGGGCTATCGCGCGGTGGCCGACCGCGAGGAGTTCTCGGTGGGCATCGGCGAGACGCTGACCAAGACCCGCGCTGGGCTCAAGCCGTCGGTGACTGTGCCGCTGGCCGCTGCCACCAACACCAATCTGGATAACGGGCTGACACCGGGCAGCTATGGCGTGGAGCAATACACCATCACGCTGAACCACTATGCCGCCACCATGGATCTGAACATGGTGACCAGCCGCGTCGGCATTGCCAGCCAGTTCCTGTTGAACGCCGCGATCAACGGCGAGCAGGCGGCGCGCAGCCTGGACGAATTGGCGCGCAACGCGCTGTTCCCGGCGTATTTCGCCGGAAACACCCGTGTGCGCGTCACGCTATCCTCGGCCGGACCTGCCGTTGCCGTCGATGACATTCGCGGTTTCACCACCGCGTTCGTCAATGGCGTGCAGGTGGCGGTGGGCGCCGGCAACCCGCTGACGGTGACGGTGGGGGCGAATGCCTATACGCTGACCGGGGCGGTGGCCGATGGCAGCAATGTTTCGACCGCGCCGGGCGGCGTGTCGGGCGTGCTGACGTTTGCCAGTTCGGTGACGGTGGCCGATGCTACCTTGAACAACACCGTCTCGGCGGCCACCGGCAGCAGCGTGGTGCGGCCGAACAGCCGCACCAACACCGCGCAGATTTTGGCCAGCGATCAGTTGGATATGGCCTGCCTGCTGAATGCGGTGGCGGTGCTGCGACAGAACGCAGTGCCGGAGATCGATGGCGCCTACAACTGCTATCTCGACCCGATCAGCGCGCGGCAGTTGTTCGGCGACAGCGCGTTCCGCCAGTTGTTCACCGGGGCGACCAGCACCAACCAGGTGTTCAAGCGCGGCATGGTCAACGACTTCCTGGGGCTGCGCTTCGTGCCGACCACGGAAGCCTATGTCACGGCCAACCCTGCTGTCGCTGGCGGGCTGATCCGCCGCCCGATCGTGTGCGGCAAGGGGGCGTTGATCGAGGGCGACTTCGCCGGCATGGCCACCGCCGACGTGGCGCCGAAGGATAGCATCGTCGCCATTGTCGATGGTGTGGCGATGGTGACGCGCGAGCCGATTGACCGGTTGCAGCAGATCATCGCGCAAAGCTGGTACTGGATCGGCGGGTTTTGCACGCCGAGCGACACCACGACCAACCCGGCCACGATTCCCACCGCCACCAACGCATCGTTCAAGCGCGCGGTGATGGTGGAGCACGCCGGCTAACCGGCGAGGCCGCCCCGGCGCAAGCTGGGGCGGCGCGTGCGTGCCAACAGCTTGGAGCCTGCCATGTCCTTCACCGATGCACAAAAGACCGACGCGCGGCGCTTCTGCGGCTATCCCGCGTATGGTGCCGGGGCAAGCGGCGGGCAGGGTTGGCGGTTCTTCCAGGCCTATGGGTTGCTGGAATACCGGCTGAACAATCTGGCGGCGGCCGAAGAAGCTGTGGTGAACGGCTATCTTGCCACGCTGGCCACGCTGGAAGGTGCCGTGCCCGATGCGGGTTCGCGGCTCGACACCGCGCAAGCAGCGGTGTGGACGCGCAATCCGGCCGAGTTGCGTGAGCGGGCGGCGCTGTTCGACGATTGGCGGCGGCGGCTGTGCGCATTCCTCGGCGTGCCGCCCGGCCCCGGCTTGGGCGATGGCAGCCTGACGCTGGTGGTTTAGCATGTTGCCGGGGCAAGCGGTGCCGGACGCCATCCGGCGCGGCCTGGGGCTGGCGGCGCGTGCGGTGGGCGATTGGTGCGACCTGTATCGCCCGAGCGGCACCGGCGCGGCGCTGACGCCCGCCAATCGCATCCTGCGCCTGCCAGCGGCGTTCGCGCATCGGCGCGGCTTCGCGGTGGCGGCCGAGCACGGCGAGGCTTTGTGGCAGGGCGTGTTCGACGCGGCTTACACCCTGCCGGGCGACTATCTGCGCGGCGCCGACGGCACATTCTTCATCGCCGCACAGCCGAGGCTGGGTCCGGTGTTGTGCGTGAAGACCAATCGCACGCTGACGCTGGCGCGCCCGGCGGGGCCGGCGCTGGCCGGAATGAACCGGTATGTGGGTGTGCTAGACGCCACGCTGCAACCCTTGCTGACCGCGTGGCCGGCCAGCGTGCTGGGGGCAGGCGCGGGCGGGCGCGGCATGTTGCCGGGCGATGCGCCGGGACTGCTGGGCGGCTGGGCAGTGTTGCTGCCAACAACGCCGGTTGTGCTGAAGCCTGGCGACGTGGCGCATGACGATCTGGGCCGCGCGGCGGTGATCGCGGGGGCGGAACTGACCGCGCTCGGTTGGCGGCTGCACATGAAACAGGCGGCAAGCTGATGGCGGATCAATCGGACGTTGAAGTGGCGCTTGCCGGACTTGCCGGTGCAGCGCTGTATCCGGGCGGGCTGGCAGCGCCTTGCGCGGTGCCGGGCGCGGTGGCGCGCATCTATCGCGGCTGGCCGCTGCCGGCCGCGCTGGACGCCGATCTTGCCGCCGGGTACAGCAATGTGTCGATTACCGCGCTGGACGGCGGCGAGGTTACCACGCGCTGGAGCGGCGAGGTGCTGAGCACGCCGGTTGCGGCGGCGCTGCATGCCAGTGTGACTGGCTGGACCGTCACATTCTCCGGTGCAGCACTGGAGGGTCAGGTGGCGGCCGTCATCGCCGGGTGCGCGGCGGCGGCGTATCGTACCAGGCCGGGCGATACACCAGACTGCGTGGCGGCGGCGCTGGCGCGGCTGCTGTTGCCGCAGCGTGCAGCGCACGCCGACGGCGCGGTACTTGCCGTGCCGAATGCGCGGCGGCTGCTGGCGCGGGTGGAAGCCGACGCGCCGGTGCTGCGGACAACGCGGCGCCAGCAGCGGCATTTCAAGATCACGTGCTGGTGTGCCGATCCGTTGACGCGTGACGCCGTGGGCAGTGCCATCGATGCGGCGCTGTCGGGTATCGGCTTCCTGGCGCTGGCGGATGGCACCAGCGGGCGGTTGCTGGCGGTGTCGTCGGCTGTTTCCGACCGCTGGGAGGATGCGGCGCTGTACCGGCGCGAACTGGTCTACAGCGTTGAGTATGCCACCACGATCGCCAGCACGCTGCCGCGCATGGCGGTGGGCATCGCCACACAGGCGCCGGGTGGCGCTGCGACATTGAGCTGATTCAACAGTTGAAGGATGCATCGCATGCCGATCGTGCAGCAGGGCAGCGTGAACACCACGGCACTGGTGGTGCCGGACTTGTATGTGCAGATCGTGCCGCCGCAGAATCTGACGTTGAATGGCGTGCCGACCGATGTGATCGGCGTGGTCGGGAGCGCCAGCTGGGGGCCGGTAGGCCAGCCGGTGATTGTCGCCAGCATGGCCGATTATGCCCGCGCGTTCGGGCCGCTGGCGGCGCGCAAGTACGACATGGGCACGCAAGTCGCCGCGGCCGTGCAGCAGGGGGCGCAAAACTTCCGCTGCGTGCGCGCGACCGACGGCAGCGACACTGCTGCCCACATAACGCTGCCGTTGACCAGCTTCGTGTTCACCGCGCGCTATACCGGCAGCCTTGGCAACGCCATCACGGCGGCGCTGACGCCTGGCAGCAAAGCGGGCACCTGGCGGCTGACCGTGGCGCTACCGGGCGTGCAGCCGGAAGTGTTCGATAACATCGCAGGCGCGGGCGCCGCTTTCTGGCAGGCCCTGGCGGCGGCGGTGAATGCCGGGCAGGGGCCGCAGCGCGGGCCGAGCGCCGTGGTGACCGCGAATGCATTCGGCACAACGGCCACGCCTGCCGCGTTTGCGATCAGCTTCAGCGGCGGCACGCCGGGCAGCGACGGGGCGGCCGGGGTGACCGCGAGCAATTTGATCGGCGTCGATGTGCCGCCGCGCAGCGGCATGTATGCGCTGCGTGGCCAAGGTTGCAGTCTGGCGCTGCTGGCCGATGGCGACGACAGCAGCCAGTGGACCACGCAGGCGGGGTTCGGGCTGTCCGAGGGCGTGTATATGATCCTCACCGGCCCGGCCGGCGACAATATCGCCAGTGCGGTGGCCGCCAAGCAGTCGGCGGGGCTGGATTCCTATGCCTGCAAGCTGATGTTCGGCGACTGGGTGTGGTGGAACGATCCGGTCAACGCGGTGCTGCGGCTGGTTAGTCCGCAAGGTTTTGCCGCTGGCCGGCTGGCGAATTTGAGCCCTGAGCAGAGCAGCCTGAACAAGCCGCTGTATGGCGTGGCGGGCAGCCAGCGCAGCGGCGCGCCGGGCACCGGGCAGAGCACCAGCTATGCCGCTGCCGATCTGGCGGCGCTGTTGCAAGCGGGCATCGACGTGATTGCCAATCCGCAGCCGGGCGGCGCGTTCTGGGGCGTGCGCGGCGGGTTCAATGCGTCGAGCAATGCTGCCACCAACGGCGACAACTACACGCGGCTGACCAACTATCTGGCCGCCACGCTGGCGCAGGGCATGGGGCGTTATGTCGGACAGGTGATCAACGCCGATCTGTTCCGCCGCATTCGCGCTACGCAACTGAGCTTTTTACAAAACATGCTGAGCCAGGGCTTGCTCGGCAGCACCGATGGCAGCCTGCCGTTCAGCGTGATCTGCGATACCGGCAACAATCCGCCAAGCCGCACCGGGCTGGGCTATGTGCAGTCTGACGCGCAAGTGCTTTACCAAGCGATCAACCAGAAATTCATCGTCAACATCGAAGGCGGACAGACCGTGCAAGTGCAGGCGCATGCTTTGGGCGCGGCGCTGGCGGCCTAACATCACTCATTCGGGAGATTGTTCATGTCGGGCAGCATGTTTTCGGTGGGGCGCGACTGCCAAGTGGTCGTGCTGGGGGCGTATGGGCGGGTGGATTTGACACATGTGACCGGGTTCGAGGCGCGGCAGCACACCGCCTCGGTGCGGGTGGACCGCATCGACGGGGTGCAACTGGGCGCGGAACTGCCGAAGGGCTGGAACGGGGTGTTCGAGCTGGAGCGCGGCAACTCGGCGGTGGATGACTTCATCGCGCAACTGGAAGCGGATTTTCACGCGGGCAGCAATCCGGCGACGCCGACCATTGTCGACTCGCGTGACAATGCATCGCGCGAGTTCGACCTCGTGAGCAGCGCCACGCAAGCGCTCAATTCGGCCGATCCGGGTCTCGCGCTGCGCCGG